>CAKVCL010000099.1 GCA_934725855.1 uncultured Cellulosilyticum sp. | reverse complement strand
GTTGTTGTTTACGCATTGGAGTACCTCCACGCGATTTATTATACTCTTTTGAATAAATATTGCAAGTTTTATTCAAATGATGTTTGATAAATCCTTGGAGGTTTTTTCTAATTCTCAAAAAAGAAACAATCGTAATGTGTAAAGATTTATCGCTTCAAGAATTTGTTAACAGTCTGAAAGGTCATAGTGTTAATTCACTTGATGAACTTTGTGAGCTTGTAAATAAATTTGATATTGAGCTATTAGAAAATAGCGACTATGTTATACAAATAGAGGGAAAAGGTTACGCATCGAGCATTACATCAGGTTTTGCTCAATCGTTGATTGATACTCAACAAGCCTTCAATAAAATATGTATGGCTTTTGAGACAGGAAAACTACCTCAAAGGTTATCGGGCAAATATAAAGATCAACTTGTATTTGAATTCCAGAAGGGATGCACTCTTGTAAAAATCAAAGAATGCTTAAATTCACTAAAGGAATGCTTGAGAGAGGCTAGTGGTATGAGCGATTTTAAAATTTCAGTCATCTGCCTTACGATTGCCTTAATTTTCTCAGGATTTATAGGGGAATGGATTTATTCACAACACATTGAATTAGAAAAATTTAAGACAGAAAAACAAAGAGACTATTTAATCGCCGAGCTGTTGTCTGATAACAAAGCAAAAGCAGGTCTGCAAGCTGCTCAACAGGCAGATCAAGAAATTCAAGATTCGTTTAAGGCTAATGCCCCGCTTGATAAAATCGAATCATTATCATTTAACGGTAAAAAGATCACCAAAGATGAAATACGTGCTTTTCAAACGCAATCTAAAGAAGAAGCCTCAACCTTAAAAACAATTAATGCAGAATTCTCACTCCGATCGTTGGACATAATTGATCCGGAACATCTTCGTTTTTCGGCAATTGTGTCAAAACATAAAATAAAACTCATGGCAAATAAAAAGCCTTTAGAATCAGAACTGTTTGAGGAAAACTCAGACGTAGCATATCTTGATTCTGATGAAATCGAAAAGCTTGTCGACTCGATGTTAAACGATGCTTCAGTTAAACTGACTGTAAGAATGGAATTCGATTCGTCGAACAAAATGAAACGAGGAACGATTTTAGGCCTTGCTGACTAGCTAACTTCAACTGCACCAGGCGCCGTTTCGGTTTAATTACCATTATCAATCACCCAAACATGCTGCTGAAAAAACTCTTTAATTAGCGGATCAGGGTGCGGATGAATTAACCCCTCAAATTCCCCACCAAACTAAGGCCACTCTTGCAGTGGCTTTTTCTTTGTCTATTCCTCATAAAACATGATCTAGATCACAAAATATCCCATTTAGTTTAATTAACTAAAAAATTCTCCTTGTCTTTTTATTTTAGTTAACTAAAATTAGAAACAGTTAAATAAACCAGAAGATTAAAAAATACTTTAGGTAACTAAAATGTTCATCAAGCTACTAGAAACCATCTCGGACACCTTTGTGGTCCTGCTTTTAGTTGCGATCGTCGGCTCGATTGTCGGCGGTGCGGTTCTCGGGCTTTTGGCTATGTCGGATCTGATGTG
>CAKVCL010000098.1 GCA_934725855.1 uncultured Cellulosilyticum sp. | reverse complement strand
AGTCCAGCTAATAAATGTCAATAGATAAATGAAAAAATATTTTTTCTAAGAAAAGGGCAAACTTGCCCCTTGGTGAAAATATCATCAAAAAAGATATTGATTCAGTAGGTAGTACTATTTTACGCAACTACGTCGCATTTAGTAGCGTTGTATTGTTTCATATGTTCCAGTGGAGTAATGATTTCAAAAGGCTTGTTCTCACGAAGTATTGCAAATATCATGTTGCATACCTTGTGAGAAACAGCCCCCATTGCAACAAGTTTTGGTTTTGATTCACACTTTTTGAGATAGTAATCACGAAGTACCGGATTTTTTAATTCACCGGTACGGGAAGAGCTGATACTTTGTAAGGTCAAAGTGTGAATAACCCGTCTAGCAATGGAAGAACCTCTTTTAGACATCCGGATTTTTGAACCTTCAAATTTACCGGACTGTTTTACAGCAGGATCAAGACCAAAGTAAGCAAAAAGCTGTTTTGGTTTTGAAAAAGCAGAGAAATCACCAATTTCTCCCATAAGGGATACAGCGGATAAAAAACCTGCCCCTTTAAATGTTTCAATTAGATGAATCTGTTTCACAAAAACGGTATCCTCGTTAGCGGTAACAAGCTCATGCATAGATTCAAGAATGCCGTTGATAGCCTCATCATATTTACGGATGAAGCTGATATATAAACGGATCCTCTTGACGTTACTGTCAAGGATGTAACCAAACTCATTAGCATCATTAGCAGCCTGAATAATGGAATTATACTTGTTCTGAGCATATGTAAGTCCAAAACGAGCTGTTGATGTAATGAGATCAATAATCTCCTGTTTGTCCGCATGAAGAAAGGCAGAAGGAGATGTGTAAGATTCCAGTAGGGTAAGAGATGTATCAATCGTAACTTTGGAAAAAATGCCAAGATACTGGGGAAACCCCATACGCAGTTCGCCGATAAGTTTGTTCACATAAGCACAGCGATTGTCCATTAAATCGTAGTATTCACGGCATAGGTTTCGGCAGTTCAAAGCAAGGTCAGATGGCATAAGAGATACCTTTAAATCAGGTTTTAAACCAACTAAAGCAGCTTTTTTAGAATCAAAACGGTCATTATGCACTTTTCGTATATTGATATTTGTGCTATTCTTAGTGATGATAGGATTAATAACCGAGCAGTTAAAACCCTTATCACGAAGATAGCAGAAGAGTGGGTAATGATAAATTCCCGTGGATTCAAGGAAAATGCGACTTTCCAAAGAATACAACTCTTCTGCTTCTTTTATTTTAGAAACAGCAGTAGCAAGGGAATTCATGCTATTGTGTAGGATTTTATAGGGTTTTCCTACGAACTGTTGGTTAGGAAGAACAATCGACATCCAGGAAAAATCGGAACCGACATCAATACCAACAGAGATGAATAATTCATCGAAATTAAAAATAACTCTGTTTGACATGAGCAAAAGCCCCTTTCTGATAGGAATCCATTTCCAATTTGGCAGGTACATAACCTAGCGTGTTATTCGGGTATTGCCTACCGGCTCCCAACCAGCTAAAACATAAATCCCTGTCGAATGGACGAATTGACTTTTTTGCAGGTATCAGTCACAGAAGTGACTTCCCAAGGAGAAATACATTCTTTGTCCTATCCTTAGAGATAATACCTTATGTTTCATCTGGTGTCTATCAGGAACCGTCAGACATGATAGTTATTACGGATAACATCTGATGAAGGTAGAATTCCTTCTTCTGTTATCTGATTTATAGAAACTTATTAACCAAGTAGTCTTGATTGACTACACCATTATTATACTAGGAGA
>CAKVCL010000097.1 GCA_934725855.1 uncultured Cellulosilyticum sp. | reverse complement strand
TCAGCCTGGGTGATTTCATCAGGAGAGGGCGTTTCTATATCTGCCTCATCCTCGGCGTAGTGTTTATCACGTTCGTGGGTCTGGTAGTCAGTCTGATGGCAATCAGTATTCAGTGATTTCTTGATAAAATATAATAACAAATATAATATTAAATTATGAAACATTTTTCAAATCAATCCAATGGGTCGCACGTCGGCCGTATGAACTATGGGGGGGCAAAGTTCTGTAGATTTGCCCTGTTCCCATTGATGTTGCTCATGTTGTTGCTTCTGCCTGCCGGCATGGTGGCGCAGAAGGCAGCTTCCAATTCTAAGTACATAGCAACGTTTGATTCCGACACCGAAACCTTGACTTTCGAGAAATATGAGGGTGAAAGCCTTCCAAGCGATAGTGAAAGTGAATGGGTGGAAGATGGTAAGTCGGTGTTAGAAATGTTCGGTTCTTCTTATCTACGGGATATCAAGCACATTGTTATCAATGAGAGTTTCAAAACATTCACTCCAACAACTTTAAGCGGTTTCTTTGCAGCCCTCTCTGAGTTGGAAACAATTACAGGTCTGGAATATTTGAATACAGCGAATGTGACGGATATGAGTTTACTGTTTAATAATTGCCAAAAGCTCACCTCGCTCGATGTCACTCATTTCAATACAGCGAAGGTGACGAATATGTACAGAATGTTCAATGCCTGCGGTCTCACCTCGCTCGACCTCTCTAACTTCAATACTGCGAAAGTAGAGAATATGGAATTAATGTTCAGTGGCTGTTCCAACTTGAAGACTATCTATGCGTCAGACAAATTCAAAACTGCTGCTGTGACAAAAAGTAAAAACATGTTTTTGGGGTGTAGCTCTCTCTCCGGTGACATAGATTGGAAATCAGTTAAAGTAAGCGATAAGACCTATGCCAAGATAGATGGCGGATACTTCCGTGACAAGGCTTATGCTAACCGCCCTTGGGTGAAATATGCTGACGGCACGCTGACATTCCGTTGTGGATACAAGAAGATTTTAGGCGAAAATGAGTATGAACTCAATAGTGGCGAGGAGAAGCCAGCATGGGAAACTAACAAAAAAAACATTTCCCAAGTTGTATTCGAAGCCTCGTTTGCCAATGCAAGACCTACGAGTTGTTATGCGTGGTTCCAATTATTCAGTAATCTGAAGCAAATAGAAGGCATAGAGAATCTTAATACCGAGAATGTGACGAATATGAGCGATATGTTCAGATTCTGCTCTTCACTCACCTCGCTTGATGTTACACATTTCAATACCGGGAATGTGACGAGTATGGCTGATATGTTTAGTTCTTGCCCACGGCTCGCAGAACTCGACGTTACTCATTTCAATACAGCGAATGTAAAGAATATGAGCGATATGTTCGCTAGCTGCTCAGGTCTCATCTCGCTTGATGTTACACATTTCAATACAGCGAATGTAAAGGATATGAGCAATATGTTCTATGGCTGCTCAGGTCTCATCTCGCTTGATGTTACTAATTTCAATACCGCTAATGTGACGAGTATGCGCAATATGTTCGCTAGCTGCTCAGGTCTCATCTCGCTTGATGTTACACATTTCAATACAGCGAATGTAAAGGATATGAGCAATATGTTCTATGGCTGCTCAGGTCTCATCTCGCTTGATGTTACTAATTTCAATACCGCTAATGTGACGGATATGAGCAATATGTTCTGTGGCTGCTCAGGTCTCATCTCGCTTGATGTTACTAATTTCAATACCGCTAATGTGACGAGTATGAGCGGTATGTTCTATGGCTGCTCAGGTCTCATCTCGCTTGATGTTACTAATTTCAATACCGCTAATGTGACGAATATGAGAT
>CAKVCL010000096.1 GCA_934725855.1 uncultured Cellulosilyticum sp. | reverse complement strand
AGAATGGTATAAGGCACCACCACATTGCCGCCCTCTTCGGTCTGGTTGAAGAGGAACTGACCGATGCAAAGTGTGGCAAAAATGCCGCCCAATCCGTTAAACGACTGCGATAAGTTCAGTCGGCTGGTAGCTGTTTCCTTGGCACCCAGTTCGGTAACATAGGGATTGGCAGCTGTTTCCAGGAACACCAAACCGCACCCGATAATGAAAAGGCAGAGCAGGAATGCCGAGAAACTGCCCACCGCAGCACCAGGGATGAAGAGCAAGGCGCCCACACCAAAGAGGAGCAGACCGAAGACCACGCCACGGCGATAACCATAACGGTTGATAAAGAAGCCAGCAGGTATTGCCATCAGGAAATAACCCAGATAGGTTGTAACCTGAATAAGAGCAGAATGAGTAATACTGATGTGCAGAGCATTCTGGAAGTGCTTATTGAGCACATCCAGAATGGCACGAGCGAAGCCCCACAAAAAGAAGAGCGACGTAATGAGAATGAACGGGACAAGATATTTCCTGTCGTTTGTCTGATTTGTTTCTGTCTGTTGTTCTGTTAACATATTATTTCTAATTTTCTTCTATGAAGAGCCATAGAAGTACATCTTATTTTTCGTTGTAATGGAAATAGCCGAAGTCGGCATATCCGCTCTTTTCCTTGCCTTCTGCAAACATACCGAGAACCACGCCTGTAAATCCACCGGCAACCTCAGTACTCATCAGGGAACAGTTCATAGAGCCCAAGTCATAGAATTTCTTTCCATCAAAAGAATAGGCAAAACGGTACATCTCGCCATCGCTGCTGATACGCAGTTTCACAGCGTCTTTGCGCAAACGGGGAACGCTCTTCACAACATAGTCGATGCTTTTCAGTTTGCAGCGCAAAGCTACCTGTTTCTTTGAAACGAAGAGGTCGAGATGACCATCATGAATCTGATAGACAGACAGACCTGCCTCAGCATCACCTTTCGTTACGACATCCGTCTCCAGGATAAAGTTGGCACTCTCCTGTCTGCGCCCCACAAAAGTAGGCTGCTGATTCTCTGTCAGAGTTCCATGAGGATAAAGACGCACGAAGAACTTCTCATCCACGGCCATCGTATCATTACGCAGATATTTGTCAGGAATAGGATTCTGCAACTGTACCCATTCGAAAACTCCGGTCGTCGGTGCATCCTCGGCATCCGCTTCCAGATGCTTCTCCAGCGGAACACCCGGCAGGGTGTTAGCCTTCACCAGAGTATCGATAGGCAGTCCACCATTCACTACAGGCCATTCGCCCTCTTTCCACTCCACAGGAGCCAGATAGGTTTCTCTACCAAGGTGATGATAAGAACCGCCATAGTTGCGGTATGCAAGGAATATCATCCACCAACTGCCATCGCCAGCTTGTACAAAATCGCCATGACCCGTACCCTGAATCTGCATCAACTGTCCCAGTTTGCTGCAGTTAGTCAGTATCGGATTATTGGGATTACTCTCGTATGGTCCTTCAATATTCCAGCTTCGAGCGATGGTAAGACGATGCGCCAGTTCTGTTCCACCTTCTGAGATAAGAAGATAGTAATAGCCGTCCTTTTTATAAATATGCGGACCTTCCGGATAACGTCCACCATCACCCTGCCACAGTTTCTTGCTCTCCGTAAGCTGTTCGCCCGTCTTTGGGTTTATCTCACAGAGCCAGATTGCATCGCCCGGATTGCTCACCATGTAGCATTTTCCGTTTTCAAAATAAAGCGAAGGATCGATGCCTTGCTGCTTCAGCCAGACAGGCTCGCTCCAAGGACCACGGGGGTCTTTGGCTGTAACCATGAAGTTGCCGCCGTTGCCTACGTTGGTAGTTATCAAATAGTAAGTTCCCTCATGATAGCGGATGGTAGGTGCATAGATGCCAAGCCACGAACTGGCACCCTTCAAAGGAATCTGACTCTCACGGTCGAGCACATTACCAATCTGCT
>CAKVCL010000095.1 GCA_934725855.1 uncultured Cellulosilyticum sp. | reverse complement strand
AAAAGATAAATGGAAGAGAAAAAGAATTTTGAAGCGATCTTCAAGGAAGATCTTTATCAATATCTGCTGGGTATTGATAAGGTAGATGCTCATTTGCCGGAAGCTCCGGATTTGGAAGAGCTGTGGCAGAAAGTAGGCGAGAGTTATCTGCCTGATGCGATTCGCGAGTTTGCCAAATATCCTACGGTTTCATTGGGTTGGATCATGTATGTAGGAATGGCGCTTGCCAAGTATTGGGATGAGGATTGGGAACTCTACAGCAAGGTAGAGAATCATTATGAATATCTTCGTGACAGAATAGATTTCGACCACATGGATGATTACATCTGCGAAAAGGTTCTGCTGCTGAACGGGGAAGCGCATAAGGCTGTGACGAATGTGGTGGCAGAATGTGCTTCGCGTTCTTACAGCAAGCTGATTCATCTGAATCTGCAGCCTGGAAGCGAGGAGGCCTTCCGTGGTTTCGTTGCTGCCCTCCACCAGATGTTCCTCATGGGAATAGCTGTAGAATTAAAAATGCTGGGTTACCACATGACAAAAATGTAAAGACAGAACTTTCGCATATCAGGAAGTTAAAGGAGTTAAGGAAGTTAAGGAGTTAAGACGTATGTCTTGTTGCTTAAAAAACTAAGCCAAAAAGACTATTGTCTTAACTCCTCAGCGACCGTAGGGAGCGATAACTTCTTTAACTCCTTTAACTCCTGAACTTGCGAAACTTGAACACCTATCTATTATATATGGTACTTATTCTGGTAATGGCGCTTTGATTTCATAGGAGCTCCATGGAAGGAACCGCTGCCCATACCGCTGCCTCTAAGACTCTCATGGAAGCCCGAACCACCGCTGTATTCACCCCAGCGGGCTCTGATTCTATCCACATAATCTACCGTCTCCGTGCCTCGCATGTAACCATATTTCACCACCGGGTCTGTGTAATAAGCCGGTTGCGAAAGGCGCAGAATATAACCGCGAATCACGCCCCAGTTGTGCGGATTCTGACCATGTTTGCAAGCCAGCGCCATTGCATCTCTGATGTGGAAATAGCCACCATTATAAGATGCCAGGGCAAAAAGCATGCGCTGGAACGGGTCGCCTACATCTGCAAAATGGCCTTGCAGTTCCGCCATATATCTGGCAGCCGCAGCCACATTCGCCTCTGGTTCATGAATCATACTCATAGGCAACCCCAGATGGGCAGCCGTGCTTGGCATAATCTGCATCAGTCCGCATGCTCCAGCCCATGACTTCGCATTCGGGTCGAAACAACTCTCCTGATAACATTGGGCAGCCATCAGGCGCCAATCCATGCGAGCCGTTCCACTATAGCGCTGGAAGAGGTGGTCGTAGCGTGAAATAACACCCTTGGAACGGTTCAGGAATGGTGAATAAACGTGGCGACGCACGCTGGCAGAAGAAAGCAGCCACGATTCTTCCTGCTTGACCTGAGCTATCAGCTTGGGCTTAAACCAGCCGTTCAAGGTGTCGGCAAGACTCTTGTTGCCGTTCTGCACAGCCCATTGAGTTCGGGTGCTGTCGGGCGTAACTCCACAGAACAGCAGGTTGCCTCTGGTCTGTTTTCGGGGAAGGGGCACGGCAATCACATCGCCTTCTCCCTTCTCCAACTTGCGCACCATTTCAGCCGTATCCTTACATTCTTCTACACGTAACGACACGCCAATCTGCTGGGCAAACTTCTCGCAGAGCAGATATTGAAGTCCCATTCCGTGGCTGTGGTAATCATAATAGGTAGTAGGACCGTTAACGGTAAGCATGATGAGCTCACCATTGGCCTGAATATCTTCGAGCGAAAGCCCTTTGTTGGTTGAAGCAGGTTTCTTTTCATCGCCATCAGCCCCATCAGAGTTATCCGCATACTCCATTTCGCCTACGGGAGTTCCCCATGGCGTAAGCTCCTGCTGCGGTTTCTTGTCGGCACAGGCAGAGAGCAAAAATAGTGCATATAATGCGTATAAATATCCTTTATTCTTCATTTCAGCTGCAAAAGTACGAAATATTTTGC
>CAKVCL010000094.1 GCA_934725855.1 uncultured Cellulosilyticum sp. | reverse complement strand
TTAATACGCCACAAGACTAGTAATAGTATACTAGCGGTGGCGTATTTTTTATAGGTGTGCTTGAATTGACGCTTACTATTTTCCAAAACTTTATTGCCTCTTCACTTAACCAATTTGCACGTTTTTTAATCTCATCCTCATTCCAAACATCTTTACTCAATGCATCATGTAATGTGATTAGTCCAGCTGCACAAATGTTTAATCCTGGTTTATTCTTTTTACCTTCTTTTTTTGTTTTCCAATCAGAATCCCTAATAGATGCATTTAGTGATTGCGTAATAATTGCAAGATTTCCGAGCGTTAATAACTTTGAATCTCTTTTCTTTTCCAAATCTTGAGTTACACATGGATCCCATTTATTTCTCCATTTTTTTGGCATCATATGTTCTAAACTATAACCATTAAATCCAAGAAGGGCCGTTGAACTACCTATTGGTCGTATACCACTTTCCAATAAATAAAGGATTCCTTTAGTTTGAAGATTATAAATTTTTGATTCACTAAATCCTATTCTTATATCATCATCCGTAGGTACATAAGTTGTGCTATCCTTTCCAGACGATAACTTTCTTTGCAATTCTATAGGATCTAATATTTGATTTAAAATAAGCGACGTATACAAATTATTATAATTCTTGGTTGTTGCACGAGCAATCATACGCCTCATGGTATATGATTCTAGAAGTTCACAAATTTTATTTATCTCATTTTGGTTTGCCACATTCTTCATAATATAAAGAACATATGGAATCATAGTGGAATTTTTCAATCCAAAAATAACAACATTTAAGCGTTCTATTCCATATGTAGCAGGAACACTTTCCTCACAACAGTGTGGATTAATATTTTCGGCAAAGCAATCTGCATATTCCTTTAATGATGCAAGCACTACATTTTTATCTCCATTACAATATGTATTAATAAAATGTTGATATGATTGAGCTAAATGTTCAACCCTTGCATACATTACTTTATCCTCATTTGATATATTATATTTCTTATTCTGGATGAATAGCTGAAAATATGAGTCAAAAAAATATCAATCATTGCACGTTTATTGCGCCCTACTTCAATCTCTGTATCCCAGTATGCTTTTGTCTCATCATCTTTTTCAAATACAGAAACCCACTTAGCTTCATATTCTGCTATGGTATCTCTATTAAAAAAATAGTTTTTTAGTAGTTCAGATGTTGTAAGATTAACACCTAGAGAATTAATTGAGTCAAAAATTTGCTGTTCATTTTCATCTACATCCAAATCAATACGCACAAACTGTGTATTAGTAATAACTGTCATAATGTCAAGTTTAGAAGTATCAATGTTTTCAATAAAGTAGTTATAAGCTTCTATTATTCTTGAATTTGCACTCGAATTATCTATTTTTTCCGCTTTGTCCATTGAAACTACCTTATTGAAGGCTAAAATATCATTTTTTCCATGTTTTAATGCAATATCTTTTCCCATAATCCTAAACTGGCAATCAAATAGCGTTGTTTGCATCGTCTTTAGACACAACGCTTTAAGAAAAATAAGAAATGTAGTTAATCTCTGTTGCCCATCAACAACAGTTTTACAATCAGCAAATAATTCTCCTGTTTTAGGTTTCCTTCCTTCTTTTAAGATAACTGAACCAAGAAAATGTGTTTTCTTTGATGAAACAACATACTCCATATCATCAATAAGCCTTTCCCATAAATCTTCTTTCCATACATATGGTCTCTGAAAAAATGGTACCTCTAATAATGTTGAATTATTAAAGATATTATTAATAATCGCTTTGTGTGCATCCATTATTTTTCTCCTTGTAAATCTTTTTTTAGTTATTGTATTAGTACTCTTCTTATATTTTTGTTATTGCCTACTTTAGTACTGACAAAAATATCTTTTAGCTATTCGATACCTAAAAGAGCCCAAATCATTCTTAATTTCTTAAAACTCTGCCTCTTTCAAATTTCAATTTGTCGACTTGGTTCTTAAACTCAACAAATTCTTTTTGTAGTTCTATTGGTGGAATGTAGAGC
>CAKVCL010000093.1 GCA_934725855.1 uncultured Cellulosilyticum sp. | reverse complement strand
CAGAATTCTAAATAATTGGAGGTAAAAATGAAATAAGCTTCATGTGCTATCGAAACAGGCTTCATGTGCGATTGAAATAGGCTTCATTCGCCATTGAAGCCTATTTCATTTAGAGCAGAAGTAATCTTCCCCTGCCAAAAAGGGTATTTCTGTCAATATTTATAACCAAATTTTGCATACTGGTAAACTTGGAATCTAGCAACGAAAACAGGGAGTTTTGAGCATCCGAATTCTCTATTTTTTGTTTCTAATTAAGCGAATACCCTATAGTTGTACAACTATAAAGTTGTAGTCGTACGACTATATAGGCTATAGTCGTACAACTGTAGAGTTATAGTTGTACAACTATAGGGGTTATAGTCGTACAACTATAGAATTCCTATTTTAGCGCTATTAACTAACAAATCCATAATTCCTTGATTATTAGCATATTACCATTTTCTTCCATATTTTCAATATTCACAAAGAAATAAGAATCGTTTGAAAATACGAGAATCTCAGCAAGGGAAATGTATAAAAAATAAAACGACCCGCACATTTGAGCATCGTTGAGAGACTTGGCGGGTACTGGTGCTGCAAAGGTACGAAGATTCTTCGAAACCAGCAATTTTTTGGGGAGAAATTTTAATTTCATCAGCCTCTGGGATGAGGAAGAGGAGCAGCGCAAGGAGATTCTGCAACTCTTCAGCACCTTCCACAGTCCATTCGTTGAGACTTTGGTATTCACTGAAAGATAAAGAAGGAGAAGAATAAAAGTATTATATGAGTATTTTATAAGGGTTTTTAAGACCCTTATAAAATATCGAGTTATAAGATATCGAGAAGTTCCTCGAATCTTGAAATACGACGGAGCTTGGGATGTTCAAATTCCTCTGTCTTTTCATGCGCCCATGTGGTATGAAAAGGGATATGGACAGCCGAAGCTCCGATTTTTAATGCCGGAGCAATATCGCTTTTGAAGCTGTTGCCCACCATCACCAGCTCGTCGGGAGTTACATCCAGTTCCCTGCAGAGACGATGATAAGCCTTGGGCGTCTTGTCGCTCACGATAGTCACCACATCAAAATACCGCTGCAGACCCGAACGCCACAACTTATTCTCCTGATCCATCAACTCCCCCTTGGTGAAGACTGCCAGCTTATATTTCTTCATCTCACGGAAACAAGCCAAGGTTTTCTCTACCCCTTCCAAAGGCTTGGCATCAAGATGCAGGAGACTCTTACCCAAGTCCACAATTTGGGCGATGACATTCGCCTCCACCTTACCATGACTCACCTTCACCGCATTCTCTACCAGGGATATGGTGAAAGCCTTGCAGCCATACCCCAAATCAGCCATATTTTTACTCTCCGTCTCGAAGAGAGCAGCAGAAATATCCTTTTCCTTTCCATATTCTGCAAGCAGCTCGCAATACTCATGCTCCACGTCCTCGAAATAGTTTTGTAATGCCCAGAGCGTATCATCGGCATCGAAGGCTATCGCCCTGATATTCTTCAGCTTTTCCATACTTTTCATTTTTTTAGTTGCAAAGTTAATGTTTTTATCCGAAAAGGAAAACAAATTATTCTGCTTTCTTTTGCATATACCAATATTTTCCGTAACTTTGCCAAAAATTCAAATAAAGCAACAATATGAAATACACTATAAACTACTCTTTTAGATATATAATAAAAATCGTTGGAGTATTTAGGATATGTCTTCAGAGAATATAGGTTCGTCAGTCACATATCAACTGATGTGCACATGTCACTCAGCTTATATGCGGCTTTCTTGCATGGATACTCTTTCTTATAAGATATAAAGATGATACCACCAAGGAACAGAGAAGAAAACATCCTCGCCATCTTGCAGGCGGCGACAAGGATTATAGACAAAGAAACGAGGCATGAAATACAACTCCAATCCCGAATGATGATTCTCTTCTATTGAATATGTCATTACTTCTCATCTTTTTTATAATCTTCAAACGACATTTCCTTGACGAGTTTTCCTTTTTCATCATAAACAGAAACGACAGAATATCTGCCAGGCTCGCCATTAGCATGATGCCTGAAAGATAAGCATATAGGCAGGCCTTCCTCTG
>CAKVCL010000092.1 GCA_934725855.1 uncultured Cellulosilyticum sp. | reverse complement strand
ATAAACTGGAAGGTGCGCTTCATCAGTTCCACGATGTCCTTGCTCTCCAGGTCGCCCTTGATGAGGAGATAGTTGCCCGTGAGGCATCCCATAGGTCCCCAGTAGATGATGCGGTCCTTCCACTCCTCGTCGTTGCGCAGGTAAGTGGCAGCCAGGTGCTCGATGGTATGGATGGCACCGTTGTGCAGGCAAGGCTCCTGATTAGGCACTTTCATGCGGATATCGAAGGTGGTTACCACCTCGCCGCCAACTTCGTCCTTACGGCTCACATAGATGCCGCGGAGCAACTTGTTATGATTGATTGTAAAACTTGGAATCTTATTCATAGTTTATAATTTATAATTTACAGTTTACAGACTCTCCAGGAAAGCCTTGGTAACATTGAATGAGCCTTCAGCCATCTTAGCCCAGAAGTCGAAATACTGCTGTGCCTTGGTATCCTTCAGCGGTACATCGCTGATGATGCGGAAGGAGATGAAAGGCGTCTTGTAGATGTGGCAGGTCTGAGCAATAGAGCAGCTCTCCATATCCACCGCCATCGCCTGAGGGAAATGCTCCAGGATAGAGCGCATCTTCTCCTTGCTGTCAACAAACCATTCGCCGCTCACAATCTGACCGGCATGGATTTTCGGGTGCTTGTTGTCTGGCAGACTGTTGATGGCAAGCGCCTTCTCCACATATTCCTTAGGTGACTTGAAGGAAGCCGGCATGCCCAGAATCTGGCCGAATTCGCATTCCTCTCCGCAGTAGGCATCGTGATAAACGCAGTTGGTAGCCACTACCACCTCGGTTACGTTGAGGTTGATATCAGCGCCTCCAGCCACGCCTGAAGAGATAACAAGGTCTGGGTGATAGTTGTCAATCATTTCCACGGCTCCGATGGTACTGTTCACCTTTCCGATGCCGCATTGCTGCATCACCACCTCATTATCGCCTATCTTTCCGATAACGAAGTCCTTATAGTTTTTTCTCTCAACCTGCGATTCGGTCAATAATGTTTTGAGTTGCGCGAACTCCTTGTCCATCGCAACGATAATTCCTATTTTCATATTGTATACTAACTTTTGGGTGCAAAGTTAATAAAAATATTGCAGAGAGTAGCAAAGTTTAAGTGCTTTTTGCAATAATTTAGTCCTTATTGACAGCAAAGCACCCATCTCATATTCCGGAAGCAGGAAAAATGCTTCAGCGTATGAGATGGGTGCTCTCTTCATCAGATGTAAATAGCTTACTTCTTCCTGGTCAGCACATAGTGCTTGGCCATGGCGCCTTCCGGCTCATTGCCGAGCGAATCGGTCATGATGAGGCTGTTGGCGTCCTTTACCTTGTAGTAAGATGTCTCACCGCTGGATGGACGGGTGATTTCTACCACGTTGTTGGCCAATACCTTGAAGATACCGCTCGCTTCGTCGTGACCATCCTTGCGCTCCAGATAGTCGGCTGAGTACTGGTAGGTACTGTCGGCATTGAGCGTCAATACGGTCTTGATGCCCGGACAGTCGGCAGCAGGGAGAGTTCCCTCGTAGGTGCCGGCGATGGAATCGAGAATGACATCGTTGGAATTGAGCGAATCATTATCTGCATAACTGAGGCTATCCTGGTTAGCCCCCTGGCTATTTGTCTTCTTGCCATTGCAGGAGACAACTGACAATGCAGCGATAACGGCTGCTGTCAAAACTAATTTCTTTTTCATACTATACTGCTTTTTAATTGTTACTTATTTACGGAATCTCTTCTCTTGTAGGGCTTTATCCCCGAGAAGGATTTCTCTTTGCAAAATTAGTGTTTTATTCTGTTATCCGCAAGTTTTACACAGAAATTTATAGAATATTATACTATTTTCTCAGTTTATGATGATGGGCACAATCTCTTCTTCGCTGGGCCAATGAGGCAGATAGAGCAGCGGGCGAGGGGTGCCGCCCAAGCCCGTCCAGTCTATCTGTTTCACAAAGTCGAAATCGGGAGGACCGAAGTCGAAACTTCTGCCGTAGAGCACGATGGCACCTCTGCCTTCATCTATCTTCCACAATCCGCCCCCGTAGGTGCATTGCTCGCCTGGAGCCAGCATGTCACGATGCAGATAGACGCGCCCGAACTTCAGTACTCC
>CAKVCL010000091.1 GCA_934725855.1 uncultured Cellulosilyticum sp. | reverse complement strand
GTTGTTGTTTACGCATTGGAGTACCTCCACGCGATTTATTATACTCTTTTGAATAAATATTGCAAGTTTTATTCAAAAGTTTTAGAAAAATCCGTGGAGGTTTTCATTAACATTCTTTAATGTATAAGACAAAAACAAATTACTATTTAATTAACAAGAAAAGTTGCCTTTTGATGATTTTAGTGTACAATGGCCACCAACAGATCCTGGTACGATAACGGACGCTAAGAATGTTATGGCTGTACCAGGACATTTTTTATGCTCAATTTAAATTCCCTTTCAGAAGTGGAAAAAATTCACTTCAAAAAACCTCCCAGAAGTTACGAAGAACAACTTACGATCCTTATAGAAAGAGGATTGATTGTTCAAGATCATAATTTTGCTTTATCCTGTCTCTCAAATATAGGTTACTACCATCTAACCCCTTACTGGAAAGTATTTTATACAAACGAGCAAGAAAATATGTTTAAAAAAGACATATTTTTCAACGATATAATAAATCTATACAAATTCGACCGAGCTTTAAGAAGACTGTTGTTTCATAGTATTTCTACACTCGAAGTTTCCTTTAGAACAGAATTTGCAAATTTCTTATGCTGTAAGTACAAAGATCCATTCATATTTTCCAAACATAACTTGTTTGATAATCAAGATTTCTTTGAAAAATCAACGGAGAAATTATGTTCTGAAGTTCAAAATTCTAGGGAGCAATTTTGTATTCATTACAAAAATAAATATACAGAAAAAATCCCTCCTGCATGGATAGCAATAGAACTGATGACTTTGGGGGAAGTAAGTAAATGGTATGCAAATTTAAAACATATCTCTGATCAAGATGGTATTTCAAAAAAATTTGAGTTAAGCGGAAGCCTCTTTAAGCCCTTTCTCTATACTATTACGGATATAAGAAACTCTTGCGCTCATCACGCTCGATTGTGGAATAAAGTGATCCCCCACCAACCAAAATTAACAAGACATTCAGACTTTTTTAGCGAGAATTTGAATCGTGATGGAAATAAGAAAATTTATAATGCGCTTGTCTACCTGTCATCATGCTTAAAAGCAATCAATTCAGGAATTACTCTTGACAAAGAGATTTCGAAATTAATTCAGCAATTCAAGCCAGATACAAAAGCAATGGGATTCCCTGATGATTGGGAAAAACTGTCTCTTTGGAACTTGCAAGATTAAACTTTATAGACTTTACTGACTAGCTACTATTTCATCTGACGAATCTTCCGTCGGGTCTAACTTCAACTGCACCAAGCGGCGTTTCGGTTTAATTACCATTATCAATCACCCAAACATGCTGCTGAAAAAACTCTTTAATTAGCGGATCAGGGATGTCTTTTTGTAAATTCAAACCGCCATTTGTGCTTACATACCAAGGCGAACCAGCTTTATGGGTCCATGCAACCAACTGACCTGCATTGTATTTGCCAAAAAGCTTGAGGGTGTTATCAATAACGTCTTTTTCCTCTGGATTTAATAAAAAATCAGGTGCCTGCTTATGCTTGATTAAAGCATCAATTATGTCCAGTTGGTGACGTTTTGTATAAGTATATACACGAGGGAAAACAGGGCCGTGTGGCCATGCTTTAGGATGCTCTTTGCAGATCCTGTTTTCAGTAACTGCTAACACAGAGCCATATACACAAAATAGAAGTTTTTGAAGCTTAGTGATGTTTACAAAAACATTATTGATGCCACACCACCTTGCTATGTAGGAGGCGACATCAATGCTATCGAAATTTCGATCCATTTTTTCTCCCAATTTCCTACAACGCTAAAGATACCACATTTGTAACAAAAACCATGGTGTGCGGATGAATTAACCCCTCAAATTCCCCACCAAACTAAGGCCACTCTTGCAGTGGCTTTTTCTTTGCCTATTCCTCATAAAACATGATCTAGATCACAAAATAAATAAACATTTGTTAAGGATTTTTATTGCATTTATATAAACAAATGTTTATGATTAACACAAATCAAATGAACAAACATTTATAGGATTAAAAACAAATGTTCATCAAGCTACTAAACACCATCTCGGACACCTTCGTGGTTCTGCTTTTAGTTGCGATCGTCGGCTCGATTGTCGGCGGTGCGGTTCTCGGGCTTTTGGCTATGTCGGATCTGATGTG
>CAKVCL010000090.1 GCA_934725855.1 uncultured Cellulosilyticum sp. | reverse complement strand
TCCCTGATATATCTCACGTTGGTTTCTCCATAATAATAATTGCCGATGATGCTGCTAAAGGCAAACAGCCATATCATCACCGCAACAAACGGATTGCCGATGCTTCCGATTTCGTGGGTCAGGGCATCCTGGGTGAGTTGAATACCATTTGAAGCAGTAAGATCCACACCGCTCACCAGGATAATGAATGCAGTGCAGGAACATACCACCAGCGTATCTGTAAAAACGCCCAAAGCCTGTATCAATCCCTGTTTTACAGGATGACTGACTGTAGCTACCGCAGCTGCATTCGGTGCACTACCTTCACCTGCTTCATTACTGAACAGACCTCGCTTGATACCCTGTATCACTGTAACGCCAAGAACTCCGCCAGCAGCCTGATTGAATCCGAAAGCATTCTCTACAATGGTAAGCAGAACCGTTGGCAGACTGGTGATATTCCAAACAACAACACCTACAGCTATCAGAAGATAAACGACAGCCATCACAGGAACCACGGTAGAAGAGAACTTAGCTACTCTATGGATGCCACCGAATATGATGAGTAGGGTGAGCACAGTGAGTGCAATTCCCATGGTGGCAGGTTCGATGCCAAAAGCCTTCTGCCATGCCAGACAGATAGTATTGCTCTGCACAGAATTATAGGCAAAGCCGAAGGTAATGATCATCAGCACGGCAAAAAGAATACCCATCCATTCTTTTCCCAAACCATACTTCATATAATAGGCCGGTCCGCCATAGAAAGATGTTTTGCCTTTTCGCTTGTAAAGTTGGGCGAGAGTTGATTCTATGAAAGCTGATGCTGAGCCCAGCAAAGCCAGCATCCACATCCAGAATACGGCTCCAGGTCCACCGATGCTGATAGCAGTAGCCACACCAGCAAGATTACCGGTGCCAATACGGCTAGCCAATGCTACCACAAATGCCTGGAAGGAAGAGATGTGTTTCATTTCTCCATCCACTTTCACCTCCATCGACAGTTCATCGTGTCCTATTTCTTCCGGTTGTACCTTGTCGGGATGAAGCAGCAGCCTGATCATCTCTCTGATAAGGCGGAACTGGACGAAACGGGTACGCCAAGTGAAAAACAGGGCACAGCATATCAAGACGGTGATGATGATATACGACCAAAGGAAATCGCTAACCTGAACTAAAATGTTTTGTATTGAATCTATCATTTATCTATTTAAATCTTCTTATTTCTTTACTTTTTGATAACCTTCAGAACCTGGTCAGCAATACTCTTCATTCCCTTGATAGTAGGATGACCGTTTTTCTTGTCAATATCATGAAGGGCAATGACAGGAACCTGATAGGTCTTGCAGATTTTTTTAACCGACTCATTGATAACATCCTTGAGTTCAGAATTTAAAATGAAATATACCTCTACATTTGGATAATGCTGGCGGATATCGGAAAGCAACTTGGCCATGGCAGGGCGGAAACAATACAAATCTGCGCGCTTCCAGCCGCTATACTGATAGTTGCCGAGCGGGGCATCAGCCCAGTTGTCATTCGTAGCACCGCAAATCAGGATGATATCCGGATTGCCAAGAAGAGAACTTCGGGTGATGAAAGAACGGTCGGTATAATCTGCATCATTATAGCCAGTGTTGCAGATGGTAGCACCAGAATAGGAATTGATATTTCCCATCTTATAGCCTCCTTCCTTGATTACTTGCCACCACCAGGTTTGCTCTACCTTGTTAACATCTGTAGTTTTTGCTGGAGTAGTAGGGGAGTACCAGGTGGCATAACCCTTAGGAATGAACCCCTCGAAAGTGGAATACGAGTCACCGAGAACGGCAACAGTCTGCTTCACCTGTGCCATGAGCGGCATGAAGGTGAGCATAATGAAAGAAATGATAATCGTAAATCTTTTCATGATGCTTGTTTTTGCTTTAATGATTCTTATGTAATTCTACTGCAAAAGTAATATAAATATGTGAAAAAACAAAAGCATCAGGAAAAAAATGTATAGTTTTACCATACATATCAGAAATATGAAGCTTGTTCACCTTATTATATTACGCATGCGCGCACATTCGAGCGCGCGTACCTGGGCGCACGCATATATATAATAAGGTATACATCAAAAACTCGCTCGTTTAAATCTTTACAAGTGTTAAAACTGCACTAAAAAAGCAACTTTTTTCGAGAAATATTTGGCTGTTTCGAAAATAGTTAGTACTTTTGCACTCGCTTTTGAGAAATGCACTTTCTCTTAGCGATTAAA
>CAKVCL010000089.1 GCA_934725855.1 uncultured Cellulosilyticum sp. | reverse complement strand
TACCTCCTAAAAATATTTAAAGACAGTATACTTGAAAATCAAGGGAGTGAATAGGCGTGCTTGATATGACGCTTACTTTTTGATAGCTTTTTAAGTCACCATCATCAGGCTCTATGTATTGAATTTTCTAGGTTTTCTTTATTAACCACACCCTACACCTTCAAAAAATCTGCATTACAGGCGTTTTGTTTAAATGTTTGGGGGCTCGTGGTCTAGGGTATAAGTTTGCATCTTGATTTAATTAGCAGGGGGGACTGTCTATTAAAACAAAAATCATGTGTTACTTTATTTCTATCTTATCTTCTACAAATTGCAACTCTTTTTTATTCCAATAAATTGTATTAGTATATTTAAAAGTACTTTTATTTGTGTTATCACTATTTTCAAAACAGATACACACATAATAATTCTGGCCACAATTTAGTTCTTTTGGTAAGTAATATATGTATGTACACTTATTAACCATATCATCCATTCTTTCACTAACAGAAATAAATTCATTTTGATTACTTTCTAAATTTACAAATGGTGTATATTCAACTTGTTGCACATTAGTTACTTGATTTATACTATAAAAATAATCTTCTTTTTTCACTTGACAATAATCAATCTCTTCATTTTTACCATTTTTTATTTTCTTAAGTATTGCTATCTTAATATTCTCTGGGGTACTCCCTTGCAAGTCAAACTTAATGAAACGCTTATCACAATTAAACTCTATTATTCCCTCTAACTGCTCAAACTTTTTTCCTTCATATACCACAAAAATACTTGAGGCAATAACTGTACAAAAAATCAACCCTAAAGAATTTCTTATTATCACATTAAGTAAATTATCTCCATCTATTTTTTTGAATACCTTAAATGCCAATACTATAATTCCTATGATTACTACCAAGTAAAGTATTACATAAGATAATCCTTTTTTGTTTCCAATAAAATACCTCAAAAAAGATAAACCTAAATTTATTAGACACACTATAAAAATTCCTGAAAAAGCTAAAGTTGCTAAAAATAATACTCTCTGAAGTAATTTATTATATGCTGAATCTGCTTGTTCTTCTTTATTTATCTTTTCTTGTTCATTAATATATTTACCATCTACACACACTCCATCCTTATATACACCTAATACTTTATACTCTAGATAACAGTAATACATTACATTTATTATTATCCAACCTATAAATGATGCTATTATATAAAATACCAGTTTTATCATATATCCCATATTATCTAAAGGAATGGTATGAATATTATTTTTTATTACCCCAACTACAAATGAATATGCAACTATTAGTAAACTAATAAAAGTAATAACTGCAACTGTTCTATAATACCTATCCTGAAATGAAAGTTCTTTTTTACTTTTAGTACAATTGTCACCTTCTATTAATGGATGTTCTTGTATATCTTCATCAATATTTTCATTTTTTTTATTGGAATTTAAGGATATTGATATGCCTACCTGTAAGCTTTCATTCATTTCTTCTAAACTATTACTTTTTCTAGTTTGCTTCTTTTTTTTACCCATTTGTTCATTCCCTCAATAAATAGATTTTTTATTTATATTTATACCTATAAAACCTTTTTACTTCTTCCAATCTACCTCACTACTATCGCCAACCTGCAAGTTACACACTCTACAAAGCACCGCCACATTATCCTCATCCAACCTCAGCTCTGGATAATCTTTAAATGACTTAATATGATGACCTTGCAAATTCTCAGTAGTGATGATTTTGTACTTACTCCAACATCTCTCACAATAAGGATGTTCTTTAACTTTTCTATTCCTTAATTTCTGCCAAGCATATGATGAGTAAAATTTACGTTTCTCTGGTGTAATTTTTCTGTTGTATGAGGTGTTTGCTCTGCAAGTACATATCTTGTTATATTCGATTGCTTTTCCACATTTACTACATATCTTTTTCATTATGTAACTTTCTCACTTTTTATTTTACAATATTCAAACTATTATCACAACATGTTTATACATTAATAATGCCTCCAACCACTAAAATTGGAGGCTAACTTTGAGGGAGTATTTAAAAATGTTTACCTTTTCTTCAGATGACTACTGTACCATTTTAACCTTTTACACCTATACTTTTTAACCGACAAAAGTAATAAATAAACAATACCTTTTCAATACAAAAACAATACTTTTACAATACATTTAGTTACTATTCAGCGGTAAAATTAAGCGCAACACTTTTACACTGGCTATTCCATAGCCAGTGTACCTGTAAATAC
>CAKVCL010000088.1 GCA_934725855.1 uncultured Cellulosilyticum sp. | reverse complement strand
TTGTTAATCAACTTATGTTGAATACAAAGAATATGCTTGTTATAACAATTTGCTTCTAACAAGTTTTTATCGGTTAATTGTAGATTTTACACCCCGACAGTTTAAATATACGTTAGTAACGCTTTTTTAAACTTTGTCGTTATGGCGCTAGTTGAAATGAATCAACTAACTAAAATCTATCATTTGTAGTATTTGTTTTTCAAAGTACAATGTTGATTTTTATTTATCATCGTGTTTTCCCCGATGACTTTTATAATGATACACCATTAACTTACATATGTCAACACATAATTTAATTTTTTTCAATTACAATGAGCCTTAATTTAAAATTATCCCCTTATCTGCTGATAAGGGGATAGGCTATGTAAAACACTCTTTTTATTTTTAGAAACTACAATAATTTTGAGAAATCCTCAGGTACACATACTTTTTGATTTTCAAATTTCACTTCTGAACTTAATTGCTTTAAGCTTCCATTGTAGCTACATTCTGCTTTTCCTACTTCTAAGGTGATTGTATTTGTTTTATTTGTTAATTCTACAGTTTTTGTCTTTGGCACCCACTTAACTTGATATTGATGTGCTTTAGCTAATTCACGTACGGGTACATAAGTTTTTAGAGTCATATCTTGCTCACTAATTTCTTCATTAACGGTCTCTTCTACTGTTTCTTCTTCACTAGGTAAAATGAGAACCATTTTAGGTGTTGTCTGAGCTGGAATGCTGCGTGTTGAACTTGTGTAAAGCACAATGGCACTCTGATTTTTTACATCATCAGCTGTAAAAATCCTCTTTTCTCCTGTCGTACTTAATACGCGAACAGACTTGTCTAAGTTTAAAGCTAGGTTATTACTTTCATTAACTAATTCTTCATTAAAATAATCTTGATTAATAAATGTGTTTTCTGAATTTACAATAACAGCTACTTGTGAACTACTAATTGCTGGAAGACTAAGTGCTATTGGGCTATTTTTTGGTACAACCACTGTCACACTCATGCCTTCTTTAATTTGCTCTGGTGTTAAATAGGTTAATGTTTCTGCATCAATAATCACTTCACCATTATTCAGTCGATAGATGGTTCCTTGTTGAGAATTTCCTACTAAAATTTGATAACTTCCATCTTCCCTACTAATTTCTGTTACTTTTCCTATTTCTGTTATATATTCATTTTTACTTTCATTTTCCTTAGTCATCTGCTGCTCTTGGCTAGTAACAACTACATTTTGTTCGTTTGCCATTAAAGTGACTCCTTGCATCATTATTGCCGCAGCTAATAAAATCATAAATTGTTTTCTCATATGTAAGCCTCCTAATTTTATGTTTTCATTATATATGACGCATATTGTCTTTCTTTTGTTCCCATTTTTTCTTAAAATAATTTTTCAATTACTTCTTCATAGTCTTCTATACTAAAATCAGCTAATGCAACGATTTCTTTCCATTGGTCCTCTGGCTGCCTATCCTTTACACAACCTACTGTCATCCCCGCATTTTTCCCTGCACGTACACCATTAGCTATATCTTCAAATACAAGGCAGTCACTTGGATCTACTTCTAAGTTCTCTGCTACTTTTAGATAAATATCAGGAAAGGGTTTTCCTCTTCCTACTTCACAAGATGTTTTAATCTCTGAGAAATATTCCAAAACACCTAGTGTCTTTAACACTGCCCCAACAAGCTCTGTACTATTACTTGTGGCAATGCCCATCTTTATATTATGCACTTTGAGTGTTTCAAGAAATTTTCTTACACCTTTTTTTAAAGGGACCTTATGCATATAGAACTCCCATGCTGTTTCATTCCATTCTGTTTTAATCTCATCAACACTCATTTCTAAATTAAATCGTTCTTTAAAATACTGTGCTGATTCTGTAAAACTTTTTCCTTCTAATACTTCATCCATATTATTAGGGACAGGAATATTTCTCTTTCCTAAAAACTGCTTATCAATTTCCTGCCACACCCACATAGAATCTATTAATGTTCCATCTAAATCAAAAATAACGGCTTTGTATTGTTTTTTATTCATATTTTCTCCTTGTACAATAACTCTTTCCACAAGATTTATAATACCCTTAGCTTGTCAAAAAAGGCATTTATTTTTTACCTATTATTACAATAGACTTAGTTTTATAAGCTTTTTGTTAAATATTTATCTTTATTATTTTTTTATGCTATACTAAATATAACACCACTTTACAAGAAAGTAGTTTATAAATTCCAATAAATACAAGTGACCAAGTCATTCATTTCTGTAAATA
>CAKVCL010000087.1 GCA_934725855.1 uncultured Cellulosilyticum sp. | reverse complement strand
TAACTGGGGTGAAGTCGTAACAAGGTAGCCGTATCGGAAGGTGCGGCTGGATCACCTCCTTTCTAAGGAATAAAGTCAATGATTTTATTGGATTACTATTTTGTTTTGAAAGTTCATTAACAAAAAAGACTAGCCGAGAGGTTAGTCTTTTTTGTTGTTGAAATATATTTTATCTGAAAACAGGAGTAAACAACAAACTGATTTCTTGTGGCTTTTTAAAATGTTTATACTGCGGATAATAAGTATGAATATAAAAAAAGACATATTAATAAACAAAAAAGACATTGAGAGTAAAATGGAGTTTTCGTAGAATACAGTTAATTGTTGTTTTAAGGAGGTTTTTATTTATGCAACAAAAAGGAATTTTAATTAATCAAATAGGCTATTTAAAAGATGAGAAAAAATATGTACTTTTTAAAAAGGGGAACATTGGTGATACATTTAAGGTTGTTTGCTTAGATGATAGTCAGAAAGTATATGAAGGTAAGATAGCTGATAAAAAATATAGTGATATAGCAGCAGAAGAAGTATGTTGGGGAGAGTTTTCCGAGGTCAATAAAGAAGGAAAATATAAAATCATTGTAAGTAATGGAGAAGAATCATATGAATTTAGAATAGGAGAACGTATTTATAAAGATGCGTTTAAAGATATTGTGCGTTTCTTTTACTTACAAAGATGTGGAGAAGAAATTCCAGAGTGTTATGGCAAGGAATGGTCACATCCAGTGTGTCATAGCACATTGGCTAGAGTATATGGAACAGATAAGTTAATTGATGTAACTGGAGGATGGCATGATGCAGGGGACTATGGAAGATATACAGTTGCAACAGCAAAGGCAGTTGCAGATTTATTTTTTGCTTATGAAGAAAATCCCAAAGCCTTTGAAAAGGATTTTGATGTACCTAGAAAAGATAAACAGTTACCTTACATTTTAGAAGAGATAAAAGGACAACTGATATGGATGAAAAAAATGCAAGATGAGCAATCAGGAGGGGTATACCATAAAGTAACCTGTGCACATTTTCCTGGGCATGATGTTATGCCAGAAGATGAAGTAGAACAACTTATTATCAGCCCTATTTCAACAGATGCTACAGGAAGTTTCATTGCAGTAATGGCTATGGCGTATGAAAAATATCAGAAATGGGATAAAGCCTTTGCAGATGAATGTTTAAAGGTAGCAGAGCGGGCGTGGGAGTATTTGATTAAAGCACCAAGTGGTAAATTCAAAAATCCTGAAGGAATTACTACTGGAGAATATGGAGGAAAAGGAGATCAGGATAGTCGTTATTGGGCAGCAGCACAATTATTTAAAGCAACTGGTGATAAAGAATATAAGGAAAAAGTAGAACTGTATGCAATGCAAGAGGATATTTATTTTGGATATGGTTGGACTGGAAAAGCAGCATATGGGGATAAAGCATATTTACAAAGTCAAAATATATCTTTAAAAGTAGAGGAACATATTAAAGAAAGAATTAAAAGAAAAGCAGAGAATGTGATGAAAATGGCTAATGAAGATGGCTATAGAATACATGTTCAGAATGAAAGATTTAGTTGGGGGAGCAACATGGACTTTTTGATTTTGAGTCTTTTCCTCACAGATGCATATGAATTTGAGAAGAAAGAATGTTACTTAGAGCAAGCTAGGAGATATATAGATTACTGCTTTGGAATGAACCCATTAGGAATATGTTATATTACGGGGTATGGAAGTAATTATTCTAAATATCCTCATCATAGACCAGCTATGGCAACAAAAGCTACTATACCAGGTATGTTAGTGGGAGGACCTTGTTGGATAAAACATGATGATGTGGCAAAAGAGCAGTTAAAGGATGCACCGGCTGCCAAATGCTATATCGATGACTATGAAAGTTATAGTACTAATGAAGTAGATATATATTGGAATTCAACACTAGTTTGGGTATTAGCAAGAATGAATAGAATTTAAAATAGTAAAGAGGCCACTGGACTCTTTACTTGTTGAGGGAAAATACAGTCAATACTAAAGAAAACTTTGAGCTGATTTAAGATTATAAGTAGGAACTGATGCAGATACAACCTTGATAATAGCATTTGTCATTACTTTATAGGATAGAGTGCCAACTACATTAATATCAGCATTTTGGGCGTGTTCTATTTTTATGTTTTGAATAATAGGGTAGTTTAAGTGTGCTAGATATTAAAAATAAAATGGTATAATATATTGACTTATGTAAGTTATTAGTGTATCATAATAAAAGTCGTCGGCAGTAAATGACGATATGAAACATAATAAATGTTGATTGTACTTTGAAAAACAAATACTACAAAAGTAATAGATTTTAGTTAATTGATTCATTTCAATTAGCGCCATAACGAC
>CAKVCL010000086.1 GCA_934725855.1 uncultured Cellulosilyticum sp. | reverse complement strand
TACAAGAATCTGGGCAAGCACTGGACGCTCGAAGGCCGCTTCCACGATATGGCGAGCCAGCACTTCGGCAACCGCGCCGCCACCATCGGCTGCACGTATTACTTTTAATTCAAGTTTCGCAAGTAAGGGAGTTAAAGGAGTTAAGGAGTTAAAGGAGTTAAGACAATAGTCTTTTTAGCGTAGTTTTTCAAGCTGCAAGACATACGTCTTAACTCCTTTAACTCCTTTAACTCCTTATATGCGAAAGTTCTGTTTTAACAATCTTTTTCTAAATCAGATGCAAGATTTCTGTTCCTTTCTCATTTTCTTATCAGAAAGTGAAACAATAAAAGAAAGGAACATTATATATGAGAAAAATTGATTTCAAGAAGATCGGGCTGGCAGCGATGATGCTCCTGTCGGCCCTCACATTCCAGTCGTGCGATAACGATAACGATACCGATTGGGACCGCGTTTTCCCTAACGCACTGGTAACCGTGAAGAAGAGTGGCGATGCCTGCTATCTGCAGCTCGACGACAACACCACGCTGCTCGCCAAGAACCTGAAACCAACCATCTTTGATGG
This sequence comes from uncultured Cellulosilyticum sp., assembly GCA_934725855.1. GTDB lineage: Bacteria > Bacillota > Clostridia > Lachnospirales > Cellulosilyticaceae > Cellulosilyticum. The sequence goes on along the minus strand of CAKVCL010000086.1, from coordinate 1,855 downwards.
CAAGGAGGTTCGCGCCCTCGTCAACTACTCCCAGACCTCGGAGAAGAGCGAGAAATACAACCAGGTGATTCACGTCAACTGGATAGACAGCATCCTGACCAAGAAGCCAGTTCCATCGCTCGGTTCAGATATCGAGAACAGCGAGAAGTATGGCAACAACCAGGTAGAAATCGTGCGCGACTGGGTAACGGTGGCAGAAGACGGCTATCTCACCCTCCGTTTCCGTGCTCTCTGGGGCGGTCAGAAGGTGCATTACATCAACCTCGTTACGGGCGTGAATCCTGAGAATCCTTACGAGGTAGAGCTCCGTCACAATGCCAATGGTGATCCTCAGAACTACTGGCGAGATGCCCTCGTAGCGTTCAATCTGAACGATGCCGTGCCTGATACAGAAGGCAAGACAGTGAAGCTCACCATCCGCTGGCGTTCCAGCCAGGGCTACAAGAAGGTAGATTTCGATTACTGTTCGCGCAAGCCTATCAGCAGCCCGAAGATGCTCGAAGGATACAGCCAGGAAGGAAGAAACATCCGATAAACGAAGAAGAAAAGCAGATAAAACAAAAGCCCCGATGCGTAATGCACCGGGGCTTTTTACTTTTTTACCTTTTACTTTTTTACCTTTTTACCTTTTTACCTTTTTACTTTTAAAAGCTGCTGCAGCTAGTTACACCGAGTGTGGTAGCGATAGCTGTGAGAAAGGAGATTGCGATTTGCAAAATTGTTTTCCAGGTACTTGCTTTCATAATCTTTAATTTTTTAATGTTAAGTGTTTAATGTTAATTGGGTGGGGTGCGCACCCCGCTAGATGCTAGGGAGAAACGCAACCCCGTTAGGCGCTAGGATCCGCCTCAAGCAAGCTTTAGCCCATGTTGCCGCCGTCACCTTCGGTGCCGCCACCCTCCTGAGAGCCGCCGCCCTGAGTATTGTCACCGGTTGTACCGGAACCACCCTGGTCAGTGCCGGAGCCACCCTGGTCAGTGCCACCACCGGTGGTACCACCGCCAGCCTCATCAGTGCCGGTATAACCGCCGTACTCCTGAATCTTGCACTTCTTGCGAAGTTCCGAGTTGCTCCAGCTTTTCGTGTTACGTACAATCAAATGTACGCCCTCCACGCTGGCAGCAGTTACCTTCTCCTTGGTATCCTCCGCCTTCGAAGTCATACCGATGGAGAACAGACCGAGATCAGAGAGACGCACGCTCTTGCCGTCGAGAATCAACTCCTGCAGGTGGTCAAGAGCATCCATCAGCACACCGTGAATAGTACCACGAGAGTAAGGCGAACCGTGGTCAGAGATGTGCGATACGAATCCCTCGAAATCCACCTCGCGGTCGGTTACAGCAGTGGCATACCACTTTTTCTTACCAGCGTTCTCGCCGCTCTGTGGTGTACGCTGCAATTTACGATACTTCAATGTTCCTTTTACTTCCATGATGTTAAATTATTAAAGGGTTAATATAAATGTTACTTGAATGATATTCAGTTATTATCTTTCTTCGAACGACAGTGCAAAGAAAGTGCAAACGAGAACAGAGCTAAGCTTGCTTAAGCTTTGTCGAGTGCAGCCTTTCTTGAATCACGATGCAAAGGTACGGCAATTTTCTGATACTACCAAATTTCACCCTGCAGAGTTATGTTAAACGGATTTAACACTTCGAGCGCATCCGGTTAATCTTGCCAACTCATAATTTATCGTGCGAGAAAACTATATTTTGTAAAAAGTTTCTCTATGCTTTCTTACTCCGAAAACAGCAGGAAGCAAGAAATCATCCATCAATGCTTTCCCCTTCCTCAACCCCAAAAGTGTGACAGTTGTGACAGTTGTGACAGTTTTCAGCGCCTACCCCCACCTCCC
>CAKVCL010000085.1 GCA_934725855.1 uncultured Cellulosilyticum sp. | reverse complement strand
TGTATGGTCGTTGTAATTTCGACCTACTCCGCCTAAAAATTTTAGCCCGAATCAACTAACTTGACAAAGAGCCAAAATTTGTTACAGACCCCTTCGTCGTACACTCCATTCCCAATTATCTAACTCTCAAGAAGCTGTATGAGCATATTAGTGATTTTTTCTTCCAAAACAAGAATTCTTTGCATTCGTTCACTAATCATTTCAATGGTAACCTTCTTACCCAATATAACTTTTATAGCTTGACTACGAATAACTTGCAAATTCTTTATTTCCTCATCTAATAGTTCAAGTATTTCTACACATTCCAATTCTCTAAGTATTCCCCTCGCAATCAAATATTGAATCCTATTTTTATTGCATAAAGAATGCTCATAGAACAGATGACTAATTCTAACATCATAAATAATTAGTTTCATTCCGTTTGGGGTACAAAAATATCGCAAACAATTCATACCCATTTTATATCCATCGACATTCTCAAACTCTGACTCGTAATAGGAAATATTAGTGCAATCTCTGTACTCTTTGAGTAGTTGTAATATATGTTTTCGTGATAATACATAATCTTCTATTCCTGGATTGTAATCCATAATAAAAAACACTCTATTCTGTAAGAAATTTGACGAAGAAAGAAAACTACTATATGGCATAATTGTTGTTTTCGGCATTCCGTTCTCATAAAACAACATATAAAGCAATTCTTTCTTATGATCGTAACCATAAATAAGATCTCGATGATAAAAAGGCTCTTCCTTTTCCCTATCCTTTGAATGTAATTTATCATTAATCTCGGTCTCTATATACCGATTCATATTGATCTGTCTCTCAATAAATTGCATAACAGAATACTTGCTTTCCTGTACTTCTCTTTCTTTAATTATTTGATAATCAAAAAAATAATTCGTTGTATAACTAATCCAGTTTTGATGGATATTCCACATATACTCAAGTCGCATCAGTTTAGCGGAATTACAATAAAGCTGTATATAATTTGAAAATGTCCATTCATAATAACTGCTGTTCCCAAGATTAATTGCAAATCCTATCATCAAAGATTCACTATCTTTTTCTAATTCTTTAATGATAGCTTTCTCACTTTGCATTTTATTATCACAGTATTCTATAGAAATATTGATTCCTTCTTTTACTAATCTTAATTTTATCGGTTTTACTGGATTCTCATAAATGTATTCGTTTGTCTCAACTATTCCACCTGTTGAATAATAGATCCCATCTCTTGATGAGTTCCCCAATTTTATATCATACGATTCCAAACTGAGCATGTCTTCTTGATTTGAATTTGTTATAAATAAAGTAATGGAGCTTCTTACATTTGAAAAGAGTTGTTTGTGTATTATCATCTCTATCTCATCATTTTCTTGACACTCTCTCCAAAAAGCTAAATCCATGCCTAGATTCCATTGATTTGTGTACGCATTCAGATTGCCATCTGCATCAATTTCATATCTCATTTGACCATTTTGAACGTTCCACTTTTTTAAATAATAGTCTTTTACAGATACTTTTGCAACCGGCTCATTTGTATCGTAATTAACTTTATCTTCTGCACTAACAATGGAGTGAAAGTATCCATGATGTGTATATGTCCATAACATTGGTTTTTCGTTTATAGGTAATATTTTTATCATTTTCTATATCCTCCTCAACTAATAATTGGACAATTCCATCGCTTGCTTCACTTTATTATGATTCCGAATTGCTGCAACCCATCTTTCCAAACCATAACCAATACACGCACTAACAATCTTTCCATCCTGTTCAAATTGGAACGGCTTACTAAAGTGATCATTGTGGTAATTAAATGAACCAATCGCAACATCCTCACCATTCACTTGTGATACCATCTCAAACTTCAGGGCATTTGACTTCTGAAACCGTTTCTTAACCACATTTTCCACAGAAGGATAAAAATGATCTGTTGATTGTTTGATATCACATGGAATACCAATTGCATCGGCTACTCTTTTAGTAATATTTTTAAACTCATCCATAATCGAATTCACGTAGTCTTCCTCACCCACAAATACAATTTCTCGAACTGTAAAGTCCCAAAGTCTTACATTTCCATCAAATCTTCCTTCTTCAAATCGAAAAACTTTCTCATGCATTGTATAAATACTTTTATCAATTTGTTTTCCACGAAGTAAAGGATATAATCCCAAACATGCAGACGGTGTTAAAAACTTATTGCACATAACCAGTTCCTTGTTTTCTATCTTCTTATCCGTTACAACAGTATCAAAATAACTTTTATCTATGTATGTAGGAATCGTTAAATGTTGTGGAAAAGAATTGAAGTAGCCGCATGTTTCAAGTACATCCTTATCTAGCAAGATTGGAATATGATATTCATGACCACCTCTATTCATTGCCTCTTTACGAAATATAGAATCTATTTTCATAAAAATATCGGTTCCCTCTTCATCAAGCGAAACAGAACTCAATTTCTCATTATTCATATTTTTCCTCCCCTTTACTTAATAATCTCTCGGAATCTCTAAGCCAATAAATTCAAGGCTTTCAGATTCCTTTTCTATTAAAATCCCCCACTTTT
>CAKVCL010000084.1 GCA_934725855.1 uncultured Cellulosilyticum sp. | reverse complement strand
TTTGAAGGTAAAACGCTTCTTTCTGATTTCTGCAAAATCCTGAATGTAGATGACGAAGAGTTCGAGGAGGTTGAGGGCGATGCTGATTCTCTGGCTGGTCTGCTCTTGGAAATCAAGGGCGATTTCCCAAGCATGCACGAGAAGATAGATTATAAGAACTATACTTTTGAGGTGATGAATATCGAGGAGCGTCGCATCAGCAAGATCAAGGTGACGGTACATCCGGTAAGAAACGAAGAGGAGAATTCCTCCAAGTAGTTCATCCTCCTTATATTTGTAATATTTTGATTATATAGTATGGCAGTTGTCAATATACGAGAAGTTTATCCGGGAGTGAGTCTGGGCTTATGGCAGATGGATGAGACTGTAGAACAGTTGTTTGAAGCATATCCTCTTCTGCAGGCTTACCGTTCCCAGATGGAAGAGAAATATAAGAACGATGGCAGGAAACTGGAGTTTCTTGCCATTCGTGCATTAATGTATGAGATGCTCAAGACGAACGGGGCTTCCAAGGGCTTGCTTTCTCATGCGGGTGACATTACCCACAACGAGGCTGGAAAGCCATTGTTCCGTGGTTATCATATCAGCGTTTCGCATACCAAGGGTTATGCTGCGCTTATCCTTTCCAAAAATCAGGAAGTGGCGGTGGATATCGAATACTTCAGCGATAGGGTAGAGCGCATCGCATCCAAATTTCTGCGCAAGGATGAGAAGGCGGAAGATCTGGATGCCAAGCTGGTGCATTGGTGTGCCAAGGAAACGGTCTTCAAGTTATTCTCAGAAGAAAACCTGATGTTTGAGGATATGCGGGTGAAGCCGTTTGATACGATGGCAGACTGGTCGTGTGATGTGGAGAATCTCAAGAGCAGGAAGACGGCTCATGTGGATTTCGAATTAACCATGGAGTTTGTTCTTACCTATGCTGCGTTGTAATATCCTGACCATCTTCCTGGCATTCAGTCTGTTGGCTGGAGCACAGGATTGGAAAGTAGTGAGAGAGAATCCTCAGAAGGCTTTTCCGAAAACCGTGGCTGCGGGCAACTACAGTGGCATTGCTCATCTGCATGATGATATCTATGCGGTGGTAAGCGACAAGTCGGATAGTGCCCTGTATTTCAACTTCCGAATTCAGGTGAATCCCAAGACTGGTGAACTGGAACAGGTAGAGAACCTGGGTTTTACCGAGAGAACAGATGGAACGCTGAACGACGGCAAGCCTTGGCAGGGGCAGGAGAAAGGCTTTGACCACGAAGCCATCGTGAAGGTTTCTGATTCTACCCTGGTGATAGCAAGCGAAGGATATTGCCGTTTAAAGGAGTATCCTATTCTGCCTATTTCGGCGGATACTGCCAAGGTTGGCTATCAGCAGAACCTTTGGGAAAGCAGATGGCCTTCTTCTGATTTTTATCCCAATTATAATTTTGAGTCTCTGGCTTTTGATTCCGTCCGTCAGTATCTCTGGACGATACCTGAGAGCACGCTTCGCAAGGACGGACAGCCTGCTACTCCTCAAAACGGATTGGCCAACCAGCTTCGTTTGATGAGGTTTGATTGGGGAAAGATAAAGGAAAATCGTAACAAGGAAGATAATGGCAAGGAAGACAGTAGCGAGCAAGTGAGTAGCAAGAAAGACTCTCGTTATATGATGACCTATGCCTATCAGATGGATCAACCTTCTACCCATAAGAAAGCAGATATCTATGTGATGGGTGTGAGTGAGCTTTGCACCTTGCCCGATGGTCAGCTTCTGGTTCTGGAGCGTGAGGCATTTATTCCTAAGATCAAGATAGGTGCTTTCTGCAAGTGCAAGCTCTATCTGATCAATCCTTTGAATTCTGAGGAGTTTTCTATGAAAGAGAAGTTTTCATCAGATACTCCTTTCTTGAAAAAGAGATTGCTCACGGAATGGAAAACCAGCTTGTCTCTTTCCAAGCGTTCCTTTGCCAATTACGAAGGTATGTGTCTTGGTCCCAAGCTGGAAGATGGTTCCCAGGTTGTCATCCTGCTGTCTGATTCGCAGGATCAATATGCGGGAGTATTGAAAGACTGGTTCAAGACGATTGTCATCAGAAAGGAATAAAGTTGTTATGTTGTAATCCTCAATCTCGTCCATAACCATCTAGGAATGAGTCGCCAGAGGAAGACGAGGATATCATATCTCCAGTCTATCACCTTAACTTCCTTTCCGTTTTCGATGGCATTCACGATATGCTTCGCCACATCTTCCGGTTTGAGCTGCAGTGGATAACTGCTGCCTGCGATAAGGTCTGTCTTTACGAAACCTGGTCGGATATCTGTGATGGCGATAGGGAGATGACGCATCCTTGCCTGCTGCGACAGGCATTCCAGATAATGGTTCTGGAATCGCTTGGTGGCAGAGTAGGCAGGAGCTGCACCGAGACCTTTGGTTCCGGCAATGGAAGTGATGCAGGCAATGCGGGGGGGGTGAATTGTTCTGATGATGAGTAGCAAACCAGTTGAATGCCGTATCTACCATTCTTGTAAATCCTAAGCCGTTGGTTTCCACAGTCTTCAACTCCTTTTCTATATCCAGTGTATTATTCTGCCAGCCAATGCCGGAACTATGGAAATACAAGTCCATGCCTCCCAATTTTTCGATGAGTTCGAGAAACTGGGCAGGAGCATTGGGAGAAGTCACGTCTATTTGCTGGTAGCAGGTAATGCCGCCCTGCGAA
>CAKVCL010000083.1 GCA_934725855.1 uncultured Cellulosilyticum sp. | reverse complement strand
TTCTTGTATTCTTTCATATTGAATCTCCTTTGTTTCGGCTGCAAATATACGATAAAATCTTGGAATTACCAAATTTGGCGGCATATTTTTACTTAATTTGGCTGTAATTTGTTACTTAATTTGGCTGCGATTTGTTACCCAATTTGGCTGTGATTTGTTACCCGATTTGGCTGTGATTTGTTACCTGGTTTGGCCGTGTGAACCATCTCTTGTTCATTTGGTCTATTTTGTTTTTATGTTTTTAACAAATTTCTATGCAGTCTTTTCGCTTTTTCTCGTATCTTATATATATTGTGCACAATATCGCACACCCAAGATGAAGATAGAAAAGTTGATAGAAAGAGTAAAGGCAGGTGATACTGACGCTTTGAAAACTGTTTATGAGGCATATTCTCAAAAGATGAGGAACGCTTGCATAAGAATTACCCAAGAGGACGAGGACACGGTGAGTGACCTCGTCCAAGAATCGTTTATACGTGCTTATTATTCTTTGGAAAAGCTAAAGGATGCTTCAAAGTTTGGGGAATGGGTTGTTGCCATTACAAAGAATGTGTCTTTAAGGTATTTGGAAAGAAAGCAAAAAGCGCAAGTTGTGCCTTTCTCGTCGCTTGCTGATGAGTTTGATGTGGAAGGTCCATTGTATTCTGATTCCAAATTGGAAGAGGATGAACTTTTGGAAATAATCAACAAGCTGCCTTCTGGCTATGGCAAAGTGTTTAAGATGGCTGTCATTGAGGGGCTCTCACATAAGGAGATTGCAGAAGCGCTCGGGATTGAACCACATAGTTCTTCTTCACAACTCACAAGAGCCAAGGCTTTGTTGCGTAGCATGATAAACAAGCGAGCATTTGCTGTGATTTCTATAATCCTTATCTGCATACCAATATGCAAATATCTGTTTTGGAAGAAGGGTATGGAAGGAGAGCAACGCCCTGTGGCAAATGTAGATGATGCTAAGGAAAAGCGTTCTGTTAATCGTGGCGCGGTGCAACCAAATTCCCGTTCTTCAGTCGTAAACAAGAATGTAACAGCAACAACAACTCCGATTTATAGGAAGTTGCCCGATTATACCCTTGTTGATTCTGTTGAGATTAAGGCTGAAATTGAAAAGAATGATTCGGTAAACAATGTGGTAGTAGCAATAGAGAAAGACACCGTGTCGCTCGACTCCATCAAAAAGGTCGTTCCTGAGTTGGAAGAATTTATGGCAAATGAAGTAGCTCCAAGTCATAAGGGCAAGTGGCAACTATTTGTAATGGGCTCTTTAGGCTCGGCATTGGCTCAAAATGCTTATAAGATGCTTGTGGGTAACGGAAAAGGTGATTTTGAAAGTCCTCAACCTTCTGGTCCACAAAAGTTTTCAACATGGGAGGAATATTATCAATATTTACAGCAGAATGCACATGATGAAATGTCAGAGGAAGACAAAGCTCTGATGGAAATTGTCATCAATAATATGAATAACGCCAATAACATCAAAAACGGTGGTAAAATTGTAGAGCATGAGCATCATGACAAGCCGATTACCTTTGGACTTTCAGTATCAAAGTCTTTGGGTAATAAATGGAGTTTGGAGACAGGTTTGCAGTATTCGCTCTTGAAATCCAACTTCACGCTAGGCGAAGATTCTTATTACATCAAACAGAATCAAAAGGTTCATTACTTAGGAATACCTTTGCAAGTGTCATACAGATGGTTTGATGTCAAGAATTGGTCTGCTTATTCTTCGTTGGGTGCAACTCTGCATATTCCTATTTATGGAATGAATACAAAACAGTATGTTACAGGGAAAACTATACCTTATATGAATAGTAGCCATTTCATCCCATCATTCCAATGGGCTGTCGGTACAGGAATCGGATTGCAATATCAATTCATGACCAATTGGTGCGTTTACTTTGAACCGACATTTAGTTGGTACATACCTAATGGCAGTACAACTCATACCATTTGGACAGAGCATCCATTCACCATTACCGTCCCATTCGGAATAAGGTTCACATGGTAAAAAATAATATCTCATGCAGTCTTTTAGGTTTTGCATGTATCTCTAATAATAGAGACTCCAAAAATATAAAATAACTTTATGAACAAAAAATGTAGTAACATGAAGAAATTTTTATTATTGTTAACACCATTTTTCCTGTTTGCATGCTCCAATGCAGACATGTACGATTCTGAAGGCGTAAGTATGTCAAAGAAAAGTAATATGAATATCCACAAAACGCTTATTAGTATTCTTCTTGTTTCGACTGTATTTTGCTCTTGCACAAAAGACGACGAATACAGTCCACAAATTGCATCTACTATTTTAAACTCTCTTTTTGTCTCAATTGCAGATAACCAAGGCAAGCCAATGAATTCTGTAGAATTACTTAGCAATAATGAGTTTTCTGTTGTCGGGAAAAAAACAAGGCGAAAAGCTAAAATAGATGTTGTCGATTACGAGGGAGCAAAAATGTTTAGCTTCAGTGTGGATTTGCCTGACATGAAATCTATGGAGTTCAAAGAGGAGAAAACAGAGGGGAGTGGAACCGTAGGCTTGGTAATGAATATCAAAGGAACAAAATTGCCTATGCTTGTGAACTTTAGTTTTACATCATCAAAAGACATAGCTATGTATGGTGGAAGTTGTATACGAATTAAATCCATAGAATATGCAAACAAGGTAATTTATCCTACAGAAGAAATGGGCATCAATTTAATTAAGGTAAAATATAATGGTAAAAACAGCGTCATAGAACCTTGGTGATAATTGAATTGTATAAAACAAAAACGGTGTGTGAATTGACTAAACATTTACACACCGTTTAGAGCAATTCAAAATAAGAAATAGCTATGGTTAAACAAATTGTATTTTTAGTTATGGCTGCTATGGCAATGGGAGCTTGTTCCACGGAACAGAATGTCATGGAGCAGGTAAGAATGAGTGATGTGGTAAACTCTGGCTGTACATCTTCGTTCTCAGCAACAGAAAGCCGTCCTGAATATTATAAAGCAGAAAAAGAAAAGTCTGCAAAGATGTTGATTTCTGTTGATGCAAAAGGTATTGCTCATTTTCAAGTGACTGACCTCCAGGCAAATTGTGCAGTAAATGGATTTAACCCTCAAATATATTCACAAGACGGAGAAATCCGTATTGTGTTGATTCCTTTGGGAGATTCCACGATTGAAGCAGACTGTATGTGCAATTATAATGTAAGTTTCAATCTGTCGAACTTAGTTTCCGGCACTTATCATGTGATGGTATATCGTTCTGATTTTTCGGGTAAATATGATTCAGCCAAGCCATGTTATGAAGGAAACATGTCCTTCGGACCAAATAAAAACGTGGAGATTGAGCTAAAATAAATAACAAAGTCCTCTCTGTTACTATAGCCTAAATTCAGGCGATAAACAGCAAAAAGTGGCGATAGGTGTGCGTAATCTATGTTTTTTTATGAGATTTCGCACATCTATCGCCACTTTTTTCGATTTTTTTGATGATTTGATGAGATTACACCTTATTATATATAGGAGTTATTTTCGTTACATCCTATCCGAATCTAGTCTTTAAGACAGCCAATAGGTACAACATATACTCCGTCTTCTCTGCGATAAGCAAAACTTCCTACGGCGGTAAGTATCATCAGGAAAGAAGGCGATTT
>CAKVCL010000082.1 GCA_934725855.1 uncultured Cellulosilyticum sp. | reverse complement strand
GCTATACAATTCCCGCTATTAGGGCTTGTTAGGGACTTGCACCCATTAGAATAAGCTCATGCCGAGCATACAGAAAATAGGGAACGTTATGAAATATCAACGCTCCCTATTTTTGTATATCAATACCCTGGGTTTTGATTCAAATTTGGATTCCCCATTAATTCATTTTGAGGAATAGGTAAAAGCAACTGATATTTTTCTAATCCGAGTTCTTTCATCGCCAAACCATTCCTTTTCAAGAAAGCAAAATAGTCTTGCAATTTAAGCGACTTCCTCAGTTGCTTAATTCCCTCAACAGAAACATTTGTTCCGGAAATACCATTTATATTACCCACTTCTGAAATATATTTTGAAGCCTTTGCATTGTTACCCAAGTGGATTTCGCATTCAGCATATAAAAGCTTGACATCTGTAGTAGTCATGATAGGAACTACCTCTTCAGGACTTCCGTCTACATTTACCCTAGAGGCTCTTGACTCATTGCCAACCTTCAAAGCCAATATCAAATCTTTGCTTTCAGATGTATATTTTGTTGGAACTTTTTCCATAGAGTATATATTTTTGTCAACAACTTGTTGGAGAAGATTACTAGCTGCAGCCCATTTTTGCTGATACATATATACTTTCGCCAAAAGAATACGAGCCACATCCTTCGATACAAACAAAGCATCATTGGCGTTGGTTGCAAAAGCTACACATTTCTTTTCATCCAAATTTCTTATTGCTTCTACCAGTTCTTCTTCCAGCATTTGTAAAATACTAGATTCGGATGTTCTTGGAACATAAGAATCTGCATAACCTTCAAAACCTGCATTAGGCATCACAACTACACCACCCCACCAAATCAACATTTGATAGTAGCACAAATCTCGATAAACATTCAGATAAGGAGAATATACAGCCCTATACATGGCATCTGCTCTATAAAGCCTTGCAATCATATTCAGCGCTTGGTATGAATCATTCCAACACTTACGGATATTCGGTTCACTGCTACTAATAGGAGCAACAAAACGAAAATCATTTATTATCTTTGTATAACGAAAATTCATCTGAGCCTCAAGGGTTACAGCATTTGCCAAACTCTCCATTAATCCGGAAACCAATCTGATGCCATCACTTCCGAGTCGAGGCACTATGATTTCTGCATTAGGATTAGCTTGCTGAGTTAAGTTCAAGCGAGCCACTACATTACCCATACCATCATATAAAGGAATTGAAACTGCTTGTTCCTTTCTAAAAGAGGCAGCCTTTACAACCACCTTTAAGATATTATTATTCAATTCTTTAGTATAGTTGATACAAGGTTCACTTCCACTTCCGGTCTCATAAATTCCCATTCCCGAAACAGAAGTCGAATTATCGTATATATCATCACCAGGAATACTTGGTCGCTCTAAGTAAACAGGTACAGTTGTATTTACCTTTACCTCATAGCTTCCACCTTCCATAGGTACATTGATATTATTTGTTTCCAAACTGACAGGATGATTTTCAGGCGCAATTTCATTTCCTGCGGTTCCATCTCCATCCCAATCGAAATAATAGATAAGATTCTTAACGGCAACCTCTTTACCCATCTCTTGATAGCGTTTCTTGATATTCTCTGCTATTTGAGGCAATTTACTTTCCAAAGAGAACATATCTTTACGAATTTGCAGTTTGGTAGTTTCTGAGAAATTACCATCCTCAGCAAACTCTTCTGAAAGTTGAGATAAATACTCAGTAATTTGTGCTTCAGAACGATTGTACAGAATTAAAGATGACACGGCAATAAGAGCAGCAGCTTCATCAGTACCAGAAGTAATCGAGAAATGATTAACATCAGTCTTGGCATACTTTTCGAGACCAAAAGTCTTGAGGACTTCTTCTTGTGCCTGATTGTTGGCTTCCTTAAATGACTTACCATCCTTAGCTACCAAATCCATAACTCTCTGATACTTAAGATGTGAAAGAATATTCAAATTCACATCAGCTGCATTTTGAAGATTAGCAACAGCATTTAAAGCCAAAGTGCCTTTAGAAAGTTCGCCAGTTACTTCATTAAAATAATATCCAGAAGCAGACAGTTTTATATAGGGAGACTTTAACAATTTAGATCCAAAAGTAAAAGTACCCTCATTATCTGTAATCGTAGAAGTAAAAGACTCACCTGTTTCATCTAGGTCAGCATCTAAAGGCTGCATTTGGATGGCTGTACCTCTAACAAAAGGACCTTTTTCTACTTTACCACCTACATTAAAATTAGTAGGAGTGTAACCATCCAGGTCGTCATTACTAGAACAAGACTGTAGCATTGCCATCATTCCTATGGTAACAACCACAACGGCTTTCTTTAAAATTACTTTCATAATCTCATTATTTATTAGTTAAACTTTCATATACAAGAAGCGTGGTCTACATATACCACACCTAACTTTGGAGGTCCTGAGAAAACCCTGAGATACAGATATAGTAATAGTAGCCCACGCTATGCGTGAGAACCACTATGCTACCATTGTATCTCTTTTTGAAAATTTCTCAGGTTTCCAAAGTTACAAGATAAGCATAACGCCTCTTAATATTCTAATATGTCTTGGAGATGGCAAACACCAAATCCGCTTCAAAATTACAAAACTTTCCCGACATAGCCATGTTTTTTGGGGAAAAACTTGCATATAAGCCTCACTTTTCTTTGCTTTTTCTATTTTTAATTACTTTTCTTCTATCTCACCAGATATTTCGCAACCAAATCCATGAGCATCGACTCCGAAAGATTGGATACTCCCAACTCTTGATTCGAAGCATATTCGGGCTTGTTTTTTCCGATAATAAACTTACACGCACGCCCATCTATGCTTGCATACAAATGGAAGTTGCCTTTGTAAGCCTACTCTATGCGGACATAAGTACAACTTTTGCAATCAATATCAAAAGAAGCAGAACTGTTGTATTTATCCTCCAACCCTCATGATACGTGATTGGCATTGATAGCTGCCCCAATGGAACTAATCCATCTGTCATCGTTTTGTATGACGTATTCTCTGCGCTTTCTTCTCATCCTTTCTCATCAGATAAGGTGATGGTGGAAGTTCGGGAAGCACATCATTTATAGCATCAATCTGCCCCACCACCTTCAGCAAGAGAAGAAAAGTGGAAAGCGAAAGATTGCCCGCTGTACCATTCTCAAACTTGTGGATGGTGGTCAAGCCAAGCCCTGTAAGCTCGGCAACCTCTTTCTGGGTGAGATTGCATCGCATTCTATATTCCTTGAATCTCACTCCCAGTAAACGTACCAACTCAGGAGTAGAATATTCATATAAATCTGCCATAATCTTCTATTAATTTATCTATCATTATAATGATATTTATCCCATATATCAGCCTTTACCTTCAATATACTGATATTTATGGGTACAAAAATAAGAAAAAGAAATGAGACTGGCAAGCTTTCAAGAGATTATTTTCTAACTTACTATTATTTTTCCGGAAAATGGAGCAATTTACCCTATTGTTTATCCTCGCACATAAATGTTTTTTTCGAAAAAAGTCTCAAAGTCTCATTTTATCGGCTAATTTACTACTTATATTACTGACACACAATGTATTACATGAAATGAGACTTTTCAGCTTATTTTACAAAAAGTATCATAGAAGTATCATTATTTTTATAGAAGTATCATAAAAAACTGCTATGAGGCGATATAAAATCGAAAAAGAAGCGTCTACTATATCTGTTTTATTGCATCAGAAATGTCCCCCAACATGTTATGTATGGAATATGAGAAGGACAACTCTAGATATGGCCATCTATTAAGGTAGTCAACTAAAAATATGACTAAGTTTCAGGAAAGTCAACGTGAATTAT
>CAKVCL010000081.1 GCA_934725855.1 uncultured Cellulosilyticum sp. | reverse complement strand
TGTAAATTTTACGTTTCTATCCAAGAAACCCAATAAAATCAAGACTTTTGCCCCGTCCCTTAAACACTGCCGTGGCAAATGAAAAGTACACGAATACTCATATAAACTCCTTCCAAAATGCGCTTTCCTGCTGCCATTTGCAGCGATTTGCGCGGTGTTAATTTTTCTTTATGTATCGGTCATTTCTGTACAGGAAATGCAAATCTTAGCAAAATATTGCAAGATGTGTACAGCAATCGTAGTTGAAACGTAGTAAAAAGTGGGTGGGGTTACTACGAGCACCTTCTCCATTTAATTATAATTTTGCTCAATCCAATCCTCATATTCACTCCATACAATATCAGATTCATAGTATGTCTTACTATCTATTTGACATTTGCTAAAATAGTCTTGAACATCCTTAGATATATTTTCATACACCTTTTCTGATATTAGAACATTTTTTCTCCAACCTCGTCCTGCTTTATTCGCCAAATGGCAAGCAGAGTTAACAACTTCTCCCATCCATATTCTCTCATGAAAGATGGTAGTTACGAATTTGGTATTTCAGAGTTCCACAGCGGTCTGTTCCATCTTGAAGGCTTATCGCAAAAAAAGATTCCTGCTGCCAAACACCTGCAGATTATCTGTCCGCACCATTGCCAGCATGAACTTGAAGCAATCAACCATAGCACGCTAATCTGTAGTCAGTGCGATCCAAGACTGGCCAATATCGAAGGAGGTATGTAATATGTTAACATCAAGCAATTATAATTATGAATTCAGCAATGCAATTAGAAACAAAAGAAGAAATGAGGAAATTTTATCTGAAGGATATGACAAATCTTCTGACAGCTATATGTTTCCTTCATGTAGCTTCGATAACTTTTCAGATGTCGTTATAAAAGAAAACTTATTCCGCAGGCTTGGAACTGTTCTTCATGCTCCCACCAGAGAAGGTCTTATCCAGACAGTATTCTCTACTGCTAATGCAGCCATTGTAGGTGAAGCTACTGCCTTTCCGGAAGATAATGATACTTTTGACAAAGCATCTTTTTCTTCATACAAAATCGCCGCTGTATCAAAGTTAAATAACCGCTTCATTGAGGATATGCACTTCAATGTAGAAAAGTATTTAACCAATGAATTTGCTCGTAGATTTGGCAGAACCGAAGAACAGGTTTTCATCAACGGAACCGGTATAAACGAGCCATCCGGCCTTTTAATGACCGCCGAGACAGGACGTTCTATCGATACTGCCGAAAGTTTATCTTACGATGATATTATCGCATTGTATTTTGCAACGAAGCCTGACTTCAGGAAAAATGGTGTCTGGTTAATGAATGACAATACAGCATTAATCCTCAGAACATTAAAAGACAAGGATAGTAATTATCTGTGGCGTCAGTCAGATGACACGATCTTAAGCAGTCCAATAGTTATCTCGCCATATATGCCTGATATAGCAGCCAGCAGTATTCCTGTTGCATTTGGCGATTTATCCTATTTCTGGATATTAGAACGACAGCCACTGTCCGTAAAGATATTAACTGAACTGTATTCTCGCGAGAATTTGACCGGTTATGCTGCTTATGAACGTATCGACGGCAGGCTCATCCGTCCAGAAGCTGTTCAGCTTCTTACAATAAAATAATACAGGGCATCTCTGCGACACCCTGCACCAAAGAATCGCATTATTTTATACTTTGCGAAACGCTGAATTTCTAGAAAGATTTTGAAGCAGAATCCGGCGAGCAACTTTGCTGTCGTCTCCGATGAATCCCAAGCGTAAAAGGAAACATCGAAATGCATATTTTTCATTCTCAACTTCTTTATCCTTCAGCGATACTCGTTTTAGTTTTATTGCTAATCCGCATAATTTGGTAATAAATTCTGTATATGCACTCACAGCATCCGGCTCAGACGCAAGTGGAAACCAGGGAAATGAAACCTGATTCTGGGTAATAACAACCTCCAACTGCTCTGCTCGGAATGCATGTTTAAAAAGCATTTGTTTTCCTTCTATCAACTTCTGCAAATTTTCCAGCTTATCATCTGTAAACATGTTTCTTGGAACTGATATGCTTAATACATCTGCTTCCACAGTTTCATCCTCTGGCAGCTCTGATTGTTGTATGGGCTCACCTTTGTAAAACCGTTCTAAAATCAAGTCCAATTTACTTTCTGACAAATCCCCGGATGCATGAAACACTCTGTTTTTATCCATAATGCAGCTTCCAATCAGATAATCAAACTTGGGTGTTCTGGTGTATTTTACCGACATCCCAAGCAATTCACCTATGGCATAAGCCAGCTTCTTTCGTTCCTCACCTTTAACCTTAAAATCAATCTCTGTAATCATTGCACATACCACCTTTCTTTTTGGTATGTACATATATCACTCTAAATAAATAATAAAGCAAGTCAATTCTGAAATACTTTTACACAAAACACCATATTATTCGCGCACAAATATCCCCCCATATCCTTTAAAATCAAGTCACTCCGGCAAATACCAGACAAAAAACAATACCTCCTTTGCAATTTCGCGAAAATACGCATGAGAGGGGGCATCGGTCTTCTGGTCTAAAATCTGTAGAGGTTATTATCCCCCTAATCTCAATTCATAAATAAATATAAACAAACGAAAATAATTGTTGTTTTTAAGCAACAATTATGCTATGATATCTTCAGATTCATTTATGAAGGGATGATGTAATGAAAACAATATTAAAGTGGCCAGGAGGCAAAGAAAAAGAACTTCCTGTTATTAGAAAATATAGTCCTTCATATACAGGACGTTTTATAGAACCATTTGTTGGAGGTGGCGCTGTGTTTTTTGATACAGACGCCAAGAGATGTTGTATCAACGACAAATCAACTGAGCTTATCAATCTATATAATTGTGCAAGAGAAAAAAATGAAGACCTAATTAAATATCTACAACTAGAAATTAATGAATTCAGTTCATTAGGAACATTCGTAGATGAACACACTTCTGATATTTTAGGCTTATATCTTTCAAAAACATCTGTTGATGATTTTATTGAAAAACACAGCAGTTTCTTTTCTAAATTAGCCAAAGGTTATAGCAAGGTTTTCTTCAAAGAACTCAAAAAGAACCTTACAAGTAAAATATCTCGTTCAGCCAAGCTTGAAAAGGAAAATAGCGCTATTCCAGATAGTGACCGACTTGATAATATTGAAGCCGCTATGAAATCTGCCTATTATATGTACATACGTTATTTACAAAATCATTTATCAGAATTAAGTAAAGGGCGACAGGCCGCTGTTTTCTTTTTTATTCGAGAATATTGCTATTCTTCTATGTTTAGATATAACGGAAAAGGAGAATTCAATGTTCCATACGGGGGCATTTCATATAATAGAAAAGATTTTCAAAAGAAAGTTGACTATTTACTCTCCGATGAAATGACCGCTAAATTACAAAGTGCTGAAATATATTGTGAAGATTTTGAAGACTTTCTTAATGGATTAAATTTAACAGAAAATGATTACATATTTTTAGACCCACCTTACGATACAGACTTCTCAACATATGCTCAAAATGAGTTCGGACGAGAAGAACAAATTCGTCTTTGCAAATGTTTAAAACGTACCAAAGCAAAAATTTTATTGATTATTAAAAATACCGATTTTATTTATAACTTATATAAAGATGATTTCAAAATAACAAGTTTTGACAAAAAATATATGGTCAGCTTTATGAACCGAAATGACAGGGATGTTAAACATCTAGTTATAACAAACTATTAAAAACAGAGCCTTCTCCCTATATGAGAGAAGGCTCTACTATTTCTTTTAACTCTTCAATTGTAATTGGTTTTATTGGATTTCTATGTATCATCCTATGACAATTAGCGCATAAAGGCTTAACATTTTTAATCGTGAATATTACGGTGCGGCAGAGCCGCCAGTCCGGTGTGGC
>CAKVCL010000080.1 GCA_934725855.1 uncultured Cellulosilyticum sp. | reverse complement strand
TATTTTATTATACTAAACCTTGTTAACTAACTCGTTTGTTTTCAACGAATTAACTGTAAATTTAACGGAGTGTTATAAAATGACACAAAAAAAGAATTTTATAAAATTCCCCCAACTTGAATTTTTTGAAAAAAAAATCGAGTTGTTTAATTAATATTCTATTATTAATATTATTTTATATAATAGGTTCTACTATTTTGTCAGCGATTGGCTCTGGGAATGGTCATCTTCTAACTGCTGATAGAAATATATCTATCTGTAAAACAGATTTTTCAAGGCTGAAAAAGCCTGATATAACTGGTCTCTGTATTTGTATAGCTTTATGTATACATACTGGTCGCGCATTTAATCTTGTAAATATTAGTTGTGATTTGACCTCGTATATCCAGCGAAATATTCGTTCTCAATGAATGAGGTGATAGTGATTGTGAAGCATTTGGGTGAGCTGTAGAAAGATTGGCGGATGGGTAACGTAAAGTTTGGATTCGCTTTTTAGAGTGAGTCTGGACTTTTATCGCAACGTAGCTTATTTACATCAACGAAGGATAGTCTAAAAATATAGTGAACTAAAACGATGTATATAACTGAAAATTATTACCTTCGTTAATCTTATTACATAACATCATTATCTATGAAAGTTTTAAAGATACGTACAGTAGAAACTTATTGAATTTAGAGACATGACAGTGAAAAAGTATACTCAAGCACAGCAAGTCATTGACACTCTGCGTGCGCATGGAGGTTATGCAACTCTTGGCAATCTTTATCATCTTGTAGATACTTCCACATGGGCGACAAAGACACCTAATGAATCAATACGAAGAATAGTTCAACAGTCGGAGGAAATATTTAGAATTCAACCTGGACTTTGGGCATTAGAAGAATGTCGTGATGAAGTGATGCGTAAATTTGAAATCAAAACCGAAGCGGCAAAAAATGATGAGCATTTTACGCATAGTTATTATCAAGGTCTTATTATTGAGATTGGCAATATGAAACATTTCACAACATATGTGCCTGCTCAAGATCAAAACCGTAAATTCCTTGAAAAACCATTAATTGATATTTGCTCAACAGTTAAGGTTCCTGATTTTTCGTATATTCCGCTTGTTACTAGGGCAAAGACAGTAGATGTAATTTGGTTTAACGAGCGTAAAATGCCCAATAGTTTCTTTGAGGTTGAGCATTCTACAGACATTCAGAATTCTGTAACTAAGTTTTGTGATTTGCAAGATTTCAATAGCCGTTTCATAATTGTTGCTCCATTAAATCGTAAAGAGCAATTTGAAAAAGTGATGGATAGAACAGCTTTTAAAGAAATGAAAGGACGAATCGCATTTCATAGCTACGAAAATATATTAAAGCAATATGAGTTGATGTGTGAGCTCCAAGCAACTGAAGGAAAAATCTAATTTATCCTGATCATTTATTAACGTTGTGTAAATTGTGGGTAAATGTTAAAGAATTAGTTGTCAGTAGCTTTGAGTTTTTGCAAAGTGATCAAAGTTGATCAATAAAGTTAAGCTATGATCTTTCCTTTCTTGTTTAATGTTCTGATCATATCTTCGCACCTCGGAATGAGGTACAATATCACGATACAAGAGATTCTTGCTAAGACCATGCAAGTTGAAGCCAACTCACAAGAAGAAGCAGAGTTGACTGTTAGACAATGGTATCGTAATAGTAATGTTGTACTGTCGGAAGCAGATTATGTTTCTACCGATATTATTACAGAGTCTGAACCGTATTATAAATCCCCCAATAACGATTTCACTTTAATACAAGGTGATTGTGTAGATACATTGTCAAAGTTCTCGTTTGGCTTTGACATGATATTTGCCGACCCTCCGTATTTCTTATCAGGTGGTGGAATCAGTGTTCAAAGCGGCAAGATAGTATGCGTTGACAAGGGAAAGTGGGACAAACCTATGGCTCCTGAAGAAATGGATGCTTTCAATTTACGTTGGCTTATGGCTTGTCGTGAGCATATGAAGGAAAATGCTACTATTTGGATTTCGGGTACACACCATAATATTTTCAGCGTTCAGCAGCAGTTGCTCAAGCTGGGATTTAAGATTCTTAATGTTATAACGTGGGCAAAGACGAACCCACCACCCAACATTTCATGCAGATACTTCACCTATAGTACAGAGTTCATAATCTTGGCTCGTAAATCTCCAAAGGTAGCTCATTGTTTCAATTATGACTTGATGAAAGAGTTGAATGGGAATAAGCAAATGACGGATGTGTGGCAATTACCGGCTATAGGTAAGTGGGAGAAATCCTGCGGCAAACATCCCACCCAAAAGCCTCTCGGAGTTTTGGCTAGATTGATTCAAGCCAGTACATCTCCTGGTGCGTGGATTCTTGACCCATTCAGCGGTAGTGCGACAACAGGTATAGCGGCTAATCTTTTAGGAAGACGGTATCTTGGTCTTGAAATAGAAGATGAGTTTCTGGAAATGAGCAAGGCTAGGCGAATGGAACTTGAAAGACCAGCTATTCGGAATAATTATCTTGAACGATTAGCCAAAGCGAGACACATACTTCCTCCGGACAACTTCTTTGTTGCAGGCGGTGATGATTTAAATTACGGTGTTCCTTGGTTATAGTTTATCGCAGTTATTTTTATGAATGTCAACAAAAGCCAACCCAGTCACTATTTAAGCATGAATGGGTTGGTTTTTGACGTATTACCTCTTCATGTAAAGGTTTTATTAATATATGCCTTCCTCTGTATTGATAATACAAAAAAAGTCATCACTGTCTTTCTTTTCTCTGTATATAATTATTTGATTAAAGTTTTGTTTACCCACTTGAACTTGCCCACTTGGAAATACATAAAGGAATGCACCTTTTATAGTTTTCTTCCATATCTTTTTATTGCTGAGGTCAAATACAGTCACCTTAACGTTATGATAAAAAACTATTGATAGATTTTAGAGTTATTTTTGTATGTATGAAATATTTCCCCTCTAAATCCATAACCTTTATTTTACGAGTCAGTTCTGTATTTAAAAGAGGTGAAGTTGTTTCTAGCTCTTTCCTTTCCTCTTCAGGATAACTAACTTCTAGTTTTACTTTTTGGACTTGTACTGTGTCTTTAGCAGGTATATTGAAATCTTCTTTTTTCTCCTGTGAATAACAAGTAAGAGCAAAACAGAAAGTAACAAATAATGTTGTTATTAAATTTTTCATGATCAAAAAAATAAAAGGTTAATCTTGTTCTCTTATACACTTTGTAAATATACCTTTGGTTTTTTACCTATACAACACAAAGGTATTACTTTTTTCATTATTGGCAAGTCATGATTCCTATCTAATGTTTTTTTACTGTTGCCCTTTCAGGGTGTAGTGCTGGTAATAACATGATACCTAGGGCGTTGCCCTAGGCTGTGGACTTGTTGGACTTTCAGCCTGCTATTTTTTTATATTGAAAACTGACAAGCACAACGACTTACTCCATACCAGAAAGGTCAGGAGGAAGTCAATAGGGCTATCGCTGAATTTGAAGCAGAAAGAGGGATTGTTCATCAAACAGAAGTTACAATAGAATTGAATGGAGTACGGAACCGCTTTGATTTTGTTGGAGAAAAAGACGGAACTCTGTATTTGTTTGAAGTAAAGAATGGACCTACAGCAAGAATGACTCCTAACCAAAAAATCAACATCCCCATAATGCAAAATCAAACTTCACCTTTTATTCCTATTGGTAATAATGCAAAAAATGTACCAGCCTTCAACAATTTGGTAGGAGGGAAATATACTGATAAATATATTGTAATTTACAGACGTTATTTTTAAATTTGCTTATTAGATTCATATAGCCTTATCTCACTTAGAATATATGATTTCTATAAAATTCAATTCAACTAATCAATGATAAAATGAAAGAGTTACAAAAACAAATTATACAAGCTTTAGCAGAACGTTTTGCACCGTATGGATTTGTAAAACGAAGTGGAAACTGTTTC
>CAKVCL010000079.1 GCA_934725855.1 uncultured Cellulosilyticum sp. | reverse complement strand
ATCCTTATAGGTGAGAAGGAATTTTTCGAATTCGGTATATTCCTCACCCTCGAATCTTGGAGAATAAAGGCTGACTTTTTCTCCAGTTTCCAATAGCTCTATTAATAAGTTCTTTTCCATATAACTTATATTTTTGCTGCAAAGATAAACATAAAAGTTGATTTTTGCAAGGATAATATGTTAAACTTTACTTTTATGTTTATCTTTTTATGATAGTGTGCATAATCCCCCTTGAAATTTTTTATTGAATCTTAACCTTGTAGATGGTAGTGGGTCGTGCTATGTATCCTTTCGGAAGTGGAGACATTGTAATCTCGCTATGAGCAGGGAAAAACTTGTCGATGTCTTTGTAGTCTATAGTATGAACTTGTATTTTTCTTGTCTTTTGTTTCCATATAGCTTTCCTTTCTTTTCTTATTGTAGCAAAGATACGCTGAATATTCGAAACAGCCAAACTTTTCTAGTAATTTTTGAGATTTATAATCAAATGCTCTAAGGTTGCATAATATAAATCGCACCAAGTGCCATCTTTGAATATGCGGTTGTTGGGATTGTAAAAAGCAAAAGTCCCGCCCTGGTTCGCTGTGCAAATGGGAAGCGTGGTGGAAACTGTCGCTGCAAAGGTATGCATATTTTTTGAAACTGCAAAACTTTTGTGAATAAACTTTTGAAAAATCCTTGTTTTTTAGCGAAGATTACACATCAATTGTGTAGTTTTGCTGCAAAAACTCTTTTTTCCTTAAAAATCTGTTCATAAATTGCTTATTCTCATTTCTTTTTTGTACTTTTGCAGTGCATTCGTGATAAACGTTTGTGAATAATAATTTCGATATGAATGAAAATAATTGAATTATAATATTCAAATGGGGTTGTTGGAAACCCTTATGCTGAGGGCTTATGCCACTCGGTAAGTACCTTAAATTGTTATATAACAGGTAATTGTAACAAATAGGGTGGATATCATCTTAAAAATTGAGGTACGTCCAACCAATGGCAGGTTGCATATCTTGATATAGCCGGTGGATATCATCTTAAAAATTGAGGTACGTCCAACCCAATGGTGCTCAGTGGGTGCTCATCTGGTGGATATCATCTTAAAAATTGAGGTACGTTCAACGATTCGAGGATTCATGCCTTTAGAAGGTTTGGTGGATATCAGCTTAAAAAGGGAGGTGCATCCAATAACAAAAACATGTAGGGAACATAAAATGTGTGTGTGGAAGTCTTCATAAGTCTAAAGTATTATACGTAAATCCATTTTCAGAGTAGTAGATTATGTCACAAATAACAAGAAAAATTGAAATAATCCCAGATATAGACGGGATAACTCATGAAGAGTCAAATAAGAAATGTTATAATACATTTTATAAATTTGACAGAAAACTATACAAGGTGGCAAATCTCCTTGTAAGTCAATTGTATGGATTAGACAATCTATTATCTTTAATGAGATTACAGAATGATGAATATGTAAAATGCCAGTCCAAGTTGTCTTTCAAGTCCATAACAGACGCAACTAAGGAAGAAATTAAAAAGCGTATGCAGGAAATTGATGCAGAACTTGTCTCTATGAAGAATGATATTGCTCCAAAGCATCCACAAACATATTCATATCGTGCTGTAATAAGTAGCGAATATGCAAAAGATATTCCTTCGGATATTTTGAATAATCTCAAACAGGATGTTTATCAGCACTTTAATGAGAATAAAAAAGAACTAATACGAGGAGAAAGAAGTTTGGCTACTTATAAAAAAGGTATGCCAATTCCCTTTAGTCTCGAAAAAAGGCATGTTATTATATGTGATGGTGACAATTACTATTTACCTTGGTTTGAGGATATTCGCTTCAGACTAAACTTTGGACGCGACCGCAGTGACAATCGTGCTATCATAGACAATTGTATAAAGACAAAGAAGTACAAGCTATGTGCAGCTGCAAAAATACAGCTCAAAGAAAGAAAATTGTTTCTACTTATAACGGTTGATATTCCAAAAGCGGAAAGCGTACCTGTGAAAGGTAAAGTTATGGGCGTAGATCTTGGTGTTGTAAATCCTGCTTATGTGGCAGTTAATGATGGACCAGAAAGAAGTCGCATAGGTAATGGTGAGGCCTTTCAGAAGCAACGTGATGTCTTTCGTAGAAGATTTCGAGAATTACAACGTTCCCAACTTACGCAAAGTGGGCATGGGAGAAAGCACAAGACCAAAGCGACCGAAATTCTTAGAGGAAAAGAAAGAAACTGGGTACAGACAGAGAATCACCGCATAAGCCGAGAAATTGTCAATTTGGCATCTCGTTGGAAAGTTGAGACCATACGAATGGAAAGCCTGAAAGGATTTGGGAAAAATCAAGAGGGAGAAGTTGAGAATAACTACAAACGCTTTCTTGGTCGTTGGTCTTACTTTGAGCTTCAAAAAGATATAGAATATAAGGCTGCAATGGCTGGTATCAAGGTACAATATGTAAATCCTGCATATACCAGCCAAACTTGTCATGTCTGTAGTCAACGAGGAAACAGAATAGAACGTGATACTTTTATTTGCACCAACCCAGAATGTACTTGTTATAACCAAGAGCAGGATGCAGATATGAATGCTGCTATAAATATCGCAAAGTCAAACAAAGTAGTAAAGTAATAATGTATGAAGAAAGCCATTTTGTTAATAATGATGTTGGTGTCGTTTTGTTGCAATATTTCAGCCCAAACGCATCTAACTTTTATGGGCATTCCTATTACAGGTACAAGAAAAGCTATGGTGACAAAGCTAAAGGCTAAAGGATTTACTGAGAAAATACAAGAAAATGATGTTGGTGTTGAATTGAAAGGAAAGTATCTTGGAAAGGATGTCAGACTGTGTGTTTATAATAGCAATATAACTAAGACAGTATATCTCATAGATATATTTTTCAAAAAAGGTTATTTTATGGACTTGTACGAACAATATCTTGACTTTCGAGAAAAGTTCAATGGTATATACGGTAAGCCAACAGAAATTCTTGACGAATCTTTTGAAGAAACATTAGAGTTTGGGAAACTCCCTATGTGTGCAACATATTATGAGAGTTCCAAAGGCTTGATTTCTTTGGAGATTTCAGAAGATAAGCATTGTGTGGAAATATCTTTCCAAGATAAGCGTAATGCAGAAATTATGAGAAAAGAAAAACCTCAAAAATAAAAGTATGGAAACAAGAGATTATATTCAAGATTTAGAAGAGCGATACAAACAATACTGCAATAAGAAATCAGGTGTGTTGTTTAATAGAACTACAGACATTTTTATGGAAGAATTGTATTCCATGCCTATTGCAAAAACTGCAATAGAGGAGTTGTTGAGAGAATATCCTTTTACAAATGAAAGGTTTACTACAGACCAAGAACAAGATATAAACTATTTGACAGATATATTCTTAGAGATGAATCAAGATGAATATATAGCTTATTGTATCCAATATTTACGTTACCTTCATAATTCTGGTACTAAAGAACATTATTATGATGAAACAGTTTGGATAGATAAAGATTATGATACTGATGGAGATAGATTGGAGCTCTTTAAGTCTGACTATATCGGTTTCATTGTTGACTATATCATCAACGCTTATAAAGCAAATGAAAATATAATTGTCAAAATTTTGAAATATAAAGAATGGGTTGAAAGGTTTAAAGTAATAGAATCAAAAGGAAATTGGAAAGAAAAAGAACTACAGAAGCATCTTGCTGAATTTCTCTTCTTGCATGGTGTGGAATTTTTTAAGGAAGTGGATACTTCAAATGGTTCTCTTGATTTTTTATTGCCCCAAAATGATATAGGCGAGGAAATGGCATACAGAAGCGGTTGGAAAGCAGGGAAAAAACAGTATATTATAGAGGTGAAGAAATTCAGAACCGAAAAGCAGATACAAGACGCTTGCATACAGCTTAAAGCATATTTAGAGCAGATGGGCGGTGAAGGTTGTTTGTTGGTTTATGCAGATATTGACTTAAAGATTATTAGTAATGAGAGAAATGTAAATGTTATAACTGTATATACGGGAAGCAATAGCCCCTCTCTTCGTTCCACCCAAAAAACAATTAAGCTAATATAAAAGCAAAGGTATCTGATGGCACAAGGCTGCGCTCGTGATTCGCCGCTTGCGCAAGAGCTATGGCATCCTGCCTGTAGTGAAGCAGATTGATACCCTGGCAGCAGAGTATCCTGCCCAGACCAACTACCTCTATGTAACCTACGCTGGCGTGAAGAGTGACATCACCTTCGAGAACGACCACCGTTCTATCATCGTACTCGGTTCAGGTGCTTACCGCATCGGTTC
>CAKVCL010000078.1 GCA_934725855.1 uncultured Cellulosilyticum sp. | reverse complement strand
ACAAATTTGACAAAAAAATATAAGCATTCATGCGGCTTATACGCTGTTTTTCATTCGGAAAGGTGTCAAACTCCCGAGAACATACATTAATGTTCGTAGGTTTAATCTTGGAGAAAGCATAAATGATGGAGCTAGTATGAGAATGTAAAATTCTATATTGGCTCTATTTTTTATGATATAATATAAACTAGGTAAAGCATTATTGATATAATCTGCCTGAAATCAGCATCAGAACTGCCAAGTATAGGCGTAAATAATCTTAGATAGGAGTGGTTAATATGGAAAACACAAAAAATAAGGAGACAGAGCCTACATTTTTAAAGATCATATATTTTGATGAGTCAGCTGCCCAGGATTATTTAGACATTACGAATGGTGGCAGATTGGATTGGAGTAAAGAAGACAATAGAAAACGCGCAGCAGAAATATTAACAGAAATTGAAGCGCAGGCAAAGGGTGGATTCAATATTTTGAACTTTATTAAAGGCAGCATGTCGGGAAATATTGACGCGAAAGCTTCAGGTGAAATATCAAAATTATTTGATTCCACGATAAAAAATACATTACTCACTGACTATATCAAAGAAGCATATAAAGATAGCCGGGTAAAAAAATTTACAAAAACCGGAGTATACGCACCGGAAAACTCAATTTCCTTATATAAGATGTACAGTTCGTATTTGACAGTGGTGCCTAAAGAGCAGATGCCAATAGATATGGAAAAATTGAATGAGGCACTATTAGGAGAAAGAGGTTATTATGGTATGTTGCTTAAATCTGAGGACAGGCCAAGTTCAGTATTGAGATTTAATATAAGTGCATTTAAAAATAATTATAATTTGGCGGATTTAAGCAAAATGGAATTAGTATACTATGGAATTAAGGTAGGAACTTGTAAACCGACGGAATTAACAATAGAAAAGGAATTTGATTTTCAAAAGAAACATGTAGAAGTTACTGCGGAAAGTATTGTAGACGGCAGTAATCAATCGCAGACAGAAGACTTATCAGTCTATGATGTCGTATTAGCAGGGGTTGAAGCATGAAAAAAATAGTAATGTTTTATGGTTCGGATAGAGCATTTGAAACTATTATTCCTAGCTCATATAGAAAATTATCAGATGTAGCAATGCAGATGGATGCGGAAAATAAACAGATACCATTGGTGCTAGTTGGTTTGCCTGAAAAGGAGGAGCCAGCTAAAAAAGTTAAGAAAAAGAAAATAAGAATGCTTAACTTTGTTGCTTTTGCGGATGAGTATAGTAGTATAAATGAACATGTAATTATAAATTTTCTGAGCTTTATAGCAAAATTATCTATAACTAACATGTATATACAAAATCCGCCAATTCATTTACAGGAACAAATAAAGCGTGCATTTGATAGTACAGGTATAGTTGAGGAAATCCATCAAAATTATAATGTGATTACTGAAAAAACGATTAAAGAAATTAATGCAGACTTTGACAAAAGAATCATAGGACAGCAATCTGTAAAAGAGCAAATACTGAAATCTATTTTTCCTATCATGAATAATGTGCAATATAAACCAGTTGTGCTTCTGTTCTATGGAAATTCTGGAATTGGTAAAACGGAAACAGCGCAGTTCCTTACAGAAAAAATTGGTGGACAAATTTTAAGGAAACAATTTTCAATGTATCAGAACAATGAATCTGCAAATTATTTATTTGGCGGAAAGTATAACGAAAAGAGTTTTGCGAAAGATTTAATTGGTAGAGATTCAAATGTAATTTTATTAGATGAGTTTGATAAGGCATATTCTGTATTTCATAGTGCATTTTATCAATTGTTTGATGAAGGAATCTATGAAGATCAAAATTATAAAGTTGATGTAAGGCATGCACTTATTATATGTACCTCTAACTATAAATCCAAGGATGAAGTGAGGGAAAAACTAGGGGATCCTATTTTTAACAGATTTGATGGAGTTATAAGATTTACGGATCTGGATTCTGAAGCTAAAATCGAAATCGCACGGAAAGAACTTGATGAATTGGATGAAGAAGGTACTATCTCGGAAAATATTAGGCAGAATCTTCTTGTGAATTCTACAAGACTTGAAAATGCACGAGAGATACGAAGATTAATAAAGGATACAAAATCATTAATTGAAATAAGAAAAATATGTGAATAAGTAATTAGTTTGAACTATTGGACACTGCGGTCTTTATGGAATGACAGGGCAGACATATGAATGTGAAAATTTTGTAGTAGTTCTTTGGGGTTATAACACTGCAAGCAAAAATCTGACTGCTATGTGTGTACATAAAAGAAATGGTAAAAGTAGTTTGATTTATACTGGAAAAGGTAAAAATTTATGATTAGAAGAAATACGGTGAGATCGCGTAGTAAAATAATACGAATGAAAAAAGTGCCCGGGCCGCAGCTATATTCACCGCGTGAAAAATTACAAGACTGTATATGGATTTTCACAATAGGCGATGCAGATGATAAACCTTCAGTGCCTCATGCTCATGCGCAGGGAACGGGATATCGTTTGGATGCATGGACTGGAGATATTTATCCGGCGGGCAGTGAAAGAAAACGAACAATAGGAAAATTAAGTAAAAAAGAGCTGGCGAGATTACATTCAGACCCCGGATTTTTAAAATTTGCAAGGAAACAAATTCAATGGTACAGGGAAAACAATCCCAAGATAAATTTTTATGTGCCGGAATGGTTTACGACTTTAACCAGGAGAAGTGAATTAGCAACAATAAAGCAAGAAGAGGTAGCAGATGTATTTGCTTTTGTCGGAAAATCTCATGTAAAATCGGAGATGTAAACTAGAAAGATAGTAGTAGGCCATGCAACAGTGCGTCTGCAATTGCGTTGGAAGGACAAAGAATCACTAATCTTGCAGTCATAAAATTAAAAAAAGATTGCTATTTTCGGAGATGCTGAGTATAATATAAGTACCAAGAGAGAAATCTCTTCCTGATTTCAGGACACGAAGCATAAGGTGTTTGCTTCCGTTGCGCTGGCAACGTTAAAACTTTGCGCTTACTCTTCAGCCAGAGGATAATCAAGCCGGATAGGTGAAATGCCTGTGATTTGGTGGCAAAGCACCATAATGAAACCAGTTTTATGAGAACTATGGAGAAACCTTTGATACAAAGGTTTCTCTTTTACGTTAAGGGGAAATATGAAATGTACGGCGCGGAATATAAGAATATTGACGTCTGAGGAAATGTTAACTATATTGCGTAAAAGCGCAACTTTATATTCGGAATACGTTGATACTACCTTATTGTTCATATTTAGAAAGAGCAAGTCAGATTCCTATGACTATTATGAAGTTCGATTTGGTAAGAATAATTTCATGCATTTGGCAGGGATAAAGAGTGAGTCGCTAAATGCTAATGAATTTTATGAAGCTTGTATATCGGGAGAAATTACCAGGGAGCAGTGTAAGCCACGGAGAGATGCAAGTACCATGTATTCCAAAATAGGAGTAATGGAGAAAATATTGGATCTGAGAAATAGTAAGTGTTATAAAATTGGAGAAAAAGATTTAGTAACACGAGACAATGACTTTGAAATGGCTACTGGAAATTCAACAGGGGTAATAGGATACGATTCACGAATAAAGAAAAAGGGAACTAATCAGGTTGACCGGACAAAGGCGTCTGTTCCAACGACATTACTGAACAGTGCTATTACGAATTATTGCTCAGATCCACAGAAGATTATGTTTATTTTACAAAAGACAGATGCTGATGATACATATAATAAATTGTTTTACGAAATAAAGAAAGATCTGTTTCAAATAGAAAAAGAGGGCTTCACAGATGCGTTGAAATCATTGATTTCATTGTAATGATCAATTTGTATTTATTTGGGGAAATAATTCTTAATTGAGAAAAGTCAACTGGGCACCGAGAAAAGTCAATTGAACATGCAGGAAACTCAACTCATGGAAAGAAAAGTCAATTCATATTGAGGCGAGGGGAATGGTGCTATATATATTTAATTCATTTTTAACTTGAAATAAGATGAAATGAAAAAATCGTAATTCAACAAACGAGTTAGAAATGAATTAGAATCGAGTTAAACACAAAAATAAGAGGATGTAGTCAAAAAAGCATCGACATCCGGCTCCGTCCACAGTATAATATAAGTAATCTAATAAGAAAACAGAGTTATCATTGTTACGGTAGCAGATGGAAATGGTAGCCAGAGTTGTGAACTCGATGGAACTCAATAGTTATCGCCTCAGGGTGCTCCGAGCACCCGACGAGCACCCCAAATGGGTTTGGCAGGGGTTAACACAGGTTTTCTTATTTTGACTGGGATTGACAAAATGGTTAGTAAAATCAAGGCTTTCCTTGACTTATATGAACACAGCTTGACAGCGGTTTATACCGCCAACCTGTGCTCCTAAGCACTAGTTGAGGGTTCGATTCCCCCTGGGAACGTGCATTTTTTGCAGCAATGATCGTAAAAGCTCATTGCTGCTTTTTCTTTTTTTCGGTGCTCATGAGCACCGAGAGAACACTTAAACGCAGATATTGAGCACCGAAATTTCTTAACGGGCACCAATGCAATAATTCAATCCT
>CAKVCL010000077.1 GCA_934725855.1 uncultured Cellulosilyticum sp. | reverse complement strand
TAAAATATACGTTAGTAACGCTTTTTTAAACTTTGTCGTTATGGCGCTAATCGATTACTCGATTAACTAAAATCTATTATTTGTAGTATTTGTTTTTCAAAGTACAATTAACATTTATTATGTTTTATGTCTTGGTTTGCTACCGAAGACTTTTATTATGATACATCATGGGCTTACATAAGTCAATAGTTTTTTTAGATTTTATTCGATAATACTCATAAAATTTTGCTTAAAGATTATTTTTATCTTCATAAGAACTGTTTTTACTATTTTAATTTGCCTACATTTCTACTCTATATACTATTTCCACTTGACATAGGCACTAATAATCTTACAACAAATCCATCTTTTTCATTAAAACACCCAATCTCTCCTCCCATGCTTTCAATAAGCGTTTTCGATATGTATAACCCTAAGCCTACACCCGACTTCTCTCTTACATTATTGTCTTTTCCTCTATAGAATTTTCAAATTGTGCTAATTCTTCTAACGTAG
This sequence comes from uncultured Cellulosilyticum sp., assembly GCA_934725855.1. Classification (GTDB taxonomy): domain Bacteria; phylum Bacillota; class Clostridia; order Lachnospirales; family Cellulosilyticaceae; genus Cellulosilyticum. The sequence goes on along the minus strand of CAKVCL010000077.1, from coordinate 4,117 downwards.
ATTGAAACATATTGGTTACAAGCACATTAATTTTTTCTGCTTTGTTATAGATCGAATTAATTTTTTCTTTAATCTCCTATTTTCCACTTGAAGTGCTAATAGCTCACTCATAAGTTTAATGCCTGTTACTGGTGTCTTTATGTCGTGACTTAATGCAGCAATTAATTCTTTTTTGCTTTGACCAACTTCATATTTTCTTTTCCTAGCCAGATTCAATTCTTCCCTCATAATGTCAAAACTCTCTGTAAATGTACCAAATATGTTTTCTTTGTCCATTTCTAATGGGAAATCGAGATGTCCTTTAGCTACTTCATTAGCAAACTTCTCAAGTTTCTTGAAAGGCTTTACCACCGTTTTATATATTATCAACGTATATATTAGTACCAATGCCCCCTCCATCAATCTAACACCCAAAATAATTCTCACTATTTTATGCTTTAAATGACTTCCTGTTTCTTTATTATTCCTGGGTATTATTACTGTTCCTAGTAATTCCCCATCTTTTATGATATTCATAGGACTTTGACCATTTTTAATAGCTGCTTCTAAAGTCGTAAATTCAGTCTTAGTTGAATGAGCTATACTATTTCCTAACTTATCAAAAATAACATATTCACATTCTATCTTTTCTTGCTTTAGCTTTCCATGTTTTCCTAATTTTTTGCTACTAATTTCGAAATGGAATTTGAAGCAGCTATATCTATTTCTTTATCCTCGAATGTATTTATAATTACTAAACAAGCTATTACCCCAAGCAAAATTACAAATATAGAACTTGCAATAATTTGCTTTATCTTTATCATACTGTTCCCCTATTCTAGTGTTTCAAACACATACCCAACTCCCCATACAGTTTTTATATATTTAGGTTCATTAGGTACATCTTCTATTTTTTCTCTAAGGTGCCTAATATGTACATTAAGCGTTCCTTCTCTTACAAAGTTGTCATTCCATACTGTGCTAAATAATTCATCTTTGGAAATTACTCTATTTTTATTTTCATATAAATAACTTAGCAATCTAAATTCCATTTCTTTTAACTTAATTGGATTACCATCCTTTATCAGTTGATGGTAATTATAGTCTAGACTTATTGTGTCAGTAATTTGTATGCACATTAATTGCTCTACTTTGCTTTGACTTTCATACCTTTTTAGTCCCGCTCTAACTTTTGCTAGCAAAATACTTGGTGTATAAGGTTTTTTAATATAATCATCTCCCCCAATATTTAAGGCAGTAAGTATATCATCATCACTTGTCCTAGCACTAATGAAAAATATAGGTATATTAGATTCTTTCCTTATTCTTTTACAGACTTCAAAGCCAGAACCATCTCCCAAATTAATATCTAAGAGAATCAATGACACCTTATTTTGTTTGATGAATTGCATTTACTACCTCACTGCTTGTCACATATGCTGTTGTTAAGTCAAATATATTAAAATATTTTCTCTTCTTATGTTTAAATCTATTTCTGAGTATTTTTCTAACTTCAATTCTCCAGAAATATAACCATCCTGCAAATAAATAATGCGATTTTCTCTAATAGCTGTCTTAATATCATGTGTTACCATTACAATACTTTGTCCATCATCATTAACCTTTGAAAATACATCTAAAACATCTTCACTTGTGGCTGAGTTAAGCGGATCTATCGGCTCATCTGCAAAAACAATCTTCGGTGTATTAATTATGGCTCTTACAATCCCTACTCTTTGACTTTCCCCACCTGATAATTGATTAGTAAATTTACTCCACAACTTTTCCCCAATCCCTACTTGATTCAATAAAGTCTTTACTTGATTAACAAGTTGCTTACTATTCTTCCTTCTAAATATCGCCAATTAATCATTCGTATATTTAGATATTTCTTCATCTCCAAAATAAACTTTTCCTAAAGAGGGCCTATCCATTCCTGACAAAGCATACAAAAGTTTAGATTTTCCAGAACATGTTGCCCCCATAATCGCTGTAAAGTCACCTTGCATAATATCTATATCCATATTTTTAAGAACATGTTGTTGTAAACCCCCATTCGAAAAAGTTTTACAGAGCTTTTCAATTCGCAAAACAATAGAACTCATTTATAATCACTCCCCCTATCGTTATAAGAGCATTATAAATGAGTTCTTTATATTCTTCCTTATTAAGATACTATCAAATTATTAACAAATCCTTAACTGTCTACTATTTTTCTCTCAAGATTATATAGAACTTACTAATTCATTTAACTGCTTAGAAACATCATTAATATGTTTTGTAAATTGATTCATCTCTTCCATTATATTTTCACTAGAATGTGCACTGTCTTGTGAACAACTTGAAATCTCTTCAGTAGATGCTGAAATCTGACTAATACTATCCACAATTGTTACATTAGAATTATTAATCTTATCAACATCTAAAACTATACCATCTACTAAATGTTTTAAGTTTTTCATACACTCTGATGTATTCGTAAAGCTCTCGTTGGCTTCAATAATTTTTTCATTTTGCTTGCCAATACTTATAATAGAATTCCCTAAAATATCCGTTGTACTCTCTGTCACTTTTGATAATTCGTTATTAATCTCTGTAATCTGACCAGTGGAATCTTTAGTCTGATCAGATAACTGCCTAATTTGCTCAGCTACTACAGCAAAGCCTCTTCCTGCATCTCCAGCCCTAGCTGCTTCAATGGATGCATTTAATGCTAATAGATTTGTTTGATTAGAAATAGATAAAATAACATCCGTAATTTCACTTACCTTATTTACTTTATCTTTAAGCACCTTAATTGCCTCTGTAATTTGATTTGTACTATTATTAACAGTCGTCGAATGCTCATTCAAATCTTTCATTATCTTAATTCCATTGTCTACAATATCCATAGCAGCTACCGTTGTCTTATGTACTGTTTCCACATTTTCCTTTGTTTGATTAATAGCATTTTGAATATCTGTTGTCATATTCGCTTGTTGCATAATCTCATTTACTGTCTCTTCTGTTGTATGTGCTATAGATCCCATTGCCAAACTATTACTCTCAGCCTGATGATTGATTTGTTCTAGGTTTTCTAGGATATCATTGAAATTATTATTTATACCAGTTACTGTTGAAATAACTTGATTTGCAGTATTTTGACTTTTTTGAGCTTCTAGTTTGATCTCTTCTTCCTTTTCTTTCATAAATTGAATAAAAGCTCTTTCTCCAAAATATAATACAGCACTAAAAATAGCTAACATTAGTATTGAAAAAAATATCTCCATACTATAACCTTGATCCCAACTAGCTAACTTGATTTTAATACTAGCTATAACTAGTACTTCCGAGATTATTGATATAATTATCATCAATTTTGTATTAAAAGAAAATATTAAAGCAATCATAACGGCAACTACATAAACATAATAACTCCATGATGGAATTGTAAATAATGCTACACTATAAGGAATAAGAAACACTAATGTCATAATACAGTATGCACCCTTTTTTGATTTATACTTATAATAGACAAAGCTATTTATTGCTACTTCTAATGTAGTAGCAAGTATAAGCTCTACATTAACTGAGTGACTCATTGAATTAGACGGACTACTTAGATAATAAAAAAAACTCAATAGCATAATAACCCAGTACATTAACTTATTACAACGCATAATCTGGTTTGTTGATAATTCCATACAATCCCCTCCCTCAAAATACTTATAAATATATAATACCATAAAAAAGATTTTTCTGTTTAAAATATTTTTTTAACCACACTTTTTAACTATTCTTCACTGTATATTCTCTTATTATCCTTTATATTTGTGCTATTTTCCCCTAGTATAGATAAACTTTAGCTTATACATTATCATTTTGCCCATGGTTACAAGCTGATATGGTACGAATAAATATATTTCTTAACTGTTTTTCTATAGAACTAGGAGGTTAGTTACGCTAAAGCGCCAAAAAAGAGCTAGATGAAGTAATTAACTTACCCTAGCCCTTTTTATTTACCTTATTATAGCACCTAATTAAATAAATGCCATAAACTTTCAAAACAAAATAGTAATCCAATAAAATCTTCGATTTCATTCCTTAGAAAGGAGGTGATCCAGCCGCACCTTCCGATACGGCTACCTTGTTACGACTT
>CAKVCL010000076.1 GCA_934725855.1 uncultured Cellulosilyticum sp. | reverse complement strand
TAGATTCATTTGAAATCTGTGATTCTTTTTTGAATCGACTGGTTTTATGGTTACTATTTTGTTTTCAAAGTTCATTTTATCAGTGCTTTGTGCTGACTTCTATTATATTACAACATCACTTTGCATAAGTCAACAGATTTTTAATCAAAACTTTCTTAATCTCCTTATTTTCTTCATTATCCCCAAATTTTTTCTATTCTACACAACTTATCAACCGAGTTATCCACAAACTGTTAATAACTTTGTTGATAAGTTATGTCTTTTTTATATTCTCCTTTTTAACTTCACTGCTCTTATAGTTGTTCTTTTCCTAACTGCGGCCTAGCACATACAATGGTTAAATTTCCATTACGACATCTGATTTCATCAATAAGTGCTTTTTCCATTTTGTTATCTTTTAAAGTAATTTTATAATTTAGTTCATACATACTACCAAGATTCACCGTCTTTACTTTTTCTAATGACGCACCACTTGTAAATCTTTCAAATAAATCATCAAAAATACCTGTATAATCCAAGTTTTCAGGAATGGTTACTTTTAATAGTTTATCATTTTCCTCAATCTCACCAAACTTTGTCTTCGATAAAATTAATAGAAGGAGTCCAATAATAACTGCCATGCAAACTGCAAATGCTACAAATCCCATACCTGTAGCCAGTCCGATTGCCATTGCAAAAAACACAAAACAAATCTCTTTAGAATTACCTGGCACTGATCTAAATCTAACTAAACTAAATGCACCTGCTACCGCTACTCCTGTTCCTAGGTTTCCATTTGCCATCATAATAACAACTTGAATCACCAGTGGTAAAATCGCTACCGAAATGCTAAAGTTTTTTGATTTACCACCTTGTAACATATAAATAAACGCAATTCCTAATCCTAGAAGAATAGAAACCACTGTGCAAATCATTGCGGATTGAATAGAAAGTCCTCCTTCTATAGTACTTGTTGCTGATAGTATACTCCCGAACATATTGTATGCCTCCTGTTATCTAATAATTTTTGTTTATAAATATTCCCATACTTTGAAAATGACATTGCATAAATTTCTAATTCTGAAAATGCCCTTGCCATCCATATTGGCATAGCTCCAGCTACTTTTACTTCCATTAAATATTGCATTTCATCTAGAAGTGGTGTGCCATAATCTCCTTTATCTAAATTTAGATCATATTCTCTACTTCTAATATTATGGTCAAAGGTAACTCTTATATTGGGATCTTCTTTTCCATAATAAGCTATGCGATCATATGCTAAGTAGAGTTTAGGTTTTGGTTCATAAAACTTAATAAAATAATCTATTTCCTTTAAAATTTGACTTTTCTTATCGGGTTTAATCCCATGATATAGATAGGTCTCAGCTTCACCAAGCTTCAATGCGATACGTCTTTTATAAACCACCCCATCATATTTTTTCTTCAGCTCTACAAATACTTTACTTTGCTTATTGGGTATGCCATAACTTCTTAAACGCAATTTTTCCTTATATGATGGTTTTTCGATTGAATGACTAATAATCTCATATGTATCCGTATCAAAATAAATATTACTAATCGTATGCTTTCCATATTCATCCATACACATATACTCATCTAAACGTTCTAAAAGTCTTCTATACTTGTCTTCACTTAGCAAATACTTTTTCTCTACTCGTTTAAAAACGTAGTTAATAGCTGCCATACCTTATCTCCTTTCTTTTCTGAACTATATTTAGATTTTAAAGTTCAAATACGTTTATCTCTTGATGTGAATGTGAGGATTTTCTGAATGTTATGTGAATACTAATCAACCAGCATCTTTACAAACATAAGGACATATACATAAATATAGATATTATTTTAAATTCAGCAAAAAAGGTGTACTACGAAATTTTAATCATTTCACAGTACACCTTTTCTTTTTACTAACCGCATGGCATAAATATCACCAATTGATTTTGTTTTTGTTAATTCTCTTCATAAATATATAAGCAATAATACATGCTAATAACTCTGCTAATGGAAACGTCAACCATACTAACCAAGTCATTTCAATATTTTCTCTAGCTGGCAACGATAACAGATAGGCTACTGGAAGTACAAATAAAAACTGTCTGCATATGGATATAATGAGTGTTTCAAGTCCACTATTAAGTGCCTGAAAAATTCCCTGAAATGCAATATTAGCTCCTGCAAATAAGAAACTAATTGAAACCAATCTCATTGCTTGTATGCAAAGCTTTTCTGTTTCTCCAGATAATCCAAATAGCGTAGCAAAAGGGGCAGCAAATATTTCAAGTATCACCATTCCAAAAGCCATGATTACTAATGTATAACACATTCCAAATTTGATTCCAGATTTGATACGCTCTTTATCTCCCTTTCCATAGTTAAATGACACAATTGGTGTTATAGCATCTCTAAGACCGAAGGCTGCAAACAAGATAAATTGTTGAATCTTATAATATAGTCCATATGCTGTTACCACAGCTTCATCAATTTTTCCTAAAATGATATTAAGATCATATGTCATAAACGACATCAGTGCTTGTGCGATAATAGCTGGAAATCCTATTGCATAGATTTCCTTAATAATCTTTCCTGATGGTTTCATATACCTTATGCCATTAGTAAGTTCCTTGTTCTTTGTTAAGTGGAACATTAATCCCATAATTGCAGAAATTATCTGTCCGATAACCGTTGCATACGCTGCTCCTTTGACTCCAAGTTTTGGACATCCTAGAAGACCATAAATCATAATAGGATCAAGAATCATATTAGCTACCGCACCTGTAATCTGTGCAATCGTAGAAAACATGGATCTCCCTGTTGCTTGAAGCATCTTTTCAAACACTGAAAAGAGAATAATTCCTATAGATAATACACAACAAATTCTAAGATAATCGGTTGCAAGCTCCAGTATCTCTGTATTAGATGTCTGTGTTTTAATATATGTAGCTGCCCCAAATACTCCAAAAAGGAAAAAAGCTATATAAATTATAATTCCAAGAAATATCGCATTGCCTGCAATCTTACTCGCTTTTTCTCTATTACCTTGTCCCAGATTTTTGGAAAGTGCTACATTCATGCCAACTCCCGTTCCAATCCCTATAGCAACCATCAGCATCTGAATAGGAAAGGCAAGCGTAAGTCCATTCAATGCCGCTTCTCCCGTTCCCTCTATATTTGCCACAAATACACTATCTACAATATTATATACAGCTTGAAGCATCATAGATAAAATCATCGGTATTCCCATATTCAACATAAGCTTGCCTACTGGCATTGTCCCCATCTTATTTTCAACTTCTTCTTTTCCCATCATCATTCTCCCATTTCTTTTTTATTAAACGCAAAAAAGCGCAAGCCTAGAATAATCTGGACTTACGCTTTCGCAACTCGATTTTTCATAATCATATCAAATATTTTGTAAAAAAGTCAAGCACTTGTTTTAGAGAATCTTTACGACTTATCCTAATAAATTGCATCAATATCTATAGTAAAACAAAGAGGATTTCCAATTGGAAATCCTCTTTGTTTTACGCAGAGACTGGGATTCGAACCCAGGGAGGTGTTACCCTCGCCGGTTTTCAAGACCGGTGCCTTAAACCAACTCGACCATCTCTGCTTATTCAATTAAAGTAGTACAAACTACACAGGGCTAGGAGGATTCGAACCTCCGCATGCAGGAATCAAAATCCTGTGCCTTACCGCTTGGCGATAACCCTACATTACTATTTTCATAGTAAAGGTGGGAGATGGGACTCGAACCCACGACACCTGGAACCACAATCCAGTGCTACTACCAACTGAGCTACACCCACCATCTATTTTACTTGTCGCTCGCTGCGACTCATTTAATATATCATGTTCTATATACATAAGTCAAGCACATTCTATTATTTTTCTTTATTTTTATCTATTTTTTTCATTGTGCTGTTTTAAACTTGCTAAATTCATAATCCCTTACATCATTCACACTACTAAATTCCGTTCAAATTTTCATCAATATTATCCTGATGAATTGAATCAATCACATATCTAGCATAACTATCTGCCACATTCCATCCTTGCCATTTACTACTTCTAGCATCCATACTGCTTTGAGTAGCTATTTCTTCTAAAAATATGGCTCTACAACAATAAAGGTTGGGGTCTCGAAATAATTCTGAAAGAACTTTTCCCTAATGCGTGCTATGTTGTAGATAAATATCATTATATCAGGCAAGTTATCCAAGCACTTTGACCAGGCTGCCCTAACTATTGAAGTAGAGCTATAAAACAAAAAGGTGTTATTAAGCTATTTACTAACTTAATAACACCTTTTTTAATAAGCGGGTGATGGGAATCGAACCCACGTAGTCAGCTTGGAAGGCTGAAGTTCTACCATTGAACTACACCCGCATATAAGAATTTGGCAGCCACCTACTCTCCCAGCCAGTCTCCCGACAAGTACCATCGGCCGCTTAGGTCTTAACCTACGTGTTCGGGATGGAAACGGGTGTTTCCCCTAAGCGCATCGCTACCAAAAATTATGAAGTTTATTGTACCTTCAAAAACAAATACTACATATAGTTATTTAACCGTACGAGCTTCTTTTACTCTATGAACATCTTGTGTTCATTTTAAAATTTAGCTCATTTACTAGGTCAAACCCTCGAACCATTAGTACTTAGTACCTTAATGTATTACTACACTTACAGCCTAA
>CAKVCL010000075.1 GCA_934725855.1 uncultured Cellulosilyticum sp. | reverse complement strand
ACAAGCCATTATTATAATTTTTGGCTATTTTTTCATTGCAAAACTAAAGAATTATTTGAAACATTTAAACGCTTTCTCTTGCGTCTACAAAAATTAACTTTTAAGGAGATAACTCTATGATATCTAAAAACAAAAATTTATTTCTAAAAATTTACATTTTATTTGTAATTATTATTTCTGTCGCTTTAATAGTTTTACAAATTTTAGGCTCAAAAAATAGAGTTGGTTATTTAACCGATTTCAATTTAAATATTGAAAGAACTTTGGAATTAAATAATTTAAACGATATTAGAGAAGAATTTACGATTGACGGAAAATTGGACGAAGAAAGTATAAAAAATTATTTGCTTACTAATGAAGATGTTACAAATTATATTTATCAATTTAGAATTAGATATTATGACAAAGTTTTTAGAAATAGCGATATTTACGGAGTTTATCCTGATTTATCTAATTTACCTGATTATATGAAAAATACCGAAATGGAAGAGAACGGAAGTCCTTATGGGAGTTTTATTTCTGATAGAAAAACGATTGAAGAAGAAAAGATTGATAGTATTAACTATACTTTGAAGATAAAATTTAAATTTTTATTAATTTTGATTTCAGTAATTATACTAATATATCTAATATATCTAATATATCTATTAATAAATTATAAAATAAATAAATTTGTAATGTTATTTTTATTATTTTTTGTATTATTATTTCTCAATTTCAATTTTAACATTTTCAGTTTAGCTAATGAAAATTTATTCAAATATCATGATGACTTTGGAGCTTCTATTGTATTAGACAATACGGCAATAAGAGATTTAAATAAAGTAGATGAATTTTTCTTTCTTTATCATACCGCTCCTAAAAATACTGATAAATATAATGATGCTAAATTTATTAACGAGTTGAAAAATAAAAATAAAGGTTTATATCGTTCATGTTTAGGCGGGCAGCAGTTTATATTAAGGCCAATTAATACATATTTTGGATATTTTTTAGAAAATTCTGCGCAGAAATATATCAAAATATATAAATTTCAACAACTTTCTACTGGAACATTAACGGCTATGGTAATAGCTTTATTCATAACATTTTTGGCTATAGAGTTTGGAATATTGCCCGTATTTATATCAAGCTTATTTTTAATTTATACAAATATATGGCTTACAATTTTTGCCAAACATATATGGTGGATTACATGGTCGTATTATATTCCTCTATTAATTGTATGTTTTTATGTATATAAATATAATTTTAATAATAAGAATTTAATATTCTATATTTTATTTATTATCTCGTTATTAATAAAGTTTTCGGTAGGCTATGAATATATATCTACTATTATGATAGCATATACATTACCAATTTTTTATTTTGCCATATCAAGACAATGGACTTTAAAGAAATTTCTAAAATGTTTCTTTATAACATCCGCATTATGCATATTATCTTTTCTAATAACTCTTACTATACATATAATGGCTTTAGGCTCAGCGGAACATATAGTATATAGCTTTTTTAAGAGAACAAGTAATATTTACAGGGATAATAAAGAAATTATTTATAATAACGGAATTTTAGCAATATTAGATTTATATCTAAATAAAAACGGTTATTCGTTTCCATACATTAATGTGGTAATCGTATTGATATTAGTAATCGTTTTAAGATTTGTGTTTGATAAGAAACAAAATCTATTTGGATTTGAAATAGAATATAAAAAATATTTAGGGCTGCTTTTATGCACGATTATTTCATTTTTTGGCGCCATTTCGTATCAAATAATATTTAGGCAACATTCTTTTGTTCATACGCATTTAAATTATATTACATTTTTTATGCCATTTTTATTTTTGGTATATATTTTAATACTATTAAAAACGGATGTAAAAGTATTTCATTATATTAAATGTGAACTTAAAAATTTATTTTCTAAAAGGAGTGGTAAATGATAAAATCTAAAATTCCAAAATATCAAAGTTATATATTTTCTGAAAAGAAAAATAAATATGCTTTATTAATTCCCGTGATTAATGAAGGCGAAAGATTTGTATCTCAAATGAATAAAATGAAAGAAAACAATATTTTTAATATATGCGATGTTTTCATTTGCGATGGCGGGAGTAAAGATAATTCCTCAAATCCCGATTTCATTAAAAATTATGGTTGCGTTGGACTTTTAATTAATGTTAGCGATAAAAAAGGACAAGGCGTTCAACTTAAGCAAGGCTTTTATCAAACAATGGAAATGGGATACGAAGGAGCGATAATGGTTGACGGAAATGATAAGGATAATGTTCATGAAAGTTTGCCATTATTTTTGGAAAAGTTAGAAGCGGGCTTTGATGTTATTCAGGCTACGAGATTTACTTTAGGCGGAAAAGAAGCGAATACTCCTTTTTTAAGAAAAATAGGAATTAGATTAATCGCCTCTCCGCTAATTAGTTTTACTTCGGGTTTTCATTATGACGATGTTTGCAATGGTTATAAAGGTTTTTCGAGAAGATATATTTTAGACGAAAAGATGGATTGGTTTAGAGATGAATTTAACACTTACGAATATTGCTATTATCCGTTAGTGCATGCAAATAAGTTAGGTTATAAAATCTGTCAAGTTCCAACGGCGAGAGTATATCCAAAAAATGAAGTTCCTTCAAAAATAAAAGGCGTATCTTCCAATTTGAAACTTTTGAAAGAAATATTTAAAATTGCAATGAGTAAGACGCAGAGCAGAGCAGAGCAGAGCAGAGCAGAGCAGAGCATGCGCTGACGATTAACTTAATTACCAAACAATATAGTAATAATCTATTATTAGAAAATAATACATTAAAATTAAAAAAATTACAACCTATGTTGCAATACAAAATTGCAGCGTAGGTTTTTTATATTTTAAATTTATGGAGAGAAAAAATGAAAATAGCCGCTATTATTCCTTGCTATAATGAAGAGCTTACAATTAAACAAGTTATTTGCGATATTCAAAAATATTGTCCGAAATGCGAAATATATGTTTTCGATAATAACAGTTCCGACAATTCTTACAACATTGCAAAAGAAACGGGAGCGATAGTAAATAAAGTTTCTTATCAAGGAAAAGGCGAGGTTATTAGAAGAGCGTTCGCCGATATTGATTCGGATATTTATATTATGGTCGACGCCGATATGCAATACGATTTAAGCGAAATAAATAATTTTATTAATTACTTTACGGAAAATAAATTAGATATGCTTAATATATCTCGAGAAGTTGTCGATGAAACCGTTCACAGAAAAGGGCATTCTTTTGGAAATATGATGCTTACGGGATTTGCTAATTTTCTTTTCGGTAAGAAATTTAACGATATGTTAAGCGGTTATAGAATATTTTCAAAAAGATTTGTTAAAAGTTTTCCCGCAAATTCGAGAGGCTTTGAAATAGAAACGGAGCTTACAATATACGCTTTGCAAATGCGTTTGCCTATAGACGAAGTTTCAGCGAAATATATAAAGCGTCCCGAAGGTTCGCATTCAAAATTAAATACTTTTAAGGACGGATTTAGAATACTTTTCACTATAATTTATTTATTAATTACCGAAAAACCTTTATTATTTTTTAATACGATAAGTTTAATATTTTTAGTGATTGGATTATTTTTAGGAATAGGAATAACGATAGAATATTTTGAAACTTTAAAAGTTGAGCGATTTCCGACAGCGATATTAACTATATGTTTAATAATATTATCCGCTTTGTCTTTTTCAATCGGGCTTTTAATGAACGCTATAAGCAAAGTTTTAAGCGAGAATAGAAGATTTAAATATAATTCTATTAAATAAAATTATTGTAGAATATTAAAAAGCTTAATTAATTATTCTTTAATAACCTCAATACTCCACTCCGCACCACTATAAACCCTATACCTCTCTGAAAAATTTCCCATATTTATCGCAATCGAAAAATTAAGCTCCGAATTAAAATAAGCCAAATTATCATTTTCTGCCACATCGCCGAATGTATTTACAAGTTTAATATCTCCCGTCCATACAAGCGAATTATTATTATAAATTTTAACATTTAAAATATCGCCAATTTGAATTCCGTTATCTATCATTAATTTTCTTGGTAAAGAACTCCAAACATTTCCGTATTGAATATCCAAAATTGGAATATTTGCGAAAAATTTTCCGTCTTCAAATCTTGCTTTTTCGTAATCTATTTTAGTTATATTAGTTCCTAAAGATTTTCCAACTTTTTCAAAAGTAATTTGTTTTGAAGCTAATTTTGCGCCCGTATATACATAAACATCTCGCCCATGAAATGTATAAGATTCTTCCGAATTTTCTCTTCTGTTAATCGCTTCGTCTATCTCTCTGACTTCTTCAATTCCTAAACTTTCCGCCACAAAAGTTAAAGCGCCGTTATCTGGAGTTACAAAATAATAATTATTTTTAGTTTTCATTACTACAGATTTTCTTTCCGTCCCAACTCCAGGGTCGACAACATTAATAAACACAGTTCCCGAAGGCCAATATCTTGCCGTCTGTTCCAATCTTAAAGCCGCCTCCCAAATATTATAAGCGGGAATTTCATGAGTTAAATCATAAACTTTCAAATCTTTATCAACGCTCAAAGCAACGCCATACATACTTGCAACCGCGTTATCTTTTCTTCCAAAATCGGTTTGTATTGCCAAAGGCGATTTATTAGATTTATTTGAACATGAAATTAAAAT
>CAKVCL010000074.1 GCA_934725855.1 uncultured Cellulosilyticum sp. | reverse complement strand
ATTGGTTGCCTTAACCAGGAAGGTATAGGTTCCGGCAGGAAGATTGGTATAGTTGGCACGATGCTCGTGGGTATAAACCCAATCCTTGTCTATCCCCTCAAGTTTGTAAGCATACTGGTTCTTCTCAGGCGATACATAGCTCAGGGCGGCAAACGAGATATTGATGGTATTCTCGTTATGAGACAGATTGAGTTCTGCTGCATGACTCAGAGATTTCTCCAACTGGTCGCTCCCCGCCTCTATCGGCTGACCGAAGAGTTCTACCGAGGTGATTGCTACAAGAGGAGCTACCTGGTTGATCTTGACGAGATATGGATAGAAGCAGTTGAAACCTCTTGTAGAACCGAAATAGATTCTGCCATCAGAAGCCAGGAGTCCGGCGTTTGGTATAAACTGATTACAAGTGAGTCCGTCATATTTATTGAATAGCTGGACAGGTTCACCCGGCGTATATTTCACAATACCCTTGCTGGTAGAAATCCACATTACTCCCTGCGAAATGACAAGACTCGTGAAATCCTGACTAGGCGCATCGATGGAGATGCGTCGGAATATACCTTTTGAAGGCAGAAATTCGCAAAGCCCATCGCCGGTTGCGGCATAGAGCTGCCCCTTTTCGCCAATAACCAGACAGTTTACCAGATCACTCACCAGCGAAGTAGAATCATTCTCTACATGTTTATACTGTTTCCAGACATTATTCTTGTCCAAGCGCCACAAGCCGCCTCCCTGAGTAGCAAACCATACGTTGCCCTGAGGATCTTCCTTGATATCGATGGTAAGCGACTTGAACGACTTGATTTTGCAGAACTTCTGCTGTCCTTCATCGAAGAGGTTGGCACCATCCATCGAAGCCGCCCAGAGGCGTTTTTTCCGGTCGCGATAAATACAATAGGCATTACCGCCCGAAGCCATTCCATCGGTCAGGAAAACCTGCTGCGCTCCGGTAGCCATATTCATTCTGATGACACCATTGCCATAGGTTCCTACCCACAGATCATTTTCATCAGCAAAGAGCGCATGAACATTATACTTGCCCATAGCCGCCTTGCCCGGATAAGAAACAAAACTGTTGGTCTGGGGATTAAAGCAGTCGAGTCCCGCATCATCCGTAGCTATCCAGATGCGATGCTGACGGTCTTCGAAGAATCTTCCTACCACATTACCGCGCAATCCGCCCAGACGGGCAGAATAAGCACAGAAACGGTCTTCAAAACTCGTAGAAGGAAGATAATTCACACCACCATAGTAAGTAGTTACCCAAATGCCACCTTCATTATCATCCGCAATACCATAAACAAAGCGCTCGCTCGTACTCCGGCTCGGATTGTTGACTTCCGACAACATGTGCCAGATACGGTTTTGGATGTCATACTGCACCAATCCATCATCGCTGGCTATGAGAAGAGACTTGTTGTCGTTGCAGTAAAGCTGATGGATATGATGAACAGCATTACTCAAGGTTCCGCTGATGAGCTGTTCGGCACTACCATCGGCGTTGAGCTTGTAAAGTCCGTTTTCCCAGGTTCCGACATAAACATTGCCATCGGGAGTAGCCAGCATCGCCATGCCGTGAAACATGGTTGCATCGCCCTTCAGAGGGAATGCTTCAAACTGGTCGGTCGACTTGTTGAGATGATAGATGCTGGCTTCACCCTGGTTACAGAGCATCCATACCTGGTTGTTGGCATCAACCAGCGTACTTTTCACTTTACCCTGAATATTCTTCATCGGATACTGATGCAGTTCGTGAGTAGTCCGATTGTATCTGAACACGCCCTGTCCGCTAGTAGAAATCCAAACATTCTGATCGCCGTCAAGCGAAAAATTAAGGACAGGCGCCGTAATCTTATCACTCAGTTTCTGGAATCGGTCGGTTGCATTACAGAACAGATAGGCTCCATTATTGCAACCTACCAGCAGTCCTTCTTCGCAAGCAGTAAGGGCGCTCACAAACTGGTCTACAGTCGTAAAGGGATTATAATAGGTTTTGACATCGTATCCGTCAAAACGGCACAATCCGTTGTCTGTACCAAACCACATGTATCCCTTGGAACCTTGAACCACGCTACGCACAGCATTACTCGGCAAACCATCATCCATCGTGATAGAGCGCCCCATTAGGTCGATAGGAGCCCATTGTGCACCCGAGTTGGTTTGCGTTATCGTATGTGGCTGCGCCTGAATATCCGTAGCCCCTTTCGAGACGAAGGCTGTCGGTACCTGCGCCTCAGCCCCTACAGGCATCATCATGCAGAGCACAGAAACCACTAGAGTAGATATCTTTCTCATTATATGAGTCTTTATTTTCTGTTGTTAGATAATTTAATGCCGCAAAATTACAAAAATATAACGAGAAATACAATAAAAAGAACAAAAAAAGCCCTGAAACAAACAAATAGCTACTTTTTGACAGCCGCAGGCACTATAGGCTGCCTTGTAAAAATCGCCATGCAGCAATACGGCTGTGGTACTCTCCTGTCCGCCTGCCGAACAGCCATAGATTGCCACATTATCAGCATCCATATAAGGATACTTCTTGGCTGCAGCCTTGATCCAGAGTTCACGAAAGTATTGGCACGCTCCTCTACCACGGTACGAAGCTTGCCGGTTTCGGCATTCATCGCCATCATCAGAGCAAGAGATGCCGATAATAAAGTCTTATTCTTCATAAGCTATGATATTTTTTATTTTAGTACCATCTCTCATCATCCTTATTGAAATCATAGGGTTTCAGAGAGTCCGGTACGAAGATGAGTTTCTGATTAATTTCAGCCCACAAAAGTACTGATAATCTTGCAAAAACGCTCACAATATCGTCTAAAATGATACAAATATCGTATTTTACCAAAGAACATCTTAGAGATTTGTCAAAAATTACATCAAAATGATAGATTTGTGCAAAAAAACTTGGGAGATATTATAAAAAGTCGTATCTTTGCCAAAAGAAATCTATAAAAAGGTATCTATGACTATTCTTCTGGGTTTGCTATTCCATACTATGGGTGCCCAGATTGTCTAAATTGACGATTCTTACGGCGGACAAAATCCGATGATACGCCTGAAGCCTCTCTCTATGAGATTGCAGATGAGTCCTACACTATCTATTTCCCAATTACCAAAACGGAAAATAATAATTTTTAAAACAACGCTATATGAGAAATATATTCTTTATTGTATTCACCTTAATGGGTAGTATAAGCATGCAGACAGTAGCCCAAAGTTTCGAGACAGCTACAGAGGCCGTTAAGAACATGCGCATAGGGTGGAACCTGGGCAATACGCTGGAAAGTAATTCTGGAGATACATTGAACATGTGGATTGAACATTGGACTGACCGAAGCCCATCAAAGTATGAGACAGCGTGGGGACAGCCTGTTGTTAATCCAGCGCTTTTCCAGATGCTGAAACAGGCAGGATTCAACGCCGTGCGCGTGCCCGTCACATGGTATCCC
The DNA here is from genome assembly GCA_934725855.1 of uncultured Cellulosilyticum sp. Taxonomy (GTDB): domain Bacteria; phylum Bacillota; class Clostridia; order Lachnospirales; family Cellulosilyticaceae; genus Cellulosilyticum. Next base: position 1,274 of record CAKVCL010000074.1, on the reverse strand, counting down.
CACATGGAAGCCACATTCCAGTTTAAAGGCTCTGACAATAGTATCTGGTATCCGTGGAAGGACCCATTGGGGACGCAGATACAGCAGACATGGATAAAACGTGTGCATCAAGTGGTGGACTATGTCATCAGCCAAGGTATGTATTGTATTCTCAATGTTCACCACGATACTGGGGCATCCAATACGGCATGGCTCATTGCCGACGAAAATGTCTATAACCAGCAGCATCAGCGGTTCGAAGCCGTGTGGCAACAGATTGCGGAGGAATTTCGCGACTATGACGAGCATCTGCTTTTTGAGGGCTACAATGAAATGCTTGACTCGAAACGCTCATGGTGTTTCGCCTCATTTGGAGCCAATGGCGGCTATGATGCGTCCATCGCCAAATCGGCTTACAACGCCATCAACAGCTATGCACAAAGCTTCGTCAATACCATACGTGCTACAGGCGGCAACAACCTGCAACGCAACCTCGTGGTCTGTACCTATGGTGCATGCGATGGCAGTGGAACATGGAACAGCCATCTGAAAGACCCGCTGAAGGAGATGAAGCTGCCCGAGGACGTGGTGAGCGAGCACCTGATATTTGAGGTCCATTCGTATCCGAAAATTGACAATCTGACAACTGCCAAAAACGAGGTAAGGAATCTCATCAAGAGCTGGAATTCGCACCTCATCAGCAAAGGGGCTCCTCTTATCGTCGGTGAATGGGGAACCAGTACAGATAATGCCTATGAAAACCATCGCGACAACTACCTGGAATTTGCCAAGCACTTCATAGCAATGACCAAAAGCTATAATATAGGGACTTTCCACTGGATGGGACTTACGGACGGAGAGCATCGTAGCGTGCCAGAATTCAACCAACCCGACTTGGTAGAAGCCATTATCAAAGGCTACTATGGTGAGGAAGGCTATACTGGTATTACAACAATAACAGCAGATAGAAACGAGATGGTGGACGTATATTCTCTCCACGGAGTGCGACTCCTCCATCAAGTACCATATTCCCAACTGCAGAGTCTGTTGAAGAGCGGAATCTACGTGGTAAGAGACAAGAAAATAATAGTCAGATAATAATACATATTCAAGTTTCGCAAGTTCAGAAGTTAAAGGAGTTATCGCTCCCTACGGTCGCTGAGGAGTTAAGACAACAGTCTTTTTGGCATAGTTTTTTAAGCAGCAAGACATACGTCTTAACTCCTTAACTTCCTTAACTCCTTTAACTTCCTGATATGCGAAAGTTCAGTAAATCATGTTAAGTTCCGCTTGCA
>CAKVCL010000073.1 GCA_934725855.1 uncultured Cellulosilyticum sp. | reverse complement strand
ATACTCGTTTACTAGTACATAAAAGATTATCTCTAACCTTGTACTCATTAATGAATCTAGATTCATTTGAAATCTGTAATTCGTTTTTGAATCGACTGGTTTTATGGTTACTATTTTGTTTTCAAAGTTCATTTAATTACTTCATTTTCATCAACAGCTTTTTTCTGTCGACTCGTATTATACTACAGTATCTCATTTCATATGTCAACCCTTTTTTTTTATTTTTCTTATATCAAAACTACCTTTTCTGCTACGTCCTATTAAATACACAATAAAAAGGACACTATTTCTGCTATAGTCCTAACTATTTTAGAAATAGTATCCCTTTTTAGATGTTTTCGCACGTTCTTTTTGAGATTATTTGCTTACTGATGTCCTTAATCATAATACAAATCTATTTTCCCAGCATAACGCCCTTTTTTGTACATAAAGTTCAAAATTTATTCTCCAAACTTATATCCAACGCCCCACACAGTGAATATATAGTCTGGAATTCTAGGATTATCCTCAATCTTTTCTCTAAGTTTTCTAATATGTACCATTACGGTATTATTATTATCAAAGTACTCTTGTTCCCATACCCTTTCATAAATTGTTTCTATCTTAAAAACAATACCTTTATTTACCCAAAGTAACTTTAAAATATTAAATTCTGTTGGTGTTAGATTTACTTCGATGCTGTTCTTGTAAACCTTACTGGTCTCTAGATTCATCTTGAGGTTTCCCTCTTCTAATATCTTTTGACTTACATCTCCTGTATTTAATTTTTTATAACGTCTTAATTGGGCCTTTACTCTAGCAATTAATTCTAATGGATTAAAAGGCTTAGTTAAATAATCATCGGCTCCTACTGACAAACCTAATATTTTGTCAATATCCTCAACCTTAGCAGATAACATAATGATAGGAACATTATGCTGTTCTCTAATCTTGATACAAGCATCTACGCCATTTACTACTGGCATCATAATGTCTAGTATAATTAGATCCACACGTCTTTGATTAACAGTTTGAATTGCTTCTAATCCTGTTGTAGCCATTATTACCTCATAGCCTTCATTTTTTAGATATATTTCAATCAATTCTCTAATTTCTTTTTCGTCATCTACTATGAGTACTGTCTCCTTATCCATTTCTTCACCTCTTCTAGAGTTCTATTATGTTGAACTATATTTACATAAAAGGACAAAAACATTATATCATATTTCATATAATTTGGTATATTTTATAGGTTATTCATAGTTCTATGAAATAGATATTTACGTTTAGTCCTTTTCTTATTACTTCTTAGGCAAGATTATTTTAAAGCACAATAAATCTACTATATATTTTGCTTCAATCCTTCCACCATGCAGCTCTACGATATTCTTTGCAATAGCCAAGCCTAATCCACTTCCACCTGCACTATTTCTTGATTGATCTGCCCTATAAAAACGTTCAAAATATTTGTCTATTTCTTCTTGTGACACCTCGGGCGATGGATTGCTCACTGCAATATATAAATTATTACTATTTTCCTTTAGTTCTACATAAATGCTTTCATTCTCCGGAGAATATTTAATAGCATTTTCAATTAAATTTTCAAACACTCTTGTTATCTTAGCTACATCTACATAGACAACTGTATTTTTTGATGTAATATAGGCTTCTATTTGGATATTCTTTTCATTAGCTAATGGCATAAGCTCCTCTATTAATTGATTAAGTAAGTTACTAATAGAAACTTCCGTTTTCTTCAATACTACGCTTCCTTGATGCAATTTAGTAAGCTCAAACAACTCTTCAATAATCATCTTTAATTTTTCTGCCTTATTATAAGCGATTTCTAAATACTTGCTCATTTCACTGTCATTGTCTTTTCTAGATTTTACAAGTCCTATATAACCAATAATAGAAGTAAGTGGAGTTCTTAAATCGTGCGCTACATTAGTTACTAGTTCATTCTTGCTTTTTTCAATCCTTATTTGTGTTTCAATTTGATACTTAAGCTCATTCTCCATATGTGTAATAGAATTTGCTACTCTTGCTAATTCATCTGTACCTACTACCTCTATATTATAATCCAAGTTTCCTTTAGAAATTTCATTTAAACAAGCAGATAAATATTCAACATATGCAATTTTATCTCTTGTTAATCTAAATATAATTAGTATAAACATACCTACAGATGCTATAAGTGCCAGCACATTCCCAATGTTAGTAAACTGCCTATATGAAAACGGTTTTAATGTGCTTTCATTGTATAAGTAACAAACCTCATCGTTAATAATAACTGGATAAATACCAACAAACTTGTTTCGTTCATCATTGTACTCATTTGCATTTGCTTTCTTGATTACCTTAGCTAAATTTAAGCTCTCAATAATATCATTTTGATACATAATTTTTCCTGTACTATCTACCAAATACGTTTGTGAAGAACTAACAAAATTGTTACTAAACTCTTCTTCTAATACTTTCCTAATGCTTTTATCTGCTTCTGATACATCTTGTTTCTCACTAATTTCATTAATCCAACCTACTCTATTTAATATTTGCTCTTGAATATAGGCCCTACTATCATCATAACTAATGTAAATTTCTCTTCCTAAACCTGCACTATATAAAAAATGTGAAACAACTAAAAAAACCATTCCAGACACTAACAATGCTAGAGCTACCATAAACAGTAACTCTAGCCATAGATTTTGTTGTATTGTACCCTTAGATTGTTTATAAAACTTTCTTATCTTTTCTTTAGAAGCGCTTCTCTTTTTATTTTCCTTCATCTCCACTTTCCTTTCTATATAAGTGGTAGTTGTTTCTTTTTACCTGCTACTATATCCACCATCAATTATATTAAGCTTTGTACTTTCTGCAACCTTTAATACAATAGGTAGTTTGCCATCCCCATACTTGTATCGAATTTCTTGAGTTTTTGCTTCTTTTTCTATGTTTTCAAAATCACTTCTAAACTCACAATTACTTTCTATAAATTCCTTAGCTTCATAAGAATCCTCATCTTCATAATTACTGTCTTTTAAAACACATCTTAATGTGTAACCAGATATATTAGAAGGTAATGTTAAATTAATTGTTGAACTACTCACTTCAATATTCTTAGGAATCGTTGTTGTCTTAACTTCTACACTTCCTTCATTTTCTTCCATATTAATTGTTTCAAATGCACCATCTGCATTAATCGTATTATCATAACCTTTAGTTGAGAGTTTGCAAATGCTCTCACTTCTTACTTCTACTGTATTATTATCGCCATTAATATCTATTCTTTTGTATTTTCCTTCTAAATGTATATCGCCTTGATTACAATTTAATTCTACGATACTTTCTTTTGTTGAATTAATATTTGTCTCATAAATACTATCTCTAACTGTAATCTTTTTAAATTGTCCATTTAAATTTTGTTTTGTTACTCCTGAAAGTATTAGCTCAGCATCTGCCTTAGACTCCATATCTAATACACTTGAATGTGCATTTATTTCTATTTTTTGATATGCCCCATTTAGTCTAATTTCAGAACTCATAATGTTTAAGCACAAATCATTAATATTAACTTTTTGCAAATCTATAACCTTTTTATTTCTACCATAATAATTATATCCATATTCATCTACCACCAGATTATTAATATTACTTTCTGGTAAATATACAACTAAACTCTGTTTATCTTCTTGTACTCCTATTGATAATGGCATATCCTTTACCTGATCTAGGTTAATATAAGTTGTATCTTCTTTTTCTTCTACCTCTAGCTTAAATTTTGGTGGAATTCCTACTATATCTGTATAGATTTGAGTAAACTCAGCATAAGAATTTCCATTTGTTGAATGAATCTCTACAGGTACATCTGATCGAATATATATATTTTTTAAAGCTTGCTGAGATAATTCTTTTTTATCATAATCCTGATATGTCTTTAGTTCATTATAATAAACATGTCCTGCTAATGTGGCACTAGAAATAATACCTAAGACAGTCACTATAGACAATACAATTAACCATTTTTTCATGCTTAAATAACCTCCTTATTTTGTTCTTTTTTACGAGGTTTTCTATATTTCCTCACTAATCCTATTACCCATTTTATTACTGCACTAAATATGATTAATATAATTCCACCAATAGCTATACATGTAATAGCTATTGATACACCTAGTGCAATAATGCTTAAACTAATTTGTGAACTAATAAAACAAACAATCCCTAAAATAAATAAACCTGTCCCCATAAATCCTGCTATTGAAAATAAAAATCCACCTATAACTAATAAAATTCCTAGTGCTATACACGCCCACAAAGGTAACAGCATGACTAAGATTGCTGTTCTAGCAAATCTCATACACCATTTAAAAAAATTACTTCTTTCTTTTTGTTCATAAAACCTTTTATATTCAGGTATTGTACTGTCATTTGTTGGGTTATCTTTATGAAAAAAGTTACTTTTAGTAGATATTTTTTCTAATTTTCTTTTTTCTATTATTGTATCATTTGCTTGTTTGTCTATTTTATCAATCATCTGACCAGCTGATTGATTAGTTGTTTTTTCAGTCTCTTCTTGTATTATTAGTGGTTCTTCTAATTTTTCCTCTTCCTTATGTATTTCTACTTTGTTTAAATTTATTTTCTCCACTAATTGATCTTGTGATATCTTTTCTTGAATTTTGTCTTGCTGATACTCTTTACTGTCTGCTTCCTCTTCTGCAACTTCCTGCACTTTTTCTTCTTTCACGTCATCATCTAAAACATTATAATTACTATAATCTCTCTTTGACACTTTATATCCTCCTGATATTTGATTGATATTACTAATCATACTTTATATTTCTTAATTTGCTAACTCAAGGTTATTAATAAATCTTAAGAACTATTAGTATAAACATAAATCGAGATATATTTCTCATTACTCTGTTCGCAGACATTTCACTTCCGACCATAATGATACAGTCGTCCGCATA
>CAKVCL010000072.1 GCA_934725855.1 uncultured Cellulosilyticum sp. | reverse complement strand
TAGTATTTACAGAAATGAATGACTTGGTCACTTGTATTTATTGGAATTTATAAACTACTTTCTTGTAAAGTGGTGTTTTCTTTAATAAAATTATATGCAAAATCATCTGCTCTTATTTCCTCAGACAGTTCCCTGTGTGCTAAAAACAATTCTCTATTCTTAACCTTGAAAAGTTCTCCTATAACTTTCATTTTCTCATCATATGACCACTTGTCATCGATACCTCGATTACGTAAATCCGCATTAAACTTTTCGCAATATTTTTCTTGTGGAATTTGTTTACGAGTATCTTTCACTTTTCCTTCTTTTTTCATAATAGAATATATATAAAAGTTTGCTGCCGCTAAATAGTCTCTATCTTCTTCTATAATAATTTCCTTTTCTTGGTCTTCTGAATCTGTTATTGAACTTAAGTAAACTTCATCTGAAATATAGCATGCTTCTAACCTTTCTAACCAATGTTTCTTTTCATGTAGTAATGAAAATGTCAATCATTTTTGATTATGTCCTCAAAAAGTTTAAATATTAGCACCTGTCTTTAGGTGCTTTTTAAACATATATTTGATGATAAATGATTAAATACTTGACAGCAGGAACCCGTAAATATGTAGTACAGGCTTGAGGTCAGGCTCTACCACTTGGAGAAGAACACTCCAAGTGCTAAAGCCTGACGGCACGACAGTGCCAGCCTAACATATTTACCCCTACTGTAAAGTAATGAAACACTGTGTTCAAAGATATAAAATTTCTATAGGAATAATGGATATAACAAATGAAAATTTTGCAGGGCAAACAAACCTACTGATAAATATAGGTTAGAAATATTCTAAAAATTATGCGCCTTTTTGAGTATGTTTTTGAGCAGCAACATGTTTATTGAATGATGTAAGACGCCAAGGATGATTCATAGGTGGAATATAGACTTTCTTTGGTTTGCTTTCTGGCTTTGGCATATCAAATGATTTAGATGAAGGTACATGGTCTGGCAATAGCTGTAAGGCATAGACTTCATTATTGATACAAGCATAGAGAGAGTTATCAAAAGCTTTAATAACCATAACTTCATTGCCTTTGCGATAATAGACGGCATTTCCTTGAGAATTAATAGGAAGATAATATTGATTATTGTATTTTAAACAGCTGCCATTATCCACCTTATGAGTTGAAAGAACAGCTAAAGTGAGATTAATTTGTTCCATTTTAGGTTGCAAATCAAAAACAGATTTGATACGATCTATAGGCAAGGCAAACTGCTGGTTGAATTTTTGAAGGTAGGAGATCAAAAACTCATTAGCTTCTTCGATAGAAGAAACACCAGCGAGGCGAAGCTCTATAGGAAGGCGGGATTGAAGAGTGTTGAACATTCTTTCAACCCGCCCTTTTGCTTGTGGAACACTAGAAGTTTTAATATTTATGCCAAGTTGTTTGCAAGCATAGCCGAATTGAGTAAATGTGTCTTTTTCAACAGAAGGCTGAGCTTTTTTCTTGTATTCAAAAACAGTACGATTATCAGTGAAAAATTCATAAGGGATACCATAGTTAGTAAGAACCTGATGAAGGACGTGATAATAACCGTTTAAGGTTTCTTGATAATCAAAATAAGCCCCAACAATATTACCTGTAGCATCGTCAACAGCAATATGAAGATGAGTTTTAGAATCACCGAACCATAGATGGACAGAAGCATCCATTTGAAGAAGCTCACCAACATAGGCAGCACGAGGACGACGAGGATGGGCTTCATCGAGATCTAAAATAGCAGATTGAAGTTGAGTTTTTTTAGAAGTAGAAGAAGTGTTTTGTTGAAGTTGTTTTAGCTGCTTTTTAAGATTCTTTTTAGTGGAACGATGAGCCTTAGGAGAAAGAATATGAGCGCTTTTAAGTATAGAATTAACAGTTGAAACAGAAATAGAAATATTTTCGTGTATGCGAAGAAGCTCACAAAAATGAGTGAGATTACAATCAGAATATTTATTGAGATAAAGTTCAAGGATAAGTTGTTTAAAATGCTCAGATAAAGCATGGGCAGGCTTACGACCACGATTACTATGGATAAAAGCAGCCATACCGTGTTTTTTATAGTTAGCAATAAGGCGATTAACATGTCGTTTAGAGCATCCTAATTTAAGAGTAGCTCTATCTTTATTGCCATTAGAATCAACAAGGTTTTTAATAATTTCATATTTAGTATTTTCATCAGTAGTAAGGATTAAGTTTGTCATTAAGTCACCTCAAAGTAAGTAGTTAGAAATCTAGTATATAATAATTTGGGACATAATCATATGTCATCTAATAAGACATTATCATAAATGAATCATAACCAGGATCTCCATTCTTTTATGGGTCCTAACTTCCTTCGTCCTGCCTATCCATAACCTGGGTGTCAGCTTAGCTCCTCGTCAGGGTCATGCCCTATGGAAAATATTCCTGCCGACTACTAGCTCATTTTTTTTCATTTACTTTTTTGAACACTGACTTGCTTCTTGTAACAGCGCTGCTTCAGCGGACGTTTTCCTGTTACCATTAGCGATTAGTTTTCTTTCCAACTTACGTTTTTTTAATTTATCGCAACTGGATTCAACCCTCAAAGACCTTCTTTTAATTTATTTTTTCAAAAACTCAATCCAGCTGCGATAAGCCTTTTAACTTATTGTGTTATTTCTGTTCTCTTAATGTCATTTAACATCTTTGCTCCATCATAATCTATTCCTTTAGTTAAAATAGCATATATTACTCTAATTACTTTACAAGCTACTGCTATAACCGACTGCATCTTTTTTAATGGATTTTTTTCTCTAGTTAAATAGTAATGATGCAGTTGCTTAAACTCTTCATTCTTTCCAATAAGGGAAATGGCTGCTTCATACAACACATATCTCAATTGTTTACGTCCTCTATAGCTGATATGGCTTTCTCCTTGATGTTTTCCAGAACTACTTGATACAATTGCATATCCTGCTAGCTTTTGAAGTTGCTTTGGGTTATCAAAACGTCTAATGTCTCCTACTTCTGCAACAAAGCCACATACTGTCTTTAAACCAATTCCTTTGATTTCTAATAATTTATCGATATATGGAATCTTAGACAGTTCATTGTCTATCATCTCCATCAACTCATCCATTCGTTGACTATAAACTTCATAATCATTAAGTAGATTTTTTATTTCTAATCGTGCTGTGTTTAATCCTTGCTTATTTCCAATGCTATGCGTTGCTGCTGTCACTAGCCTTTCGGCTCTTTTAGCACTAACACCTCTTAACTTTGCTTCACGCCAAATCTGGTTGATACCATCAACTCCCAATTCCTTAATATCTTGTGGAAGAGGTGCTTGTTTTAATATCATCAGTCCACTTACTGCATCAGCATTTTTATATACATTTTTGAATTCTGGAAAGTAGATACTAAACCATCTTGCCATTCTGTTCTTAATTCTTGTGAGCTCTTCTTGAACTTGAATTTCAAGATGTGATAAGCTTCTAATTTCAGCATAAATATCTGTAGGTATATATGGGTAAGAAAATCTACCTTCATTTACCAATGCTGCAATAACCTTTGGGTCTTTCCTATCATTTTTTGAAGGATTATTATCGTCTAGTTCCTTAGATTTCTTTACATGATGTGGATTTACATGAACTGGTCTCATTCCATTATCTTGTAAGAAAGCTCCTAAATTAAACCAATAGTGACCTGTTGGTTCCATTCCTGGGATTATAACATTTTTGTCGTATTGTTCTGCCAGATCTTTAATCCAATTCATAAATAAGTTGAAGCCTTCTTCATTATTACTAAAAGCTAATGGTTTCTTAGAGTATTCATAATTTCTCCAATCAAAAGCCCTAGCATAGTGTATCTCACTTCCTATATCAATACCAACCACTAAAGTTTTTTCAGAAATAGCTGCAATTTTTTCATTTTGTATGTTACAATTCATCTTAGATACCTCTTTGTTTAATAAGATTTTTACTAACCAGCAAAGTCAGCAATCTTATTTTACACTGAGGTATTTTTTTCTCAACCTTCTTTCTAGAAATTCCTTATATTTAAATCATACAGGAAGCTCCTTATGCAAAGAAGCAGACTATGCAAAGTAAGTTGCTGTATCTCCCATAAACAAAAGTTTTATATCTGCTTTACTTTGCATAGTATTCTTTCTGTTATAAATCAGATAACCATTCCATCAGATCGTTATTTTCGCTCCAATCCGGTAGATTAGAATCTACCAAATCAGGATAGGCATTCTCCAATGCTTTCCGTTTGAGTTCAGCATCAGCTCTGGCATAGATTTCAGTGGTTTTGATATCACTGTGTCCCAGAAAATCACGTAAATCCAGCTAGTGTACGGATGTAAGAATAGATGACTTCCAGTGTAATTGTACTAAAACCCCTCATGCCATGTGCTTCCAGATAGTCCATCATGTAGGAAGACTGCTTCACGTAATGGTCTGTAGTCACCTGGGAATAGCTTTTCTCCTCACAATACTTTTGAAAACGTTGTTGCATCTCCAAAAAGAATGGCTCGGTCAGAAATTCTTTGTGCTTCATGTAACGTCGAAGCACAGCATGATGAAGCTGAAAATCACCAACCATGCGGATAACACGTAGTTCCTGAGTTTCTTTCTGTGGAAGTGTCCTTGCAAAATCATCTTGAGTAATGCCGAAGAATTCTCGTACAAAGTCTATACCGAGTTGTTCGGTGTAGTAACTTTCGCCACGGCCTTCCGCAAAAGCCATTAGTTGTTTCCATCGCCTACGGTAAAAGGTCATACTTCCTTTGGTATAACCAAGCCGTAGGAGTTCCTGATCCAGTTCAGAAATCAGGTCGGGTAAATATTTTTTATCCATAAAGTACCTCCGATATGATAATTCCGAGAATTGCTCTCACGAATATCTTCGGAGACTATGCAAAGTAATACAATTAAAAATGGCTTAAATACAGTATTCTCAGTATTTACTTAGCATAGTTACTTTCTTTGCATAAGGGGGGCTATGCAAAGCTTAGCATAGCCCCCCTGTGGTGTTCCCACAACAGAATCCTCATATTCTTCATCAATCATGATTCCGCTTACGAGGTATTTTCTTACAAT
>CAKVCL010000071.1 GCA_934725855.1 uncultured Cellulosilyticum sp. | reverse complement strand
GCTCTACATTCCACCAATAGAACTACAAAAAGAATTTGTTGAGTTTAAGAACCAAGTCGACAAATTGAAATTTGAAATGGAACAAAGCCTTCATGAGTTAGAAAATAATTTTAGCGCACTGATGCAAAAAGCGTTTAGCGGACAATTATTTTAATTGAATAGGTACATATTACTTTTTGGCTTCGTATTTTGAAAATAAAATATGGAAAATTTGTATTTACAGTCAAGATAGCTTTATAATAGGTTTAGTAAGGTTGCATAATAATGTGGCAATAATACAACTAGAATGAATGACAGAAGGAGCTTATATAATATGCAAAGACTAAAACCACTAAATGACTTTATTTTTAAGAAGCTATTTGGAGAGAAAGATGATGAGGTTATTTTACTTTCTTTTTTAAATGCAATACTAAGTAAGACTTATACTGAACCTTTAACAGAAATTATCATTATTGAGAACAAAGAATTGACAAAAGAGATGCTCGAGGACAAGACAGGTAGAATTGATGTAAGAGCTAAAACTCAAAATGGTGAACAGATTAACATAGAAGTTCAGTTAACAGATCAATATAATATGGAGAAGAGAACACTTTTTTATTGGGGGAAACTTTTTCTAGAAGGTATTAAGCAAGGAGAAGATTATACCAACTTAAAAAAAGTAATTACGATTAATTTGCTGGATTTCAATTACTTAGAAACAAAAGACTATCATAGTTCATTTCATCTATGGGAGGATGTGGAAAAGGATTATTTATTAAGTGATATAGTCGAAATACATTTTATTGAGTTACCGAAGTTTAGAAAAAGTAAATTAGAAAATATAAAAGAAGGCAATAAAGAGCTTAATAGATGGCTTTCGTTTTTACAACAGGATATTAGCGAGGAAAGATTGGAGGAAATTATAGAAATGGATCCAGCAATTAAGATGGCTGAAGAAAAATTAGAGAAACTAAGTCATGATCCAGATACAATTGCACTATATCGAGCAAGAGAAGACTCAGCACATGAACGTGCGAATTTAATTAGTACTGGCATTCGAAAAGGCATAGAAGAAGGAATACAGCAAGGGATACAGCAAGGAATACATCAACGAAATATAGAAGTAGCAGTTAATCTGTTGGACATTTTAGATGATAAAACAATTAGTCAAAAAACAGGATTATCTATTGAAGAAGTTAAAAAGTTAAGAATGGATAATGGACTATAGGATTAGATTTTATAATATAGGAAACTAATGGTATATAATCAACTGTATTTGTTAATTCTTTTGAAAGATAATTAAATTTTCAAAGGAGTTAACAATATGGTTGAACAGATAAAAATGCAAATAGAGCAAGAAATGATGCCATTACTAAATAATGAGCAAATGATTTTATTAGAACAAGTACTAACTCGTGCTTTTTGGGGAAAAGAAATAAAAGCAAATGAATATACTGGGCAACAAGAAAGTACTACAAATGAAGAACTACTAAAGGCTTTTATAGCCGCAAAAAGAGTTGAGGGATGCTCTGAAAAATCAATAAAGTATTATAAGACTACTTTAGAAGCAATGCTAGGAAAATTGGATAAATCCGTCAAAACAATAGTGACAGAAGAGCTAAGAGAATATCTTTCTGAATATCAGAAAAATAGCAAAGCTAGTAAAGTAACTATAGATAATATACGTAGGATTCTTTCTAGTTTCTTTTCTTGGTTAGAAGATGAAAATTATATTTTGAAAAGTCCTGCACGACGAATTCATAAAATCAAAACAGGAAAGACAGTAAAAGAAACTTATACAGATGAGGAATTAGAACTAATGAGAGATCATTGTGATACAAGCAGAGATCTTGCCATTATAGATTTATTAGCTTCAACAGGTATGAGAGTGGGAGAATTAGTTGCACTTAATAAAAAAGATATAGATTTTGAAAAGAGAGAATGTATTGTTTTAGGAAAAGGCGATAAGGAGAGGAAAGTTTATTTTGATGCTAGAGCAAAGATACATCTGGAAGAATATTTAAAAGAAAGAAGTGATGACAATCCTGCACTTTTCGTAACATTAAATCAACCTAATGAAAGACTAAAGATTAGCGGTGTAGAAATTAGAGTTAGGAAATTAGGAAAAGAGCTAAATATAAATAAAGTGCATCCTCACAAATTTAGGCGTACATTGGCAACTAGAGCAATAGATAAAGGAATGCCGATTGAACAAGTACAGGTATTGCTAGGGCATACAAAAATTGATACCACACTGCAATATGCAATGGTTAATCAAAATAATGTTAAAATGGCACATCAAAAATATATTGGATAAAATGGAAATAAATGAAAATCCCAATTTATCGAGATGTTTGGTGACCCAGTATCAAATCCAAAGAATTGGCATGAACAGTTACTAGGAGAGTTAGGGGTGCTAGGCAGAGGGGTTTCAAAACATAGACCTCGTAATGAACCTAAATTGTTGGGTGGTATATTTCCTTTGATTCAAACTGGAGATGTCGCTAATGCAGATTTATATATTAGTGAATACAAAATGACTTATTCAGAGCTAGGTTTGCAACAGAGCAAGATGTGGAAAAAGGGTACGCTATGTATTACTATAGCTGCAAATATTGCTAAAACAGGAATACTTACATTTGATGCATGTTTTCCAGATAGTGTTGTTGGATTTGTTGCAAATGAAAAAACTAATAATCTATTTATGCACTATTGGTTTACATTCTTTCAAAGAATACTTGAGGAACAAGCTCCTGAGTCGGCACAGAAAAACATCAACTTAAAGATTCTAAATGAACTAAGTGTAATTGTTCCTCCAATAGAGCTTCAAAATGAGTTTGTTCAGTTTGTTCAACAGGTCGACAAATTGAAATTTGAAGTGCAGAAAGCGTTAGATGATACGCAGATGATGTTTGACTCTCTGTTGAACGAATATTTTGGGTAACAGTTACCTAACATGTAGCAAACTAAAAAATAAGTACATATTATTATTATGAAACCTATTAGGATATGAACCTAATAGGTTATCTTTTTGCCAAAAAGCAGGGAAGCAATCAGTGTGATAAGAGATCTAATCAATCAAAGAACGGAAAAAGCACAAACAGAAATGGAGATGAGAAGCAATGAAATCAAAAACTTGAGAAGAGTGAAGAGAAAACTATTCAAGAAAGCTACTATAAAAACAAAAGACATTCTAATGAAGCAGGAAGAGCTAGAGAGCAGATAAAGAGAAATCATGGCAAGAGCAGTATACATACAAGCAGTTAATGACATATTAGACATAATAAAATAATACAATGGTAACAAGAGCAATTTTTTCAGAAGATAAGTCACAAGACGAAGAAAATGACAAACAGATTGAACAAGCAGCAGAGAAAGCAGAAATCATTGTCCTTGCCCATGGAAAAGCACATGAAACAAATCTTTTTAATATCATATAGAACTCAAAGCTATTAAAATTATTGATAAGGTTCAAGAAGCAATCCTAACAAGAAATATTCCAGAATGCAAGAAGTTCATCAGAGATTTTGTCAAAAGAGTAGATGTTTATAATGACCATGTTGAAGTAACATTCAACATGGCTTTTTCTTTGGGTGAAATTATTGACTATACATATATGGTGAGCAAGTTGATAAAAGAATTTTGGTAGGAGTAGAAAAAAACATCAACTTTAAACTTAGACTGTTATAGAGTATAATATTATTAGAAATGCTCTTAGATTAGAGAAGAAGTCGGAGGTAAGAAAAATAATGGCAAAGAAACAAAAGAAATTACAAGAATTGAATTTAGAAGATGACTTCTTGTTTGCTAAAGTAATGAGCGATAAGGACATTTGTAGAAGAGTAATTGAAAAGGTTTTAGATATAAACATTAAAGAAATAAAAATGCCAGAAGAACAAAAGGTCATAGACCTTCTGTTAGATAGCAAATCAGTTCGATTAGATGTTTATGTTAATGATGAAAAGGGAACAGTCTATAATGTAGAAATGCAACGGGGAAAGAATATTAACCTAGCAAAAAGAAGTAGATACTATCAAGGGAATATAGACTTAGATAAAATATCAAAAGGAGATGACTACTTAACACTTAATAAGAGCTATGTAATTTTCATTTGTACTTTTGACCCATTTGGTAAAGAAAGGCATCGTTATACATTTAGAAATCTATGCGTGGAAGACAATAGTATTGAACTAAAAGATGAAACAGATAAAGTATTTTTAAATACAAGTGGAATATTAAATGATGTAGATGAAGAAATGATAGAATTTCTACAGTATGTGGAGCAATCAACAGACGAAGTAGCAAAAAATGCAAAGAGTGATTTAGTAAAGGCAATTAACCAAAAAGTAAATCATGTTAAACATGACAAAGCGATGGAGGTGCAATATATGACTCTTTTAGAACGAGATAGACTTAATTTTGAAGAGGGTGTAGAAGAAGGAATAGAAAAGGGAAAAGCAGAAGCTATTGAGCAATCTGCTAAGGCATTGATGGACATTTTAGATGATGAAACGATTTCAAAGAAGCTGAAGTTACCGATAGAAAGAGTAAAAGAACTGAGAAGAGAAATGAATGAAACGATTATTCAACAATGATAAGAGTGAGAATACTTTGGTACTAGATTTTTCATGAGTAATGTTAGTTTTAACTACACAAGTGATGAAGGGGCAATTATAGGGTAAATTGAGAAAATCAGGAGGTGCGACTCACCTCCATATTCGGTAAGCACAACAGAAGAAATTTCAATGTAGCTATCGAAAACGGATACTTTATCAATAAAAGTCTGGATGATTATTTTTAGATCATCTAGGCTTTTATTTTTTAATCCTTTTTTGGATTCTAAAAACAGCACTATTTTTTCTTTGTCAACCTTTTTGTAACCATTAAGTCTCATTTGTAAATCTCTTATTTTAGATTCATACGAAGCTTTCATATTTTCTAGCTGATCCATTTTTTCTTTCATACTGGGATGAAACATACTTGAAGCTATTGCATTTATGTATATAATAATCCAAATTGGAACCACTTTGCATTCTAAAATCGGAGCCACCCACAATACCAATTGAGAATAATATGATATTTATGCATAGCGAACTATTTATTTGAAGTGACAAGTATGATACAATTGCGTGCCTTTAAACCCTATTTTTCATAGGATGCTTTCTAGGACAATTATTCATACTTGTAGAGACTCCATGTAAATAGCTAAATATTATATTATTAATTGATAATATAAGTGAATCCGATTTCAATGACTAACTGGTTCCAATTTCATATGTTATATACAGGTGCGGATTCTGAAGGGAATGAAGCCTATATAGGAATTGGTATGATAAGAGAATATACCTGAATCCGTGAAATTCATTTTTTCTTAAGCTTATTTTTTTCAGTAGCCTCAATGCTTCTTGGTGTTTTTG
>CAKVCL010000070.1 GCA_934725855.1 uncultured Cellulosilyticum sp. | reverse complement strand
TTAATTTGTTCTATACCTTCTTTTAATTTGACTGAAATATAAAGAAAAGGAAGCATATAATCTTACGAATAACACTACATTATAATTGATGAGCTTGATGAAGATTATCGGGATTTTGAAGAAGCTCAACAAAGAAAGACATATATTAACTTATTAACTAGTTTGTTTAAGGCAGTCCAAGATATACGTTCATATTTTAAAGATAGTCATGACAATATAAGACCTATTGTTTTTTTGAGAAGTGATATTTATGCATTAATAAAAGACTCGGATAAGAATAAATGGAGTGATTTTAAATTAGATTTAGCTTGGACTCCAGATAAACTTAAAAATATGATTAGTTATAGAATAGCTCAAACCGATGAAGAGAAAGCTATAAGTCAAGAAGAGGCTTGGAAAAAAATATTTAAAGATGAATTAGTAGTAATGGGGAATGGTGGTCATAATAGAATGACAATATTTGATTATATGACTAGAAGTACACATTGGCGACCTAGAGATTATATTCACTATATCAGTGAGTGTTGTAAATTAGCGATATCAAAAAAGGAAAAACAAATTTCAGCCAGTACAGTCAAAGAAGTTGATAAGGAATTCTCTGAGTATTTAAAAGGAGAAATAGTAGATGAAATTTTTGCAGTAGTACCTAATATAGATGAAATTTTTTCTATATTGTCAGAAATAAGGAAGCAGACATTTCCAACTTCAGAATTTCATAAGATATATAATGAACGAATACATACGGGAGAAACCTCTGAAAAGATATTATTACAGTTATTTGAACATGGTGTTATTGGAAACCAACCATCAATGAAAGGGCAACAGATATTTAAACATCAGTATCCAAATGCACTATTTAATTATAAGGAAAATGTTGTTATACATAGAGGTTTGTATAAGGCACTGCAAATATTTTAATACATGGTAACAGTTCAGACGCCGTATAAAATATTTTGCTGAAAATTGGCTTATTGCCCATATTTCTGATATAATTTTACTATTATAAATACAGGAAGGGTGATTTTCCGTGGGCAGAAAAAGTGATTATCAAAAGGTGCATATGCTCAATTAGAAGAAGTTATGGCAAAGGTTGATAAACTTGAAGCTGAGCTTAAACAAGCTCGCAAGGAAATCAAACGTCTTAATAAAGAAGTTGATCGCCTTCAAACGGAGAATTCTAGCCTTCGAGAGGAAATAGCCACTTTAAGACAGGAGAACGCTATACTTACTGAAAAGTGTGATGTGCTAACCAACGAGAACACTCTTTTACGTGATGATAATGAGAGGATGAAACGTATTCTTAATAATGATAGTTCTAATTCATCCATTCCACCTTCTTAAGATAAGACAATTAAACCGGCTAATACTTATAATAGTAGAAGACCAACTAATAAAAAGAAAGGTGCTCAACTAGGTCACAAAGGGCATGGCCTTTCTAAAGCAGATTTTAAAGAAAAAATTAAAAAGGGCATCTATGTGCATCATATTGAAGAAATAGGAATACCTGAGCTAAACAGACCGTATGTCACAAGATACATGCTTGATTTAGAGGTGAAAGTAGTAGCTACGGAATATCGTATCTATGCTGATGACAATGGAAAGTTTCAAATTCCAGATGAACTAAAGGGCGATGTTTGCTATGGAAAAAATATTAAAGCTATAATAGCACTTCTTTACAGTGAAGGTGTTGTAGCTAATGATAGAATCTGCATGATCATTAATTGTTTATCAGGAGATAACCTAGAAATATCAACAGGGTGTGATTATAATGCTTGCAATACTTTTAGTAAAAAATGTGAGGAAGCCTGTAAATGTATAAAAACGAAGCTTCTAAATGCTAAAGAAATCTGCACAGATGCAACAACAGTAAAAACAAATGGAGTGCAAACTTATATTAGGAATTTCAGTACAAATGAAAATGTACTATATTATAGTTCTGATAAAAAGGATTTAAAAACATTAGAAGGTTTTGATATCTTAAAAGAGTATGTAGGAACTCTTATACATGATCATGAAACAGCATTATATCACTTTGGAATAGAACATGGAGAGTGTAATGTCCATCTAGAAAGATATCTTCTAAAAAATACAGAAGAAACAGGTAATAGATGGAGTCATGACCTTACCATGTTCTTAAAAGGGCTAAATCATGCAAGAAATGAACTGAAAAAAGCAGGATGTAGCTGTTTTAGTGAAAAGCAATTAGAATGCTACAGTAAGCGTTATGATCAGTTCATTTCTTATGGTCTTAATGCAAACGAAAAGACCGAAGGTAAAATTGCCAAACAAGATGAAAAGAAACTTCTCAACCGTCTTGTAAAATATAAGAAGAATCATCTGCTGTTTTTATATGACTTTGAGGTTCATTACAGCAATAATATGAGTGAAAAAGACCTGAGAATCTGTAAAAACCGTCAAAAGATGGCCGGAGGATTTAGAACAATCTCCGGAAGGGAAATGTACTGCCACATAATGAGTTTTGTAGAAACGGTCAAGCGCCGAGGATTGAACATTTTCCAAAGTATAAAAGAACTTATAGCCGGTAAGCCAGTTATTCAGTAACTGGTTTATTTGGCGTTCTAAAAAAATTAGGCGTCTGAACTGTTACGACGTTTATAATAACTATGTTGAAGTAACATTCAACATGGCTTTTTCTTTGGGTGAAATTATCGACTATACATATGTTGTGAGCAAGTTGATAAAAGAATTTTGGTAGGAGTAGAAGAAACATCAACTTTAAACTTAGATAAGTATAGTGTATAATATTATTAGAAATGCTCTTATATTAGAGAAGAAGTCGGAGGTAACAAAAGCAATGGGAAAAAATCAAAAGACACTACAAGAATTGAATTTAGGAGATGACTTCTTGTTTGCTAAAGTAATGAGCGATAAGGACATTTGCAGGAGAATAATTGAAAAGGTTTTAGATATAAAGATTAAAAAAATCAAAATGCCACAAGAGCAAAAGGTCATAGACCTTCTGTTAGATAGCAAATCAGTTAGATTAGATGTCTATGTTAATGATGAAAAGGGAACAGTCTATAATGTAGAAATGCAGCAAGGAAAAAATATTAATTTAGCAAAAAGAACTAGATACTATCAAGGGAATATAGACTTAGATAAAATATCAAAAGGAGATGATTACTTAACACTTAATAAGAGCTATGTTATTTTCATTTGTACTTTTGACCCATTTGGAAAAGGAAGACATCGTTATACATTCGAAAATCGATGCTTAGAAGATTTGAATATTGGACTAAATGATGAAACTACTAAAGTATTTTTAAATACAAGTGGAATATTAAATGATGTAGATGAAGAAATGATAGAGTTTCTACAGTATGTGGAACAATCAACAGACGAAGTAGCACAAAATGCAAAAAGTGATTTAGTAAAGGCAATTAACCAAAAAGTAAATCATGTTAAACATGACAAAGCGATGGAGGTGCAATATATGACTCTTTTAGAACGAGATAGACTTAATTTTGAAGAAGGAAGAGTAGAAGCTATTGAGCAATCTGCTAAGGCATTGATGGACATTTTAGATGATGAAACGATTTCAAAGAAGTTGAAGTTACCGATAGAAAGAGTAAAAGAACTGAGAAGAGAAATCAATGAAACAATTATTCAACAATGATAAGAGTAAGAATACTTTGCTACTAGATTTTTCATGAGAAATGTTAGTTTTCACTACAGAAGTGATGAAAGGGCAATTATAGGGCAAATTGAGAAAATCAGGAGGTGCAACTCACCTCCATGTTTAGAATCCACAATTTCTGATTTTTAGGTCAGAGGTTGTGGATTTTAGTGTTTTTAAGGAGAAATCTTTAAGTGAGGTAACCTTTGAGTTTCAAGGGATAGAGATAGGTAAGTAATAGAAAAGCAAAATGTTAAATGAGGAGTCTGCTAAAGGAAAAATTTAGTAGACCCTTCTTTCATGAAGGGCAAATAGGATGAAATTGGATGCTTTTTTTGATGATTTTGAGGTCAAAAACAAAGGTTAAGCCTTGATAATCAAATATACAACAGTTGCCTAGAAAATGTTTAGGGGCTCGCACCGAACGAAATTGTGGGGAAGGTTGCTTGAAGCACAAATCTCAGCAAAAATAGGAAAGATGAAATCGGGAACAGGAAAGGAAAGACCTCACTCAAAAAAGTAGAATAGAGTGGAAACAGAAGGAAATAAAAATTTTAGAATAGATAACAATAAACTTTAACATAAATAAGTGATAACCATTTGTGAAATAGTATAAGTATAGATAAATGATGTTTATTAGATTAACAAGGGAGAGAGGTTTTTCTCGCTATTACATAGTATGTATCATAGGTAAACATAATCCAAGTAAAAGTGACTATGTTAAAGAAACGCATACATAGTAACTTTTGTTTTAAACTAAAATACAGTAAGATAAGTATATTTTGAGAAGATATTACTACAAAAAGTTCATCAGAGATTTTGTCAAGAGAGTAGAGGTATACAATGACCATGTTGAAGTAACATTTAACATGGCTTTTTCTTTGAGTGAAATTATTGACTATACATATGTTGTGAGTAGGTTGATAAAGGAATTATGGTAGGAGTAAAAGAAAACGTCAACTTTAAATTTAGACAAGTATAGAGTATAATATTATTAGAAATGCTCTTAGATTAGAGAAGAAGTCGGAGGTAACAAAAACAATGGCAAAAAATCAAAAGAAATTACAAGAATTGAATTTAGAAGATGACTTCTTGTTTGCTAAAGTAATGAGCGATAGGGAAATTTGTAGGAGAGTAATTGAAAAGATTTTAGATATAAAGATTAAAGAAATCAAAATGCCAGAAGAGCAAAAGGTCATAGACCTTCTGTTAGATAGCAAATCAGTTAGGTTAGATGTTTATGTTAATGATGAAAAGGGAACAGTCTATAATGTAGAAATGCAACGGGGAAAGAATATTAATCTAGCAAAAAGAAGTAGATACTATCAAGGAAATATAGACTTAGATAAAATATCAAAAGGAGATGACTACTTAACACTTAATAAGAGCTATGTAATTTTCATTTGTACTTTTGACCCATTTGGTAAAGAAAGGCATCGTTATACATTTAGAAATCTATGCGTGGAAGACAATAGTATTGAACTAAAAGATGAAACAGATAAAGTATTTTTAAATACAAGTGGAATATTAAATGATGTAGATGAAGAAATGATAGAATTTCTACAGTATGTGGAGCAATCAACAGACGAAGTAGCAAAAAATGCAAAGAGTGATTTAGTAAAGGCAATTAACCAAAAAGTAAATCATGTTAAACATGACAAAGCGATGGAGGTGCAATATATGACTCTTTTAGAACGAGATAGACTTAATTTTGAAGAGGGTGTAGAAGAAGGAATAGAAAAAGGAAAAATGCTCATGGCAAAAAAACTATTAGTTAAGGGAATGAGTATAGATGAAGTAGTAGCTATTTCAGAACTAACTAAAGAGCAAGTAGAAGCAATATACAGTACAGAAGTGATGAAAGAGCAATTATAGTGTTATTCGTAAGATTATATGCTTCCTTTTCTTTATATTTCAGTCAAATTAAAAGAAGGTATAGAACAAATTAA
>CAKVCL010000069.1 GCA_934725855.1 uncultured Cellulosilyticum sp. | reverse complement strand
AGCTTACTGGATAAGCTTGGTGGCTTAGATAGTTTAGCAGCTAAAGGAATTATAGCTAATAAGCAACTGTGGCTTACGAGGAAATATAATGTAAATCACATTAGGTCATTGTTAATCAAATATGCAGCAACATTATAAAATAGAGGGGTCAATCCAATTGTGGACTGGCCCCTCTATTTTTGTGTTCAAAATTAATTAATTAATGAACGTGCAAATGCGAATTTGTTATACGAAAAGCAGATTTGTTATAAATAAATGACGAAATAGTAGAAAAATTAAGTACAAAATAGTAAAATAAAAAGAACCTGTAAGATTTGCCGTCTATAAAACAGGTTCTTTGCTATAATATGTTCTTATGCCTCTATTATAGCATATAAACATAAAAATGTAATGGGGGATATCAATGAAAATAAATATACCAGACTGCTTTTTAAATGAGAACGAAGATTATATAACAGTTCCTGTTATGAAAAGGTTTTGTGAATCCAATAAGATAAAAGTAAAGAACACAAGGGAAGAAATTTGGAATAGCATAGTTTTATATGCACAAGAAGATAGTACTAAGTATGAAACCTTTAGATCATGGCTAAATAGAGTTTTAAAAGAAGGAATGAAACATATATATATAAGAGAATTTACTTTTTCTGATAAAGTGATAGAAAATAGATTAAAAGATGAAAAAAGTGTTAATGATATGTTAAAAGCATTATTTCCTGATTGTAAGCAAACAGATATGTTTGAATGTAGGCCTGATAAGGATCCAAAAATACAAAAGTACAGTTTTTCTTCTGAGAAAGGAAGGGTTACTTCTATATCATTTGAACTTAGTGTAAGACTTGTAGTGGCAGTAGACCAATATATAAAGAAAGACATATTTTTACCTATTTATGTTGATATAGACCTTGATAAGATGATCATATTTGGACGTAGTAAATCAAAAAGTAAGATGTACAGATATACTGAGGAACGACTAACAGAAGATGGATATAAAAAGACTACCAAGGACTTGATTATACAGTCAATAAGTATGATAATGATACGACTTCAAATAGAACTTAGTCAAAAGAATGTTAGCACTAAGTTTTTTAAAAGGAAAATATATGATTTGTTTAGTAAGTCCACATTTACACCACAATATATTGAAGATTTGGTTAGTGGCTATAGTAATACAGTGACAGACTTTATAGACCAAGTAAAAGGAGATTTTAATATAGAAGATAAATATGATGAGAAAATGTTAGAAGATATTAATATATTTTTAGAAAAGTATCTTTCTATTACTAGATTAAAAAAAGAAGATTTACAAAGTGATAGGGAACTTTATGTAACCAAAACATCGTCAACTGATTATGAAAGAACAAAACATTCTACTACTAGTCCTAATGATGAGCCTCTACAATGCAAAGAGAAATTTTTTGATACAAAGAAGTCAATTAGTTCATCAAAAAGTTGCGATAGTGTGACATTTTGCCACCTAAGAAAAGTAAATAAATATTTTAACGAACCATTTATTATTTCTTTTGATGTCTTAGATGGGTGGTGTATAATTAAGTTACCAAGATATGTGGAAGAGGAGGATATTCAATATGTATTATCCAAGTTTATCGACAATAAAGAATTATAAATTGATTAAGCCATTGATTGAGCAGTTAGATTTGTGGTTAGCATCGTTACCTGATACAATAAAAGATCGTATTACAATTGATATGGTGACCGATACATTTGAAATACCATACGATCTAGCAAATGATTTATTAGAAGAGTTGTGCAACGTTTCTATTTTAAAGAAAGTTTACGCGATAATGTGTCCGAATTGTGAATTTACATTGAAGATTACAGAGAGAGAAAAATTAATAGAATCTTTAGCGCAAACGAAGTATTGCTATGAGTGTGAAGAAGAAGTAAACCCAACAAGTGAAGATATATCAATATTATATAGTCTTATTCAAAAGCCAAGTAGAGAATACACTTTAAAAAGAGCTAATATTAATGAGAAAAGACAAAGAGACAATATTGATTCATTATTAGATGAGATAAAGAGGAATCCTAATACATTAGATTCTTTTTTCTTCGCCCCTAATGCAGATGACTATAAAGAGTGGAGGCAATTGTTTGCTGCCCTTGACTATAATTATGGGAAGAATAAAACTGCAAAAGGGGCTGCTTTAGATAAGTTTATTTCAAGCATATTTAAAAAAGTTCCAGGTATTTCAGTTTCAAATTCACTTAGGAGCGAAACAAATCAAATAGATTGTACTGTAAAAAATGTATGTAGTATTGAGCATACAATGTTTGCTATATTTGGTGCAGTATTTATTATGGAGTGCAAAAATGAAAAGAAAGTACCTAATATCACATACTTTGACAAATTAGATTCAATAATGGACACTGATAATATTAAGTTTGGTATTATTGTATCTAGAAAAAAATGGGCCAATACATGTAATAAGGCAGCTTGGGAAAAATTTTTAAAACATGAACGTGTTATTATAAATTTATGTGATGATGATTTTTGTAAAATCATTGATAATAGAGGAAATTTGCTTACAATTCTACATAATAAGTACATCTATTTATCTACTAATGCTACAAGCCCTATTTTTGATTAAAATAGTAGTTTTAAATCATAGACCAGGTGCAGAGCTTGGTCTATTTTTTTTTCGCTTAAAAACATGGTTTGTTTTGGTTTATAATTTATTGTTTTTAGTATAGTGCTTTATTTCGACAAATTATTTTAAAAGTAGATGGTATACTGTAAAAAAATCGTTAGGGGGAATGTATATGTCACAAGAAGATGATGAATTAGAATTTGAAACAGGCTCAACTAATAGGTTTGGCAAACTTTATATTTTTAAAGTTCTTAAAGAATATGGTATATTTTATGCGCTAATGTTGCTTGTATTTTCGTTATGCTATTTCTTAGTAATAATACCAGCTACAGCAATATATCTTTTTAAAGGACTTGTATTCTTGATTAATTACCTAAGCAATGGTAATGAATTACTTTTGGTTACTTATTGGTATATACTTATAGGTGGTTTAGTTGTAGCAGCTACTTGTTGGGTAACTGATAAGGTTATAGAAAGAAAACGTATGCGTAGAAGAAACAGAAGTCATAATAATATTTAATAAAATACTTGTAGCCTTTTGGTTGCAAGTTTTTTATTTTTAAAAATTTTTATTAATTCTGTGCATATTAATTCATACAATATGTATTTGATTAAAAATGTAATATGAATATTTTTTCAAATAAAAAATTACTATATTCGTATCTTGTATATGTTGATACTCAATAACACTATAGAATTAATTTTGACCGAGATTTTGACCTTTTCATTTCACATTTTTAAACATTTATTTCAAAAATGTGTATGAATATATTAATTAATATGTTTCGTTTGTTGCATATATTAAAAAAATAGTATCTGTATCCTTTCTTTGTAATTAAAAAAGTTAAAAACAAAAAGTAAAAATTAAAGGGAGGATGCAATATGAGCACAAAAGTGTTTTCAGTCAAAAAATGGTTGAACGTATGTAAAACTAATAAGGAGCTACTTAGTGATTTTCTCGTTGAGCTAAGCAGTAACAGAAAGAGCGTAAGGACAATAGAGCAGTATGGCTGTGATTTAAGAATGGTTATGTGCCATATATACGACGATATGGATAATAAAAACATATTAGATATGTCTAGAAAGGATTTTCGTAATATAAAGATGTGGTATCTTAACGATAGACAGGTATCACCAGCACGTTGTAATAGGGTTTTATCAGCAATACATAGTATGCTCAATTACGCAGAGGAAGATGATGATTATGATTATGAGTTTAATATAAGCCAAAAAGTTAAAGGAGTCACAAAAGAAGGAGTCAAGGAGATAGTTTTTCTTGAAGATGAACAGATAAAGAGATTAAGGGACTATCTTATCAAAGAAGAAAAGTACAAATATATGGCATTGTTGGATTTGCTTTATGATAGTGCTGGAAGAAGAAAAGAGATATTACAAGTAAAAAAAGAAGGTTTGCTCGAAAGGAATTATACAAATATAGTTGAAGGTAAAGGAGGCAAAAAGTTTCCGCTATTGTATTTTAGCAGAAGTAAAGAAAGCCTTAAACTATATCTAGATCAGCGCGGTGAAGATGATATTGATGATTTATGGATTATTGGTGATGAAGAGAAAAGAAGAGCTGCAAGCTATGCACGAATTTACGATTGGGTAATGGAAATGAGGTCAATTATAAGTGAAATTGAAGGCAAGCCATTATTGATTACACCTCATTCATTTAGACATAGTGCGCTCCAAAACATGAAAAATGGAACTCACTACATATGCAAAGAGCTAAATAAGAACGGATTCACATTGGAAGAACTTAAAGTATATGCTCACCACAATGATACTGGCACTACTGAAGGATATCTTAAAATCAATGATAATGACATATTATCAAGTATGTTTGGAATCAAAATATCTTAAATAAAACGCTCCTATATTTTCATAGGAGCGTTTTCATCGTAGTATATAACATCCATTAATTCAGACATATTGCATTGAAAGAAGTTGCACAATTTAGATATGACCTCATAACTAACAGGTTCATTGCGCTTAAATTTTGTAATAGTATGTGAAGAAAACTTAAAAGCAACAGCAAAATCTTTGAATTCTATTCTTTGTTGTACCATTTTTATCTTTAGTTTTTCGTAAGATATATAGGTCATAAAATCATCCTTTCAATCTTAATAATGTAATTATATTGCATAATCTTGCTTTATAAAAGCATATATGTGCTTTAACTAAGCAAGATTATGATTCTTTATTAATTTAATAATCTGTATACAGTTAATTTGTTTTAAAAATTAAAAAAATATAAAATTTTTATTAAGAAAATATAAATATTTGATTCATATAGTTTTAAATAATAAACTTTGATTCTGTATTAAATTACTTAATCCATTGATGCTCAAAGCTTTTATGATAATAAACATGATGCTATATACTTTTTTAATAAAAAAATCAAATCAAATATATTTTTTTATCCATCTTTGTATCCTACTAAATGTAAATACCCAAAGTAAAAATAAAAAAGGAGAAAAAAATATGAGTACAATTATTTGTTATTTAACAGAGGATGTAGGCACTATAGGAGGATTTGTTCATTTTCACGAGCAGTATATTTACATAATCGTAAATTGCAAGCTAGATAGCAGTACACAAATAATACAAATCTATAAACAAATCTGTAATATTATATATAATGATATTACAGATGACTACATCTTTTAAAAAAACAACTGCAATCAGATTAATCTGGTTGCAGTTGTTTTTTTATTAGTGCATAATATTTTCTAGAAATATATGAAATTCCATTTTCCCATGCTTTTATTGTAGATATACTTATACCTACTTTTTGGGCAAAATCTTTTCTAGATAATGTTTTTCTTAGAATTGTTATATTTTTTGCAGTATCCTTAGCAAATTCAAGATACTCATCATATTTACATATTTCACATCTAAGTATTTGTTCAAGCTTAACCATTTTTTCAACATGAAGAAATGCCCTATCCTTTTCCAATAAATAAATGGTATCACTATGGACACCTAATAGTTCTGCAAGTTCATTTTGGGTTAAATTTAATCTTAATCGTGCATGCTTAATTCGTTCACCTAATGACGTAGCTTGCTTATTTAGTTCTATTTCATTATATGAGTAGTTGAATAAGTAATTATAGATTCCGTAATTTTTATAATAGTTGCATT
>CAKVCL010000068.1 GCA_934725855.1 uncultured Cellulosilyticum sp. | reverse complement strand
TGGCGTTGCCTAAATAAAAATCACCCTCATGCAGTGAAATGATCCCATTATGAAACGGCGCTCAAAACACCATATCCGGCATTTTGGATATGTGATCAAGTTCAGATCGTGGCAGCGCCATAATATTTTAGAAAATTTTTTGATCTTATTAACAAAATTTAATTTTATCGATCTAAATCAAATTAAAAAATATTAGTATATAAAATAAACGATTTGAGTGAGAAAAAATTCCATGGCTTATATTATTGGTTTAGATTTAGGCATTGCTTCCGTTGGCTGGTCGGTAATTGCCCCTGACAAACGAATTGTAGATCTCGGTGTTAGAGTTTTTAAGAAAGCAGAGAATGAAAAAGGCGAGTCATTGAATGTCATAAGAAGATCAAGTCGCCTAGCACGCCGCAGGATATACAGGAGGTCAGTTCGCCTTAAGAAATTATTAAATTATCTCATTGACTGCGGCTTAATTTCCTCGAAGGAAGATGTTTTAAAAAATGTAAACCATGAAAAACCATGGGAGTTAAGAGCAAAAGGGCTTACTTCTGTATTGACCAATAAGCAACTTGCAATTGTCATTTATCACATATGCAAGCATAGAGGATTTTATTGGGTTTCATCAGCAGAAAAACAAATGGGAGAAGGGGGGACTTGTAACTAACAGTTTATCTTCGAATGATAAAATTTTGGCAGAAAAGGGTTACAAGACCGTGGGGCAAATGATTTTCTCAGAATATCCCAATTGTCAGAGAAATAAGCAAGGTGAATACTTAAAGTCATTAAGAAGGGTTGATCTGCATAGAGAACTGGCAGAGATCTTTAAAATTCAGAAAGAGCAATTCTCAAGTCCGTTTATTACAGAGGAATTCTGCACGAAAATATTGGGCAATGGCGATCACAGATCAGGTTTTCTGTGGGAACAGAAACCGCCGTTGCAAGGAGATGCTCTTTTAGATATGGTTGGTCGTTGCCGATTTGAGAAAGATGAAAAAAGAGCACCGCTTGCTAATTATTTTGTACAACGGCATATATGGCTTACAAAAATATTAAACACAAGGGTGTGCGGGAGAGATTGTCAGGAAAGGGCATTTAATGACGAAGAAAGGAATGCAATACAAAACATTCCGTTGGAGTCAGGCGGTGATATTAAATTTTCTACTTTGACTAAAAAATTGATAAAAGCTGGATTGTGGGAAAAAGATCAATATAAATACAAGGGACTGGATTATAGCTTGGAAGACAAAGATCCTGAGGATAAAGTCTTTTGTAAAAGTTTTCCCATTAACAGCATTAGAAAAGTCCTTAAAGGCCCCGGCTTAAAACGTGAATGGGAAAATATTAAAAATGATCTTTTATCCGGTCATTACGAACGCTATAACCGTATAGCGGAGGTTTTAACAATCTATAAAGAGGATTCTTATATATGTGAAAGACTATCGCCCTTTGAAACAAAAGAAGTAATTAATGCTCTTTTATCAGTGCGATTCGATAAATTTAGCAACCTTTCAGAAAAGTTTCTAAAAAAAATAGTTCCTTATATGGAGAAGGGCGAAAGATATGACGAAGCCTGTAGTTCAGCTGGGTACTTACATTATCAACAATTTCAGAAAAAATCAGAGAATCAAAATACCTTCCTCCGCTATTCTCTGGTCGTGAAAAAAACGGAACTTTAATTTTTAATGAAGAATTGGGAGATATACCAAGGAATCCCGTAGTCCTAAGGGTAATCAATCAAGCACGAAAAGTCTTAAATGCTTTAGTAAAAAAATATGGCTCTCCTCTTTCTGTGCATATAGAGCTGGCTCGCGATCTTGCAAAATCATGGGAAGAAAGAGACAAGATAAACAAAAATAACAAAAAGAAAGAAAAACAAAAGACAAGCGATCTAATTGAATTCAGAGAATTGCTCATTAAAAATTCGGTAGAATTTTCCGAAGATTTATTGGCTAAAAATCTCGAAAAATACAGACTATATAAAGAACAAGAATGTAAATCAATATATTCAAGGAAAATAATTGATATAAAAAGGTTTTTTAAAGAAGGATATTTAGAAATTGATCATATTCTGCCGTATTCAAAATCGTTCGATGATTCAAAGTCAAACAGGGTTTTGGTTTTTACTAAGGAAAATAGAGAAAAGGGGAATAGGATACCTTTAGAATATATTACAAACGAAGAAAAAAGAGATAAGTTTGAAGCATTTGTAAAAAGCTCTCGACTGTTGTCTCAAAAAAAGAAGACCAATCTATTAAGACGTAGTCTGACCCCTGAGGGATCAAAAGAATTTTTGAGTAGAAATCTTAACGATACACGTTATGCATGTAGATTTTTTAAGAATTATATTGATAGATTTTTAATTCTTGACCCGGCGTCTGATCATTCAGGATGTGTGGTGGTTGCGGGAACTATGACTGCCTATCTTAGAAAGCATTGGGGGTTGAGGAAATCTAGAGAAGATAATAGGCACCATGCTATGGATGCAATAGTTATAGCGTGTTGTTCGAGGTCGATTATACAAAAAGTTGCTGCGTGGTCAAGAAACAGAGAGGAACTTTACCAGTCAGGTGAGTTCATAGATTCAAAATATATGGTTTCAAATGATCTCGATAAGGTTAATAAGACTAAATTGTCAAATATCGAAACTAAATCTCATAAAAAAATGAGATTTCCTTGTCCTTGGCAAAATTTTAGAAATGAGGTCATAGAACGAGTTTATCAGGATGACCTAGATACTTTGAAGAACAAATTGAGTGAGATTGGATATACAGACAGCGAGCTAGTAAATGTACGGACACTCTTTGTTTCACATGCATGTAGAAGTCAGCGAATAGGAGAGGGGGCTCTACATGACGAAACTTTGATGCGTCAAACTCCAGAAATGAGAGAAAAAGGGGTGATGGTAAAAAAAGTAAAATTACAGGACCTCAAAGAGGAATATATTTTAAACATTGTGGATGCAGATACGCGTAACAAAAATTTGTGTAATGCTTTAAAAAGAAGATTTAAAAAATATAAAGAAGAAAATGGGATTCAAGAAGAAGTTAAATTAGACGAAAGTGATATAAAAAAAATTTTTTCAAACGATAATCCAATGCACATGCCGAATCATGAAGGATACGAAGATCTCAATAATCCCATAATTAGGTCGGTAAGAATCCTTTGTAAAGGAGCTGGTTTTCCTGTGAGAAATGGCGTAGCGAAAAATGGTAGTATTGTTCGGCTGGATATCTTTAAAAAGAATAATAAATTCTATTGTGTTCCAGTTTATTCATATTGCAAGCATTTACCTAACCGAGCGTGTACACAAAATAAACAGGAGGCAGAATGGGATCTCGTAGATGATTCGTTTGAATGGTGTTTCTCTTTGAGGCAAAATGATTTAATAAAAGTTGTTTTTAAGGATAAAATTTTTTTTGGCTACTACATTGGTTTTGATCGAGCACTGGCAAGATTTTGTTGTGTTTTGCATGATCAGCAGGTATCGAAAAAAAATCCAGTTATACGTTTTTGCATCAAAACAGCATTAAGTGTAACCAAATACCACGTTGACGTACTCGGTAATTACTATATTGCGCAAGCGGAGCCTCGCTTTGAGTTGGCGTGTCATTTTAATTAGTAATCCGGCTAAGCTCTGTTATCAAAACGGAGCTTTAGTAGTGCAACAGGATCATAATTACAGAGTGCCTGTTGAAGATATATCATCAATCATAGTTGATAATCCACAAGTAATAATTACGCAACCGTTACTATCTAAGGCAGCGGAGTATGGAATTGCAATTTTTAGTACAGATAACTCGCATCTCCCTAATGGTATTTTTTTACCTTTTGCACAACACCATAACTCGCTTAACTTAGTAAATTTGCAGATTAATTGCAAAAAACCTGTATTAAAGAGATTAAGAACTTCTATTATTGTGGCAAAAATTCAAAATCAGGCTCAGTGTTTACGAATAAATAAACTTGAAGGAGCAGATGGTCTTGATTGTTTGGCTAAAGAGGTTCGATCAGGGGATCCTGATAACATAGAAGCAAAAGCAGCAATGCGTTATTTTAAGTTTCTTTTTGGAAAATCATTTGCTAGAAATGATGAATTATCCAATATAAATTCCTGTTTAAATTACGGATACGCTGTCATAAGAGGTGAAATTGCAAGACGTCTTGTTGGTCATGGATTGTTTCCTCCCATAGGGATCTTTCATTGTAATAAGAAAAATCCTTTTAATTTGGCAGATGATCTTATAGAACCTTTTAGACCAATTGTAGATATTTTTACAGAAAAGTTTATTAAAAACTGTAATAACCAGGATTTTATTCTTCCCAAAGCATCATTAGTTAGTCTTTTGAATTATGAGGTTTCAATGCCGGAGGGGAAAATGGCAATTTCATTAGCGATTGAATATGTTATAGAAAGTTATGTTCGAATTCTTTCGAATGAAACAAAGAAGTTGTCTTTACCAAACATTGAAAATTTTATAAAACATGAATACACAGAGAATATGTCTTAGATGCAAAAATACGTTTATTTTATGAGAATGATAGTTTTCTTTGATTTACCAACCAAGACCAAAAAGAATAAAAAAGACTATATACGTTTTCGTCGTTTTTTATTGAATGATGGTTTTGATATGATGCAGTTTTCAGTATATACCAGAATCATTGTCGGTAAATACGGTGAACAACAACACTACGACAGACTTAAAAACCATCTGCCTCCAGAAGGGTTCGTTCGTTGCATCACTGTTACGGAGAAACAATACTCCAATATTTTGTTTTTAGTGGGTAAAAAAACAAAACAAGAAGAAAAAGTCGGTAATACTCAACTTTTGCTTTTTTAAAATTATCAAAATACCCAACAAAATTTATTGTTATTTTTATAAAAATTTTACATATTTAATATGATTTTCTCCTTGCATAACAATAAAATAGCTATCACCCAGATTGTAGCATTGTAAGGGAATTTAAGGAAGCTACAACTGGCAGGCGCAGGAAGGTCTCAGGGTCAAAGATTGTAGCATTGTAAGGGAATTTAAGGAAGCTACAACTTAATAATCCATAGTGATAACGAACGTTATGATTGTAGCATTGTAAGGGAATTTAAGGAAGCTACAACGTAGCCTCTGTATTTTGTAACAACCCAGATGATTGTAGCATTGTAAGGGAATTTAAGGAAGCTACAACTAAAGGCCAGATCTGGGGTCATGCCCTCGTGATTGTAGCATTGTAAGGGAATTTAAGGAAGCTACAACAAGTATATGCGTGATTTTTACTAATGCAAGGATTGTAGCATTGTAAGGGAATTTAAGGAAGCTACAACCAGTATAATCGTCCTCATTATCATCTTGTTTGATTGTAGCAATGTAAGGGAATTTAAGGAAGCTACAACTATTTGAAGCGCCCGCCCGTGGCGCTTTTTGATTGTAGCATTGTAAGGGAATTTAAGGAAGCTACAACTATTAAAACCTCGCTTGCGCATTCAATGAAAATTGTAGCATTGTAAGGGAATTTAAGGAAGCTACAACAAGCACGGAAAATGCCGCCGGTTCGATTGTGATTGTAGCATTGTAAGGGAATTTAAGGAAGCTACAACAGTGGCTATGTTGATATAGCCGTGAGCTTTGATTGTAGCATTGTAAGGGAATTTAAGGAAGCTACAACCACGAGTCGAAAGGTATATTTCTCAACTAAGATTGTAGCATTGTAAGGGAATTTAAGGAAGCTACAACAAATAATCTTTCGAATCTGCGCCCAAATATGATTGTAGCATTGTAAGGGAATTTAAGGAAGCTACAACGTGTTACATCGAGGATAAATACCACGATTTAGACAATATGAAGCGACCCCACTGATGTAAAAATCGTGGATTTACCCGTAAAATAAAAGTGTTACACAAAATTCTG
>CAKVCL010000067.1 GCA_934725855.1 uncultured Cellulosilyticum sp. | reverse complement strand
ACTATTTTGTTAGCTGAAATATTGAATTTTCAAGGTGCGAAGCCCTGTTTAGGTGTGGGAAGTTTTAGTAAATTATTTGATATAAAAAAGACACAATATGAGTTGGATTTTGTAGATATAGATCCGGAAGCAGATATGCCTTTGTTTTTGGATCCATATTATATTTCAAAATGTGAATTCCCTTTTGCCGAGAATGCATATGAGTCAATTTGCTCTTATTTTGAGTATTTGTTAGCATTACTGAAGGGAAAAAGAATTGAGCAAGCTAGAGAATTATTCTCGCATTTAGGAGAAAGCAATGACATATGCATGGGAATGTCTCATGGTAAACCACGAGGACATGGAATGGGACCAGAAGATACAAATGCTATATTTAAGGAATTATTAAGAAGCCGTGCAATAAGTTCAGGAATTATGGAGGATATTGAAGATTTTAGAATTTTTGTTCCGAATGTGGATAGAGATAAAGTATCAGATATGACGGCTAATATTATTAAATTACAGTTGATTAAATACACACAGCAACAATGTGAATTGCATAATATACCTTTAACACATGATGTTCCATCTGGGATGTATTGGGATTCAAAAAGAAAAAACTGGGAAAATAGGTATGTTGATAGGCTTATAATAAATGAAAAACTTATTTTGTTTGTTCCCAAAAGGATTGTCTCTTTTACGGATAAATACACGACACAAGAATATAAACAACATTTTGTGTTGAATTATCTCCAAAATGAACATTTGAGTATGGGAAGTTCGTTGGTTAGAAAATATAAGAACGGGACAAAGTATGTCACAAAGAAAAGCATAGTTGAATTTGAACCTCAGATAGATAAAGAATATTTGGCTAAATTTACAGAGTCACACCCCGAGGTGTTTCAAGATTTTAAAGTAAAAACAGTGAATAAAATATCAAAAGTACAAGGGGCTGTTCTGGAAGAAGTGAATGCAAGCGAAATTTGTAATCATTTGATTGCAAAATTGGAGTCTATACCATCAGGAACTAAGAATGCGTCAAAGTATCACAATCTTATAATAGGTATTTTAGAATTACTATTTTATCCTAATTTGTCATCGACTAGAAAAGAAAAGGATATACATGAAGGACGAAAATGTATTGATATTGTGTTTGACAATTCATCAGAAACAGGATTTTTCTTTAATTTACCAAATAAAAACATACTGTTGCCATGCCCATATGTATATGTTGAATGTAAGAATTATACAGGTGAAGTGGCTAATCCGGAAATAGATCAGTTAAGCGGACGATTTAGTAATAGAAGAGGAAGAGTTGGTATTTTGACTTGCAGAGAATTGGAAGACAATTTTATTAAACGCTGTGCTGATACTTATGAAGATGAACGCGGATTGGTCATTCCCTTAGAGGATAAGGACTTGAAGGAAGCTTTGATGAATTATCCACAACATGGAGTAGAAGCAATAGAAGAAATTATTTAAAAGAAATTTGAACAAATCGTTTTTACCAAATAAAATCCTTAGTAGTAACCTTTTCCCTTTTACTACTAATTTTACTACTAACAGGTAGTAGTAACTTGCTCAATCTTGCTCTAATTTGCCACAATCTGTAATTTCAGAGCATTTAACATAATCACCGGAAACTCTTGCAAAACAGGGCATTCCGGGGCAAAACAAGGAGAAACAAAACTATGATAAAAGTACTTTTTGTCTGCCACGGCAGGTCAGTTGTATGACTACGCAACCTTTCGCAAACTTGGGCAAGACAGGGCATAATAAGGCAGATGAATTGAACGATACTACCGACCTTACTACTAAGGGAGCAAGGTTGGATGCTTAAGTAAATAGAGATGGTAAAAGCCACAATCGTTGGTAGTAAGACTACCGAGATTGTGGCTTTGTTACGTATAATCCGTTGAAATATAATCATAGGGTGTTATTATTTTCTTACTCGACTGGGAAAGGATGTTAATTGATATCAAAGAACTCAAGTATCTATAAATTATTCAATGAGGATTGTAATGAACTAATGAAACGGCTCCCTACTCAATCCGTTGATTTAATTCTCACAGACCCTCCGTACAACATTTCACAGTATTCTACAGGAAATATACCCCGAGAAGGAAAAATTACATTAAATAACGATATTGCTGACTGGGATAAAAAAATAATTAATCCAGTTGAGTATGTAGATGTATTTAAACGCATCATAAAGCCAAGAGGTAATATTATTATTTTTGCAGGTTACAATCAAATTGGTGATTGGCATAAAGCCTTTGATTCAGAATTTGATACTTTTCAAATGTTTGTATGGCATAAAACAAATCCGGCACCTAAGGTCTATAGAAACGGATTTTGTAATAGTTGTGAATTTGTCATATTCTTATGGAACAAAGGACATGTGTGGAATTTTTCTACTCAAGAAGAAATGCACAATTTCTTTGAGTGCCCTATTTGTTCATATCCAGAGCGATTAAAAGACCCATTTCATCCCGCTCAAAAACCCCTAAATTTAATAGATCATTTTATAGAAATTGCATCTAATCCTGGAGATATTGTTTTTGACCCGTTTATGGGAGTTGGAACTACAGGTGTGTCTTCAGTTAAAAAAGGAAGAAGATTTATAGGAAGTGAATTAAATTGTGATTATGTAACAGCTGCTAACAAAAGAATAGCCTCTTATATGTAAATGTTGCTTAAAACCCGTTGCCTTAAAAACATAGAATAATATAGAATTATTTTGTCGAAAAAAAGGAGGGAATGTCGCATATGATAGCCAAGCAACTCGGAGATAGGATTAAAGAATTACGCAAGGAAACAGGACTAAGCCAAGAGAAATTTGCGCTTAAAATTGATATGGACAGAACTTATTTTGCGACAGTGGAATCTGGAAAGCGAAATATTTCATTGCAAAATATTGAAAAAATTGCGAATGGATTGAATATCACAATTTCAGAATTATTTGAAGGGATAGGAGGAAACTGCAATGACTAGTACAGAACTGCAGATTAAGAACATTGTTTACGAGGAGTTTTCAAAATTAATATCAAACATAGAAGGGGATTTCAAAACAAATTTTGTAAAGAAAAGATATAATTTCTTGCTTAGCCAGCTTGATGAAACTATTACTGCAAACATGGTATTTGTAAGCAGTTTTGAGTCTAAGAGCGGTTTTGCTATTGAAACATGTGCCAAGAGAATTGCAAGACTAAAATTTGGAGATGAGAACGTTCCTGCAATTGTAAATCCAAGAAATGTTAAGCATAATATTAACCCTAATACAATAAGTGGACAAATTATTGTAACTGATATAGACACAGATAATGGTGAGTTAAGAGGAAACATATCTACATTTAGAGCTACAAATGTTGCAGCTGGTAAAGGTAGTTCGAGGTCTGAAAGTGGTGTGACACAAACTAGTATAAAATCATTGCTCCCAATGGCTCAGAAATACAAAGCGTCTGGATATCATACAAAACCTGTCGATTTGGCTTTTTTTGATGGAAAAGATTGGGTTGTTCTTGAATTGAAAGCAGGTGGAGATTTAGACAGTTCAAACGCACCTGCAAATGTGGAGAAACTTCTTACAATATATGCAGGATTAAATGTTCCAAATTCTAAGGCTTATTTTGCTACTTTGTACAATAAAAACGGAGAAGGAAATACTTGGACTGGCGCAGTTAAGAAGCATATGGCTTTTCCAGAGATGTTCCTTATTGGTAAAAAGTTTTGGAATACTATTCTTCCAGATGGAATTACGTATGAGCGATTTACAGAGCTTTATAAAATGGCGTTAGAGGAGCTTGACCTTAATTTAAGAATTAATGAGATGATAAGAAGGACTGTGAGATAATGGAAGAATGTATAAAAAAAGAATATATTAGCTTTATACAAAAGCAGTTAGCTGAAATGGCTAAAACAGTTAAAAAAAATTCATCAAAGAACCAAGCTAAAAGGGAAAATAATATTTTTTTTATTTTTTCAGACAAGAATGCAAAAAAATATATGGGGACAGGAAGAAGTTTTGACTCGCAGCTTGGTACCAGATTGCAAAAAATCGCAATGTTCATTTCTAGAAGGAAATATGGTTCAGAATGTGTGCCTAATCTTATTGTTTTATATAATGTTGGTGCTTCCATAAAGGTATCTACAATCTCATACCCATTAAGGAATGGGATGAGTCAAAAAGTATATTGGACTAATAAGCCAGTAGAAGATTTCCTTAATAAAGAATTGAGAAAATTATTTGATAATAAATCTGAAAAGATTTGTATAAAAACATTCAAAATTGAGTGTGAAAGTCAAGTAATAGAAAAAATCAAAAAGGAGTTTGATAAAAGAGATGCTAAGGGAAATGGCATACCTATAGATTTGTTTGTGTTAAATCAGGTAGATGATAGGAGAATAGCATATTCATATGAATTAAAGGCTGGAGGAAATCTTGATACAAAGAATGCACCATCAAATGCAGCAGAAGTTACATCATTAGAAACAATGTTCTCTTTTTGTGATAAAAGTATTTCGAGATTTGCAACATGCTATGATGGTAAAGGTGATGGAACTCCGGATGGTGCAATAGGTAAACATCTGGATAGAAACCAAATTTTAATTGGCAAAGAATTCTGGGAAGAAATTTTGGAGGATGGAGTTTCATATAACGATTTTATATTAGCATATCAAGAGGCCTACAAGAAGGCAAAGGTGGAGGAGACGGTAATTGGATAATATTGTTTTATCCAATGTTGATTGCCTTGAGTATATAAAAACAATCCCAGATAAGTCTGTAGATTTAATTCTGACAGACCCGCCGTATAACATAGCTCAGTATTCAACAGGAAATATTCCACTACCGGGAAGAAGTGCTGTCAACAATGACCTTGGAGAATGGGATTTGAAAGAGATAAATCCATTTGATTTTGTGGATGATTTTAAAAGAATATTAAAACCAGATGGAAATATTTTTATTTTCACAAGTTATAATCTTATAGGGAAATGGCATGAGGTCTTTGAC
The DNA here is from genome assembly GCA_934725855.1 of uncultured Cellulosilyticum sp. GTDB lineage: Bacteria > Bacillota > Clostridia > Lachnospirales > Cellulosilyticaceae > Cellulosilyticum. The sequence continues at coordinate 1,117 of CAKVCL010000067.1, read as the reverse complement.
CCAGAATTTGATACGTTCCAATATTTTATATGGCATAAAACCAATCCTATGCCTAAAATATTCAGAAATGGCTTCTTAAACAGTTGTGAGATGATAGTGTGTCTATGGAATAAGAAACACAAATGGAATTTCTTAACACAAAATGAAATGCACAACTATTTTGAGTGTCCAATATGTATGGGGAAGGAGCGCTTAAAAGAACCTAAACATCCTTCTCAAAAACCTTTGAAACTATTAAGGCACCTTGTAAATATTGCTAGTAACGAAGGTGATGTTATTTTTGACCCGTTTATGGGAGTTGGTTCAACCGGTGTAGCAGCCAAAGAATTAAACAGAAATTTTATAGGGTGCGAGATAGATCCCGTGTTTTTTGAAGCTGCGAGAAAGAGGATAGAGGAGATAGAGTAAATGCGAATAGAAGAAAAAATGCTTATTTTACCTGCTTTATATATTATAAAGAGAAAAGAAAAAGCAATCACTTCTGATTTGATTTCTGAGCTTGTATATGTATTTAATCCATCCGGTGAAGATGCAGAGATATTAGCAGGAAGAAATGATACAAAGTTTTCTCAAAAGGTAAGAAATCTTGTGTCACATCGTGAGAATAATGGAATGGATAAGTATACCGAATTTGTAGACGGGATATACACATTGACTACAGTGGGCGAGAATTACTTAAATACACGAATTGATGAGTTGAATTATTTTTTCTCTCAGAAATTTATCTATGATGATACATTGACTGTTGCAACTAATATTGCAGATAGTGGCAAAGAAATTTTCGTTTACGATGAAAATATTATTGTTGATGAGGGTAAGGTAGAGAAAAAAATGTCAAAATCAAGAGTTCGTTCGAGAGCACTGAGAGATGCGGCTATTGATTATTATTCTTCTGAAGGGATTATAAGATGTGTTGTTTGTGGTTTCTCATATGAAGAAAAATATGGTGAAATTGGAAAAGGCTATATTGAAATTCATCATGAAAAACCAATCTGTGAATATGGTGTAGAGGGGAAAGCACAGTTTATATCTGATGCGATTTGATTATTCCGGGGCTCTCTGAGCCACCTGTCCGGACTTTGAGAGCCACCATTCCGGAGAATGAGAGCCATATATT
>CAKVCL010000066.1 GCA_934725855.1 uncultured Cellulosilyticum sp. | reverse complement strand
GTATTTACAGAAATGAATGACTTGGTCACTTGTATTTATTGGAATTTATAAACTACTTTCTTGTAAAGTGGTGTATAAAAATATAAAATTTAACAAAAATATTGAAGAAATAAATAAAAGTGTTATACTAAATTTCCGTCTTCGCAAGAAAAAAATAAGAGAGGATTGATAAACATGCAATTAGAAACTGAAAGACTTATTTTAAGACAATACACAATGGATGATTTTGATGACTTATATGAAATACTTTCTGACCCAAAAACAATGGAGCACTACCCAAAGCCTTTTGATGAAGCAAAGGTAAGAGGCTGGATTAATTGGAATCTGGATAACTATAGAGTATTTGGATTCGGGTTATTTGCAGTTGTTTTAAAAGAAACAGGAAAAATGATAGGTGATTGTGGCATAACCATGCAAACGATAAACGGTGCTATTAGACCAGAGATTGGTTATCATATCAATAAAAACTATCAAAGAAGAGGCTATGCACTAGAAGCCGCACAAAAGGTAAGAGATTATGTTTTTGAAAATACGCCATTTAATGCTATTTATTCTTATATGAAGTATACCAATGTGGGCTCTTATTCTGTAGCACAAAAGAATGGGATGAAGCTTGTAGAGGAATATGAAGATCCAGTCAACACTATATCCAAGGCTTATGCAATTACGCGTGAGGAATGGGAAAAGTTGAGCAGACTAAACTAAAATAATGGGTACTTAAGGTAAAAGAATGTTATACTAAGGAATAGAAATCAATAACTTAAAGATAGGATGATGTAATGGGAGAATTAATTGAAGAACTCCAACAGTTAAGGCTAACAGACTACAGATGCGATGCATATCACTTGCCGTTAGAAATATTGGCAAGTAGAGCAGGGTTAAAATTAAAAAGTAAGAGCAAAAATTCTTTAGTTGCTGCTTTAAGTGCCTATTTGTCAGATGAAAAAAATATTCATGCGATTTGGGATGGACTGGATGCTTTAGAACGAGCTATTGTAACCGATGCCATGATTAATCAGCACTACTTGCTAAAGGAAAGAGCAAATGAGTTAAGTAAAGAAATGAACCAGCAGCTTAAAGAAAAAACTAAGATGAGTTTGTTCTTTATTAATGGTTATATTCCAGTAGAAATTGGAAATATACTGATAAAATTTATTCAGAGACCGCATATAAATGTAAATGAGCAGAAGCTGAATGGCAAATTGCTTAGGAACTACTCTGTATACAGATATTCAGAAGACCAATGGACAGACTGGACCAATATCGTTAAGTTTGCTAGTACAGGTAAGTTTAAAGTAACCAAGGCAGGAAACTTTCCAACCAAAGCAGCCCTTAATAAAATCAATGAAATAGTTGTGGCAAAGGAATATGAAACGGAGAACATAAGTTTAGTAGAAGCTAAAAATGGAGCAGATACCCATAGATTGTATGGATTATACAAAACCATGGTAGCAGCTAACGTTTTAGCTCTAGATGGCACAACGGTTATTCTGGGAGATGAAGCTAAAGCATTTTTAAGTGCAAGTTACGCTAAGCAAGCAGAAATGCTTTTTGAGGCTTATAAAAATAATGTAGACTATGATGAAATAACAAGGATACCATTTGAAACCTTTGAACCAGATAGAGCTTGCAGTGAAAAAGTACGTCAGTCCAGTATAAACTTGTTAAGTGGCCTACAAGAGGGAAAGTGGATAAAAATGGATGAGCTTTCAGAACAACTCTATAAATGTTGGAGAACTTTTATCATGCAATATGTTGGAAGCATTACAGAAAAAAGTGAGTACTCTGGTTATTATAGGGATTACTTCGAAGGAGATTGGGAAAGATTAGAAAGACCTTATTTAGATGTTTTTTTAATAGAGGGATTAGGTGCATTAGGTATAGTTGATTTGGCTTTAGAAGAAGAGGAAATAGAAAAGAGTTTTTTTGATATAGATTGGCGTTTAAAAGTGGCGTATTTTAAATTAACACCATTAGGAGCTTATTTGTTTGGTAAGAATAAAGATTTTAAAGATCCTTCAGCAAAAGGTCGATTGGCTAATGATTTGTGCGTCGATGAAAATATGCATATTAGAGTAGGAAATTCATTAAAACGATATCAGCATGAAATCTTCTTTGATAAGTTCTGCCAAAAAGATGAAAAAGAAGATTATACAGAGTATGTATTAGATTTTGCAGCAGCGCTTAATGCCTTTAATGAGGACATTAGTTTAGATGAGATTTTAAGCTATTTACAAAAGGAATGTACAAAGGAAATACCACCTCAGGTAGAGCTTGTAATCCATCAATGGAAGCAAGATCAGCATAAGGTGAAGATTAGAAAGGTAACCATCATTGAATGTGAAGATGAACGCATTTTAAATGATTTGATGGAAAGCAAGCAGGTTGTTAAGTGTGGGGCTAAAAAACTTGTACAAGCCTTAGAGATTGAAGCAGGCAGTGAAAAGAAGGTCAAAAAGGAAATAGAGAAGAAAAATTATTTTTGTAAGATTATAGGCCAAGATGGAGGAAAAGCAAAATGATAGAAAACAATCAGATAAAAAAGCTTGCCATTAATGGTGCAGTTTTTGAAGAAGGCATAGGTGACTTTAAAGAAGGCAAAGTATCTAGTCTATCATTAGTGGAAGAAAAAAAATCTAAAATTTTAACGGCCTATGTTCAAGACCAAAGCATGTACCGTGTGCAAATCACATTAAATGCTTTAGAAGATAAGATTGAAGCGTATAACTGTCAGTGTGGACAATCTCTTGCTTATCGTGGCATGTGCCGTCATGAAATTGCAGCACTTATGCAAAGAAATAGTGGACAAGTAGCCACTGCTTTGGCACGCATTATTCCTACTGATGAAGCAAGTGATGCAAATGTTCAGCTCGAAAGTTTAATACATCATTATGTACAAATGCAATATAGCCAGAAAAAACAAACCCAAGAAGAGAAAGTCTTGCAGCTTGTGCCAAGTTTTCATTATGGAGAAGAAGAGAATACAAGTGAGCAAAAGGTAAAATTAAGTCTTTTAATTGGAGAGGATAAACTATATCCTGTGCAGAAAATAGGAGAGCTTGGCTTAGGCTTTATGTATCAGACAACCAAAGAATATAGCAAGGGCACATGGATTTGTCATGATATTAATCATGTAGAGAGTAGTCATAAAGCATTAGTGAACTTCCTGATGGAACATAGTGAGTATACTTCTAATGAAGCAGATGGTAATGAGCTGGTGTTAAATGAAAGGATGTTTACGACCTTCTTTAATACCCATAAAGAGTGGGAAACAGAAAAGGAATGGGTAAGTGGAAATCCAGACATTCAATTTGTGTTGTATAAAGAAAAAGAAACTTTTAGACTAGGACTTAAAGATGCCAGCCAATTAGAGATGAAAGTGCTTTATGGAGGCAGCTATCTTTATGATGGGAAGACGGTTTATCAAGTGACTTCTAGTTTTAAAAGGAAAGTATGGCCTATTTTTAAATTGATGTATGAAAATGAACCACACTACTTAGAAATCACTAAAGAAGAAGTGCCTAAAATGAAACGATATCTTTTGGATGTCATTAGCGACTATATAGAAAGTCAAGTGGATGAGGAAAACATTGAAGAATATGTACTGCCAGACCTAGTGGCAAGCATTCATCTGGATATGTTAAAGAAAGACGTCATGAAAGCTCAGCTTATGTATCAGTATGATGAACAAAGCTATAACCCTTGTTTAGGGGAGCGTGCAGAAGAGAAAATTAGAGACCGTATAAGAGAAGAGCATATTGAAAACTTCCTTGAAAGCTACGGGTTTAAACAAGACAAGGCTTATTATAAACTCAGTGGAGAATCAGAAATCTATGAGTTTATTGCAGAAGGTATTCAGAAGCTGACTATGATGGCTGATACTTATGTAAGTGATGAAATTAAGAAAAATAAAATTCGTAAGGTGAAATCACTTAGTGTAGGAATTAATCTACTGGGTGATTTCCTGGATTTAGATTTATCCTGCATAGGTATTCCAAAAGAAGAGTTAGGCAAATTATTGAAGGCCTATACAGCTAAGAAAAAGTATTACAGACTTAAAAATGGAGAGTTTGTTGATTTATCAGGGGAAGGCATAAAAGAGCTTAATACGTTAAAGCAAGACCTTCATCTCAGCGAAAAGGATTTAGAAAAAGAAGAAATACGGGTTCAAAAGTACCGAGCAATTTATCTAGACAGGCTTTTAAAAGAACATAAGAGCATTAAGGCAGCTAAAAGCCAAGGCTATAAAGAGTTGGTAGAAGATTTCAAAAGTATTAATGAAAAAGAGGTTCAATTACCTCAGCACATCCAAGGCACGCTAAGAGATTATCAAATAGAAGGGTATAAATGGATTAAAATGTTAGGCGGCTATGGCTTTGGGGGTATCCTAGCAGATGATATGGGACTAGGTAAGACTTTACAGACGATTGCTGTATTTAGACACAGAAAAAGAAGTTTCACTCATTGTATGTCCAACTTCGCTTGTATATAACTGGGCGAGTGAATGTGAAAAGTTTGCCTCTCATTTAAAAATCATGACCATAACAGGGACTCAAGCCCAAAGAGAAGAAAAAATTAAAGAGATTTCAAATCAGGATATCGTTGTGACTTCTTATGATTCATTAAAAAGAGATATTGAGAAGTATAAAGACATCGTTTTTAATTACTGTGTAATAGATGAAGCACAGTATATCAAAAACAGCAATACTCAAAATGCTAAAGCAGTCAAGGAAATATCATGTAAAAAGCGTATGGCATTAACAGGTACACCAATTGAAAATCGTTTATCTGAGCTATGGAGTATTTTTGATTTTATTATGCCAGGCTATTTATTTAGCGAACATGAATTTAGAAATCAAATAGAAATGCCTATTTTAAAAGACCAAGATGAAATGGCTTTAGAAAAATTAAAAACGATGATTTCTCCGTTTATTTTAAGGCGATTAAAAGAAGATGTGTTAGATGAACTTCCTGATAAGACAGAAACGGTCATTTATACGAACCTTTCAGAAGAACAAAATAAAGTCTACCTAAGTTATGCCATAAGGGCTAAACAAGAATTAATGCAGCAAATCGAAACAGAAGGCTTTGAAAAATCTCAGATTAAAATGCTTTCTCTCTTAACAAGGTTAAGACAAATTTGCTGCCATCCAAGTCTTTTTGTAGAACAGTATAAGGGAGAGAGCGGTAAATTAGAAAGCTGTATGGAATTAGTTGAAAATGCTATAGCAGCTGGACATAAAATATTATTATTCTCACAATTCACCAGTATGCTTGAAATATTAGCAGCAAGAATGAAAGAAAGTGGCATCAGCTACAGCTTACTAAAAGGGGATGTAAAAGCAGAAAAAAGACGTGAGATGGTAGAAAACTTTAATGAAGGAGAAACCAAGGTCTTTTTAATTTCCCTCAAAGCTGGTGGTGTAGGACTAAATTTAACGGGAGCAGACGTGGTGATTCATTATGACCCATGGTGGAATCTAGCTGCTCAAAATCAAGCCACAGATAGAGCCTATCGTATTGGTCAGCTAAGCAATGTTCAAGTTTATAAATTGATTACCAAAGGAACCATTGAGGAAAAAATCAAACAGATGCAAGATAAAAAGCAAGACTTAACGACCAGTGTACTTTCTACTGAACAAACCATGATGAATCAAATGACAAAAGAAGAAATTCTAGCATTATTTGAATAAACTTAAAGGCTGATGTCTTAGAACCTAAGCAAATCATTAGGAAGGTAAGACGTCAGCTTTTTTAGTGAAATATCAAAATAGAAGTAAAGGTAAGAAGTAAAGACAAGAAGCAAAATATCAAGAGAGGCAAAAAATAAATCTTACATTGAAGAAATGATTAATACAGATAGACATATGCAAAAAAAATGAATCATACGTATACAAAAAATGATAAATAGGTGTTGACATAGGTAAATGGATAGTATATTATAGTTTGTGCACGGCCCATTGGTCAAGCGGTTAAGACATCGCCCTTTCACGGCGGTAACACGGGTTCGATTCCCGTATGGGTCATTGTTAATATGATTAGTAGTTTATTAATTATATTAATAGGTTGTTAGCTAGATGCCTTTCTTATTATTTGGCTAACAAGTAACGGGGTGTGGCTCAGTTTGGCTAGAGCGCCTGATTTGGGTTCAGGAGGCCGCAGGTTCGAGTCCTGTCACCCCGATTAACTGAAACGAGGTTTTTATAGCATAGGTTTTCAGTAATATGGGTCACTAGCTCAGTCGGTAGAGCACTTGACTTTTAATCAAGTTGTCCCGGGTTCGATTCCCGG
>CAKVCL010000065.1 GCA_934725855.1 uncultured Cellulosilyticum sp. | reverse complement strand
AGGCTTAGGCTGTAAGTGTAGTAATACATTAAGGTACTAAGTACTAACGGTTCGAGGGTTTGACCTAGTAAATGAGCACAAAAAGCTCATAAACGAATAAAAGGTATTCGTAACGGTTAAATAAGTATGATGTAGTATTTGTTTTTGAAGGTACAATAAACTTCACAATTTTTGGTGGCGATGCGCTTAGGGGAAACACCCGTTTCCATACCGAACACGTAGGTTAAGACCTAAGCGGCCGATGGTACTTGTCGGGAGACTGGCTGGGAGAGTAGGTGGCTGCCAAATTCTTATATGCGGGTGTAGTTCAATGGTAGAACTTCAGCCTTCCAAGCTGACTACGTGGGTTCGATTCCCATCACCCGCTTAATAGAAAAGGTGACATTATACTGAAAGAGTATGATGTCGCCTTTTTTGATACTATTCTTCTGTTCTTATTAAATTGCTGACATACGGGCGCTTACCGGAAAGCACATCATCATAGAAATTCTGCTTCCAGTCAATATAGCGAACGCTGTCCTCCAATTCTTTTATAGAAATGCGCAATTCCTGGCAGACCTGCATCATCGTATACATGTTCATTGCCTCCTGTGTTGTTTACAAAATATTCATGAAAAAAATTACAAAAGCTATTGACCGGTAGCAACTATGGTAAATTATAATCTGGAAAACGGATTTATTGAGTAAAAGGGAGGTATTTGTAATGAATGAATTTATTTTTTCTTATCCAACAAAAGTTTATTTGGGGGAAGGGAGCGTAGGCTTTCGGTGCAGAACTTGACAAAGTTGGAGACAGTGTAATGCTGGCATATGGTGGTGGATCCATCAAAAACAATGGAGTTTATGACGAAATAAAGGAATTGCTTGAGCAGGCAGGTAAAAGGGTGGTGGATTTCTGCGGTATTATGTCGAACCCCACTTATACCAAAGTGCAGGAAGGAGCGGCATTGGCCCGTAAATATCATGTGGACTTCATTATGGCGCTTTTGATACGCTGAGCCATGCGATGGAAACCTACCTCGGAATTTCCGATGAAGATAATGTGTCGGATGATGTGGTGCTGGCAATCATGCGCAACACCGTGGTCAATATGCACCGTCTGCTGAAAAATATCAATGATATGCAGGTACGGAGCAATCTGATGTGGGACTCCGCTATGGCGGAAAACGGGATTTTGAAATGTGGTCGCCTGACTGATTTTCAGGCGCATCAGATGGAACATCAGTTGGGTGTTTATACAGATTGCAACCATGGGCAGGGACTCGCGGTAATCCACCCTGTTTATTACCGTCATATCGTAAAAGATGCGCCAGATAAATTTATCCGGTTCGCAAAGGTAGTTTTTGGTGTAGATACTGCAGAAGCTGGTATGGATGCTCTGGAAAGCTTCATCAAAGAGTGCGGGCTACCTACAAAAATGAGTCAGTTAAAATCCACAGTGGAGATTACACCAGATGTACTGCTTCAAGTAGCAGATAGCTGCAACATTATCAAGTGTAATCCACGTGAGCTTGACTGTGAGGAAATTTATGAGATTTTGATGGAGTGCTTATAAGGAGGGCTGCGGATGAGACATAAGAAAAGTTTGATATTTCTAATCATCGTACTGGCTGTTGTGCTTCTTACTTTTGGAGGATATAACATCTACCGCTATCCTGCGATGTTTACAAGGTGATTCCATTAGACCATGCGGAAACAGGAGATGGGAACCATCTATAGCGCAGGGGCAGCAGCTTGGCGATATTCAAAGAAACCCCGCTATGGCAGCTGAAATGTTTCAGGATGTATCATCGAATGCGTATTATGCAGACGCTGTAGAGTATGTTTTTGAAAACGGACTAATTGCTGGAACAGAACAGGGAATATTTTCTCCTAATATGCAATTAAGTCGTGGGATGTTTGCAACTATGCTATGGCGAAATGAAGGACAGCCTCAAACTAATTCATCTACTTTTGCAGATGTAAATGCAGATTCTTATTACGCAACTGCTATTGGGTGGGCAGCTGATAATGGCATTGTTTCTGGTTATGGAGAAAACCTTTTTGATGCAAAAGACCCAATAGAACGTCAACAGTTGGCAGTCATGCTGTACCGTTACGCAGAGTATAATGGCAATGATATGGATTTAACAGGTAACGTGTTTTTGCATATTATTTAGAAAATGCTGATTACGTGAAGAATGCAGCAGTATGGGCTAATGAAAACGGTGTTATTGTAGGAAAAGAAAATAATTGATTTGATCCATTTGGAAATGCTACCCGTGCTGAAGCCGTTACTATGCTGTGCCGCTATATCACAAATAATATACAGGAGGATACTGGTTTATCTGAAAAAAGCACAGATACTCTTGTTGTATACTTCTCATGGTCTGGAAACACAGAAGAAATGGCATCTTACATTGCAAAACAGACAGGTGGAGAATTGCTGGAACTTGAACCGTTAAATGCATATCCTGACGATTATACGGAAACCGGAAATATTGCAAGAGAAGAACGAGACTATAATGAACGCCCTGCTATTGCAAATTTGCCAGATTCCATAGAAGAATATGATACTATTTTAGTAGGGTATCCTATCTGGTGGCATACCGCACCTATGATCTATCTGAAAAGGATATTTATCCATTCACACAGGCAGCTTCCATGGATACTGAGCAGTTGGGCAATTCTATGTCATTTATCCGCAAAAATGCGGCTAACGCTAATGTTCATGATGGTCTATTTGTAAGACCTTCTAATATAGAAGCTATTGACTTGTATCTTAAAGAAAATGGACTTGTACAGTAAGGAGCAGTAAAGGTAATGATAACAGATAAGAGGTTGCTTTTGAAAGACCTGTTCTGCTCTTTTTTACAGAGTATATTGCTATTATGAGGCTGTTTATTTTTCTTGCACATTATACTTCCAAGGGGATTAAGAGTTACATTAGGAATTATAAGAAGGAAACAATGTAACCATTGAAATTACATCACCTTTTTGATATGATTGTTATTGAAAAGAGGTGCAAAATATGCAGATTTCTAGCAGATTCACAATGGCGATTCATATGTTTGCCTGTATAGATACATTTTCAGATCAAAAAATGACGAGTGATTTTATGGCAGCCAGTATTGGTACGAATCCGGTTATCGTACGAAAACTTTTACAACAGTTAAAGGCAGCAGGATTAGTTGAAGTTTCAAGGGGAACAGGTGGTGTGACAATTACAAAACCGCTTGATAAAATTACTTTTCTTGAGGTGTATAGGGCAGTAGAATGTACACCTGATGAAGAGTTGTTCCATTTTCACGAGAATCCGAATCAGAATTGTCCGATAGGAAAGAATATTCATCATGTTTTGGATAACAGATTATTGCAGGTTCAGAAGGCTATGGAAGAGAAACTTGCTGAGATGACTTTGGCTGATGTTAAAAAAGATGTTGCGTTATATATAGAAAAATAGCAGTAGAAAGAGGCTTCAGATTGGCAATCTGGAGCTTTTTTGGAATCAAAAACAGATGTAACAAAAAAAGTTACAAAAAAATCATGTAACTGTTGACATTACAACAAAAAAGGTGGTATAGTACCGATTGAAAGATGTAATAACAAATGTTACAACAATTTAAGGAGGTACTATATGCAGAAAGTAGTAGAATTTTTACCTTCAATTCTGGTTGTAATAAACCAGGAACGCTGTCTTCACTGTGGAAGATGCGCAGGAATATGTCCTAAACAGTGTATTAAGAAAAGAGGTTAGGTATGGTCTTTAAGAAAATCAGAAAAGGTCATGTTGACTGGAGGGACTTTTTGTGTGGGACACCCGCAAGAGATTATGTATTTCAAAAGGATGCATATGAAGACCACATAAAAAAATCCACAGAGCTTATAAAAAATGCAGATGCTGTGATCATAGGAGCTGGAGCAGGTGCATCAACGGCTGCGGGAATTCAGTATGGTGGCAAGAGATTTACGAAAAATTTTGCTGAATTTATAGAAAAATATGGTGGTCATTATATGACGGATATGTATGCTGCTGGCTTTTATCCATTTCCGTCTGAGGAGGCAAAATGGGGGTACTGGTCTAAACATGCACTTATGAATAGATTTGCCCCACCGGCATTGCCCCTTTATACACAGCTGTATGATATCGTTAAGGATAAAGATTACTTCGTGCTCACAACCAATGTGGATCATCAATTTTTTAAGGCTGGATTTTCGGCAGACAGAATATTTGCAACGCAAGGTGATTACGGAAAGATTCAATGTCAAAGAGGCTGCCATCTAAAAACATATGATGCGGAAAGCTTATTTCGAAAGATGGATGCTGAGAGAAAGGATTGCCTGATTCCATCTGAACTTGTTCCTAAGTGTCCTGTATGCGGTGGAAAAATGGCTATGCACCTTAGGTGTGATAATTATTTTGTGGAGGATGAACAGTGGCATGAGGCTGCTGACAGATATGCAGATTTTCTGGAACAAAACAAAGCCAAAAAGGTTGTACTTATAGAACTTGGTGTAGGATTTAATACACCGATTATTATACGATTTCCATTTGAAAAAATGGTACGTGGGAATGTATTATACAGTTTAATTCGTTTAAATATGGACGAGGCTATGGTTCCTGAAAGTTTTGGTGAGCGTGCGATAGGAATCGGAGGTGACATGGCAAGAGCAATCACAGATATCAAGGAGATGATTTTATGACGCAGGATACGAGAAGGAAATATTTAATTGAATATCTTTTGAAAGAGGAAATTCGATTTCGGGTACAGAAAATTCCAACGGATAAGCAAGGACAGGAGAATCTGCTTCGCTCTTTGATGAATATCAGACTGCCACGGCCTGTAAGTGAGGAATTCCTGAAAATACAGGACGAATATCTCCGAGAGAGAAATATTGAACGAGGTATTACAGACATTGCAGATTTAGAACCTGTAGCATCTGATCCGAGATTGTATATCTGGCAGGGAGACATCACAACTTTAAAATGTGATGCTATTGTAAATGCGTGTAATTCACAGATGCTTGGATGTTTCTCACCTATGCACGCCTGCATTGATAATTTCATACATACCTATGCAGGAATAGAGCTTCGCCTTAAAATGCATGAAATAATGACAAAGCAGGGACATGAAGAAGAAACGGGTAAGGCAAAGATAACACCTGGCTATAACCTTCCGGCGAAATATATACTTCATACGGTAGGACCTATTATACAGTGGGAAGTTACTGGGAAAGACGAAGAACTGCTTGCAGGCTGTTACAGAGAATGCTTAGAACTTGCAGCAGATACAGGTGTGGAATCAATAGCGTTTTGCTGTTTGTCAACTGGTGTATTTCGATTTCCTCAGCAGAGAGCCGCTGAAATTGCTGTTAACATAGTAAAGAAATTCATGGAAAAAGATAATAGAATAAATAAGATAATCTTTAATGTATTTAAGGATGAAGATTTGAAAATATATAGTAAATTATTGAAAAAAAATCCATAGCGCCCATCACAGGTGCTATGGATTTTCGTTGGTAGTTTGTGGGGCTGTATTTGCAATCATCTTACGATTGGGTGGAAAGCCTTGTAAATATCATTTTAAATTTTCCTCTGAAAAAATATGTTGCATATACCGATTATGCGGTAGATGGTGCGACACTTGCTATCACGGCAGGAACAATCGTCACAGCGACATCATCATTCATTAGACAATCGATTACCGGATTTTCTCAGGAATTGCAGCAGGTTATCAGCTATAACTATGGTGCTGGAAAAAGGAACGAGTAAAAAAGGCAATTCCTTTTGGTATATTAGTATTTCCCAAGTTTTTTCAGATGAAATACTATGAATTTCACCAACGATAGTACAACTCGTTATTTTAGAGTTAGAAGAAAATCCGATTAAGATTTGGTTTGACCAAGATAAAAGATTATCTATTGCACAAGAAATTATAAGGCAACATAGTGGAAGTTTAGAAATAATAAGTGAACTAAAAAAGGCACAAAAGCAACGATTCGATTGCCTATTGATTAAATTATACACAATTTTTGTGTATAACTAAGTGGATAAGCTGTGTATATATTGTTAATAAGTCAATAAATGAAAAAAACTTAAAAAAAGTGGCAGAAAACCGTTGACTTATGTAGGAGAATGACGTAATATTATACAAGTCAGCGGGAAACACCACTGATAACAAATGAACTTTGAAAACAAAATAGTAACCATAAAACCAGTCGATTCAAAACGAATCAAAGATTTCAAACGAGTCTAGATTCATTCATGAGTACAAGGTTAGTAATAATCTTTTATGTACTAGTAAACGAGTATAACTCGAGCCAAGAACAGCAAAAGTTATAAAATAACTTTAAGTTGTTTATCAAATTTTTTATGAGAGTTTGATCCTGGCTCAGGATGAACGCTGG
>CAKVCL010000064.1 GCA_934725855.1 uncultured Cellulosilyticum sp. | reverse complement strand
ATAACCCTTGAAGAACTTGTAAAAGACAATGAATTTAAAGATTTAGTTCAATAGTTTTCTTGTAAAGTGGTGTAAATTCAATAATAATGTTTTTATTTGCATTCAGAGTGAATTTTTGATTTTTATTCATGGTATATGCTCCTAAAATTAATATTTGATAGGAATATTGTACCACCTAAAAACCGCACCAAATAGGTGAAAATAGATATTAGATCAAAAACACCAAGAAGCATTGAGGCTACTGAAAAAAATAAGCTTAAGAAAAAATGAATTTCACGGATTCAGGTATATAAAAAGTGAAGCAGAAAGAAAGGTAACTGAGTGCTTGTTAGTGAATGATAAAATTACAAGATGTCATGGCTTTAATATTACTCTAATTAATGACACCTTACACATTAAATTTACAGCGGAAACAGTATTTGGAGAGGTAACAATTAATGTCTAATACAATCACATATGAAAGCCTTTTAAACAGGGCATTAGAGCGAGTCAGCACTGGTATAGATACTAGTGAAGGCTCTTTTTTATTTGATGCAATTGCAACATGCGTAGCTGAGTTATATGAAGCATACCTTTACATTGATGAGCTGGAAAAGAGAGTTTATGCAGATACAGCTTACGGTGAATATCTTGATAGAAGATGTGCTGAGCATGGTATTTATCGCAAGAAAGCGACTCATTCGATCAGAAAAGGCTACTTTGATAATCAAGTACCAATCGGTTCAAGATGGGGAAAAGAGGAACTAACATACATTGTAACCGAAATGCTGCAATCTGGTGTATATTTACTCAAATGTGAGCAAGAAGGCACCATTGGTAATCACTATGATGGTAGCTTGATTAATATTGATGCAGTTGAGCATATTAACTCAGCACAACTGGGCGAAGTGGTGCAATTTGGTGCAAATAAGGAGCAAGATGATGCACTAAGGTGTAGATATTTTAACAGTTTTGAAAAGGAAGCATTTGGTGGAAATATTGCTGACTATAAAGAAAAAGTAGGCAGTATTGATGGCGTTGGTCAAGTTAAGGTTTATCCTGCATGGGATGGTGGGGGTACAGTTAAATTAAGACTACTTGATGCAGGTAATAATGTACCTTCTGCAGAACTAATTGAGCAGGTTCAAACTCTTGTTGACCCGATTGAGAATAGTGGAGAAGGATTAGGCATTGCCCCGATAGGTCATAGCGTAACAGTAGAAGCAGCGAACGCAGTTGATATTACCATAACCACACACCTCACATTAAAGGGGAGTAGTTGGGAGAACTTAAGCAGTCGAGTGAATGAGGTCATTGAAGATTATTTTAAAGAGCTTAGAGCTAATTGGTCAGAGAATGATATAGTGGTTCGTATTAGCAAGATTGAAGCTAGGCTTTTAGACATAGAAGTCATTATTGACATTGAAGACACAAAGCTTAATGGCTCATCTAGAAATCTATATCTGTCAGGAGAGGAAGTGCCAGTATTGGTGGGTGTGGTAAATCTATGAGGTTAAAGAAATACTTGCCTGAATTTATAAGTGAAGTTAAAGAATTTCAAGAGCTAGATAAAACAGTTAGTGTGGAAATAGATGAGCTAAGAAGTAAGATGAATCTATTACAGGACAATCAATTTATAGAATCAGCTAATGATAAAGGATTAAGACGTTATGAGCAAATGCTAGGTTTATCAAGTAATGGTGATTTAGAAACAAGACATTTTAACATCCTAAACAAATATAATTCAACGATTCCTTTTACTATGATGTGGCTAAAAAATACATTAAATACCACATTAGGTAAGGGGAATTTTTTATTAGATATGAATTATAGATTTTATACGCTTACAATTAGTGTAGTAGCTTCAAAAGAGCATCTTATACCAATGATTTATAACTATTTAAGGAAGAAGATTCCTTGTAATTTAGTATTAAATGTTACCACTTTAGAGCCAATACAGATAGATTATTACGTGGGAATACAAATAAGAACAGCAGATGAAATTAAAATATAAGGAGCCAAGATGAGCGAATTTAAAAATAAGAGTTTAACAGTAAAAGGTATGGAGCTATTGTCTAAAGCTTTAGCAGGTGAACCAATAGAGTTTACAAGAATAGAATTAGGTGATGGCGTATATGAGGGAGATTTAGGTTTTGCAGAAAGTCTTGTAAGCATTAAGCAAAACTTACCAATTAACAACTTAGATAGAAATGGTAGTCAGGTAACACTTTCGGCGGTATTAAAGGTTGAAGATATTAAAAGTGATTTTAATTGGAGTGAAATAGGTATTTATGCTAAAGGCAAAGATAGAATTGAACATCTTTATATGTATGGCTACACAGAAAATACCTCTTATATTTCAAAAGACTCATTAAACGAAAAGCTGATTCATGTAACGGTTATGGTAAGCAACGCTGCACATATTGAGGCAACAATCAATGATAGCTTGGTTTATCTAACAGCAGAATCAATGGCAGAGCATAATACGGATCAATATGCTCATGAAGATATAAGAGAAAATATTATCTTGCTTACAGAACAGATAGCTGATATGGAGATTGGATTACAAGATATAAATAGCATCAAGAATGAGATTATTAGTGCTATTAACAATATGAATAAGGGAACAGTTAAGAAAGTGACAACCTATAAGGGGAAAATTACTAAGATTGATGCTAGCAGTTCATTTGCAGTATCAATAACGTCCTTAGAACCAACTAAGTCGTCCATTAATGTCATTAAATGTTCAGCAGATTTGGTAGTCCCACATATCAGCAACAATAATACAGTTTTGTTTCAAAATATGTCGGCAGGGACTTCGTATAGCAATATTGTTTATGGATTTGAGATTATTGAATATTATTAGAAAGGTTTTTATATGAATTTTATTGAACTATTACAGAATGTAGGTTTTCCGATTGCATGTGTAGCAGTATTAGGATGTTATGTTGCTAAGGTACAAAATGAAAACAGACAGGACACAAAAGAGCGAGAAGAACGTTTATTAAGGCACCTTGAGGAACTATCCCAGACTAATAAAGCACTTCTTGAAACAAATGCAGTCTTAGCAAAAGATATTAATACAAAGCTAGATCAGATTGTAGCAAATATCAAAGGGTAGAGAGGAAATATAAAATATGGCAGTTAAAATTAAAGAAATGTTATTAACACCAAACAGGTGGAGCAGACCACAAACCAAAATAGGAACAATTAAAAACATTGTGGTTCATTGGGTAGGAAATGCAGGAAGTACAGCAGAAAATAATGCCAAGTATTTTGATAGTTTGAAGGATGGGAGAGGTACCTATGCATCAGCACATTATATTATTGGAAATGATGGTGTGGTTATTAGATGTGTACCTGAAAATGAAGTGGCTTATCATGCAAGCAAGGCAAATAATTATTCCATTGGTATTGAGGTATGCCATTCTGATAATATTGGGAAATACACAGATTTGGCATATAAGGCATTGATTGAGTTGTTGGTAGATTTATGCAGTAGATATAAGTTAGATCCGACACAGACGATCATTAGGCATTATGATGTGACAGGTAAGATTTGTCCTAAGTATTATGTGGAGAACACTAAAGAATGGAAACAGCTTAAACAAGATGTGGAAGATGCAATGAACAAGGATGAGGAATTAGAAAAAGCAGTTAAAGTGTTACAGGAAAAAGGGATTATTAGTTGTCCTGATGTGTGGATTAGAGAGGAGTATACACGAAATAATGTGAGATCACTAATAATTAAGTTTGTCAAATACATTAATTAGAATTGAATGAAAAAAGCAAAAGATGTATACTAAGAAAAGATAATACATATACAAGGAGAAGAAGATGGATATAAAAGGCTTTTGGAATACAGTTTTGTCACAAAATAGGGAGAAAATGAAGAGTTACTTTCGTGAAGATGCCTATATAAATTGGCATTGTTCAAATGAGCATTTTACAGTAGACGAGTATATTAGAGCAAATTGTGAATACCCTGGTGAATGGGATGGAACAATTGAAAGGATAGAGCAAATTGGAAACCTAATAATTACTGCAGTTAATGTATATACTACAGACAAAGAAATGTCTTTTCACGTTGTATCTTTTATAAAAGTTGATAATGATAAAATAGTAGCTGTTGATGAATATTGGGGAGATGATGGTAATGCCCCACAATGGAGATTAGATATGAGAATTGGAATGCCAATTAAATAAAATGAGATAATTTCATAATTTTTAGGCCTTGATTTTACAATATTTTTATTGCATATAAAAAACAGTCTACCCCAATTCGATATATATTTTAAGATAATAATCCACATCGAAAGGAGTAAACTGTTAAAATATGTATCGACAACAATCTTTAATTACTTTAGATGAGTTTTACGAATTGAAACCTCTTACTAAACTTGAAGCTATACTGACTTTTATTGATTTTACACTTTTTCTTGAAATGTATCCTGAATCTTTCTCAAGACGCGAGGTCCTAAAGGCTATTCTAAAAAGCAACTTCTTATGGCCCTCATTGCTATGCAAGTAGAACAGATTCCAACCATTAAGGCACTTGTTCATCGTTTGAAATCAGATCCTATATTTAAGCGTTCTTTAGGTTTCGAGTATGTTTCCAAAACACCTAGCGCAGCAACTTTTACTCGCTTTATTAAAAAGCTTTCTGAAACAGATGTTTTGGAAAGAACTTATAGAAGAATGATTTATAAAGCTAATTCTCTAGGCCTTATTGATGCAACTAATGTTGCTATAGATGCTAGCAAAATTAATGCTTTTGAACATGCCGTGCCTCTCAAAAATATTCCAAAAGATAATACAAACTTTCCAAACTGGGGTGGCAAACTTGATACTAACGGTAATTTTATTAAATGGTTTGGTTGGAAAATGCATGCATTAGTAGATACTATTAGTAGCATTACTTTATCATACATGATTACACCAGCTAATGTAGCAGATATGGATATAGCAGAACCTCTTATCCAAAAGTTAAAAGAAGATTATGAAGAGCTTTTTAAACCTTCTTATTACCTAATGGATGCAGGCTATGATAAATCTGAACTTTATCAAGTGCTATATGAAAAATATAATGCTCAAGGCATTATCCCAATTAACTGGAGAAATACTAAAGTACCACCCGAAGGAATCAACTTTGAAGGTCAGTTAGTATGTGCCATGAATCATCCATATGTTTATGGTGGAAATGATAATGGGACAATCCGTATTCTATGCCCACATGTTTGTGGGAAATGTTCATGTGAAATGGGTTCAAACTGGTGCACAAGTACTGCTAGTGGCTATGTGGGAAAAGTAAAAATAAAAGATGATCCACGGTTTATAAGTTTACCATTTAGAGGAACAGAATCCTATAAAAAACTGTATAATCAAAGAACTTCTGTAGAAAGAACCTTTGGTGATTTGAAAGATAATTATGGGCTAGATAATCTTAGAGTACCAACCATGAAAAAAGCAAAAGTATTTATTCAGTTAAATACTTTTGTAATTTGTTGAATGAAAATTTACAGGAGGTTGATGTTTATGAAATCATATAAAGTATATCAGGTAGATTCCTTTACAAAAGAAAGGTTTCATGGAAACCCTGCTGGAGTAGTTCTTAATGCTGATGGGCTAACAGAGGGACAGATGCAGAGAATTGCTAGAGAATTAAATAATTCAGAAACGGCGTTCATATTTCATTCTGATTCTTCGGAATATGATATTGAAGTTCGCTTTTTTACTCCGACAATAGAAGTTCCAATTTGTGGTCATGCAACGATTGCGGCACATTATGTTTATGCAAAAGAAAATGGTTCTGTCGGTGGTAGAATAATTCAGAAAACGAAAGCAGGAATTTTGCCAGTTGACGTGATATGGAAAGACAACGATTATTCGATTATTATGACACAGGGAACGCCAAAGGTTTTAAAACCATTTGACGAGAGTATTCGACAACAGATCGCAGATGCGCTTGGAATATCGGAAAATGATATTTGCAGAGAATATCCTGTCGCAATTTCATCTACAGGCCATTCCAAGGTGATGGTTCCGATCTATTCCAATGAGCTCCTTCACAAATTACAGCCGAAAGCGGACGAGTTGATAAAAATCAGTAGCCAGATTGGGTGTAACGGATACTACGTATTTACATTGAACCCACAAGACGAGGTTTTGGTGCATGGGAGAATGTTTGCACCTGCGATTGGAATTAGAGAAGATCCAGTTACAGGCAATGCAAATGGCCCGCTTGGTGCATATCTTGTCCATTTTGGCATTTTACAAGATACTGTAGCAAAAAGTTTTGATTTTGATATCATGCAGGGCGAAGCAATTAAGCGTGATGGAACCATGCATGTTCATGTAGTAAAGGAACAAAATAACCCTCAATTGGTGCAAATTACTGGTAATGCAGTAATAGCATTTTCTACAGAAATACAAATATGATAATTAAAGAGCTATTGCAATTGCAATCTTAATTTAATAAATAGTTAATTTATAAGCCAGCTTTCGGGTTGGCTTTATTTTTTGGTTTGCGCGCCATGGGCGCGCTCTAACGGGTGAAAGTCCCGAACATGCCCAGGTAGTGGGAAATGTATAGCTGAACAGCAAGGGTGTCCATCGTGAGGTGGAATCTGAAGGAAGCTGGAGGCAAATCTCTGGTTCGACGAACAGAAATCGCATATAAGGCTAGGCTACGATGTAAGCGTCATATCAAGCACGCCTATTCACTCCCTTGATTTTCAAGTATACTGTCTTTAAATATTTTTAGGAGGT
>CAKVCL010000063.1 GCA_934725855.1 uncultured Cellulosilyticum sp. | reverse complement strand
TCGTCCATCGACACATTTGTGATATTGTTCAGTTCACTGAAGATGCTAACTTGCGAGAACTTGGTGATACCTGTAAGGAAAACAAAACGCAGCATTCTGTCGCTATATTTTAAGGGACTATAGAAATTGCGCATCACCTCTCTCAAAATATCCAAGCTAGTATCCTCGTGCACCACATCGAGCAAAGGAGCATCGTATTCATCAATGAGCACAACGACCTTCTGCCCAGTCTGTTCATATACCGTTTTTATTAAATTAAGCATACGAACATTCGGGTCAGGAGAATCATTGACGATGCCAAATTTTTCTTCATTTACCTTCAATATGTACAAGAGATAACGCACAAATTGGTCTTTCTCCATGTGCTTTCCACCAGCCAAGCTAAAGTGAAGCACAGGATATTTCGTCCACTCCTTCTCCAGTTTTTCAATAGCAAGTCCCTTAAAGAGTTCCTTCTTTCCCTCGAAGTAACTCTCAAAAGTCGAAACCAAAAGGGATTTGCCAAAACGACGTGGACGACTCAAGAAGAAATACTTTCCACTCGTATGAGTCATACGATAGATGTACTCCGTCTTATCTACATAGAGAAAGTCCTCCTCTCGAATCTCAGAGAAGGTCTGCATGCCTATTGGATATAACTTCGTTGCCATATTATCAACTATTTACTATTTACGTTGGCAAAGATAAGCAAAAATCCCGAAACCGCCAAGCGATTTCGGGATTTATTATGTATTCAACTGTGCACCCAATACCTTAAAGGGAATTTCATCAGTATTCTTACTATCTGTTTAGTTCCTTGATGATTTTCTCCAGATTGTCAAGCTGCCAGGCATCCACTTTCACATCTACCAGATTTCCTTCCTTGTCGAAGAGGCGATAGGATGGGAAGGAGTGAATGTTGAGATAATTCTCGATGGCACTCTGCTGAGCCGCTGGCAAGTTATAGTGGGCGATATTGTCGCCAACCAGATTATTCAGTTTGATGAGATTTTTCCATGACTCTTCAGGACTGTTGCTTGCCATGTAAAGATATACCACATCGTATGGCGCCAGGCGTTCGAACTCTTCCTTCGAATGGGCAAGAGCCATCTTGCAAGGGGCACACCAGGTTCCCCAGACATCCAGCAATACCAATTTGCCCTTATAAGGCTCCAATATATGGCGAAGAAGTTTCTCACCATCGCTCATATCCTGCGGAGCTGTCTTGATACTGGCAGTAATGTCCCTGTTCTGCAAAGACAGGTACTTACGGTGTTCTGCCAATACTTTTTCCCTGAGCACTTCAGAACTGATACAATGTTCTGCCAGGTCAAGCCCATAACTATTGAGTGGCATGGCTAGTCTTTCCAACACATGAAGAATGGCTTTGGAGATGATGACATCTTTCTGCTGCTGGCTGCATCCCATGCTATCAGCTATATGCTGGGCATAATAAACATCGAGGAGAGGAGTCTCATCCTTAAGCATCTTGGCAATATCTTCTCTTCCAATGATAGCCGTAGCGCGCTTGGCAAGGGCTGAGTTGGAAAAAGCATTTTCTATTTTCTCCTGCTCCCTGGCATCTGTCGTCTGATATTGCTTGATAGTCATGCTATCCAGATTCTTAGCCCATTGTTCCACCGTAGCAATTTCTGAATCGGTTATCGCAATATCCCCCAGAGCCTTGTGCTTTTTCAACAGTTCCGGATAAGAATTGGTGGATAAGAATCCATAGGTCCTTCCCATGGGGGTACTGTACTTTAACCTTCTTTCCTGGCCGATGAGATCATTAGTCAGCATATTATAGTCACGAAACTGAGTATAAGGCTGCGGAATCTCCTTCCATATTTTTTCCACTTGGCTCACATATTCCTGAGGGAAAACATTGTCTTTCACGTGATATGCTCCTTGCAAGATATCCGTAGCATAAGTGCAGAGAAGGTATTGAGCCGCATACTCCTGATAACATCTGGAAATAGATGCCGATTTTTCTATCTGTTTCCGTAAGTTCCCTTCAGCCTCCTTATATCTGGATTCAAGAATCTGCATCATCTCCTGGGCTGGAACCTTATTCTCAGACTTACCTGCATAGCCTGCGTTAATCATTGGGATAGGATGCGCCAGCAGTTCATTTTGCAAGCGACAGTTCTTACCCATGAAGATAGCATGTCCAACCTTGAAGTCATAAAGCAGATAATAGGTCTCACCTGGCTCCAATACCGTGTTGATATAAGTATGTTTCCAGTCCATGAAAACCTCGGTAGAGTTGATGAGAGGTACTTTGATCTCAAATCTGCCAAGAGAATCGAGCTTGCTATAATTGCTCACTTCCTTGAATGTGGAAAAGAGATCATAATACTCCACACTATACTCCTGCCCTCTATCCCAAAGTTCCTTAGGCATATTTCTGAGCCATCCCACAACAATAGCCGTATCGGGCTTGTTATGAGTATCCTTCAGACATGTGGTTTCATCTTTCTGCGGATAATCCGGAAGGGTGGAAGTGGTAATGAGCGAATATTCTGCTTTCTTGCCGTTGATGCTCATCGTGCGCTTGCCATGTTGAGGTTTGTCGATGTTGACAGCCAGGTCGCTCTTGCCATCGGTAAGGATGAAAGAGTACTTGTCGCCCTTCTGATTCTTCTGCTTGTATTGCCAGTAACGGCAGTCGTAGATGGCGAAATCATCGTAGAATCCTATCTCCCAATCGCCGGTCGCATCGTTGCGCCAAAGCGAGGAGAAGAGTCGTTTGATGCGGGTATCGATGCTCTCGATGCCAAATATCTTGAAGTTCTTTTTGCCGTCACCTTCCAGGAACTCAAACTTTCGGGTCTTCTTGGGGAGCGGTGCGAAGTGGAAGACCACATCCTCCTTGCCTGAGCTAGGCATATAGTGTTCTTCGTCAAGTTTCAGTCCATCACAGCTCTTGACGAGATATTTCTTGCCATCAGCAAGGAGATAGGTTTCCTTCACAAACTTTACCCAATAGTGTGGGCGAAAAGTGATGTGCATGAACACTCGTGTTTCATCATCTGCGAATTCCACACGATAGATGTTGAGTTGAGATTGCAAAGGATCATAAAATAGCTG
Organism: uncultured Cellulosilyticum sp.; assembly: GCA_934725855.1. GTDB lineage: Bacteria > Bacillota > Clostridia > Lachnospirales > Cellulosilyticaceae > Cellulosilyticum. Next base: position 3,733 of record CAKVCL010000063.1, on the reverse strand, counting down.
GTTCGATTCAGCTACCGGCTGTTCCCAGACAATGGGTTTCTTGCCATTCCCAGCCCAGCAAGTGCAGAGCCAGATGGCTGCGATAAGTACACAAAGGATTCTTTTCATAACTTTTATATTTAGAATTTTACGCTGCAAATTTAAGAAAAGAAATCCAATCAGATCCATTATCTTGTTCACTTTTTGTTTGTTTTTCATTATTTTCCATTATAAACAACAAAGTAAACAAAAAGTAAATTTTCATAATTACGTAGCACAAATTGAGAAGACTTTATTTCATGTAACATAAACTTTAGATTTCTTCATTTTCATAAGAAATAAGCTATAAGAAAAATCTTTTTTTCAAGAAAAAATATGTATCTTTGCAAAAACTTTTAAAAATCAAGTAAAATGAAGAAACTTACAATCTTATTTTTCATTTGTCTTTTGGCTTCATGCACAAAGCAAGCGAATAAGCAATTATCCAACATTGAAAACATCATGTTGGCTCAGCCGGATAGTGCATTCACACTCCTACAAAAAGATTCTGCATCTATTTGCAAAGAAGGTACAGATGCCCAAATGTACTATCAAATCATCCGTTGTCGAGTTGCCGACTTATTATACATACCCCACACAAGTGATTCTACTATGCTTAAAGTCGCCAACTACTATACTAAACAAAATAATCAAAAAGCGCTCTCTATGGCATATTACTGTTTAGGCTGTATTTACAGAGACCTTAAAGAACACCCTCGCGCTATCAATTATTTCTTAAAATCTATCGACACTGACAGTACTCATACCCCAAAGGAAATGATTGGAAGATGTTATTACCAGCTATCTGGTTTTGAAGATAATCGAAAAAATCCAATCAAAGCACTAGAGTATGAAATTAAAGCATATAACTATATTTCACAGACAAAAGATTACACGTTAGCTAATAATTGCCTTATTAATATTGCCCATGACTACAAGACTTTGGGCAACGATGAGAAATATTCAGAATTTATTAATCTCGCTAAAAATAAGATTTCAGCAACAAAAGATACAATCAACTTAGCTCGCTTCATCATTGCCAAAGGCCAAATTGCCATTCAAGAAAGAAACAATAAAGAGCTAAAAACTTTGATTAATGAAGGCGAAAAAATATTACCAACCATACTCAAACAACAAGAATATGGGTTTTATTTAATGCAAGGCTATTATTATAAAGAACTGCACCAAGTAGATTCTGCGTCCTATTATTTTCAAAAAGTTTTAAACATAGGAAATCCCATTATAGAATATGAAGCTAATACAGCCCTGTCTGAAACAAATGCTGAGAATAGAGAATACACTACTGCTTGGAAATTTCTAAATAAAGCCATAAAGCTAAGAAATGCCATTGATTCCATCGACAACAAGCAGGAGGCAGAAAAGATGAAGGCATCGTATAACTATGAGTTGGAGGTTGCCAAAAGAGAGGAGGCAGAAGAGAGCAAGAACAGGTACAAGTATGCAATGTTACTCGGCATCATTTGTATCCTAGGACTTACTACGCTCATCTTGGCACATAAAAACGCATCCAAGAAAAAAAGTATCAAGCAACTCAAGCTCATTGCGCAGCAAAACGAGCTAATTCAAAATCAAGAACAGAAGATTGAAGAACAGAAGAACATGATGCACGAACATGTAAGCAATATCAAAAAACTTGAAACAAGAAACAACGAACTATCGAAATACCAGCTTACATCATCTGAGCATTGCATCAACAAACTGTCAAAGAATATAAAACTTGATGATGACAGATGGAACCAATTTAGAATGTCCGAATCATATTATAAATTGCACAAAATGATAAGAAACGGACTCGATCATTATACCAATTCAGAACAAAAACAAGCCATTATAGATATCATGGCAACCATCGACAACTTGTTCAATGAATATGGCAAACGCCTTACTGCATTCCTTCCTGGTCTCAAAGACTCACAGTTGGAATTTGCTTATCTAATAAAAGCAGAAATAAACTTTTCCAACATAGCTATCTTGCTAAGAAAGAGTAAACCTAGCATCACAAAGATTAGCAAAAGTTTCGATGAATACCTTGAAAAGAATATGAAGGGTTTGGACATCAAAACGTTCTTACATGACTTCTAAACGTTTTATACTGAAGTTTCGCATGTGACTTCCCCACACGCGAAACTTCAGACACTTACATCTGTTTTAAAAGTATCATAGTCTCATTTTTGCTTAGAAAGAGGTTCTGCTACTAAGGGAACTATTTTACCCAATCCAATACGATCGTCTTATCTTCATCAATCATAAAGTTCATACCAATCTTTTCCATGGTTTTGCCTCTTAGGGCAAAAGCATCAGCATAATGCTTGTTGTTGATTTGGTCAAGAGCCTCTTGTGCCGACTTATTAAATTTCAGTTCTATCACATAGATGGTATCCTTTGTTTCCATCGTAATGTCTGTTCTTCCCCGGAAAGTATGCTGTTCCACCAATATACGGAAATTCGTAAGCAGGGCAAAGATGATATACATTGTCTGCTGATAATGCCCCTCATAATCGGTATTATCGCAATAAGGTACCGTCTCCCAGAACGTTTTCAATAGCTGAAGAGCACCATCCATGTTACCCTTATTGATAAGAGCCGACATCTTGGCCACGGTCGTATTGCACATGGCAGACTTTGCCGCCAAATAATGCGGCAACATACTGCGATACAAACCTATCCTCACCTCTTTGTTAGGCAGAGCCAAGGTATAGAGTTCCGTTTCCGGATCATAATTCTTGATTGTGATATAACCACTCTGATAAAGCAAAGGCATGATAGTAGTCATCGTCTCAGTGGCTGCATCGAAATCATCCTTTGATGCATCCATCTGTTCACCCAGGTCAATCGGTGTAAAGTCATATTTCCGCATCATATTAAGGAGATAGGTAGGAGTGCCTGAGCCAAACCAATAGGAATCAACCTTTCGCTTTGAAAAGCAAGTGAGCAAGCTATATGGATTGAATATGTCAGAAGAAGGCCAGGCGAAATGATAGCCATCATAATTTTCCTTCAACTTTTCCAAAGTTTTATCATACGACAAGCCCAACACATCTGCCATCTGCTGAATATCTTCATGCATTTCTGTCACAAGTTCCTCCTTGGTAATGCCGCAAATGCCAGCATATTCTGTATCCATACTCACATTTGTGATATTATTGAGTTCACTGAAGATACTAAGCTGAGAGAACTTGGTAATGCCTGTCAAGAAGACGAAACGCAGCATTCGGTCGCTATCCTTTAGGGGACTATAGAAATTGCGCATCACCTCTCTCAAAATATTCAAGCTAGTATCCTCGTGCACCACATCGAGCAAAGGAGCATCGTATTCATCGATGAGCACAACGACCTTCTGCCCAGTCTGCTCATATACAGTTTCTATTAAATTAAGCATACGGACATTCGGGTCGGGAGAATCCTTTATAACTCCAAACTTTTTCTCATTTTTCTCTAATATATACAAGAGATAGCGCACTAATTGGTCTTTCTCCATGTGCTTTCCACCAGCCAAGCTAAAATGAAGCACAGGATATTCCGTCCAATCTTTTTCTAGCTTTTCGATGGCAAGCCCCTTAAAGAGTTCCTTCTTTCCCTCGAAGTAACTCTCAAAAGTCGAAACCAAAAGTGATTTGCCGAAACGACGTGGACGACTCAAGAAGAAATACTTTCCACTCGTATGAGTCATACGATAGATGTACTCCGTCTTATC
>CAKVCL010000062.1 GCA_934725855.1 uncultured Cellulosilyticum sp. | reverse complement strand
CGAATTATACCTGTATTCCATCCTTTAGGATTCTGTGGATATGTTCCAAACATCTCGATAAATTGGGATTTAATGAGGTCATCTAAAAGCATTAACTCTTTCTTTCTTTTCTTAATAACTAAACTAGCCTTTTCAAGATTAGTAGCTATCTCAATTTGTTTTAGTGCACTAGGATAAGGTATCAATATATTGTCAAAATCTTTTTTTACAATATGTTTCATCGTTGCTCCATGAGTTTTTGATACCATTTCTGTCAATTTATAACGCACAGCATATACAAAATAACTCTTATTTATTTCTACTTTATCAAATACTACCTTAAAAATATGCTGATTAAGTAAAGCCTTTCCTCTATTCCAAACATATACCCCAAGACTTGCTGACCATGAAATCAACACATCTCCATCATTAATTTCAATTTTTTCTGGATAATTGCCATTATAAAAACCCAAATCATATGCATTTCCAGTTAAATCTTGGATTCGAATAATTGGCAAACCTTCTGTTCCTCTATCTTTAGGCTTAAATGCAAATCCATTTATATATGTAGCTGCTTCACCTAATTTTATTACATCATTAACCATCTATCCTACCACCCTTTAATTCATTGTATTTCTTTTTCCATGCTCTTGAGGGTTTTCTACATATACAGTCAACTGTAACAAACGCACATATCCCATCTAACATATTATTTCCACATATATTAGGATTGTTTGCTCTGCATCCATATGTTTGAACCTCTGAATCCAACTCATTTAATGGCGCACTAAACGGAACTCTTAGACCTTTTTCACTCATCTATTTATTCACCTTTCCTGCTTCTACTTTCGGTTAATTAACATTTTTTTCAGTTCACCCATAGACACTGCTATTTGCTGTTCTGTTTCTTCTATCATTTTCATAATAGCTTCTGGTTTTTCATACTCCACTTGCTCATATTCTATCTTTTTATACTTATTAATAGATAGATCATACTCATCATCAACTATTTCTTCCTTTTGTACCCAGAACCACTTATCATCCTCACTAGGCTCCACATCTTTATCTTCTTTAATCTGTTTCCACTTACTAATAATATCAGGAATATCTCCATCATCTTCTAATTTTGTTCGTTTATCATCTAAGCTGTATCCATCACTTTGCATATCATAAAACCATACTTTTCCCGTTTCACCGCCTTTAGTGAAAATAAGTATAGCTGTACTTACACCTGCATAAGGCTTAAATACACCAGAAGGCATTGAAATAACACCTTCAAGCTGATTTTCTTCTACTATTTTCTTTCGTATATCTTTATGTGCTTTTGATGAACCAAACAACACACCATCTGGTACAATAACTGCACAGCGACCTCCCAAGTCTAGAATTCTAAGTATTAACTTCATAAATAGTAATTCTGTCTTTGTTGTCTTTACACCTTTTACTAAAGCACCATTTATATCCCCTGCATCAATACTACCTTTAAAAGGTGGATTGGCTAGCACAAGTGAATATTTATTTTCTTCCTCATAAGCCTTTGACAAGGTATCTCTTTGTCTAATATTAGGGTTATCTATACTATGTAACATTAAATTCATAGAAGCAATTCTAACCATAGAAGGGTCAAAATCATAACCATAGAATAATTGTGTTTTGAAATGCTCCCATTCATCCATGCTCATCATATCGCCAATTCTATTATGTAAAACCCCTTCTTCATCTGTAAAAACACTATCAGGATTTGTATATTTCTCGAGCATATACTCTAATGAATTGATCAAAAATCCTGCTGTACCACAAGCTGGATCACAAATCTTATCTTCTGAAGAAGGATCCATCAGCTCTACCATCATACGAATAATATGTCTTGGTGTTCTAAATTGACCATTAACCCCTGATGTAGCAAGTTTAGATAAGAGGTATTCATACAAATCCCCTTTAGTATCAGCATCATCCATATTAATACCATCTATTAATCGTACTGCTTCTTGTAATAATGATGGTTTAGGAATCATAAAGACTGCATCTTTCATTTCAGAAGTAAAGCTAGAATCCTCTCCACCTAACATTTTAATAGCTGGGAATACTTTTTGTGACACAATGTCAAACATCACATTCACATCTAAATGTCTAAATTCACTCCACTTTAATAATCGCCAATCAAATTTCTTTTCTTCTTCACTTTTATCTTCCGTCATTTTCTTATGTAACTTTTCAAACTGAGACTCATAAGGTCTACCTATTCTATTGGCTTTCTTTTCATTTGCATTATCTATATCATCTAATCTCTTAATAAACAGCAAATAGGAAATCTGTTCAATAACTGTTAACGGGTTAGAAATCCCCCCTGACCAGAAACTATTCCATAATCGATCAATTGTGCTTTTTGTGTCATTATTAAGCATAATTCTTACTCCTCACATTATGATATATGTATTGCTTTAAATGGTGCAATGAGATCAAATACCTCATCAGCCATTCTTCCAAAGATTCCTTCCACTCCATTAGGATTAAATGATGTATAAGGTGCACCAAAAAGTGTAGCAAAGGAAATACCTCTATTTTTAGCAATATCATTTTTAATGATTTCCAACGTCTTAATTTGTGTGGCATTCATTCTAACATGATATTTTTGAACAAAAGCTTCAAATCTCGCATTAAGTTCTTCTTCATCAATCCCCACAAATTTTCTTATAATACCTACAATATCTTCCTGTGCAATATCTGTTTTGCTAGATAGCTCATCTATACTATAAACAAAATCCGTGCTAAACATGGAGTAAATACCGTCTATTTCAGTATCTGTCAGCTTTTCACCTTTACGAATTTTATGAATCACTATCTGATTATTGAGCTTTTCTTCTATGGCTTTCTTAACTCTTTTTTCATAAGGTTCCATGTTACTACCATATAAAACAGTCCCTGCACTTATTTCTTTGACAACAGCCCCTGTATCTTTAACATCAAGCATAACATAAACACTTGAGCTTGATCCCTTATACTTCATCAAATTTCTAAGCTCTAAGCGGATTTTTTCAAGCTTTTCATAGTTTAAATTTTCCCATCCTTCAGGCTTTAAGAGTGATTTGATCAATTCTCTTTTTCCTTCAAACTGGCTGATATTTGTCTTTAGTCTTGCCAGTTTTTCCATTACACTATTAATCTCTTTTGTCATTTCCTCTTTATTATCATTTTCAAGGGCATAAAGTATTCTATAAATGCAATTATCAAAGGTAACAGCTTCCATACCATCCTTTGCTTCTACCCATTCCATAAGAGGAGCTATCTCAAGTTTTAATTTCTTAATGAAATCACTTGATACATGAAGCCAGTACTCATCTTTTTTAACCTGTTCAATCTGTTTTCTACTCTTTTTCACTGCTATACTGGTTAAAGGTAACTGATTAATATCTTCTTTGATTTTATCTTTGAAGCCATCATTAGCCACTTCATTTTCTTTATTTTTATATACTTCTAACATTTTACACATCAATTCAAAACGTACTTGCATAGATGTTTTCTGCACAGATGGTACAAAACCTTTTGGATTCATTTCAAAAAACTCGAAGTTCTTGTAGCAATCAAAAATAACAAATTCCTCTTTATTTTTCCCTTCTCCAAATAGGTTGTCACATCTTCTAGTACCTCTACCAATCATTTGCCAAAACTTAACTTTAGAATATACAGGCTTTGCAAAAACAAGGTTTACAATCTCTGGCACATCAATACCTGTATCTAATAAATCAACAGATATTGCAACTCTAGGAAAATCTTCTTCTTTAAATTTTCTAAGAAGGATCTCTTTATCTTTTATACCTGAATAAATAACAGTTGCTAGTTTACCTTTTTCATTAGGATAGAACTCATTAAATAAGGCTTCAAGAATATTAGCATGGGTTTTAGACTTAGCAAATATGATCGTTTTTCCTATATGATCACCTACTTTTATGCCTTCTTCTAATAAAGTCCTGATAATAAATCGATTGGTATCTTTGTTGGTAATTCTCTTTTCTAAATCTTCTTTAGAGAACTCTATTTCAGCACCATCATATCCCTCTTCATCAACTTTTTGCCTTTGCTCCGCTGTCATTTGACTATACTTAATCCCTTGTCTTAAAAAGTCTGTACTTGCATCCTTAACCCTTGGCTCAATGAGATAAGGTGGTATATGATTCCACGCTTCATCTATTGGAAAATTAAAAGTAGGATCTTCTGTGTCACAACCAAATAAATCAAAGGTATTACGTTCAATAAAATTAATAGGTGTTGCTGTTAGTCCCACAATACTTGCATCAAAATACTCTAAGATATCCCTATATGTCTTATAAATACTTCTGTGGGATTCATCACAAATAATAAGATCAAAGAAACCGACACTAAACTCACTATAATAATTAATCATGGTCTGATAGGTAGAAAAGTAAAGTGTTGCTTCTCTATTATTTGCATTCTTTCCTGTAAAGCGACATGATAGCTGCTCAGGCATAAATGTTTTAAAGCTATTCTTATCTTCTTTTGCTTGATTGACAAGCTCATCACGATCAGCTAAGAAAAGTACTCTTTTTACCCATCCTGCTTCCATAAGTCCTTTTGTAAGTGCTATGACTGTCCTTGTTTTTCCTGTTCCAGTAGCCATAACGAGAAGTGCTTTTCTATAACCATTTAATAAGCGTTCATAGACTCTCTTAATCCCTTCAATCTGATAAGCTCTTCCTGCTATGCTTCTATCAATTTCTACTGTATTTAAGTCTTTTTTGTAATGATGTTTAAAAAATAAGCCTTCTAAATCATCTAATGTATAAAATCCCCATATCTGTCTAGGTTCACTATAAGCATCATCCCACATCCATATTTCATAGCCATTTGTATAAAATACAACAGGCCTAATATGATAATCTCTTTCGATTGTGTTTGCATATTCTACTGCCTGTTGACGCCCTATGATCGCATCTTTTGAAGTTTTCTTTGCTTCAATAATGGCAATTGGCTTTTGCTTTTTATCAAATAATACATAATCTACAAAACCCTTTTGTCCTACTTTTTTATGATTTTCTAATTCAAATTCTAATCTCACCTGTTCTTCATTATGAATATCCCAGCCTGCTTCTTTTAGCATAATATCGATCAAATGCTTTCTAGTATCTGCTTCATTAAGCTCTAATGTGCTCTCTACTTCTCTCTGCTTTCTTTCGCTTTCAGCATCTTCAACCATATTTTTTGTTTCTTCTTGTACTGCTTTGACTTCTGTTTGATGCTCTTGCTCTAGTTCTTTTTTCTCTTCTTTAAATTTCTCAAGATTATACAATGGCACCATCTGCTGAGCTTTCTTAGGTTCAACATACTTTAATGGTTTTATGGATTCGTCCTTAGTAACTACTAAATAGAACCAAGCTGAAACCTTATACATTGACATGAGACAATCTAATGCAGCTTTCTTATCCTCATACCCTTCATGATTTGCCTTATTTCCCATACGCCTTACAATATCAAACAAATCAGGTATTGCTTTATTGATTTTTGCTTTTCTAAGTTCCTTAATTTTATCATCTTGACTCGCATAACTATTCATTTGTATTTTTAACTTAGCAAGAAGTAAATCTATAATCTGCTCACCAAACATACGCATTTTTAACATAGACGCATTGCTATCTGTATGGTAATAAGTTTCCGCTTGCTTTCCCAGTTTAGCTAAAGTAGGCCATTTTATATTTAGAAAATCAAAATTAGACATGAATTACCCCCCTAAAATCTTTCTTTTTCTTCAAGCAAAGTACTTCATGTCATCTTAGTTGTTAGTTCGTAGAATATTTTATATTTTACCATATTCTTATTATATTTTGTAGCTTTTAACAATCGAGTAGGAGGATAATCATTAATTGATTATCCGACCTCTCACACCACCGTACGTGCGGTTTCCTGCTTTTCTACTTTTAACGTCACCTGGGAATAGCTTTTCTCCTCACAATACTTTTGAAAACGTTGTTGCAACTCCAAAAAGAATGGCTCGGTCAGAAGTCCTTTGTGCTTCATGTAACGTCGAAGCACAGCATGATGAAGCTGAAAATCACCAACCATGCGGATAACACGTAGTTCCTGAGTTTCTTTCTGTGGAAGTGTCCTTGCAAAATCATCTTGAGTAATGCCGAAGAATTCTCGTACAAAGTCTATACCGAGTTGTTCGGTGTAGTAGCTTTCACCACGATCTTCCGCAAAAGCCATTAGTTGGTTCCATCGCCTACGGTAAAAGGTCATACTTCCTTTAGTATAACCAAGCCGTAGGAGCTCCTGATCCAGTTCAGAAATCAGGTCGGGTAAATATTTTTTATCCATAAAGTACCTCCGATATGATAATTCTGAGAATTGCTCTCACGAATATCTTCGGAGACTATGCAAAGTAATACAATTAAAAATGGCTTAAATACAGTATTCTCAGTATTTACTTAGCATAGTTACTTTCTTTGCATAAGGCGGTCTATGCAAAGCTTAGCATAGACTGCCTTGCGGTGTTCCTTCTTCATTATTAATCTTAATCCCATTTATCATAATTCCACTTTCTAGATATTTTCTAATGAGCCTCAGAACCCTTTTATCTTTTATTCTTCTTGCTAAGCATTCCATTAATATATCGTGGTTCACCTTATCAAAGAATTTCTCTAAGTCCATGTCTACAACCCATTTGTTCCCTTCATTAATATACTCTTTTGCCTTTTTAATGGCATCTTGTGCACTTCTATTTGGTCTAAAGCCAAAACTATTATCCGAGAAGCTTATGTCATAGATTTTTGTAAGTTCTTGAGCAATGGCTTGCTGAATCATCCTATCTATTACTATTGGTATTCCTAGTAATCTTGTACCTCCGTTAGGTTTTGGTATTTCTACTCTTCTAGCTGGTGATGGGTTATATGTCTCTTCAAGTAATTTAAGTTTTATAGTTGTCCAATGTTTAATGACATATGTGCGAAGTTCATCACATCTCATGCCGTCTACACCGTGACTTCCTTTATTCTTAATCACCCGTTTCATTGCAAGAATCATATTTTCTCTTGCTAATATTCTTTCGAGTAGATTACTTGTTTCAATTCCTACATTGTTTTCTCTTTCTCTCTTTTCAAACGCCATATCATTACTCTGCATCCCTTGATTCCTTCCAGTTTCCAACCTTATCATCTCAAGGTGACCCAATATTTTGGTTATCTGCTTTCTTTGTAAATGATTTGAGTTATTCAAAGCTGAAAACCTCCTTAATGTTCAGTCCTTCCTGGATAGCGCCTAGCTTATCCAGTACTATGACCTCTGCTGACTTCTGATATCTTAGTTATACATCACTGTATAGGTTACCATTTAGGAAGTGTATCCTCTGAACAGCGGGATATCAGACCTCCCCAGGTAAGAACGCAATCTTTCACTCCATCTATCTGTCACATTTACACCGTACACTTTCGGATAGTTTAGGACTTTGGTTTGTCATGCAACCTCATCCAATGTACATATGCCTCATATGTGATTTCTGTTCGTCAGACCAGAGTTTTTCCGCCGACTTCCTTCAGATTCCACCTCACGATGGACACCCTTGCCCTTGGCTATGTGCTTGGCATTATCAACCCACACTCAGGACTTTCACCTGTTAGATTGTGCCCATGCTGGGCGCACATGAAAGAAGAGTCTACTAAATTTTTCCTTTAGCAGCTTCCTCATTTAACATTTTGCTTTTCTATTACTTACCTAGCCGAGTCCCTTGAAACTCAAAGGTTACCTCACTTAAAGATTACTTCTTAAAAAGACTAAAATCCACAACCTCTGACCGAAAAATCAGAAATTATGGATTCTAAACATGGAGGTGAGTCGCACCTCCTGATTTTCTCAATTTACCCTATAATGTTGTTCGGCAAATTAAATGCTGCTGCATTCTTCACTTTAAATGATGGTATTTTGATATAGATTACGATACGTAA
>CAKVCL010000061.1 GCA_934725855.1 uncultured Cellulosilyticum sp. | reverse complement strand
TTAATACGCCACAAGACTAGTAATAGTATACTAGCGGTGGCGTATTTTTTATAGGTGTGCTTGAATTGACGCTTACCTTTGAGTGCTATGATAAGGGGCGATTCTTTACAGTAACAGGGAATGTTATTGAACCTTATACAACACTTCAAGATTGCACTGAGTCAATTAAGCCTTTACACCTTAAGTATTTGGCTAGGCAAGAAGAAAAGACCTTATTAACCACACCACCCATAAATGGGAGAGGAAAGCCGTTGGCTGATAGGGAAGTTGGATAGGTTACAATTAACTAGACAGTTTTTTCAAGGTCATATACAATAAAATAACTATGCTTAAGGAGAACACTTATTATGACTCAGACAAAACCAAAAAGAACCCCACGTACTTTTACTGACGAATTTAAAAAACAACTTGTTAATCTATACTTAAATGGGAAAAGAAAATGTGATATTGTTCGTGAATATGATATCTCTCCATCTTTAGTAGACAAATGGATTAAACAGCATCAAGGCACTGGTTCTTTTAGAGAAAAGGACAATCGCTCAGATTTAGAAAATGAGCTCATTCAACTTAGAAAGAGAAACAAGCAGCTTGAAATGGAAAATGACATTTTAAAGCAAGCGGCGCTGATACTAGGACGAAAGTAAATGTGATCAAGGCAAATGTTCATAAATACTCAGTATCAGCAATGTGTAGAGTCCTAAAAATTGCAAGAGCAACTTATTATTACGAATCAAAACCTAAAATTGATGAAACAGAACTTGTATCTGAAGTTAAAGAAATCTTTAGGCAAAGTCGCAATAACTACGGTACTAGAAAAATAAAAATTTAAAATTCATTCTGATAAATGAAATGAATCTAAAGTAGCCAATAAAGTTAAAAGAAAGTTTAATAGTCAGCCACAATATAACGTGGTTGTAAGCGACTTAACTTATGTTAGAGTAGGTATGAGTTGGAACTATATATGCGTTCTAATTGACCTATTTAATAGAGAAATAATTGGCTATAGCTGCGGTCAGCATAAAGATGCTAAGTTAGTACTTTCTGCATTTAGCAGTATTAATGCAAATTTAAGTAAGATCAATATATTCCACACGGACAGAGGAAATGAGTTTAAGAATAAGGCCATAGATGAAGTACTGAACACTTTTAACATTGATAGATCACTGAACATGAAAGGTTGTCCCTATGATAATGCGGTAGCAGAAGCAACTTATAAGATTATTAAAACAGAATTTGTTAAAAACAATAGATTTGAGTCTTTAGAAGAACTTCAGTATAAGCTTGCTGATTATGTTAATTGGTTCAATAATCATAGGATTCATTCGTCACTGCAATATCTGTCACCTAAACAATATAGAGAAAATATCAATAGAATAATGGATTTTTGAAGAACAGGAAATCATAACCACGGAGGCTCAATGTCAATAGCATCTGGAAAGTGAAGTCAACAAAATATGAAATGCCCTTCAAAAAAGTGTCTAAATAAGTGTCGACATACCACAATAGCTTGGCAGATAGGTTCTGTAAGATCAACAAGGTTGCTGAATACGAGCTGCAGATCATCTAAAAGTCTTGCTTAAACCGGGTAATTTTAGAAGCATCAGGAACTTTTGTAAAACCACAGAACTAACGAAGTGGTTAGAGTAAGTAAGAAAAGTTAAAAGAAGCTGATCAGTAGGGATGGAGAAAATACGTTGGATAATCAGAGCCCAGAGTAAAGCATGTAAAGAGTATTTACGGGATCTTCCTGTTGATGCATAGAAATGATTATAAAAAGTAGTTGGAATGATTTCGTCCAGATCGATGTGGTTTTCTAATAGAGAAAGAAAAGTAGGTTTATCATTTTCAAATTTTTCCTGGCAATCTGAAAAAATATCTGGCAAAGAAAGCTGTTTATGTGGTATTATAATAACTCCTTTCTTGGGTAACGGTTTTTAGTTTTTTGTCAACTCTATTATACCATATCCAGTGAGGAGTTATTTGTTTTTGAAGCAAAAATATGCCGTATTTATGTGTCTTGTGGCGTTTTGCAAACGCCTAAAGTTAGTTATAAAGAAAGAGGAGAAATATAAAAGTGAAATATATGGGTGATAATGACTGGTGGAATGCACGATTTAAAGAAAGAAAATTAAATATTATGATACATGAAAAGTGTTTAGAGAATGACATCAGATATTTTCCCAAGAAAGGAAAAGTGCTAGATATTGCTTGTGGTGATGGAAGAAATGCTATTTATTTAGCAAGGTTAGGCTATAAAGTATTTGCTATAGATTTTTGTGAAGAAGCCTTAAAAAGGTTAAGCTATTTTGCAAAAGAAGAAGCTCTTGAAATTGAAACAAAGTTAGTAGACTTATCAAAAGATACTAGTCTCAATAATTTAAATAAATTTGAAGCAATTATAATTAATCATTATAGATTAAAACCACAACTATATAGTAACTTGATGAACAATATTAATAAAGGTGGTATTCTATGGGTTAATGGCTTTAGTGAGATGCCAAATGATAATCCTAATATTACTGAATCAGATATATTGAAAGAAAATGATTTTATATACTTAGATAGCTATAAATTAGAACATAAAAAGATATATGAAGTAAATCAAAGAAAATTTATAAGAAGTATATGGAGAAAATAATTCCTTAACTCTTTGGTTTAAAATAATTACAGATATAATTTTCAGTCAAACAAATAGTCAATTTATATGCCAACCTTCGGGTTGGCTTTCTTTTTTGTTTGCCCGCCATGGGCGGGCTCTAATGGGTGAAAATCCCTGTGTGCCCAGGTAGTGGGAAGCACATAGCTGAACAGCAAGGGTGTTCACCGTGAGGTGGAATCTGAAGGAAGCTGTAGGCAAACCCTTGGTCCGACAAACAGAAATCGCATATAAGGCTAGACTCTGAGAGATAAGTTGGCAAAAAGCAATGAAGTCTAATAACTACCATGTTTGTAGGAGTAGAGTAAATGCGGCGGATAGATGAGGGGAAAGAGCTCGCACCTTAAACGGGGAGGTCTCACAGCGGTTTCATTAGCCGAGTAACAACGAACTGTTAGAAGTCAGCCGAGCCCATAGTAGTAAAGAAGTTTCTGTAATGGAAATGGAGCGAAGGGGTGAACAATCAATCAGTTGAAGTATGTCTCGTGTTGCAGAAATGACAACATCTGCCGTATCCAATCGTGAAAAGGATGGTCAAATCAAGCGAGGCGGAAAGGAAACAACGCATGAACATAAATAATCTAATGGAACAGATATTGTCTAGAGATAATCTCAATAAGGCATATCTACAAGTAGTACGAAACAAAGGTGCAGAGGGAGTGGACGGAATGAAGTACACAGAACTCAAGAAGTACCTTGAAAAGAATGGTGAAGAACTCAAGGAACAGATGAGGACAAGGAAATATAAACCTCAACCAGTGCGTAGGGTGGAGATACCAAAACCAGATGGTGGTATCAGAAACTTAGGAGTACCGACAGTAACAGACCGATTCGTACAACAAGCCATAGCTCAGGTGTTAACACCAATCTATGAGAAACAATTTCATGACCATAGCTATGGGTTTCGACTTAATAGATGTGCGCAGCAAGCAATCATGACAGCATTAGGTATGATGAATGAAGATAATAACTGGATAGTTGACATTGATTTAGAAAAATTCTTTGATACGGTAAACCACGATAAACTCATGACTATTATAGGTAGAACGATTAAAGATGGAGATGTAATCTCAATAGTTAGGAAGTTCTTAGTAAGTGGGATTATGATCGATTGTGAATATGAAGATTCTATAGTTGGAACACCACAAGGAGGGTTATGCTAAGCTTTGCATAACCCTCCTTATGCAAAGTAAGTAACTATGCAAAGTAAATACTGAGAATACTGTATTTAAGCAATTTTTAATTGTATTACTTTGCATAGTCTCCGAAGATATTCGTGAGAGAAATTCTCAGAATTATCATATCGGAGGTACTTTATGGATAAAAAATATTTACCCGACCTGATTTCTGAACTGGATCAGGAGCTCCTACGGCTTGGTTATACTAAAGGAAGTATGACCTTTTACCGTAGGCGATGGAACCAACTAATGGCTTTTGCGGAAGATCGTGGTGAAAGCTACTACACCGAACAACTCGGTATAGACTTTGTACGAGAATTCTTCGGCATTACTCAAGATGATTTTGCAAGGACACTTCCACAGAAAGAAACTCAGGAACTACGTGTTATCCGCATGGTTGGTGATTTTCAGCTTCATCGTGCTGTGCTTCGACGTTACATGAAGCACAAAGAACTTCTGACCGAGCCATTCTTTTTGGAGATGCAACAACGTTTCCAAAAGTATTGTGAGGAGAAAGGCTATTCCCAGGTGACTACAGATCATTACGTGAAGCAGTCTTCCTACATGATGGACTATCTGGAAGCACATGATATGGCGGATTTTAGTACAATTACACTGAAAGTCATCTATTCTTACATCCGTACACTGGCCGGATTTACTTACAAAACAGTAGAGCAGCATATTTGTTCTTTGCGTGCATTTTTCCGTTTTCTGTATCAGGAAGACGTTATTACAGTTGATTTCGCTGCCGAGATGCCAATGGTAAAAGCGCGTAAGCAGACAGCTATTCCTTCTGTATGGACACATGAAGAATTAAAGCAGCTCATTGGCGCCATTGACCGTGGAAGCCCTAAAGGGAAAAGGGATTATGCCATCATACTCATTGCATGTCGGCTCGGTCTTCGTTGTGCTGATATCAAAAGTCTTTGTTTTGAAAACTTTAACTGGGCAGAAAAGAAACTCTGTTTTGTTCAGTCAAAAACGAAACAACCTATGGAGTTCCCGCTTGTGCCGGATGTTGGATGGGCTGTGATCGACTACCTGAAATACGGAAGGCCTAAAGTTGATAGTCCCTATATTTTTGTCCGCCACATGGCACCATTTCTGCCTTTTTCAGAAGGTGACCATCTGAATCAGTTGATAAAAACATATATGGAAAAAGCTCATATTCCTGTATCAGGCAAGCGTCGTGGGATGCACAGCCTGCGCCATACCATGGCAAGCGTGCTTCTTGAAAAAGATACATCGCTCCCGGTTATCTCTGACATTATGGGTCATCTGGATACGAATTCAACAGCTGTATATCTTAAAGTAGATATGGCACATTTGGCAGAATGCCCTCTGGATTTCGAGGAGGTGATCCGCCTTGGCTGAACTGGTTTTCATAGGACCATTTAAAACACAAATGAGAGATTTTATCTTACTCAAACGTTCTGTCGGGTTCAAATATAATTCCGAACCGGGAATTCTGGGACGCTTTGATAAATACCTTGCAGTACATTATCCTGAAACAGATACCCTTTCCAAGGAAGCCGTAACCGGCTGGTGTTTCAAAACAATGCATGAAACAGCTGCAAATCACTGTTCCCGAGCTTCTGTTATACGGCAGTTTTCAAAGTATCTAAGCAGCATCGGGATCCGATTATGGATACTTCCAAAGAATTACTATCCCGCAGGACAACAGTATGTGCCACACATTTATACACCAGACGAACTGCGGAGATTTTTTGCTGAAACGGATAAATGCAACTACTGTTCAAGTGTTCCTTACCGACATCTGATTATGCCGGAGTTTTTCAGACTGCTCCTTTCTTGCGGATTGCGCTGTTCAGAAGCACGATTGCTGACAGTCGGGGATGTTGACCTGAATCGAGGTGTGTTGACCATACGTGATTCAAAGAACCATAACAACCGTCTGGTGCCGATGCCGGAATCCATGCTCTTGAGACTTCGTAAGTATACAGAACAGGTTCATCCTTTCCCAGAATCTGAAAACTACTTTTTCCCGGGGTATGAAGGAAAGCCCATGACTGTAGGAAATATATATAAAAATTTCAGACGCTTTCTCTGGAAGGCAGGTATCTCACACAGTGGTAACGGACCGAGAGTCCATGACTTTCGACATACTTACTGTGTTTACCGTCTAAAAGAATGGGCCAGACAGGATCGGGATCTCATGGTATTGATTCCCATGATGCGCACTTATCTGGGGCACCAGACTTTTACCGAAACAGCATACTATCTCAGATGGACGGCGGATGTCTTTCCAGATATCCGGATGAAACTAGAAAAGTGCTATAAGGACATCATTCCGGAAATGGAGGGCTTCTCCTATGAAACCGACTGATTTCTCTATACACCTTACCTCTTTCCTGTCTGACTATCTCCCTTTACAGAGAAATGTCAGTAAAAATACCATCAAATCCTATAGGGATACTTTTAAACTGCTCCTGCTTTTCTGTGAGCAGGAAGAAGTGATTCCAATCGAAAAACTTACTATGAAGAAGCTGTCCCCAGAACTGATTACTGGGTTTTTGAACTGGCTGGAAACAGAGCGGAAAAGCTCCATCTCCACGAGGAATCTAAGACTAACAGCAATTCATTCCTTTTTTCGATATGCACAAGCAGAATCACCGGAATCCTTGTATCACTATCAGAAAGTGCTTGCCATCCCAGTGAAGAAGAAACGACAGACTATAGTAGAACATTTGTCTCCGGAAGGAATAAAGATTCTGCTGGAGCAGCCGGATAAAACAACATCTCAGGGACGACGAGATCTTACGCTCATAAGTCTGATGTATGACAGTGGTGCAAGAGTACAGGAGATAATAGATCTTTCTGTGAAAGATTTTATCCCTGGGAGCAATCCTGTGCTGATAATTACTGGAAAAGGTAACAAAACACGCCGGGTACCCATTATGAAGAATACAGCCACACTTGTAGAAGCATATATCTTTGAAAACAGGCTGGGGCAGGCACACAAAACCGACTACCCTCTTTTTACGAATAAACAGCATAACAAGCTTTCCAAGGAAGGTGTTGCCTATGTGGTAAACAAATATGCTGTAATGGCGCACGAAGTATCAGATAAAGTACCGGAAAAAGTAAGATGCCATATGCTTCGGCATTCCAAGGCAGTCCATCTGCTTCAGGCAGGGGTAAATTTAATCTATATCCGTGATTTTCTGGGACACAGTGATATCAAAACCACTGAAATCTATGCCAGAGCTGATGCTGAACTCAAACGGAAAGCATTGGAGAATGCCTATCCTGATTTGGTAGATTCTAATCTACCGGATTGGAGCGAAAATAACGATCTGATGGAATGGTTATCTGATTTATAACAGAAAGAATACTATGCAAAGTAAAGCAGATATAAAACTTTTGTTTATGGGAGATACAGCAACTTACTTTGCATAGTCTGTTTCTTTGCATAAGGAGGAAATCTATCACCATTATTAGCCAACATCATGCTTAATGAGTTAGATAAAGAGATGGAGAAAAGAGGACTGAAGTTTGTCCGATATGCAGATGACTGTATAATCATGGTCAGAAGTGAAATGTCAGCAAAGCGAGTAATGAGAAATCTTACAAGGTTTATTGAGGAGAAACTAGGGCTGAAAGTAAACATGACAAAAAGTAAAATAGATAGACCACAAGGGTTGAAATATCTTGGGTTTGGATTTTACTTTGACAGACAAGCACATCAGTATAAAGCAAAACCACATATAAAATCAGTTGCAAAATTCAAAGTAAGAACGAAACAACTTACATGCAGAAGTTTGGGTGCGGAGAATAGTTATAAGGTGACGAAATTAAATCAGCTCATTAGAGGGTGGATAAACTACTTTAAAATCGGAAGTATGAAATATTTATGCAGAGAAATGGATAAGCATATCCGCTACCGATTACGTATGTGTATATGAAAGCATTGGAGAACACCGCAAAATAGAGCGAAGAATCTAATAAAACTAGGTATTGATAAAGACATAGCGTGGAAAACAGCATACACAGGTGCAAGGATTGCCTGTGTATGTCAAAGAAGTACTATGAACTTTGCCATAAATAAAGAGAGACTAACCCGATTTGGACTAGTCTCAATGTTAGATTATTACACCGCAAGGTGTGTTACTTGTTAAGTTGATTGAACCGCCGTGTACCGAACGGTACGCACGGTGGTGTGATTATTTAAAATCCCCTTCTACTCGATTGCTATTTTACGGATTGTGCTAGTTAAATTTACAAGTAGAATAAGCTCCAATCATGTGATATCGTTACCTTACTAAAATAATCATAAAACG
>CAKVCL010000060.1 GCA_934725855.1 uncultured Cellulosilyticum sp. | reverse complement strand
TATTTACAGAAATGAATGACTTGGTCACTTGTATTTATTGGAATTTATAAACTACTTTCTTGTAAAGTGGTGTTATACCCTAAATAGAAAGATGAAAAAGTGCCATTCTGTAATAATCTCTCTATCCTCCCACCACTTATTAAACCAGCACATCTTACTATCTGATTTTTGCTGATAAACTCATCAAGCAATTCCCAATCAGTTAAATTCTTGTGTCTCATATGTAATACATAATCAGATATTTTTATCCAACTGCTCATATTCTTAAACCTCCTCTTCTACTTTATAAACAACTATTATCGTGTCGGTTGTCTCCTCATAACCTGTATCATAAGCACTTGATACCTTTATATCTATAATGTCTTTGCCTTTCATAAACTCATTCATTTGCTGTTCTACGTTGAGCCTTATTTGTTTCCCATTCTCAATCACATAGTTAGGATTATGGAACAACTTAACCTCTGTATTCATTTGTTTTATTTTTACTTTTGCTGTAAAACCCATTCTTATCATCCTTCCTATATTAGCTGTCCCCCTGTTTCCTTTTCATCACACTCATATATCCTTTGATATTCAATGCTTTCAAATTTTTACAAGGACAACAGGACAGAGGGACAGCTATTTAAAAAACTTCTAAAAAACTATATTCCACCTATTAACTATTTACTATTTTTCTACTTTATACGTATTTGCTGTCCCTATTGTCCCTATATATGCATAAAGCATTGATATAACTGTGTTTATATGCGGGACAGAAGTAGGGACAGCATACAGGACAGGGGGACAGCTATTTAAAAAGGCAACGATAAACCATCAATAAATGGTAACTTATAGTATCGTCCACGTACCTTATGATTTTCTTTACCTGCATAAAATCGCTCTGAATAATAACCTTTATGATTTAAAGCAGATCTGATTGCGTTTTCTGAATATACTTTACCAGTTTTACTTTTTAATAATTCCGCTATCATAGTCAAAGTCAACGCACCTATTTCTGTACTATTCCAATTAAAAGCATCATCTAAGGCTAATTCAGTATCTGTAGCTAATACATAATCTTCGTTATACATCTCATTTATACGTTGGTCTTCTGGGGTCATGTAAATAACTTCATTATAGTTATCTAATAAGTGCATTATTTCGCCCCACATTACATCACGTTTTACGTAATGCCTGTAATCCAATTTTTCTATAGGTAATACTACAAAACGCCTATTTCCTGTCTTATCTACTAAAAACTTTTCATCATTAACAGTGCCAAAAAAACCTGTTCGTCTTGGATAAGTATTACTATTCCTTCCATAAGGATTTCGCCATGTATCCTTATAAGATGTGATAAATGCTTTTAATTTATTAAGGTCACTTTTCCTGAACGTTCCACTAATTTCTCCTAACTCCACAATCCATTTTTGCAACACTTCTGACTTCATATCTTTATCGTTTAAATCAAGTATTACATCCCCTATAAACATATCATTAGGTATTATCGATCTTATCCATTTACTTTTACCTATGCCCTGCTTGCCTTTAAATAACAACGCAAATTCAAAAGTCCGTTGCTCATCCAAAGTATTAAAGGCTATGTTCGCACAATTTAATAACCATTTTAAAAGCATCGTATTGTAAAACTTCACCCTGTCTGGGTCTGCTGTTTGATAATACAAAGTATCATATAGTTTTCTCACTTCATCTATTGTCGCACTAGTTAAAGACTTACAATACATAAGGTAATCAGCTATAGGGTTATACCTGTTTTGACTTCCCATACAATACACGTAATCATACAGCCTGTCTTTTGATAAAGATAAACCATTGTCAAGTAATATACTTCCTATTCGCGTAAAAGTGGCATCCATCATATCTTTATTTGACTGCACTCCAGTAAACTCCAATTCCTTAGTCATTTCATTGTATCTAACATTAATATTTTTAGAGGTTAGTATAGCATCAACATTTTCCCACCTTTTTTGAATGTTCCCGTTATTTGTTAAAATAAGGTTTTTCCCATGTTGCTCCTGCTTTACTTCAACCTTAAAATCATCTTTAGGCTTTGGCTTATTATGTTCTGGGTCATAAACTTCTTTACAGTTTTCAATAGCCTTTTGGATAGTTATTGCCCCGTATGTAGTACCGACTTGTTTTCTATCCCACTTATCACGCATCAATGCACTACTGCGGAATATTCTGTCCATCTGGCTCGCATCACAGCCCGTCCAAAACGCTAGTATTGAACACAATGCCATATCATCAGCTGAATGATCTCCCGATAGTTGCCCGATATTATATAGGCTATGGAATTTATCAGCTTGCTTGCTACCCTCAATTTTTGTTATAATATCTGTATCAGATAAATAACTTTGTTGTGGGGCTTGTACTGGGACAGTATGAGCCTTTTCATCTTGCCCCAAATACTTTTTATGCAAGCCTTTGATTATTTCTGTACAGTCGACAACATTACTATGTGTGCTTATCCTGTTTCCTGTCACTGTAAAGAAACGACCTTTATCATACATTTCAATGTTTCCTACTCTACGTCTACCTTTTGGTAAATGTCCTTTACAAATAACATGAATACCTTTACCACTTGGAGAGATTTCAGCATAGCTGCCTAAAGTGTCCACAACCTCACTAATTAATGGATCGTTTAGGTCGACACCATCAATATCAACTCCAAAGAACCCATCCCCTAACATAAAACCTAACCCGTCAAAACCTTTAACACGAGATAAGGCTTCATTGTATGTTGTCCATGTTTTTAGATCATTGGATTTTGCTTTATATCCTGATAAAACATCATAAGGAATTTTATTGTATTTCTGACGCTTTTCATCCCACTCCTTTACATATGCCACCCATCTAGTAGCGTTCTTCATATCTTCTGGTATGTATTTATAAGTTTCATTATTCAAGTCAATCACCTGCCTAAAATTCTTGACCAACATTGTTGTCAATCCATTCCTCAAATTTATGTATAGGTATCAAAATACGCCTGCCGACTCTAATAACGGGAAAATCTTTCGACTTAGTAAGTTGGCTCATTTTACTTGTACCTATACCTAAAACTTGAGCTGCTTCACTCACTGTAAAAGTAAGCCTTTCAATTCTCTTTCTATGTTCTTGAACCTTTTCGGTAAGGTCTTTTACTTTTTCTTCTGATACTACTACCTCACTCATTAGTCAATCACGCTCCCTTCAACAATCACATACCCTTCAAGCTCTTCTTGAATAACGTCATGTATTGCGTTAGCTTGTTCGACGTATGTTTCAAAGTTTCTGATGTCTAATGTATCATTGTCATTTAAAGCATTAACTATTTTCCAAATAAGTGTATTTCTCGTCATTTGTTCACTTCCTTCCTAAAGTCGTTAAACCCGACTTTAAACTACGGTTACCAACCGTCCATTGGTTATAAATTGGAACATTTTCACGACTTCGTGAATTGCTGCTTGTATGGCAAGCAACTATTAATCTTGAAGTAAATCTTCAACTTTACATCCTAGTGCTTTCGCTAGTTTACCAACCGTGGAAGCTCTTACTTCAGTAGTTCGCCCATTTTTAATCCTTGAAATAGAGTTTCGACTAACTTCGCTTCTTTCAGCTAATACTGCAATATCAAAAAGATTATTTGCCATAGCAGTGTCTAAGTTTTTTACATTGATTTTCATTAACTCACCTCTTCCAATTGTTCCTGCTTGGTACAATTGCATTCTATATGTTCCTTAATGGTACGTCAAGTATTTTTTTGTTCCATTCTGAGACATTTAGTGTTATTATGATAGATATGAAGGAGGAATACCAAATGAATTCAATACTAAGCGAGCGTTTAAAAAAAAGTAGAGAGGAAAAGAAACTAACTCAGCAACAATTATCAGATATCATTGCGGAAGAATATGACGGGAATATCTCACGTACATCTATCGCAAGATATGAAACGGGTGGAAGAGAACCAGATAGTCATACACTTACATTATTATCTCTAGCCCTAAATGTTGATGTTGATTATTTATTAGGAAAAAAAGAAACAAAACATCAAGAAGCTATCAATGAGCAAATCAGAGATTTTATGGGATACTTAAATGACATAATTTCCAATGATAATGAAGTTATTAATGATACAGTGTACAAAATTTTAGATGATGTTCGTAGTTTTATAGGCTTGGGATTAGCTAATAATACACTTGAACAAATAGCACATTTCATTTATCTCCTGCAGCTGGCTTTATCCTCTTATTACAGCCATCCACTAGAAAAAAGTCTTACACAACTAGAAGATCAATTAAAGAAAACATTTGAATTATCACGTAAGATGATATTTAAAGACAGCATAGAAAACATGGTACAATTTGTAAATAAATACGGGTTAGAATCAATAGATGAAAGTATGGAACTAATATTGTGTGGTTATTATGGTAGTTATATGGATGATGAAGACATCCCAGTATGTATAAAACCCTTAATAAAGAAATATAAAGAATCAAAAAGAAAGTGAATAAATGCCTGAAGAAAAGAAGGGAGCAGTACCATGCAAAACTATTATTCAACCGTGGACAATATAGTCTTAACATTTAGTAGTATCTATGAAACAAATTATCTTGAACAAATACAACTGCACTACGAACGCCCAAACGGTAAAGGCTTTGATATAGCAGAATTAACCTTGCCAACCTACAACTTTACTAAGATAATGGGATTTAGTGAGGATGAAGCCTTTGAACTAGAAAGTTATGCACGTGATAATGCCCCTCTAACCTGGGAGATAGCAAGGGAAATTAAAAATAAAAAGGAGATGGTCAAATGCCAACATTAAGTATGTTTTATGGAATTATTGTCAGGATGCAAAGTGAAAAAGGTGGCAAGCACCACAAGCCACATATTCATGCAATTTATTCAGGTAACGAAGTAGTTGTCACCATAGATGGTGAAATATTAGAAGGCTCTTTCCCTAGTAAACAAATGAAATTATTATCCGCTTGGATTGCAATACATGAAGATGAATTAAAAGCAAACTGGACACTATTATCTGAGGGTAATGAATACTTTAAGATTGAGCCATTAAAATAAAATTAGGCAGGTGATAGAAATATGTTACGACCTACTGCAACAAATGTTGAAGTTTTAAAAAATTATCACTTAAAAATTTTCTTTGATAATGGAGAAATTAAGATTTTTGACGTTACCCCGTATATAAAAGGAAATTGGTATAGTGAGCTGAATGATAGTGCATATTTTAATACAGTTACTACAAACGGTTTTTCTATAGAGTGGGCACATGGTCAAGATATTTGTCCTGATGAGTTATATGAATTAAGTAAACCACTACAAGTAAATGAATAAAAGGAGATAATGCAAAATGGAAGAAACATTAAAATTAATATTAGAAAAAATATCATCAGTTGATAAAGAAATTAATAACATAAAAAATAACATGGCAACTAAGGAAGATATAAATAGTATAAATAAACGCCTGGATAAAATTGATATGGTACTAGAACATCAAATTGAGCCTAAAATAGCAGCATTATTTGATGCAAGGGACGTATCTCTCCAATCTGATGAGGTTATTATGCAGGGTGTAAAAGAAGTTAAAGAGGACATTTCTCACTTAGAAAAAGCGGTCATAAGAAATACTGCCGATATCGTTGATTTAAAAGATTATAGAAAAGAAAATTAAGAAGGTGAGTAAATGCCTGATGAGAAGAAAAAGAAAAAGCCCCGCTCCAAAGCAAATGGAGAGGGGACAATATGGACAGAAAAGCGTAATAATAAAACTTATTATAGGGGTGCTTATGTAATTGGCTATGATGATAAAGGCAAGCCACTAAGAAAGCTGTTTTCAAGCTATAAAAAGCAAGAGGTCATTGACAAGATGGCTGAATACAAAACTCAAATGAATAGTGGTCTTACCAGTAGCGATGATAAAATCACTCTTGAGGAATACTTTCGTAAATGGCTATTCAATTATCGTGTAAATGACCTCAAGGACACGACTTTTACTAAGTATGATAGTTTTATATAGGAATCATATTAAAGGCTCTACAATCGGCAAAATAAAGCTATCTAAGCTAAGAGCCGACGACCTACAAAAACATTATAACACTTTATTGGAGCAAGGTGTCAGCTTAAATGTAATAAAAACAGTCAATAAACATTTAAAGAGCTGCCTTAATAAGGCACTTAAAGAAGGCATCATCACAAGAAATTATTGTGACATGATAACCTTACCTAAGCCACAGCAAGCAGCAGAAGAAGAAATACATTACTTTACACTTGAAGAACAAAAGGCCTTTATTGCTTCACTTGATAAACATAGGAATAGAGCCTTATTTATACTAGCCTTTGGAGCTGGCTTGCGACTGGATGAATTAATTGGCTTGAAGTGGAAAGATGTGGACTTGGATAATAATACTATTAGCATTAATCACAAATATTGCTAAAGTGAAAAGTGACGGTACCAGATCATGGAGCGTTGTAGAACACACACCAAAAACTCTATCTAGTATTAGGACTATTCCCATCCCTACATCTGTGACAAATGAACTAAAACTCCATAAGGAGCGACAAGACAAGGAAAAAGAAAAGAATGTGGAAATATATGAAGATAACGACTTAGTATTTGCCACCGAAACGGGTAACTATATTGATACTCGTAATTTAACTCGGTCATATGAAAGAGCCTTGGCCAAAGCTAATATACCTTATAGGAACTTTCATTCACTAAGGCATACCTATGCAACAAGGTTATTTGAAAAGGATGTCCCAGTTAAAACCGTTCAAGCGTTAATGGGACACAAAGATATCACTACAACTATGAATATTTATACTCATGTTATTCCTGAGAAAAAAGCAACAGAAGTCCAATGTTTAAATGACATTTTCAGCTAGCTTATATTTTTTTTTATTTTCTTACTACACACTTACTACACATTTTCATCCTATTACACACTAAAACGAGAAAAGCGGTAAGCCTTGTATCCTTTGATACTCTAGGCTTACCGCTTTTGTTTTATGACCCATACGGGAATCGAACCCATGATTTCACCGTGAGA
This sequence comes from uncultured Cellulosilyticum sp., assembly GCA_934725855.1. GTDB lineage: Bacteria > Bacillota > Clostridia > Lachnospirales > Cellulosilyticaceae > Cellulosilyticum. Next base: position 1,221 of record CAKVCL010000060.1, on the reverse strand, counting down.
GGGTGACGTCTTGACCGCTTGACCAATGGGCCTTGAACAAATATAAGTATATCGTAATATTCGTCCAATTGCAATACTTTTTATTATTTTTTGTCACATTTATTACTTAGCGCCTTTAATTTTTTCTAGATATTCATAGGCTTCATTGATTTCTCTAATTTTTTTATTAGCAAATTCGATGTATTCTGGTGGTACACTTTCTGATGCCATTTTGTCCGGATGATATTCTTTTACCAGTTTACGATAAGCTCTTTTGATTTCTGATAGGCTGGCCTCTTCACTTACCCCTAGTACTTCACAGTATTTCTTCGTTAAATCTTGTGGTGGCATATAACTATTACCATAACCTTGTCCACCATAATTTTGTTCATAGCCTTGACTTTGACCAAGATAAGCCATACGGATGGCTTGGTATTCATATTCAGATAAGCCTAAGGCAAGTACAATTTTTCTAGTCTGGGCTTCTTTAGCACTTGAATCCGTTCCTTCTTGAAAGGCAATGCCTACAAACATATAAGCAAGAAGCATCACATAATCTCTTCTCGTATGATAATAGCCAAAGATCATTTCTGTAAAGACTGCGTATTCTTCTGGATGGCGTTTCCCAAAATCAAAACAGTCTGCATAATCATTAACTTCTTGACTTTGAATGCCAAAATGACTCATAATAAAATCTTTAATAAAATGAATTTCTTCTTTTGTAACATTGCCATCTGCTTTAGCGATCATAGCTGATAGTGCCATAATAGAAGCAATCACTGGATTTTTTCCTTCAAAAGCAGAGTGGTTTCTAATAGGCTTAGGAAATTTGGGGAATTTCTTAGGTAAATAACTCATAATAAATATTAAAAATAGGCTCATTGGCCATGGAGTAACAATTGCAACAATCGAAAAGAACCATGGATTATAACCTTTATAAACTGCCATCAATGCAATAATGGCTACAATGGCAAGCTTTAATATTCCCACAAATAAGTTGAGTCCAAAGCCCAATATGGTTCCAATCAAATCTAATAAGTACATATAGGTCTCCTCATTTTTTATTTTTCATTGTGGATTGATTGTAGCATATGCATATGTAGATATCATTAACACCTTATTTATTTTTAACCTCATACTTTTTTCCTGCATATACTATTACAGCCACCACTTTACAAGAAAGTAGTTTATAAATTCCAATAAATACAAGTGACCAAGTCATTCATTTCTGTAAATACTATG
>CAKVCL010000059.1 GCA_934725855.1 uncultured Cellulosilyticum sp. | reverse complement strand
GAAAAGCTGACGGAGTAGAAAAAAAGATCAGCTGGCTGAAAGTTGTCGGACACTGGCTGATTTAATGGCGGTAAACACTTAAGTAAATTACGCAAGTCTCAACGAGCTTATGTTTTGTTTATTGAAAAGTTGTTTTTTGAATCTGCTAAGCAGCTATGTGCAAGAACTAATGTTGATTTCAAATTCAAGTTTGAAGATTGCAAAGATAGATTAAAAGCAGTGTTTTTTAATCCTACCTCTAAGCATCACTACTCATTTTCAGACATAGTAAAAGCAGGTGAAAAGTGCTTAAAAGCGCAGGGAATAACAGAGGATTTAATTACAAAGTTAGCTTGCAGCATCATTACAACCACCAATAAAGCAGGTAAATCACCTAGCAGTATCTTTGTTAGTGGGCATACATCATTTGAAATTCTCCATGAGAAGATCTCAAAGAATGAAAGTGATGCAGCTATTTTGGATTTTATTCAAGAGCATGCAACAACTCCAAATCATAAAAGAGCTTTAGAGATGAAGTATTCTCAGTTTCAAAAGCCTAGTGTAGAAGTTGCATAATGAAAAAAGCCCTAATAACTGTAAAACAGCTGGATAAAGAGGTCCAACTTGCAATTCTAGCTGGCAAGCGCAAGAAAATTAACTGTGGTGACAGTCTATTTGTGGATGTGCTCCCATCTGGTCTTTCTTCTTTTTACATCCGTGTATATGAAAATCGTGGAAGTAAATTGAAGGCATTAGGCAGATACCATGATGTATCTTTAAAAGAAGCTCGTGAAAAAGCTAGAAAAATAGTATTGCAGCAAAAAGAGAAAAAGATCGCTGATATAAGCTCGGCTCCTACTTTTGCTGAATACTCTCAAGAGTGGCTTAAGTTCTTTATCTGTGATCCCAATAGTGAAAACACTCACAAGAACAACAAAAGATATAGCACTTTAAAATCCTCAATTAAGGTTTTAGCAGGTCTATCAAATTATAAGATTGATAGGATCACACCTACTATTGTAGATAAGATCTTATCCTCAAGTGATAAGAGCCAAGGTGCTAAATACAATGCCATCAGAGCTATGAATCAATGCTTAAATAGTGCGGTTGTCGATGGTGTCATTCCTTCAAATCCATGCTCTAACATGCTTAATTCTCATGGTTTAATCTCTCAGAAATACAGAAAACCTAAAGTAATAGGCTATGCATGGGTTCAAGCTGAAGATTTAGGGGATAAATTCTTTAACAAACTTAAACATGAGCAGATCATGCACAGAGTTGTGTTCTTAATGCTTGCTTTTACTTGTTTAAGAATAGGCTCTCTTATTGCAATGCAGTGGGCTTGGATTGATTTTGAAAACAAAGTTATTCATGTACCTGCATACTACTACATGAAAATGAGTAGAGATTTTGATATTCCTCTTACTGTATTCATGGAACAGTTGCTTAACTTTTGGAAAAATCATTGTGATGCTTATGAAATCCAAAGTGAGTACGTGTTTTTTGCTAAAAGCTCTATGCACAAGCCTATACGATTAGTTCAACTTCAAGAGGCTGTAACAAACTGCACTCAAAAAGAAGTAACTATGCACGGCATTAGAAAATCAGCTCGCACTTGGATGGCTAAAATTGGTGTTCCAGAAACTATAGCTGAATATGTTCTATCTCATGTTAGGGAATCTAGCCTTGTAAATGTATATAACAAGCATGATTACCTAAGAGAACGTATGGGAGTGATGAGATTATGGAATTACTTTATCTATACTCTTTTACCTAATGAGTTTAAAACTCTCGTTAAAGGCATACCTGAAGCATATCTTGAGCAATGTAAAAAAGATCTTGCCTCGCAAATAGAAAGCGTTGCTTCCTTTAGCAAGATATTTTAAGTCAATAGGGGGAGAGGTCCTCCCCATTTAAGCAAACAAATTTAAAAACTAATCTCCAAAAGAAGATCTAGTTTTGATGTAAAAAGTTGGGCTAGCCCAACTTTTTAAGGAAAAACTTTGTGAAATTTTGAGGGAGAAAAAGTAGGGCATGCCCAACTTTTTTAAGGCAAATTTATAAGAATTTAGCTAGGGCAGGATAGGAAAAATATCCAAGAATGCAGTGCATCTTGATTTTTTCGACCCTGCTCCCTGAGAGCAAAACTAGGGCTAGCCCTACTTTTGAGTGACACAAAAAATTAGGAATTTTGTCGCAAGTAAACTTGCGGTCATGATCGAAATTTTCCAAGAAGGACATAACTATGGGTAATTCAAAACGTAAGCAACTAACCTTGAATCTAGGTAACTATCACGACCAATGGCTCACTATTTCAAATGAACTTGGTGTTAAACCTGCTACACTTGCAGCTGCTGTTATCAAAGCTGCGCTTGATGAACACTTGCAACAACAGGGGAATATTGAAAAGAAAAGCTTAGAATCTTTTTTACCGCCAAAAGGAGCTAAAAAAGATGTAAGGCTTTATCTAAATGTTGATGAGCTTGCAGCAGTTGACCGTATGGCAGATCAACTACACAAAAGTAGAAATCAAACTCTAATTGCTATTATCAGAAGTTTTGTTGCTAATGAACCTCAATACACACAAGATGAAATAGTTGTATTAAGAGACTCTAATTCAGAGCTCAGAAAGATGGGTGTAAATCTCAATCAGATTGCCCATAGGACCAATAGCATTGATTTTGATAGAGTATCAGATGGCGAGACTGTAAAAGAGCTTCTAAAACGAATGATAAAGCGTACAGAGGATCTTTCTAATACTATTGATGATCATGTTGCTAAAGTTTGGGCAATTATCAATGCTGGGCGTTATAGGAAGGATTTGATGAAAGGTAGTAAATAAGGCATTCTCTATCACAGTGTAATTATTAAATCTTGCAAATTCTACTTCTAAAGTATATTTTTGAACTTCAGAATGTGATCTAAAATGTAAAAATTATTTCTTCATAAATAATTAACAGTTATGTATATAAAAGGTATTTTAATTGTTTGAGCTCATAAAAAATAACATTGATATTTTAGAATTAGTTCTCTCTTTATTTTCCATTCTCATAGCATTAGTAAGCCTAATTTATACTTATAAAATTTCAGGAAAAATATCAGTAGTAGCAACAGAAAAAATTGGAGAAAGTATCGATAAATATCTTTCAATGAAACTACCTTATCCAATAACTCTTGTTAGAGAAGCGAGTAATGAAAAGTATGAAGTTAAAACTCTAAGAGATTTTTTATATGCAAAGGACAATGGTTATTATTCGAATACTACAATAGACATTAGAGAAGAATCTTATCTTGATTCAATGATAACAGTGCTAAATCTTCTAGAAAATGCTAGAAATAATTTTTACAAACCAACAAAAGTAAAATTTATCGATTTAATTCAGAGTTTGCCTGCAACTTTGCTCGATTTCTTTACTCCTCCAGATGAAGAATCAGAACTGAAAGGAAAAAGTATAAAAGACTTATTAAAGAAAAATAGAGTTCAAATCAATAAAGACTCATTAGATGGTATTTTTGTTGAATTACTAGAAGATTCTTTTGATAGTGAATCATGTCTCCATCATAAAGCAGGAAGTCTTTTTTCCCAACTATATAGAGCTGACTTCAATGGAGATGGAAAAGAGGAAATCCTTTTTACAGTCCACTGTTTTTCAGGTGGGACATTGAATACGATAGATACGTACTGCTTAGGGTATCGATCATTTTTAGGAATATGGAAAAAATGGAGGCTTATAGATATTAACAAAATTCATATAGAGCACTATAGCAATATTTTCCCTAGTGAATGGCAAAAATAACTATTCCTTTTCATTTCTATGTCTAATTGCACATTTAGGACAACCTGATTTGTGTGTTGTCCTGTTAAACACCATAGTTATCCATGTATGCCCACATTTAGCACACTTCCAATACACTTTTTTATGACTACCTAAACTTATTTCAGATGGAGAAATTGTGTTTTTTGCGTAATCCCAATCTTTTTCGAGATCAGGTCTTAAAGTTGCCAAGTCATTAAAGCCTTTTAAAATTCTCTTATTTGAGCAATATGGACATTTAAGATGTTGATAAACTTTGTTGCCCACAGACATTTCGTAAGAATGTCCTTTAGCACATTTCCAATACACTTTTTTATCCGAACCCGCCCCTATTTCTGTTGGCTTAATTGTATTTGAATCATAGTCCCATTCACAAAGAAGCTCTGGATGCAAGCTTGCTAAGTCGTTAAAACCTGCAAGTATTTTCTTTCCTGCACATATTGGGCATCCTTTTCCAGAAGATCTATCTGAAATTGATGCTTCATAGCTATGATTTAGTTTACAAAGCCAATAAACCTTTTTTGAAGAATATTTTGAAAACATGTATGGGTAAATATTTTTGTTCCTTTCATAATCCCATTCATTTACAAAAGAACTGTTTTCAATACTATTCTTGGCTTCACAAAAATTGCTTTCAGAAAAAATTAAGGAACGATCTATTTCTATATTTATTTTAGGGATCTTGGCTTGCTCTAAAAAGCCATCATCAGCGAGATGGTTAAATAATTTTTCTATAGCAGGAGCTAATACTTTTTTATTATCAAGGGTAATTATTTTAGAACTAGATTCTATGTTCGGACACTTTGGTTCCCTAATACGATATAGGGTTATACCATTTTCTTTTGCAATATTATCTTTCTTTATATCTTTTTTTGCATCGGTATGCCATTTTTCACCATCATACTCTATTGCTACATTAATACTAGGTATATAGATATCTAGCTCTAATCCATTCATAAATGCAGGAAAATAATTTGAATATACTTCTGAAAAAGCCTTTTTTAAATAAAAAGTTATTACTTTTTCAGGAAAAGACGTTTGACTACCTTTAGCACAAATTGGACAGCCTGTATTTGATACTCTTGAGCTAATTGTAGATTTCCAAGAATGACCATATTTGCATATCCAATATATCTTTTTATCGCTACCATGAGTAACTTCTGTTGGCAAGATAGTGTTTTTGTTGTAATCCCATTCTTTTATTAAGTTAGGATGAGTTGTGGCTAAATCATTAAAACCTTGTAAGACCCTTCTTCCAGCACAAATTGGACAAGATTGATTAGATATCGTTCTTTTACTTATTACAGCTTTATATGAATGACCTAAAGAGCAGATCCAATACACTTTTTTATTTGAAGTTGGAAAATAATCAGATGGTTTGAGCGAATTTTTAGCGAAATCCCATTCTTTAGCTAAATTAGGGTAAAGTGACTCAAAATCATTGATTCCAACTAAAATTTTTTTATTTGAACAATAAGGGCACCCCTGACCATTTTTTCTTCTTACTAAAGAAGCTACATATGAATGACCTTTAGGACAAATCCAATAATACTTTTTATGGGAACCAGCAAAAACTGTACTTGGTAAATCTTTGTTTTTGTTGTAATCCCATTCTTTTAGCAAATTTGGATGGGTTGTAGCAAGATCATTATAACCTGCAAGTACTTTTTGATTTGCGCAATAAGGACAGCCAGTATTTTGAGATGCTCTACTACATACAGATGCCTCATAAGAGTGACCTTTTGGGCATATCCAAAAGACTTTTTTTTTGCACTTCCAAAAGAGACATCTGTCGGAAGAATTGTATTCTTTGAATAGTCCCATTCTTTTATTAAATTAGGATGGGTTTTTGTTAAATCTTCCATAAATAATTAAACTACAAAGAGTTACCTAAGAGATTTAGATCCATGTTAAAAAGGTCTTAAGAACTTAGATAAGATATTTGATATATAAACGAAAATTTTGAGAATATTTTGATAACAGTATAACTCAAAAAAGATAAAATAAACCGTAAAATTCAGTTGGAGTAAAACGTAAAAATCAAAATAACATTTTGATAATTAAGAAATTTATTAAAAATAGAATCTGTAATGCAGAAGTTTTAATCTGCAATTTTTGATAAAATCCTAATTAAGAATAGGATATTATTAGTTGTGGAAAAGTCGGTGGAATACTTGTGGAAAAATAAATGACTCCCTTTTTTGCGAAATAGAAATACCCACATTTACGAATTATGATACCCGCATTTGCGAAATACGAAATTTAACAAAAATAGTGCAAAATTAGGAGAATATTGTACAGTCTACTTATTGGTAATCGCTTCAAGTAAACACTGCTTTTTGCCTTCCATTTTTATACAAAACGTGAACAAAACGGGACAAAATTTTTAACTTATTGAAAATAAACAAAAATAAAAAGTTTTGTGTACTTTCTTTCGCACCATCCAAGTATAAAATCTATTTTTTTTCTGAATTAATATAATTAAATTGATTTTACTCTGTAAACCGCATTCTTAAGCCATTTTCACGTCGAGCATAACACAATAAAACACACTCCGAATAATGCAGAAGTAACTTTTTACTACATTTGCTTTTTTTGTAGTAACTCGATATTTTTAAAATTGTGGCAAAATTTTTGTACAGCACAAAAGTTATCAAAAAGACTTTATGAGTTGCACAATAATAAATTGGGTGCAAATTTTCTTGGCAATACATAAAAACCACCGCTAATGCGGTGGTTGAGTATTTATGCGATGAAAAAGTTAAATTACAATCCCAGAACACTCTTGATGGTGAAGAAAACATCGGATTGATCGGTAAGACCCATCACATTGATTGCACCGGGGCCATAGGCCGCAATTCTTAGCTGTGCACCGGTATGGCCAGTGTCGTTGACATCATTTGAATTTCCGTAGGATATAGACATAGGGGCACCGTCAGCAGTTATTACAGCCTGAGTATAGCCAGGTGCCTCAGCATTAGGATATACAATTTGTGTTGAGTGAGCATGATCTGCTGTTAAGATGACAAGAGTTTCGCCGTCTTTCTTGGCAAAATCGAGAGCAGCCTGTACAGCCTCATCCATTTGGATGGTTTCGCCAAACTGAGCACAAGGTGTAGATTTATGAGCCTGCTTGTCGATACATGCGGATTCAACCTGCAAGAAGAATCCTTTATCGTTGGCGGAAAGCAATTCGATTGCCTTTTTAGTCATTTCTCCTAAACGCGGTTCCGAATCTTTGTGTTTAGGATTAATTTCACATTTAACGGGATCTTTATCTAAATTTCCGCGTACTGAGGCCTGAGGGCCAGTTAAAGCCGTGTCCATATTCCCTTCGTGGAATAATCCGAGTAATGGCTTGCTCTGATTCGCTTCTTTGATCGCGGCCAATTCTTTTGCGGAAGTTACGATGGTATAGTTTTCCGCATGTGCCTGTTCAAGCAGAGTTTTACCTGCATATTTTCCGCCGACAGTTTTTTCTGCAAAAGTTTTCATACCACCTCCCAGAGTTACATCGGGACGTGTTGCTAACAATTGCTCGGTAATTGAGCCCAAACCGCCTTTTTCAAGCAGGTCTGTAGGGCATTTTTCCGCTGTTGCTTTAGGACCATAGCACTTTCTTTGGGTCACATGAGCAATAAGGGCCGCAGGAGTAGCATCCTGAATTTCAGAGGTGGTAACGTTACCTGTAGCTAATCCCTTCTTTTTAGCAAGCTCGAGAAGATTGACGTGAGGTTTTCCGTTTACATCAACGCCGATTGCTCCGTTATATGATTTAGAACCAGTAGCCCACTCGGTAGCGGAGGCTGCGGAGTCGGTTACGTAGTCGGGTTTGTGTGTTTTTTTATTAAGTGAATAATGGGTGTATTGACCGGCAAAGGGCAATGCATCTATACCGGGAAACATTCCTCCTGCGCCGTATGCAAAATTGCGAGCAGCAGTAATTTCGGAATCACCCATTCCATCGCCTATAAGCAGGATTACGTTTTTTGCAGTTTTTTTAGTAGCTAATTCAAACTGAGCCTTATACATTTCGGCCATGTCGACGTGAATTCTTCTTGCGCCGCCGTTAGCTGTGAGATCTCCTGTTGCAGCACGATTGTAAATGGCATCTCCGTTAGTTGCAAAAGCAGGTAAACAGGCTACCAAGCCTAAAACGGTAGCAAGGGTGGTAACAGTATTTTTACACATTTGATTACTTTCTCCGAATTTACTGAATTTCTTAACTGAAGTCAGGCTACAGAGAATGTGTAAAAACGTTTGAATGAGAATGTAAAAGAATAGTAAAGCAGGTAAAAATATAAATAGCATTCCTCCTCTTAATATTTAGATTAGAGGAGGAATGTAGTGAGTTAGCAATAAAACGTCAGTGTAAGAATCCTGAAATCATAATTATCAGAATAAGAGTTGGGCATATGTAACGTAATAAACCGATAAAAATGTGAACTGGTTTAAAGGTTACGGTCAAGTGAGAAGTAAGCTCGACCCATAATTTACGAGTTGATAGTTTCCATCCTACAAACAGACACACCAGAATACCGGATACGGGGAGCATAAATTTGGTGGTAATGGTGTCTAAGCGTAGAATTCCATTCACTTCGGTACAGAAATTCCAAACAACTTCGGTATAGCGATTTTTAAATCTTGAGTTTTAAAA
>CAKVCL010000058.1 GCA_934725855.1 uncultured Cellulosilyticum sp. | reverse complement strand
CCACGAATAGAGTTGTCCTTTGACTATCTTGGATTTATCACAGGCATACTTGGTGTGTTGGTAACAGTTCTTATAGGTTGGAATATCTATGCACTTATTGATTTTCGACAAGAAAAGCAACGACTTGTACAATACTTTGATGAACAAAAGAGTAACATTCATTTATTAGGCTCTGATTTACGTTCCACCTTTATGAATCAATTGAGTAATAATTCTTTGTTGGAGAAGAATGTTGCTGATATTTATTCACAAATGATGGGACTCAATAAGTCATTACCATTATCGTTCTACTATTTGTTCCATACTATAGGTGCAATTAGGACAGCTTCACAAGCTGAGAATTATGCTGCTTGTAATTTGTGGTTAAAAGAAATACGCCAAGTTTTGGTTTATCCAGAGCAAGTAAGTATTCCTGTGACTAGTAAAAAGCAGTTATTGTATGACTTAATGCAAATAAAATCAACAGAACAGATAGTTGGTTTGAATGAAGTGATAGAACTAATTATGCATATTAATGAGATACCAGATCCGATATCTTAGAGTTTTTAAAGAATGCGCCAGCCGACAAACAATCGCAACTCTGTTGCGTAGACACTTATTGGCAACCCTTTAGGGCACAGGCTCCGCTGACGATACCAGAACTCTGGCGGAGGCTATAGCGCAGCCAGCTACATCCTATCGTCCCTGGGGGGGCTGCCCCCCAGAACAGGGGGAACCGAAGGGGGCGTCAAGACTATTGAAGGTAGGTTTTCGAAAATCTTATCAGGTCCCTAATCCCAGGTAATTATAACTCGAACAAAAAGTTGAATGTCAAGGCTGCCTAAATGGTAGCTTTGGCAATACCAATTAATAATATGTTTTTTGGGAAAAATGTTGGATGTGCTAACTGCTGAAAATCAGCAGTTACGTTCTAACGGTGATTTACAATACATTAGAAGTTATCTTGATATATGAGAATTGTCGATGAGTTTTTCTGTCCATATTATTTTACTACCTATTTCAATAAGCATTTAAAAGGCAAGAAAGGTGGAGGACGAGATGGGCTATCTCCTATAACCTTTTGGAGTAAGTATAGCGATGAGCTTCCTATTTTCGCCAAACGATGTAAGGAGGGAACTTACCGATTCTCACCTTATAAAGAAAAGTTGGTGCTGAAAGGGAGAGGAAAATCACCACGAGTTCTTTCTGTTCCATCTATTAGAGATAGATTGGTTCTTGGAGTACTGAATGATTATCTGCAAGAGATGTTTCCCGAGGCGGTCAACCATCAGGTTCCCAATAGTTATATATCAGATGCCTCTTCCTTTCTAGTGGAGCATTTTTACAAGCCAGTATATTGCTTTAAGACAGACTTTCAGCATTTCTATGACGAAATCAATAGAAAGCGATTGATGTCTATTTTGGAAAAGCGTCTGGATAAGAATATGCTTCTTTTGGTGGAGCAAGCTATAGCAACTCCAACTGTAGCATGTAAGGAACAAATACCAACTCAACTGAAAGAAACCGGGAATAAAGGAGTCCCACAAGGCCTTGCCATCTCAAATATTCTAGCTGGTATCTATATGCAGGATTTTGATGAGTATTTTTCTAGCGATTACTCACCAGTTTTGTTTTATCGAAGATATGTTGATGATATTTTGATACTTGACCCTTACCTTTCACCCCACTTTAAGGATGAGTTTGAAAGTGAAATGGATAAATTTCAATTAGATCTCAGGTTGTCGTATGATAAAACTTCTTTAGTCGAAGTTGGAAAGTCGGATATTGATTATATAGGCTATATAATAAGAGATTATCATAAGATCTCGGTGCGCAAAAAGAATATGCAGTCCTATCTTAATCGTATTGTTAGACTTATTACATTATACAAGACGCAAAAGGAGAATCGTTCGTTGCGCCCACCTTTTATTTCAGAAGACGATAAATTTGAAACTTATTATAAGGACAGTATTAATGAATTGATAGCAGGTTTTAAGTGTAATAATCATCTTTATGGTTGGCTGCCATATTTCCAGTCTTTAACAGATATAGCCTTGCTTTATACGTTGGATAGTGTCATCCATCGGAAATTTTTGAATGATGACAGAATATCCGACGAATTCAGAAAGGAAATATTTCATGTACCTGATGTTTATTGGGACTTAAAGCACCATTCTGGTTCTAGCTATCTGGAGGATTATGACAATATTACGAGCGTAGATAGTATGCGCCGATTACTAGTCAAGTGGGGTAGAATAAATGAAAACCTTCATTATCAAGATAATGACATAAGAACAATGTATTACATTTATCTAGAGACTAAGAAAAAGTTCGCCCAACGTACTGTTGGACAGACATATTAGAAGGGACTCCTTGGTTGGCTTTTTATAAGGCAACTAGACTCCTAGGAGTATTTGTAACGTATTTGATGCTACTCGCAAAGAGTGGCTTGCCAACTTATGTTTGGTTTTGTTCGTGTTTGATAGGGAGTTCCTTCTTTTTAATTATAATATAATTCATCATGGAGTATTTGAAAGATTTCTCAGATGTAGTTTATAAGACAATGACAGCACGGTTTACTGCTTATCGCAGAATGAAGCGTAATCGTGATGCTTCTAAAGTTGCCGAGTCTTTCTTTTCGGCTTCCATTATAGCTATTAGTTTGATTGCACTACTAAAGTATGAGAAAAGCTTATCCGAATTAATTAGTATTGTTACAATCATCTTATCCACTTTTCTCTTGGTTATGTCTTTACTGTTCAGTGCACTTGGTTATGAGAAACGTATGGATAACTATCATGATTGTGGCAACGAACTTGATAAGTTATACCGAGATATGAGACTCATTTTGAGCTATGGAGAAAGAGTTTCCAGTGATGAGATGAAGGCTAAGACAGAAGACTTCCAAGCAAAGTATTTTGAAATACTTCATAAATATAATCTTAATCACACCTCGTTTGATTATGAATATACGGCCGTGATGCTCGACGAAAAAAAAGATTTTGTGGGTAGGCTTGTGATGAAGTTCCGCTATTATGTGTGGGATATGTATTTTCTCTATTGGGTAATTGCATTACTTCCTGTTGTCCTTATTGGATGGTATTTGTGTCGGCTGTTACTTGAAAAAATCTAAGTGAAAGGTCGTGATAATGTTTCATGTAAAATAATAATTTAGTTAAGCCAATGTTATATATAGATCATATTTCTATTGAAAGAGCTATTATGCATCGTATAAAAGGCAAAGAACAGAATGTTGATGCTCATTGTGAGTATAACGATGAACTTCTTTCGCTTGATAATGAAATTAAAACTTTGCTAAAAAATAGAATACAAACTTCGTTTGGCTTTCATAGTAAAAGTTTTGAACTCGTCTTAGAAAATGATGCAGATGGAAGCACTTTCTCTTATTTAAGGAATCTTAGAACGATGTCGGATGAAGTATTCATAGAAAGTAGCAAAACAGTAGCCAATATATTAGCAGATAGTTCTAATCGTGGAGCCATACCTGGAGGCTTCCTCTTGGTGTTAGATTGCCTTTATCGTGGCAAGGTTGCTGTCTTTGTATTCAAGGCAGAACCTCATATGGCATTGAGTGTTGTCAATCATCAGGCACAAGCCCTAAAAGACATAATATTGAGTCCTTCCCAAAAGTTGTACAAGGCATTTATGATGATTCAAAAGGGGGAAAACTTAGAGAAAGAGTCCTTTTCTTATACCCTTTTTGATGATCAGTTTGCTAGTGGAACAGCACTGGCACGGTACTTTTATCAAGATTTCTTAGGATTGTCTATCAAGCAAAACAACATCGTCCTGACGAAACTCTTTTATGATGAAATGCGTAAGTGCATCAATAAGACTTATAAAAATGAATACGATACGAAAGCGAACGTGGAAGATTTGCTTTTTAGTAGCTTGACAGATGAGACTTTAGTCATTAATCCACGAGAAACGGTAATTCGTATTGTTCCAGAGAAAGATAGAGATGTATTTCTGAATAAAGTTTGTGCAAAGGAATTAGCGCATGCTTTTACGAAAGATACAGCTGCTATAAGTAACGTAATTCAAAATAAACGAGTTGATATTTGTGATGGAATTAAACTCGTCGGAAATAGGGAGATCTTTACGAATCGAGTAAAAATCGACAAGGACATGGAGAACCCGAATAAGATTATCATAACGATAGAAGCGGAAAATGATGCAAATGAATGAAAGTGAAGTGATGGAGGAGTTCCGTTCATTACGAGATGAGTTGACGAAATGGGCACGTCATATAGATGAACAGTTGAATGCTTTCGCTCAGACGATAGAACCTTCTTTAGTTGAAAACATTCAAATTCCTGCAAAATTTCGTATTAAGGACGATAACTCGTTTAGATCAAAGGCTTTTTATCGTGATAAAAAATATGAGAACCCAATTCTTGAAATAACAGACAAGGTTGGTACAAGATTAGTTTTCTTGTTTCCGCAATCAGTCAAGAAAATGTCTGATTTTATAGAAAGTCAAAATGGAATAAAATGGATTGTGAAAGAAAAGTCTCAGGACACTATGAAAATAAGGCTAAAACATCCTGAGGTCTTTTCTTATCAGTCCGACCATTTTATATTAATGCCATGCGAAGGATATGATTCTTCGAAAGATATAAATGTCTTGACTTGTGAAGTTCAAGTTCGTACATTATTGCAACATGCATATTCTGAGGTGAGTCATGCGCTTTTTTATAAGCATGGCAAGGATCAAGATAAGATGGCTTTAAGAATGCTAGCAGCATCTATGGCTTTTCTTGAAGAGTCTGACAGTAAGTTTGAAAAAATCTTAGCTATGAATGTTCCTATGAATGATAATCGCATATCTCTTCGTGTCCTAGTCTGCAAAGAGTTTTCTGAATTAGATGATAATTACAATGAGCAGAAGTTTGATCGGGAGGTTTGGGATGTTTTCATAGAGTTATTGGATGATACTAAAGTCAATCAGGCTTTAACGGAATTCTCCGATTTTTTAAAAGATAAAACTGATATGCTAAAGGAAGGTATTGCTGATTATCAAAAAGACATCTTCTTATTTAGTCAGCCAATATTGCTGTTAGCAACCTATTGTTTCGTTACTTGGCAAACTTTTACGAGAGACAATTGGCCTTTTGGTTATTCATCTATATCTTATATAGTAAAAATGCTAGGATATTCGGATGAGGTGTTGAAATCATAAATTTCATTGTAAGTATTCGGTGAAAGCCGTATTGTGCGCCTAGATAAAGTTTTGTACCTTTTCACCGTGATTTTAAATTATGTACAAGGCAAGAAACAATTAAATAGCAAGCCAAAGTTCGCCGAGGATGTAATAAGTGACAATGAGGCGAAGGAGATGCGTGAGTCAGCAAATGCTTGCTCTCGTTGATATGCGCAAGCAGTTTCAGAGACTCTAAGGAGTCTTTAGCAAATACTTACGTTGAAATGACAGAGAATATCATGAGCGAAGAACAATACAACGAATTGCTGAAAGCTTACACAAAGGAGGTTTTAGCAAATATGATAAAGGCAGATATACGACAAAGGTTCCCTGAACCTTACGCCAGTATGTATTGCCAGCAGTTTGATAATTTCAAGAACGTTGCAGATTTCTTTGAATTTGCAGCAAAGTTAATGAGGAGATAACAATATATTTATTACTAGTCTTTGCTTTTTGCTGATTCTTGTAAATAAGACTTAAGATTAGGTATAGGAAGCATTGCATTAAGGCGGTCCCATCCCGCACAACCATGGCGTAGACCTTTGATGGTCCGCCAACCTTAGAGCGCAGCGGTTCTGAGCACCGAGCAGGGCGGTTTCCTTCTTCTTCCCTGAGGGGAGAAGACCGAGATGATAGGTGGAGCCTTCTTTAATGGTAAGGAAGGACGGGTAGGTTTTCGAAAAACTCCTTCTTTAATGCTAAAGAAGGCTGGGATGATTTAGAACAAAAAAGAATAAAAACACAATATCATTATGAATGATTTTAAGAATTTAAAAGTAGCAGTAGCCGGTACCGGCTACGTAGGTCTGAGCATAGCAACCCTGTTATCTCAGCACTATCATGTAACAGCAGTAGATGTAATCCCAGAGAAAGTGGAGAAAATCAACAATAAGATTTCTCCAATCCAGAGTGATTACATTGAAAAGTATTTGGCAGAGAAGCCATTTACACGAGACATTTTCAGTAAAGACTAATTTTTAATAGATTTATGAGAGATAAAAACAATCAGAATGGCTCTTCTCAGACGCCATCCTCAGGGCTACTTTACAAACTGAAAGTATCCTTCTGTGCCAATAAATTGGTAAATTGGTATTTTTCAAAGGCAACCCTGCCTTATTGGTGTATCTTCGCACTCGATAGTATCGCTATCGTAGTGGCAGGTATGATAGCTACCTATATCGCTGAGGGAGGAGAAGTGCTGGCTTCCCATTTCTGGAGCTACCTCCTCACATTCATTTGTAGCCTGCCGTTATTCGTAGTGGGTATGAGATTATTCCATACCTATTCCGGCATCATGCGTTTCTCGTCATTTGTCGACCTGCTCCGCATATCCGGTGCCCTCTTCATCGGTTTCATCCTGAACAGCCTTCTTCTCGTTGTACTGTCAGACAGGATCCCTTGCGAGATTACCACAGAGTCTATTGTTGTCATGTTGTTCATCTCCATGATAGAGATGTGGACGATGCGAATCCTGGTGAAGTATATGTACGATTCCAGTTTCTATACTGATACCAAAATCCCAGTCTTCATCCTCGGTGTACGTGAAGGTGGTATCTCCCTGGCAAAGTCCATGCGCAACGATCATCCTTCACAGTATGTCGTGAAAGGATTTACTACAGAAGAAACCGGCATGATTGGTAGATTCCTGCTGGGTTGCGAAGTCTATTCATACGATGAAACCGTGTTGCCTGTCATGAACAAGATGAATGTCAAGACCCTCTTTGTAAGTCCGCTGGTCACAGAGAAGTTCCTGGAGAAACAGGATATGATTGACAAACTCACTGCAGAAGGCATCAAGATTATGATGATGCCAAAGGCACAGAGTTGGGACGGCAAGTCAAACCTCCGCCATCAGATGATGCGCGAGGTAGATATCGAAGACCTTCTTCCACGTGAGAAGATAGAAGTAGATATGGATGCCATTGGCAAACTCCTCAGCGGTCGCACCATTCTGATTACAGGTGCAGCCGGTAGTATCGGTTCCGAGATGGTGAAGCAGATTGCCATCTATAAGCCTGCACATCTGGTATTGGTAGATGAGGCTGAGACCCCAATGCATGATGTCCGTCTCTTCATGAACAAGAACTATGCCGATATCCCATGCGAAACCATCGTCACCAGCATCACCAATGCCACCCGTATGGAGCGCATCTTCTCCGAGTATCATCCAGACTATGTCTTCCATGCCGCAGCCTATAAGCATGTACCGATGATGGAGGACAACCCATCAGAGGCAGTGCAGAATAATATATATGGTACGCGCGTGATAGCCGATATGGCTGTGAAGTACGGCACCAAGAAGTTTGTGATGATTTCTACCGATAAGGCTGTGAACCCAACCAACGTGATGGGCTGCAGCAAGCGAATCTGCGAGATTTATTGCCAGGCTTTGAACAAGGCGATTGTTGATGGCGAGGTAAAGGGCGTCACCCAGTTTGTTACCACAAGATTCGGCAATGTCTTGGGAAGTAACGGCTCCGTTATCCCAATCTTCAAGAAGCAGATAGCAATGGGCGGTCCTATCACCGTTACCCATCCCGACATCATCCGTTTCTTCATGCTCATCCCAGAAGCCTGCAAGTTGGTATTGGAGGCAGGAACGATGGGTAAGGGAGGCGAGATCTTCGTCTTCGATATGGGCAAGCCAGTCCGCATCGCTGATTTGGCAAAGCGCATGATAGCCCTCTCCGGTGTAGAAGGCGTAGATATCAAGTATGTAGGACTCCGTGATGGTGAGAAACTCTTCGAGGAAGTGTTGAACGACAAGGAGGCCACCGTTCCTACCCATCATCCAAAGATTATGGTAGCCAAGGTTCGTGAGTATCCTTACGAGTTGGCGCGCAAGAACGAGGAAGACCTCTATCAGCTCTCCTTCACCTATGATGATATGGCAATCGTGAAGAAGATGAAGGAGATAGTACCAGAGTACAAGAGCCAGCACTCAAAGTACAGCGAGCTTGATGCCAAGTAACAAACAATCATTAATCAATAATAAATAATTAAGATGTTATTACTCATATTAATCCTTTTCGGAGTTCTCTCTGTCATCGCCCTCCTCATTATTCTCTGGGATTATTTCAAGCATGGAGGTGCAGCGGTATGGGACCCAGAACATCCTGGTAGAATCATTACCATGAAGGATGCAAAGAAAAATCATAAAAAATAAGAACAGAACAGAGATATGGATATTATTAAAACAGATATAGAAGGAGTACTCATTGTTAAACCACGCCTCTTCCGTGACGCTCGTGGCTACTTCTTCGAGAGTTTCAGCGAGCGAGAGTTTGAAGAAAAGGTTGCCCCAATCCTGGGACATAGTGTTCACTTCTGCCAAGACAACGAGTCAATGAGCAGCTATGGTGTAATGCGAGGCCTGCACTTCCAGCGCCCACCATATACACAAAGCAAACTGGTACGCTGCGTAAAGGGTAGAGTACTTGATGTAGCTGTGGATATTCGCAAAGGTTCACCAACCTACGGCAAACATGTAGCCGTAGAGTTGACAGAAGACAATCATGTCCAGTTCTTCATCCCAAAGGGCTTTGCCCATGGTTTCGCAGTCCTCTCAGAAACAGCAGTCTTCCAGTACAAGTGTGATAACTTCTATCACCCAGAGGCAGATGGTGGTATCAGTATCTTAGATGATACCCTTGGTATTGATTGGAAAATCCCAACAGAACATGCCAATCTCTCAGAAAAAGATACGAAGCATGCGATGTTGAAGGATTTTGATAGTCCTTTTGATGTCAA
>CAKVCL010000057.1 GCA_934725855.1 uncultured Cellulosilyticum sp. | reverse complement strand
CAAAAATTAAGAAAATATGCTAGTTTCAATTCAAAGTCATTTTTTATTAAAATTGCTCTCAAGGCTGAATAGTAACTGAAAAATAGATAAACTAAGACGAAAATAAGCTGGCAGACAAGTTGAAAATATATAGGGTGTGGAATAAATTGGTATTAGATTTGAAAAATGGAGTTATAAAATGTCAGAAGCATTAATTGGAGCAAGTATTGGAACGAATTTTACTTTTTTAATGACAGCTTTAGGGGCCGCTATGGTGATTTTTTGTAAGAATAACCAAAGTAAGTTTTTACAAAAGATTTTTTTAGGCTTTGCAGCAGGGGTTATGATTGCAGCCTCTGTATGGTCATTATTAATACCAGCTATAGAGCAGGCACAAGAGAGAGGTCAGGCTGGATGGTTTCCAGCTGCTGGGGGATGTATTTTAGGAGTATTTTTCTTAATTGGCGTAGATTATTTACTAAACAATTTGATTTCAGGAAACAGAAAACTTTTTAGACTGGAAAACGTAGGAAGTAGTCAGGCGTCATGGAAACGAACAGCTTTATTAATATTATCGGTAACACTTCATAATATTCCTGAAGGAATGGCGACAGGATTAGCTTTTGCTCTAGCAGTAGAAAAAGGAAATGATGCAGTACTTACAGCAGGAGCATGGGCATTAGCTATAGGAATCGGCATTCAAAATTTCCCAGAAGGTGCTGCCATTTCATTACCTCTTAGACAAGAAGGTATGTCTAGGAGAAAAGCTTTTTTATTTGGAAGCCTGTCGGGTATTGTAGAACCTATTTTTGGAATAGGGGTGACTTTGATGGCTCATAAGATTATGCCTTATATGCCTTGGTTTTTAGCTTTTGCGGCAGGAGCCATGCTTTATGTGGTAGTTGAGGAGTTAATTCCTAATATACATTTAGAAGATGCCTATAAAGGTAAGAAGCTGCATATAGAAACGCTAGGTGTCATTACAGGCTTTTTAATGATGATGATTTTGGACGTTTCATTAGGGTAAAAGTGAGGTCATTATTTGGTGAAGCTAAGTTGTAAAACATCCTTAAAATAATAGGGGATAGGCTATTATTTTAAGGGTACTTTACAACCCATTATATTCTTTAAAATGTTAGCATGTTCTTCTGAATTAGTGAATAAGATATATCAGCATGATGAAATAAGGACAAATATTCATTAAGAAAAGGAGAAAAATTATGGGAAAAACAATGATGACAGTGGATGGAAATACGGCAGCAGCTTATGTGGCGTATGCTTTTACGGAAGTAGCAGCTATTTATCCAATTACCCCTTCTTCTACAATGGCAGAAGTAACAGATGAATGGGCAGCAGGAGGACGCAAAAATATTTTTGGACAAACTGTAAATGTAGTTGAAATGCAGTCAGAAGCAGGGGCAGCAGGTGCTTTTCATGGGAGTTTACAAGCAGGGGCACTAACGACTACCTTTACCGCTTCACAAGGACTGCTTTTAATGATTCCTAATATGTACAAAGTAGCAGGCGAGCTTTTACCAGGTGTGTTTCATGTGAGTGCAAGAGCCATTGCAGCCCAAGCACTGAATATTTTTGGAGACCATCAAGATGTCATGGCAACGAGACAGACAGGCTGTGCGATGTTAGCTACTGGTTCTGTTCAAGAAGTGTTAGACCTTGCTCCAGTGGCGCATCTTGCTGCGATTAAAGGAAGAGTTCCTTTTGTACATTTCTTTGATGGCTTTAGAACTTCTCATGAAATTCAAAAGGTAGAAGCACTAGAGTATAGTGATTTTGCAAGCTTAGTAGATAGACAGGCGTTAAGTGAGTTTAGAGCGCGTGCGCTTTCGCCAAATCACCCTGTTACGAGAGGGACGGCTCAAAACCCTGATATTTATTTCCAGACAAGAGAAGCAGCCAATCCATTCTATGAAAATTTGGTGCCTATTGTAGAGGATTACATAGAGAAAATGAATGCACTAACTGGAAGAAGATATGGTTTATTTAATTATTATGGGGCTGAAGATGCCGAAGATATTTTGATTGCCATGGGCTCTGTAACAGAAACCATCGAAGAAGTAGTGGATGTACTTAATCGTAAGGGGGCTAAGTATGGTTTAGTTAAAGTCCATCTTTATAGACCATTTTCTACGCAGCATCTACTAAGCATTATTCCAAAGAGTGTTAAACGTATTTGTGTACTAGACCGAACCAAAGAACCTGGCTCTAGTGGTGAGCCTTTATACTTAGATGTATGCAGTGCTTTCTACGGAAAAGAAAATGCTCCACTCATTATTGGAGGGCGTTATGGACTGGGGTCAAAAGATACCATTCCATGCCATATTAAAGCGGTGTTTGATAATTTAGTCAGTGAAAAACCATTAAATCGTTTCACAGTAGGCATTGTAGATGATATGACGCATCAATCATTAGAAATAAAAGAAGAATTAAAGATTGCTGAGCCAGGCACCATGCGTTGCAAATTCTGGGGGTTAGGCTCTGATGGTACGGTAGGAGCTAATAAGCAGGCAATTAAGATTATAGGAAACCATACAGATAAGTATGCACAAGCTTACTTTGCGTATGATTCTAAAAAATCTGGTGGCGTCACCATGTCTCATCTTCGTTTTGGAGATACGCCAATTCGTTCACCTTATCTTATTGATGAAGCAGATTATATTGCCTGCCACAATCAAGCTTATGTGGGGCAGTATGATTTACTTAAAGGACTAAAAAAAGGTGGCACATTCGTTTTAAATTGTATTTGGGATACTAGTGAGATTGGAGCTCATCTTCCAGTCAAGATGAAACGTTATATAGCAGAAAACGACATCCGTTTCTATACGGTTAATGCTACTAAGATTGCGGCTGAAATTGGTTTAGGCAGTCGCATCAATATGATTATGCAGGCTGCATTTTTTAAGTTGTCAGCCATTATTAGTGAGCATGATGCAATGACTTATTTAAAAGAAGCCGTTGTTAAGGCCTATGGCAAAAAGGGTGAAAAAGTGGTTAATATGAATTATGCTGCCATTGACAAAGGATTTGAAGCGGCTACTTTAATTCGTGTACAAGAAGAATGGAAGGAAGCTGAAGATAAGAAAGTAGAAGCCATTAAAGAACCTACATTTATAACAGAAATCTTACGCCCAATGAATAGGCAAGAAGGGGATCAGTTACCTGTTAGTGCCTTTAAAGGAAGAGAAGATGGCACCTTCCCTGCTGGCACAGCTGCTTATGAAAAACGAGGCATTGCGATAAAGGTGCCTGAGTGGCAGATGGAAAATTGTATACAGTGTAACCAATGCAGCTTTATTTGTCCACATGCAACGATTAGACCTGTTCTTCTTACGGAAGAAGAGGATAGATTAGCACCTGTTAAATTTGTTACAAAGAAAGCAATAGGTAAGGGGGTAGAAGGCTTTAAATATCGTATGCAAGTAAGCCCATTAGATTGTACAGGATGTGGTAACTGTGTGGATATTTGTCCGGCTAAAGATAAGGCACTGATTATGAAAATGGCAGCCAGCCAAATTGAGGCAGAGGCCGAAAATTGGAAATATGCAATGGAAAAAGTAAGCAGCAAGGATGATTTAGACCTAGCTATAAACGTTAAAAATAGTCAGTTTAAAACACCACTCATTGAGTTTTCAGGAGCTTGCGCTGGCTGTGGTGAACCTGCTTATATTAAGGTCGTGACGCAGCTTTTCGGTGACCGCATGATGATTGCCAATGCGACAGGCTGTTCTTCTATATGGGGTGGCTCTGCACCTAGCACACCTTATACTAAAAATAGTAAGGGCAAGGGTCCAGCTTGGGCAAATTCTTTATTTGAAGATAATGCTGAGTATGGGCTTGGGATGTGTTTAGGGGTTAAGCAAATTAGAAATAAAATAGCTGAGGATATGAAAAAAGTCTTAGCTCTAGAAGTGAGTGATAAAGTCAAAGAAGCCTTTAATGAGTGGCTGCAAAATAAAGAAGAAGGAGAAGCCTCTAAAAAAGCCAGTGAAAAAGTAATGGGTGTGTTAGAATCAATCCAAGAGGCAAATCCTACTATCAAAGCATTAATGATGGAAATTGCAGAAAAGAAGGATTACCTTGTGAAACGTTCCGTATGGATGCTTGGAGGAGATGGTTGGTCTTATGATATTGGATATGGTGGTTTAGATCATGTGATGGCATCTGGGGAAGATGTTAATGTATTAGTTTTTGATACAGAAGTGTATTCTAATACAGGTGGTCAATCTTCAAAAGCCACACCAACGGCTGCCATTGCGAAGTTTGCTGCTTCAGGAAAGAAGACACGCAAAAAAGATTTGGGCATGATGATGATGAGCTATGGTAATGTCTATGTGGCACAA
Organism: uncultured Cellulosilyticum sp.; assembly: GCA_934725855.1. GTDB lineage: Bacteria > Bacillota > Clostridia > Lachnospirales > Cellulosilyticaceae > Cellulosilyticum. The sequence goes on along the minus strand of CAKVCL010000057.1, from coordinate 4,812 downwards.
GTGGCAATGGGAGCAGATAAAAATCAATTGTTGCGTGCGATTATGGAAGCCGAAGCACATCATGGACCATCCATTATTATTGCTTATGCACCATGTATTAATCATGGACTTAAAGAAGGCATGGGACGCACTGTAGCCAATGAAGCTGAAGCGGTTAAAGCAGGCTACTGGCATCTGTATCGCTTTAACCCAGACGTTGAAGCTGGCAAGAATCCATTTACTCTAGATTCAAAAGAACCGACTGCAAGCTTTAGAGAGTTCATTATGGGACAGGTGCGTTATGCTTCGCTGATGAAGCAATACCCACAGCAAGCGGAAGAATTATTTATTATGGCAGAAGAAAATGCCAAAGCAAGACTGATGTCTTATAAAAAGATGGCAATGAATTAGCCTATTAACGAGTAAAGGGTCTGGTTATCTAGATATATTCTGGATAACCAGATTTTTTGACTATTAGAGTAAAAATTAAGATAGACGATTTGTATAAGGGATTGATGCGCACTATTTATCTTTTAGGAGAATGAGTGTAATATAAAAGCTGGATTATAAAGAATGTAGAGGAATAGAAGTAATCTCGAATATAAATAGGCAAGGAGACAGAATATGAAAGTTTTGACATTAAATGCGCACTCATGGAGAGAAGAAAATTCAGATGAAAAAATAGCTTACTTGGCTTCAGTTATTGTAGAAAAAGATTATGATTTAATTGCGCTGCAAGAGGTGAATCAAATGACAGATGCACCTTATCTAGAAGGAAGTCACTTAAGAGGTAACAATTATATGGTGGTTTTACTAGATGAAATCAAAAAGAAAGGTGGCGGCAAATATTATAGTTACTGGGAAATTTCTAAGGTGTTAGATGGCTATTATGAGGAAGGTTCATGTATTTTATCGAAGACACCTATACTAGAAGAAGCGACATTTACGGTTTCAAATGCTACAGAAAGTAGTTCACGCAAAAAGAGAAATATCATGAGAATTACAACACAATATAAAGGAGAAAAAGTAGATGTATATACTTGCCATTTTGGATGGTGGCATGATGAAGTAGAGCCTTTTAAAGCTCAATGGGAACGACTTAGTCCTCATATTAGAAGGGACAGGCTTTCTTTATTATTAGGGGATTTTAATAATAATGCCAATATAAAGAATGAGGGATATGATTATTTACTAAAAGATGGTCTGTGGGATACTTATACATTAGCCAAAGAAAAAGACAATGGGGCAACTGTGCAAGGGGAAATCGCTGGTTGGCAAGGCAATCAATTAGACCTAAGAATTGATTTAGTAATGGCTAATAGAAAATTAGAAGTCAAAAGTTCTAAGGTTATTTTTAATGGTGACAATAAAGAAGTCGTTTCAGACCATTACGGTGTGGAAGTAGAAATAGATGAATAATGATAGGAAAGGAAGTAATAAAATGACTCAGAAATTATACTATCTAGATGGCTATATGACTACCTTTAAAGGAAGAGTTCTAAGCTGTGAAGAGGGTAAGAAGGGTTTAGAGGTCGTATTAGACCAAACGGCTTTTTATCCAGAAGGCGGTGGACAACCTGCGGATATGGGAACGCTTGGAAAGGCAAATGTAAGCTATGTCTATGCAAAAGATGAAGTGATTTACCATGTTGTAGACAAGCCACTTGAAGTGGGCAGCGAAGTAGAGGGCATAATTGATTTTGAAAGACGTTTTGACCTTATGCAGCAACATAGTGGGGAACATATTGTTTCTGGGTTGGTTAATGCAAAATATGGCTATAATAATGTCGGTTTTCATTTAAGTGGTGAGTATACAACTTGTGATTTTGATGGAGAGCTTACAAAAGAGCAATTAGATGAAATTGAAATACTAGCCAATGAAGCCATTTATAAAAATTTAGAGATTGACTGCACAATCTATAATGACGGGGAAATCAAAGATAAACCTTATCGATCAAAATTAGATTTAGTTGGAGAAGTTAGGTTGGTAACTGTGCCTGATTACGATACTTGTGCATGCTGTGGTGTGCATGTAAAAACAACAGGTGAAATAGGGATGATTAAGTGCACGAATATTGAGCGTCATAGAGGCGGCGTAAGGGTAACGATGCTTTGTGGCAAAAGAGCGCTTAAAGATGCGAAGCTCAAACAAGAGATTGTCAGTGAAGTGTCTAAAATGCTTTCAGCAAAACCAGAAGTTATCACCACTAATCTAGCTAAAGTGCAAGAGGAATTAACCGAGATGAAACAGAAAGTCGTGACACTTACAAATGAGCTACTCATTTATAAAGTAGAAGGCTATCTAAAAGCTGAAACACCAGCACTTGCCATTTATGAAAAAGACTTATCAGGAGATGGACTACGCCGACTCGCCTTAATGCTTATTGAGAAAACCAATAAGAAGGTACTGGTTTTAACAGGTGAAGGGGAGCAGCTAAAATATGCTTTGGCATCAAAGAAAGAGGATATAAGAACACTTAACAAGTTACTAACTGCTGAATTTGCAGGAAAAGGTGGGGGAAAAAGTGAGCTTTGCCAAGGAAATTTAGCTGCAGATGCTGAATGGGTAAAAGCGTTTTATTTAGCAAATTATATGAATTAATTTAAGTACCCGTTGATAAGCTAAGGAGGTATGACTGCTCAAAGGTTTTATTGAACGGTGTAATTAATATATTGAAATAATTTGAATAGTGCTGTATTATTTAAGCTGTAATAAGAGTAGTAAATCCAATTTTGAAAGGGGTTGATTGCAATGAAAAAAATGCGTAATAAGGTGATAACATTTTAAAACCAAATACAGGCAGAAGTAAGCAGATGTCTTATTTTTGTGCCTAGAAATAACCCTGAGTAAATCAATGATACAAGACTTGCCTAAGGGCAAGTTTTTTTGTACAAAAAATTGGAGAAGCAAGTCATGATAAGATTTGAAAATGTTGAAAATAAGTAATGATGAAAACGTATAGCAATCATTGCTTTAACAGGTGTGCAAGGTGGATATTGGCTTTGTATCATAAACTATGACAGATAGATGTCACACTTTTGGGTGTATAGTAAAAACAAAAACGGAGGTAATCGTTATGAACCCATATGAAAAATGTCCAGTATTTGAAGGAGAAAAATTTAAGTTATCTAAAGAAGTGCTTATTGGTCTAGACGATCATAAGCGTTATAGTGATTATTATGAACTAAAGGAGCAAAGATGAATAGAATTTACTGGGATGAAGATAAAATAGGGATGCTTACAGATCAGATTAATGCAGAACCTCATAAGCATTGGATGATGCAGCTCTTTCTAAGTTTGGAGAATGAATTACATATGTGCATTGAAAAAGAAGAAGTAGTGGGAAAATGCATTATAATCAATCAAAATATATTACATGCCTTTAACTGTAAGCAGAAAATCCACTTTTCTATTTTAGTCTTTCCAACTTCAAGATTATCCATAGGACTAAAACATAAAATTCAAAATGAAGCTTATTACAAAATAGAGTCTCCTATACTAGATAACATTCAGCTCTTGGCAAGAGAGATGATTCAAAACAAAAGCATCTCATATTATATCAAAGTGATAGAGAAATTGGATGAATGTCTGGGTGCTTATATAGAGTCCGCATTATATGATGAACGCATACAAGAGGTGCTAAAACATATTAGTAAATGTGATTGCAGTAGTCATTCAATTGAGGCGTTAAGCAGGCAAATGAATTTATCTTCTAGTCGTTTGGCACATTTGTTTAAACAGCAGATTGGTATGCCTTTAAAAAGCTACATACTATTACATCAAGTAGTGAAAGTTTTTGGGTTATTATTAAATGGTAAAACGATTACAGAGGCAGCTTTAATGGGAGGATTTGATACCCCTTCCCATTTTGCAGCAACGACTAAAAAGATGATGGGAATGTCAGCGCGTCTTTCTTCAAAAGATAGCGAATTCTTGAAAGTAAGTGATACCCTTTTAGACTAAAATAAAGACATAAAAACCAAGGGGGAATAGATATGGAGAACAAATATTTGCAAAAAACAAACTTACTTAATTTTGATGCGCCAGAAATTCAAAAGGTTATTAATGAACATGGATGGCGTAATATGGATGTTTTCCATCAGATTAAAGGCATTTATGAATTTGTACAAAATGATATATTATTTGGCTATAATGAAAAAGATGATATAAAGGCAACAGAAGTTTTAAAGGATGGTGTAGGACAATGTAACACCAAAGCCATTTTGCTTATGGCACTTTTTAGAGCATTAGGTATTCCTTGTAGATTTCACGCCTTTGAAGTAGATAAAATGCTTCAAAAAGGGGCAACTTCATCTATTGTAACATTACTTGCACCTAGAAGAATTGTACATACATGGGTTGAAGTTTATTATAATAAAGAGTGGATTGTACTTGAGGGCGTTATTATAGATAAAAGATATCTCGAAGCCTTAAAAAGAAAATTTAGTTCTGCCAAGGGAAAATTTATTGGCTATGGTGTAGCAACGAAAGATTTTAGAAATCATTCTATTGATTGGAATGGAAAAGATGTTTATGTACAAAAAGAATCGATTGTTTATGAGTATGGCATTTATGCTTCACCAGATGAATTCTTTGCCCAAAATGGTCAGCACTTAGGAAAAATTAAGACCTGGCTATTTAAAAACTATGGACGTTATAAAATGACAAAGAACGTAGCTAAAATTAGAGAAAATGATTAAGCGTGATTGGAAGTAAGAAGAGGAGATTTAGCCTAGTACTAAATCTCCTCTTCTTCGTAAGCGTCAATTCAAGCACACCTATAAAAAATACGCCACCGCTAGTATACTATTACTAGTCTTGTGGCGTATTAA
>CAKVCL010000056.1 GCA_934725855.1 uncultured Cellulosilyticum sp. | reverse complement strand
TGTTAGCATAATTCATATCACCAGATTGCATTTGATGAGCTGGTAATTATTTAGAACTAACTTCACGGATTCAGGTAATATTGAAAAGCAACTTGTTTTTCAATCACCTACTGGTTCACAACTATCAGCAAAATTTGTTCTAGGCAGACACAAAAAAGCTTGTGAGCGTGCAAAAATAAGACCCATTGAAATTGATGGCAAAATCCAATACAAAGGAATCACTTTCCATGGTTTACGCCATACCTATATTACACGATTAATTGAAGCAGGTGAAAACATCAAAAACGTTCAGCAATTAGCAGGTCATTCTAATGCTGAAACCACACTTAAAATCTATACACATGTCATGCGTGATAGTGTACGTAGTGCGGCAGAAAAACAAGATTCATTATATGATAGCTTTAACTAGTCTTTACCACACTTTTTACCACACTTTTATTTTTAATTCTTTTTATAAATACGAAATGAAATTTAAAAATAATTAATAAATGCATCTCTATATTTTCACCAAACTTATTGACTATCAAGGATTAAGTCACTAAACACACTGTCACTCATCTGGTTTCTAAATCTATCTAAATTTAAGCAAAAAAAATCGGAGAAAGACGTCGGGTCTTTCTCCTTGAGAGAAGGTATTTTATTCTAGGGGTAGCAAATAACTAAGTATTTGCTGTAACATCTGGGGGAAGTTACAAACATTATTATAATCTCCGTTTAGAAAAAATGTTGCCTATTTTTTGACTATTTCCTGCTATTTTTTTATGTATTTTTAATTATTTTGATATTTATTGTATATTTTTTTATTTTTTATCACTAAGACATTCTGTTCTATAAAAGAAATGCACAACATTAATCTATTTTTTATACTTAAAAAATTCTTTTTGTAACATAATTATATTTTTTGATATTTACATTGTATAAATTTCACCCTATTTAAGTGCTATTTTCTCATCAAATGCATATTTTTGTCCATATTGTAGACAAAATTTTCTATCATTCTCTCTTTTTCACTTCTATTCTTTCTTTTTATTGTCTTAAAGCTAACTGCCTGTTCGTTTTTTAATCATTAGTCCTTGAACCATCTTAATTTAGTACTGAATCCATTTGCCCTCTCTATCTTTAAATGCAACTAAGCTTTGTACGATCTTTCGATTTTCTATTTTCCATTCCCCTTCTAATATATTTAGGGTCACTTCAAAATCTAATAAAACACGATATTGTTTTTCAGTCTTTTTCTCATCCCCTTCATTTTCTTCTTCATTAGTTAGCTGTGAAACTTCTCTAAGCATAATACATAAGTTACCTGATTCATCAATTGTATAATCTCCTATCTTCAAATTCATCGTCACATTTGAAATGTCCTTCTGTTTGATGTACCAGTCATCAAACAGATTAAGTTGGTTTTCTCTATTACCCTCCCAAAAATAATGGGCTATTTTTTCATGACTATGGCAACTAACGGCTTCAATATATTGGCTATAAAATTGTCTAATAAAATTATTTAATCGTTCTTTACCTTTCCTAGTTAGTGTAAATTCTTTTATATCAAATTCATTCTTCCCTTCCACTAAGCTAATATTCAAGCTTTTAGGTTCAATCAATCCGTTTTTATCTTGTATATGTAACAAATAATCTTCTTGCAATATGTCTTTAAATACCGCTTTATCCCCTATCGATTCCTGAGTAAAATGACCTAAAGTAACTTTCAAATGTGACGGACACTTGACTTCAACATACGCTGTATTATAAGGAATGATATAACTTTTTTCTTTTGGAATCTCAATCATTTCATAGTAATCGCTATACCCCTCCTTTTCAAAACAAACCTGCAATAAGTAACTACCTGGCAAAATGTCTTTTCCTTGATAACTTCCATTTTGAGTATTATACCTTAACGGTTGACTATCTAAATATACTTTTGATCCATAAGGTGCAAATATAGATACTTGTTGCCTCTTAAAAGGAAATTCAATTCTCCACTTATTTCCGTCTTTAGTTAGAGAAATAGTATGACTTTCTTTTCTATTGTTGGCATAGGTATACTCCACCGTGTAGTGGAGCATGTCATGTTTCTTTACCATTGCACTCATGAGCTGATTTCTTTGATTATATATCTTATTATAATAATTGCTGATTTCGTCTTTGTTTTTGAACTCACTGATTGACTGTTTAGATAATAATTGTGGAATTTTGTGATATTGCTTGGTATTTAAATAACGTAAGTAGCAATCCACTTTATGCATAGGGCTATTATAATAAGTAGCAATACTTTTAACCATCATCATACTAATAATTCCTAAAAAAACTACGAGTAAATAAGTAATCCATGCAGACTGACCCTCTTTTTTCTCCATGTTTATCCCTCCAATCAATTAATTATATGAAAAAGAAGGACAGCCTATGCTACAACTCGTCTATAAATTATTCCTGACATCAAAAACTTCCTATACTATTTTACTCGTATAGGAAGTCTAAAATATTATTACATTTTTATCTGAAATGTCCTTCTTACTTTGCTACGTATTTAAACACATAAGGCGCCCCTGCCGTAACCCAAATCAATAGTATAATTTTTTGTATCATATCTAATACTTTAATCTCCATAAATATTCTCCCCCACAATAGGTAAATAATGCCACTTCCCAATAAGCCTATAAACACCCTTATAGCATTCTTCTTTAATCCTAGCTCATTTTCAAATTGAACATATTTTTGTTCAATATAACATCCCACACACACCCCTAAGAGTGAAGCTACTGCATCACATAAATCTTTATCTACATTCAAAATAAGCACTAATAAACATAAAATTAACGTTCCCATTATGTGCCACTTATTAATCACTGCATCTTCACTTAATAATTGTTTAGCAAAATAAATACTAACTAACCCAAAACCAATGCCACCTAGAACATCCATTGGCCAATGTACGCCAAGATATAATCTTGATAAAGCTGTTAGTAGGATCATTAGACTTCCTAGTATTATACTAGTCTTGGTTTTTAATATCAGCATACTTCCTGTCCAAAAACTTGTTGCAGCTTGGGTATGTCCGCTTGGGAAAGATGAGCTAGTAGCTGTTTCTATACGTAAAGGTTTTACAACGCCCATCTCATAAGGCCTTGGCATTCTTACAATATTTTTTACAATACCATTTCCAACAGCACTAAATAACATAAACCATGCCAATCGTTTTGCTTTTGACTTGTCGACACACCAATATAATATAGCTAAAACAGCTACTAAAAAAACTTGTTCTGCAATAATTGTAATACTTGTAAAAAATAATGTGAGTGCATCATTTCTAATGCTTTCAAAATACATTAGTATTTGTTCTTGAATTTGCAATTGATTTTACCTCTCTCTATTTGTTGATTAAAATGACTTATGTATATTGTAAAGAAATGTTTTTTGAATTACAATATATTTATTATTATCTATTATTGTGGACTATGAGGAGGTATGATATGGATACTCTTGGTGTCATGAATCTTTCAAAACAGTCGCCAAAATATTATACACAAAAAGCCTTTTCTCTAATGAAAAATGGTCAGCTAAATGATGCTATACAATGGATGGATACTGCTATTATCTTTAGTCATAATGCTCCTTTTTATATCTTCAAGAAAATAACACTCTTATATCATTTTGGAAACCTTACAATTTGTAATGATTTCATCCTATCACAATTAAACCATTTGTATAAAAATGGCTCACTATATATACTCTGTCGTACACTATGTTACTTTCAAAGAATTAACCATTATGACATCAATACTTTAAAAGCATATTTAAATCGATACCAAATCCCTTGTACATTAGCTGATAGTTATCATTTAATTCTTAGAAGAAAATACAAACTACTTTATAAACTCGCTGATAAAGCTATGGTTCAAGATGACTATCCTTTAAGTATTTCTTATCTTCAACTATGTTTAAAGTGTGCCTACATTAAAAAAAATCACTCAGATATTTATTATAAATTAGGGCGTTCCTATCATATGCTCGGTCGCTTATTAGATGCCAAAAGATATTATGAATTATATTATAAATTACAGCCTTCCTCAGCAGATGCTTATGTCAATCTTGGCTTAGTTTCAATGGAACTTCAGGATTTTAGTACTGCTATTCAATATTTTAATAAAGCATGCCTAATGGCTCCTAATCATACTGACTACCCTTTATATTTAGGTGAATGCTTTTACTTAGCCAAAAGATATCCTGAGGCGGTTGCTACTTATGAAATGTTTTTAAAAAAGTATCCAAATAATTTGCAAGCCTATTTTAATTTATCTCATACCTATAAAAAGATGTCCAAATACCATCTTTCTAAGCACTACACCAAATTTATTTACAAACAGCTACAAAAACAAGAAAGTACAAAGGAGTCGACGCATGGATAAAGAACAGCTTACGAACTCTTCAAGTAGCTATCAAATAGAATTTTCTGACTTTTATGTCTAAGAACAGAAGAATTTAATTTATAAGCATGATGAAATTTAATCAATTTGTTATTACAAAATAAAATGGCAAACGTGCCTTATGCAGGTTTGCCATTTTATTTTACCGTTTTATTACGCTAACTCAAGTGCAATTTCCATCATTTGAGTAAAAGTATTTTGTCTTTCTTCTGCTGTCGTTTCTTCACCAGTTATAAGGTTATCTGAAATAGTTACCATAGCCAATGCATTTACACCTGCAGCAGCTGCTTCCATATAAAGTGCTGCTGCTTCCATTTCAACAGCTAACACACCCATTTTTGACCATCTTTGGGTAGTGGTTTCATCTGCATTATAAAAAATATCTGATGAGAGGATATTTCCTACTTTATAAGGTGCATTTTTTTCTTTTGCTACACTTACTGCTTTTTCAAGTAAATCATAACTTGCAGTAGCTGCAAATGTACCTGGTAAATTATATTGAACAGCATAGTTAGAATTTGTACAAGCTCCAATGCCAAACACAATATGACGAAGTGGTAAATCTGCACTCATACTTCCTGCTGAACCAATTCTAATAAGGTTTTTACATCCATAAGTATGAATTAACTCATGAGAATAAATTCCAATGGATGGCATGCCCATTCCTGTCCCTTGTACTGAAATTCTTTTTCCTTTATAAGTTCCTGTATAGCCAAACATATTTCTTACCGTATTATATTGTACGGGATTTTCTAAGAAGTTCTCTGCAATAAATTTAGCTCTCAATGGATCGCCTGGTAATAAGACTGTTTCTGCAATATCGCCTGGTTTTGCCGCATTATGTGGTGTTGACATATTCTCGTCCTCCTTAATCATATGATCTCTAGTAAAATCTCTATATATAAGTTATCCAACTTATAACAATTTATAAGATTTCTTTTCACAGTATATCATATTTTTCTTTTTAAAGATATAAACTATAGTAATTTATGACTTATGATTTCCTAATTACTCCAAATAGTTTGCTAAAGGATCTATCCCATAAAGTAAAGAAAATTCATTAGGAAAATCATTTTTTATCCTTCTAATGCATCGTTTGCAGAAGTTTTCTCTCGCCCTAGGATTACTTCTAATATATCGCTTATAACCCCATACATGAGTAAAACGCTTTTGACCTGCCTTAAATAATTCTTCTAACTTAGATAGTGCATATACATCAACTTGTTTTTCCTGAGCGCACATAGCAAGCAATCTCTGCTCTGCAAAAACCATATAAATTAAAGGATCTTCACCAATAGCAGACTTCATAAAACGAATAGACTCATTCACATAATAGTCTTTAAACCATTTATATCCAAAATATGTAAATGCCGTGTTGCAAGCTTCTACTTGCCAGTCCCAACTCTCTCTATAAGTGTATCGCTCATTCATTACTAATTTATCTTGATTTGGATAAATACCTTCCTCAATCTTTTCTCTATGAATCACTGAAAGTCTATGCTGCTCCAATTCTTCTTTTACAGATTGCCATACAATAAAATCAGTATCTATCATAACACAGGGAGTGGTTTGTTTTTCTAAAGCATAAATTTTACCTGCTGCCCAAAAAGTTAGTGGATTAATATCCTCTGTCATTTTCTCTTCTAATGTATCATCAATTCCTAAATTCCATATGTTTTCTATTCCCAGCTTTCTATAATAAGCTGCTCCTATTTCATCTGTAACCATTTGAATATCCCCATTATACTGTTGCCATTTTAAAGCAGATAATATGGTAGTTAGTAATTCAAAATCCTCTATATAATATTCCCCTATATGTTTACACAAAAAAGGTTTTGTCCAATTTGAATGAAATGCTCGCATGTATTTTCCCTCTCTTAAATAAGATCTAAGCCGTAGCCTCCAGCATTAGAAATTGGAAACTCATCACTCTTATTATTTAAATTCATAAATTTTCTCCTTTATAAGCTCTCTTTATATTTTATGCTGTTTTCTGAGTATCTGGATAATTACTTAGCACATCTAAGAATTCTCCGAAATGAGCTATAAATAGCTCCACAATTTTGGGATCAAAATGTTTACCACTTTGACTTACGATTTCATTATAGGTATCATCTATAGACCAACTTTCTTTATAAGAACGCTTACTCATCAATGCATCAAACACGTCAACAACAGCCATAATTCGACTATAATAATCTATTTCATCACCACGTAATCCTAAATAGCCTGTTCCATCCCATTTCTCATGATGTTGCAATGCAATCACTCTTGCAATCTCCATAATACGTCCAGGACAAAATTCCAATAATTTATAGCCATATTGAACGTGCGTTTTAATCACTTCAAATTCCTCTTGAGTTAGCCTTCCCGGTTTTTCCAATATCTGTTCTGGTATCATTAATTTTCCAATATCATGCATCATGGATGCAATCACAAGACTATCTTTTTCTTCCTTATCTAACTTAAGTGCCTCAGCCATAATTTTCATATATTCGGAAACCCGTTTAATATGAGCCCCTGTTTGCCCTGATTTTGACTCTGAAATTTCGGAAAAAGCACGAACCAACTCTTCTTGTGTCTGATACATATCATGGGTTAATGAAATATTGTTGATGGCAAGTTTTATATTTCTATATAAAACTCTAACAAGTTTGTTAAGAACCGTTTCTGTTTCATCTAAATGCATATGTAAAATAACAAAACCAGCAAGCTCACCTTCCGAATAAAAAAACATCGTTAATTTATGTTTATTGACAAATACAGTATTACTTTCTTCTGTTTCATGAGTTGATAAAGTATACTCATTGCCTTCAATCTCCACTAGAATTTCATCATTATTTACCTTAAATTCTTTTGGCTTAATGTTTTCATTAATCCCACAGAATACATCTTTGCTTTCTCTTATGCCAATATAGCCCTTTAAATTGGTGGTATCTTTTCCAAGGGAATTTAATAAATTTCTAATGATCATTAATGTAATCATTGCTACCTCATTAAAGCTCCTTGCACAAAAAAGTGCATCTGTAAAATCCACAATAACATCTAATCCATCACGATTTCTTTTAACTTCGCTAGAATCACTACAAGCTTTAATAAAAATTTTAGTACAATAACCACTTAAATAAATCATAATCAATGCAATGAAAATATATTGGGCACCTCTTATACTTATTTCCAACCATAAGTCTTTTGTTAAATTATAATTTCCAGTAGTTAAGAAAGTTATCCCAAACTTATTTAGCATTTGAGCGTTTGTCACAATAATCCCCGTAACTACTGCAGCATAAATGCTTAAATTTCTACTAAAATATAAACTAGCCAAAACAAGAGGGGTAATTGACAAAATGAAAGTATATTCCATAAAATGAGTCATTGCTATACCACATACGATCATACTACATGTAATAATCATGTACTGAGTAATCTTCCCCGATTTTTTTAATAAGCATACTCTAACAGTTGGTATGATCAGTATCACACTACAGATTAATAAATCTCTTCGAAATAATTGCTTAGAAATTTGGAAATCATATTTCCAAGTAGCTAACATTATAGCCAGCATAGCATAGGCAACCATTCTAAATATATATGAAATAAGTTGATCTATTTTACGGTTATTATCCTGTATAATCTGATCATACTCCATATCAATCCCTCCAGTTTTATCTTCATGCAAATCTCATTCCATTTTTTCTTTTCATTATTATTTTACTATATTTTTTATTATTCTCCTATAGTGTATGTACAATTATAATAGATATTAAGCATTATTTTTATCCAAACTTTGTTTTGCTACCAACTACATCTTCCACAATTGATACATGGAGTATAACTAGCTTTATAAATTTTAAACATAAGTTCACTTTTTCTCTTTCATAGTAAAAAATCATCAATCTTTCATTCGCTTACTCTACTGCAAAAACTCATACCTAAATGACATTATTTTTTCGACATAATTATTTTTAATTTGATTTTATCTAAATATGGCTATAGCATTAATTCATCTAAAATCTTTATATTTATTTAGATATAAGTTTATTTTGTCTACAAATTAAGTTTTTCAGTGAAAAAACACTAAAAAACAAATTTTATTCTAAAGTATCTAAAAAATTAGTTTATTTTTTATTCGACATCATATTTTATTATTTGACTTCCAGGGAACTTTGTGATAATATATAATCATTAAAAAGTTATACAAACCTGCTTAGGAAAATTACTTCTCCCCGTTGTTTCTTAAGCAGCTTTTTTTTCGCCTACTAAATTAACCTTTATATTTTTTTACGCATACAAATAGACTGTGGCATATTTACATAAGGTTCAAATTTTGGAATCAATTTATATCCCACCTTTGTATATAGTCCTCTTGCATCCTATAGGAGAGCACCTGTTTCCAATACCATAAAGCGATACCCTGATATTCTTGCATCTGCTTCTATTCTACGGAGTAATTCCTTTGCAATTCCCTTTCCTCTGTAATCTCTATCTACAAATACCCTTTTTAGTTCAGCTGTTTCTTCGTCAAACTGTTCAAGCTCAATGGTATTCCAATAAGGTTGTTGCACTGGTGGACAATGATAGCCTCTTACAACAACACCGGGATACATACGTCTATAAAAATCAGCTGCATTAGGATTGGTATGTATCTTTTTCCACTCCTTTAATTCCACTCTCGTTTCTCCCTCACTTCCCTGTAAACTCCTACAATAATATTTTTAACTTATTATAACACAGCTTACTTCTTAATTCTTTATAGCTTTTTTCATACTCTACATACTTTAATTGTGTTATACTTATTTCATCTAAAATTAAGGAGGTATTACCCATGTCTTTAAATACATTAAACTTTGCACTGAATAATGGTGTTCATATCCCCTCTATTGGTTTGGGGACGTATCAAACTGCTGATTTTTCTACTCTTACAAATACTCTTCAAACTGCTTTATCACTTGGGTATCGTCATATTGATACCGCTGCTTTCTATAAAAATGAAAAAATGATCGGACAAGTCCTTCAAGATCTTTATAAAAAACAATCTGACTTTTCTCTTTCAAGGTCTGATTTATTTATCACTAGTAAACTCTGGCCAACAAACTTTGGTTATGAAAAAGCATTAAGCTCTTTCCAAAGTTCACTTTCACAATTACAAACTGATTATCTAGATCTCTACTTACTTCATTGGCCTAATCCACAAAATAAAGAAACTTGGAAAGCCTTAGAAAAACTTTATAAAGAAGGCTATATCCGTGCAATTGGAGTTAGCAACTTTACAGTTTCGCAACTTGAGGAACTTCTTAGTTATGCAGATGTGCCTCCTACTGTTAATCAAATTGAATGCCATCCACATTTGGTTGACTATGATCTTTTAGATTTTTGTAAAAAACATCATATTCAAGTGGAATCTTGGTCACCGTTTATGCGTGGTTGTATTTTTAAGGAGCCTATTTTATTAGAGCTTGCTGAAAAGCATCATAAAACAGTTGCTCAAATTGTTTTAAAATGGAACTTGCAGCTGGGACTCATTCCACTTCCAAAGTCTGTTACCCAAAATCGTCTTAAGGAAAACTTAGATCTCTTCGATTTTACACTTTCCAAAGAAGATATGGCCCTAATTGCAAAACTTAATGATGGCTATCGAACAGGTGCGGATCCTACTGAAGTCTATTTACATCCTGAAATCGTTACAGGTTAAGCAAAAAAATAAAAGTAACTGTTCACTATTTTGCTGAACAGTTACTTTTATTTTTTTAATTCTATACCATTTTAACACCACTTTACAAGAAAGTAGTTTATAAATTCCAATAAATACAAGTGACCAAGTCATTCATTTCTGTAAATACT
>CAKVCL010000055.1 GCA_934725855.1 uncultured Cellulosilyticum sp. | reverse complement strand
GGAACTGGCAGACGCACAGGACTTAAAATCCTGCGAGCTAACCCCTCGTACCGGTTCGATTCCGGTCTCGGGCATATTTAATCAAATAACATGTGGGCGTAGCTCAGCTGGATAGAGCGTCTGACTACGGATCAGAAGGTCGGGGGTTCGAACCCTCTCGCCCACGTCTTTTAGTGAAAGAGGTAAGTTGTTGATTTATCTCTTTTTTGTTTTTTCTTTTGTAGATGTCATCTTTTGAAGTGCTTACATTACATGTTAGTAGTACGATTATAAAATTGAAGTATGTGGTCCATATTACTAACCGGGGCATATAACACGTGCATTTTTGCGAGTTCATAATATAACATGTGATAAGATAAAAATTAAAAAAGGTCAAAAAATAGCACAGATTATTTTTGAACAGCTAAATGGAGATCCCGATATAGCATATAATAATGATGCTAGAGCGTCATTTAATAATGGATTAACATATGCTGGCTTTTGAAAATACAGTAACTCATATATGAATAAAAAATGTCATTTTATGGTTGACATATGTAAACGCAAATGATATACTAAACAAGTAGTTCGGCAAGGGGAAACTTTGAAGAACAAAATGTATTCCTCGATAGCTCAGCGGCAGAGCATCCGGCTGTTAACCGGAGGGTCGTAGGTTCGAACCCTACTCGGGGAGTTAAAACTTCTAAAGAGAAGCAAATAAGGCCCATTGGTCAAGCGGTTAAGACATCGCCCTTTCACGGCGGTAACACGGGTTCGATTCCCGTATGGGTCATTTAACTTACTAAGTTATGGGTTGAAAATACATGCCGACGTGGCTCAATTGGCAGAGCAGCTGACTTGTAATCAGCAGGTTATCGGTTCGAGTCCGATCGTCGGCTTAGTTTTATTTTGGACCCTTAGCTCAGTTGGTTAGAGCATCCGGCTCATAACCGGACGGTTCTGGGTTCGAGTCCCCGAGGGTCCATTTAGTTTTAAAACTAAAAAATAGAATGATTGATGAATGGTTTTGGTCGCTTAGCTCAGCTGGGAGAGCACCTGCCTTACAAGCAGGGGGTCATAGGTTCGAGCCCTATAGCGACCATTTATATGCCCGAGTGGCGGAACTGGCAGACGCACAGGACTTAAAATCCTGCGAGCTAATCCCTCGTACCGGTTCGATTCCGGTCTCGGGCATATTTAATCAAATAACATGTGGGCGTAGCTCAGCTGGATAGAGCGTCTGACTACGGATCAGAAGGTCGGGGGTTCGAACCCTCTCGCCCACGTTATAAAATATGAAAAGAGTAAAGTTAGACGTTTCTAATTTTACTCTTTTTCTATTTGCTGTATTGAAAAGTTTAAGGGGTATTTATTTTTCTTTAAATGGCGGATCTTGTACATAGACACTGCCTAATTTCTGCATCGCACGAGGAATAGCATCTTTTGAGTTTTTCCAGTCAGCATCTTTGTTTCGGTAGTCAAATTTATCAATAAACCAAGAAACATCTTCTTCAACACGTTTAAGGTTGTCTTTCATCAGTTTAAATAAAGTTTCATGAAACTCAGATTTATATTTATCACTAAGTTCTGTATCAGCAAGCGCCATGATTTCACCAAAATGAGGCAGGCAGAATCCTTTAGAGTTTTTATATAGATTTCTAAACTCTTCATTTGTTTCTATTAAATAGAAAAAAGTCCCTATGTAACGTGAAAAATTTTTATTATAAGCGTCACAGATATAACAAGAATGAGCTTTCTCACTAGCCCAATGGCTTATCACATTACCTGAAGCATCATCTGTGCTTTTAGGCTTCATAAATTTTGAAAACATGCTTGTTTTAGTAGGGGAAAAGCTATTTATTTTTTGATCGAGTTCTTTTTGGAGTTTGATAAGATGGGTATGGAGCATTAAGGCATTGCCAAGACGATTTCCGTAGTCATACATCTTTTTAAAATGTTCACTACAAAAACCCACTTCATCTGTGACTGCCCTAATATCATCCTCCATATAAGCACAGCCTAAAATAAAAGAAATTGCATCTTGTTCAAGTTTTCTTTTGATATAGCAAAAAGGACATTCATCATCTGCTTTAAAAGCATCCGTAACTGGAATGGTATAGATTGTATCTTTCATCATTTGCTTCCTTTCGAGTAAGATGAGTTATTTAACTTATTTATAGAATAGCATAAATGAGTTAAGCTTACATAAAGAAAAGTATAAAAAAATACACAAAAGATGCTGAAATATAGGAGTAATAAAAATTGGTAAAATATAGGGTTAATAAATGGAAAAATGGTAATAATGAAAAATAATGAATCAGTCAAGATAGGGTGAGGGTGAGGAAATATGAATAATATCGTAATGCTCAATCATTTAGATCATTTTAATATTACCCAAATACTAGAAAGTGGACAGGTTTTTAGCTATGAGAAGCTGACAGATCATAGTTATATATTAAATGCCAAGAAAAAACTTATAAAGGTTACCCAGCAGCCTGACTCAAGTAGTGCCATCATTTACAATACCAATATGAGTGAGCTAGAGGAAAGATGGTTTCCTTATTTTGATATGGGTACAAATTATGCTAAGATAACCCGTCAGCTTGCAAAAAAAGACCCTCATATGGCTAAAGCGGTTGAGTTTGGAAGTGGGATCCGTATCCTAAAGCAAGATCCTTGGGAAATGCTTATTTCATTTATTATTTCACAAAATAAGGCAATTCCACACATTCAGCAATGCATTAGAAATATTTCTAAACAGTTTGGCACACCCTTAGAGGAAATAGATCGTGAGGATAATCCTTATTATGCTTTTCCAACCCCCGAGCAGCTTTCTAAGGCTTCAGAAGAAGCGCTTAGGCTATGCAAAGTGGGATTTAGAGCACCTTATATAGTAGATGCTTGCCATAAAGTATTAAATGGAGAGGTTATTTTAAACGATTTATGGATTATGTCAGCTGATGAAGCCAGAGAGCAGTTGATGACGATAAAAGGAGTGGGTCCAAAGATATCAGATTGTATCTTATTATTTGCTTATGGCAAAGGTGAAGTTTTTCCAACGGATGTTTGGATTAAAAGGGTGGTAGAAGGGTTATACTTTGAAGGAAAAGAAATGAAGATAGAGGAGATTCAAGCCTTTGCCAAAAGTTATTTCGGAAAGCTTGCAGGCTATGCCCAGCAGTATCTTTTTTACTATGGAAGAGAGAAGGCCTTATTCAAAAATTCTAAAATAAAATAACGTGATATTAGGAGCAAAGTAAAGAAAAACAAAGCAAATAGCCAAAAATAAAAGAAAATATAGTATAATACAGTAAAAGGGCTGAAAATGATATTTGCAATAAAAGGATGAATGCCATAATATTATAAATATCAATTAGCACTCGAATAAAGTGAGTGCTAATAAGACGAAAAATATTCAATTACAAATAGATTAGGGAGGTCTTTTATTATGAACTTAAAACCATTAGGTGACAGAGTTGTAATTAAACATCTTGAAGCAGAAGAAAAAACACAATCAGGTATTATTTTAACAGGTACAGCTAAAGAAAAACCACAAGAAGCAGAAGTTATTGCTGTTGGCCCAGGTGGTGTAATTGATGGCAAAGAAGTAAAAATGGAAGTTAAAGTTGGCGATAAAGTCATCTGCTCTAAATATGCAGGAACAGAAGTGACATTAGATAAAGAAGAATATGTTATCGTTAAACAAAGCGACATTTTAGCAATTGTTGAATAATACAGTTACAACAAAACATAGTTTAAATAAAGGATAATTAGTTTAGGGAGGCTATAAACATGGCAAAACAAATCCGTTTTGGTTTAGAAGCAAGACAATCACTTCAATCAGGTGTAGATCAATTAGCAAATGCAGTAAAAGTAACATTAGGACCAAAAGGTCGTAACGTTGTTTTAGATAAATCTTTTGGAACACCACTTATCACAAATGATGGTGTCTCTATTGCAAAAGAAATTGAACTTGAAGATCCATTTGAAAACATTGGTGCACAACTTGTAAAAGAAGTTGCTACAAAAACAAACGATGTTGCTGGTGATGGTACAACAACAGCTACAGTACTTGCTCAAGCAATGATTACAGAAGGTCTTAAAAACATCGCAGCAGGTGCAAACCCAATTATCGTTCGTCGTGGTATGAAAGCAGCTACAGATGCTGCAGTAGAATCTATTAAATCTATGAGCCAAACTGTAAATAGCAAAACTCATATTGCTAGAGTTGCAGCTATTTCAGCTGGCGATGATGAAGTAGGTAACTTAATTGCAGATGCTATGGAAAAAGTATCTAACGATGGCGTTATTACAGTAGAAGAATCAAAAACAATGTCTACAGAACTTGATGTTGTAGAAGGTATGCAATTTGACCGTGGATACTTATCAGCATACATGGTAACAGATACAGAAAAAATGGAATGTGTATATGACAATCCATATATCTTAATCACAGACAAAAAAATCACTAACATCCAAGAAATCTTACCAGTTCTTGAACAAATCGTTCAAACAGGTTCTAAACTACTGATTATTGCAGAAGATGTAGAAGGTGAAGCACTTGCTACATTAGTCGTTAATAAAATCCGTGGTACATTCAACTGTGTAGCTGTAAAAGCACCAGGTTTTGGTGATAGAAGAAAAGAAATGCTTCAAGATATTGCTATCCTTACAGGTGGTACAGTCATTTCTGAAGAAGTAGGTCTTGAACTTAAAGATACAACACTTGATATGCTCGGTCGTGCAGCTAGCATCAAAGTCACAAAAGAAAATACAGTCATCGTAGATGGCGCTGGAGATAAAGCAGCAATCAAAGAAAGAGTTGCTCTTATCCGTAACCAAATCGAACAATCTACATCTGATTTCGATAAAGAAAAAATGCAAGAAAGAGTTGCTAAACTTGCAGGTGGTGTAGCCGTAATCAAAGTTGGTGCAGCTACAGAAACAGAAATGAAAGAAAAGAAACTTCGTATCGAAGATGCACTTGCAGCTACACGTGCAGCTGTAGAAGAAGGTATCATTGGTGGTGGTGGTAGCACATACATCCACGTTGCTAAAGATGTTGCTAAATTATTAGACACAACAACAGGCGATGAAAAAACAGGTGTAAGAATCATTCTTGCAGCACTTGAAGCACCACTTCGTCAAATCGTAACGAATGCAGGTCTTGAACCAGCAGTCGTAATTAATAAAGTAAGAGAACTTGAAAATGGTGTAGGTTTCAATGCTCTTACAGAAGAATATGTAAACATGGTTGAAGGTGGAATCATCGACCCAACTAAAGTTACAAGAAGTGCACTTCAAAATGCAACATCAGTTGCTTCTACATTCTTAACAACAGAATGTATCGTAGCAGATATTAAGAAAGATGAACCAGCTATGCCAGCAGGCGGAATGGGTGGCATGGGCGGAATGGGAATGATGTAATTTAAAGCATCAAATCCCATGAGCTTAGTAAGCTGATTGATTAAAAAACAGGTAGTTATCTCAAGAAGGTAGCTACCTGTTTTAATTTGTTATCTGTAGATTTTTAAGACCAGTAAGACTAAAAAAAATAAGAATCAGGAAAATAGAGCAAATAGCCAAGGAGAATAGGAGAAGAAATGAGGGAGATAGAAGATGCAAAGTAGTGAAAAAGAACTCTTGCTTAGTCAAATAGATAAATTGCATACAACACCCATGGGGATTGAAAGAATTAAAAGGAATCTTTCTTTAGAAACAGATGATGTTGTGAAATGGTGTGCCAATGAGATTCAATCTGAAGCAAGTGAAGTGATTAGAAAGGGCAAGAATTGGTATATTAGTACCGCAGGTTGTACGATTACAGTAAACGTATATAGTGATACGATTATTACAGCCCATAAGAAAAAATAAAAAACTGTGTATTTCTTTATAAAGGGTTATTTTACAAAGAAATACACAGCTTTTATGTATGAGTTATTTTTAGAAAAGCCCAAGCATGCCACAGCCTAAGATGACAAATGCAAAGAGGATACGATAAAGCGCAAAGATTTTCATCGGCTTTTTTTGAAGATAAGAAATAAATGAGCGAATAACCACAAGAGCCACTAGAAAAGAAACGATAAAGCCAATGGCAAGCGCCAACCATTCCGTTTGACATAAAGCATTGTGTACATCTAAAATATTAAGAAATGCTTGGCCAAACATAACAGGAATCGCAAGAAAGAAAGAATACTCAGCGCCAGCTACTGTAGAAAAGCCAGCAACCCATCCACCGATGATGGTAGAAGCTGAACGCGACATACCTGGTATAATAGAAAGAACTTGAAATAAACCTACAATAAGCGCCATTTTAGGGGTAATACATGTCTCTTCTAAAGAAGTCATATGATTACCACGTAGTTTGCTTTCAGCATAGAGCATCCATAATCCGCCTATAAAGAGGGTGCAAGCCACAACGACAGGGTTAAAAAGCTTTGCTTCGATTAAATCATCAAAAGGAATGCCAATGGCAGCAGCAGGAAGGCAGGAAATTAAAATCATAAGCCAAAAATAAAGACCTGACTCATTGAAAGGATGCGTTTTACTAGGTAAAAGATTAACAAGGCTTTCCCAGATTTTACGCCAATAGGCGATAACAACCGCTAAGATGGCGCCAAGCTGAATGACCATAGTAAACATATTAGCAAAATTAGAGTTGGCTGAGAAGTGTAGTAAGTTTTCAAAAATGATTAAGTGACCAGTAGATGAAACAGGAAGAAACTCAGTTAAGCCTTCCACAATGCCTAAAATGATTGCTTTAAAGTATAATGCTAAATCCAAGGCTCTCACTCTCCTTACAAATTATTGGAATACATTTTCAAAAAAAGTCATACTATCCAATTAAAAATTTATAATTTTTATATATCTATGCTTTATGATAATAAATAAGAACAAGCTTTTAAATAGAAGCAAAAAGTGTGCTAATCATTGAAAAAAGTAGTCATTTATAGTATTTTATATTATATAGTAAAGAAAGGGTTGTGTAGGATGTCAGATATATTCAAAGAGTTTCGTATTGAGCAAAAGAAAACACCACAAGATCGTTTAAAACAAATCGGATTAGTATTAGGAACGATTGTTGTTTGTATTGTACTATTAGGAATTAATCTTTCTATAGGGTTCATATTAGATGTTGGGGTAATATGTGGTGCAGGTTACTTAATGTCTAGATTAAGTAAGGAATATGAATATGCTTTAACCAATAATGAGATAGATATTGATGTGATATACAATAAGAATTCACGTAAAAGAGTGATAACGATTGATATGAAAAAGATTCATATTATGGCAAGCATTAAAGATGAAAGACACTCAGGAGAAATTAATAAACCAGGTATAAAAGTTATTAATGCGAGCGATAATGCAAATGATGAAAGTACATATGCGATTATTACGGAATCAGAAAAAGTGGGACTTTGCAAAGTACTCATTTCACCAAATGATACCTTATTGAACGAGTTATATAAACAAGCGCCAAATAAAGTATTTAAGAAAAATCCATTTAATTTCGCAAAAACAAACTAATACAAGGGCAAATCTTAGTCAATTAAGAGTGCCATATAAAAAAGAGGCCTAAAAAACCTCTTTTTTTTATGGCATCTATGACTTGACAAGAAATCAAAAAATGTGATAAAGTGTACGAAATATCAAAAGGCTATTTTAATGTTCGATAATTTGATAACTAATTCAGAAAACTAGAAATGCTGTAGGAGGCCACTATGTCTAAGATTATTAAAGACGGAATTACATTTGATGATATTCTTTTGATTCCAAATTATTCTAATGTTTTGCCTAAGCAAGTTGACCTAAGTACCAAATTAACAAAGAAAATTAAGCTTAATGTGCCAATTATGAGTGCAGGAATGGATACGGTAACAGAAGCTAGAATGGCGGTTGCAATTGCTCGTCAAGGTGGGATTGGAATTATTCATAAGAATATGTCAATTGAAGCACAAGCTGAGAAAGTCGATAAAGTAAAACGTTCGGAAAATGGAGTTATCACAGATCCTTTTTCACTTTCACCAGAACATTATGTTTATGAAGCCAATGAATTAATGGCAAAATTCCGTATTTCAGGTGTCCCAATTACTGAAGGAACAAAATTAGTGGGCATCTTAACAAACCGTGATCTTAGATTTGAAACAGATTATAATCGTAAAATCAAAGAAGTGATGACTTCAGAAAATCTCATTACTGCTCCAGAAGGAACAAGCTTGCAAGAAGCTAAACAAATTTTAGCAGACCATCGTATTGAAAAATTACCACTGGTTGATGCAGAAGGTAATTTAAAAGGACTTATTACAATTAAAGATATTGAAAAAGCGATTATGTATCCTAGGGCGGCTAAAGATGCACAAGGTAGACTTTTAGCAGGAGCAGCTGTAGGCGTTACAACAGATATTTTAGAACGTGTAGATGCCCTAGTTAAAGTAAAAGTAGATGTGATTACCATTGACACAGCCCATGGTCATTCTCAAGGGGTATTAGATACAGTTAAAAAGGTAAAAGCTAAATATCCAGATTTACAAATCATTGCTGGAAACGTAGCAACTGCAGCAGCTACAGTTGCCTTAATTGAAGCAGGAGCAGATTGTGTTAAGGTAGGTATTGGGCCTGGTTCTATTTGTACAACACGTGTGGTAGCTGGCGTAGGTGTTCCTCAAGTAACAGCCATTGAAGAATGTGCCGAGGCAGCTAAACCTTATGGCGTTCCTGTTATTGCAGATGGTGGCATTAAATACTCTGGAGATATCGTAAAAGCAATTGGTATGGGTGCTAGTGTTTGTATGATGGGCTCTATGCTTGCTGGTTGTGAAGAAAGTCCAGGAGAAGTGGAATTATACCAAGGAAGAAAATATAAAGTGTACAGAGGAATGGGTTCTATTGCAGCCATGGAAAATGGTAGTAAAGACCGTTATTTCCAACAAGATGCGAAAAAACTTGTACCAGAAGGCATCGAAGGACGTGTAGCGTATAAAGGTTATGTGGCAGATACAATCTTCCAAATGGTGGGCGGTCTTCGCTCAGGAATGGGATATGCAGGAGCACATAGCATTGATGAATTAAGAGAAAAAGCAAACTTTGTAAAAATTACAAGCGCTGGGCTTAAAGAAAGCCATCCTCATGATATTCAAATTACGAAAGAAGCACCAAATTACAGTGTAGATTTCTAGAAGAAAATAGAATATTTCAGACAAGAATTGCTAATAGGGTCAGAAAAAGTGATATAATGAGAAAAGAATATCAAAGGAGGAAATAAGCCATGAATCATGAATTAGTTATTGTACTTGACTTTGGTGGACAGTACAATCAGCTGATCGCAAGACGTGTTAGAGAAAATAATGTATACTGCGAAGTGCATCCGTATACACTGAGTTTAGAAAAAATTAAAGAAATGAATCCAAAGGGAATTATCTTTACAGGAGGACCTAATAGCGTCTATGCAGAAGACTCTGCTGTATGTAGTAAAGAAATCTTTAAGCTAGGGATTCCAATTTTAGGCATTTGCTATGGTTCTCAACTGATGGCACATCTTTTAGAGGGCAAAGTAGCCACAGCACCTGTTAGTGAATATGGAAAAACAGAAGTTAAAATTGAGAATAATTCCAAATTATTCGAAGGGGTATCCCCATCAACTATTTGTTGGATGAGTCACACAGACTACATTGAAAAAGCACCAGAAGGCTTTAAAGTCACCGCACATACACCAGTATGTCCAGTAGCAGCTATGGAAAATGTGGAAAGAGGGCTTTATGCAGTACAATTCCATCCAGAAGTGATGCATACACAAGAAGGCATGAAAATGCTTGCTAACTTCGTTCACAATATTTGCGAATGTCAAGGCGACTGGAAAATGGATTCATTTGTAGAAACCAGTATTGCAGCCCTTCGTGAAAAAATCGGAGACGGAAAAGTATTATGTGCCCTTTCAGGTGGCGTAGATTCATCTGTAGCAGCTGTTATGCTTGCAAAAGCAATCGGCAAACAATTAACTTGCGTATTTGTAGATCATGGCTTACTTAGAAAAAATGAAGGCGATGAAGTAGAAGTCGTATTTGGACCAGATGGACCATATGACCTTAACTTCATTCGTGTCAATGCACAAGATAGATTCTATGCTAAACTTAAAGGCGTAGAAGAACCAGAAGCAAAAAGAAAAATCATCGGTGAAGAATTCATCCGTGTGTTTGAAGAAGAAGCAAAAAAAATCGGAGCAGTGGATTACCTTGTACAAGGCACTATTTACCCAGACGTTATTGAAAGTGGACTAGGTAAATCAGCAGTCATTAAATCTCACCACAATGTAGGGGGGCTTCCAGACTGTGTAGATTTCAAAGAAATCGTTGAACCCCTTCGATTATTATTTAAAGATGAAGTAAGAAAAGTAGGACAAGAACTCGGTATTCCTGACTACCTAGTATTTAGACAACCATTTCCAGGACCAGGACTTGGCATCCGTATCATCGGAGAAGTCACAGCAGAAAAAGTACGTATTGTACAAGACGCTGACTGGATTTACCGTGAAGAAATCGCCAAAGCAGGCGTAGACAAAAACTTAGGTCAATACTTCGCAGCCCTTACTAATATGCGTTCAGTAGGAGTTATGGGTGACTTTAGAACATATGACTATGCAATTGCCCTAAGAGCAGTCACAACAAGTGACTTTATGACAGCAGAAAGTGCTGAGCTTCCATGGGAAGTCCTTGGAAAAGTGACGACTAGAATTGTCAATGAAGTAAAAGGGGTTAACCGTGTCATGTATGACTGCACAGGGAAGCCACCTGCTACAATAGAATTTGAGTAAATTGAAACGTCCAAAGAATCCAGTGTTTATGCGGGTTTGCGGTATTTCAGAAAGTCTTTTGATAACAATTTGATAACAGTTGCATGAGAGCCATTATTCTTGTAATCCGGTGGTTTTAGGGTTAGAGAATGATTGATAGGTGGTTGTGCAACAATAATCCATGTTTAGAAAGCCCTTAGCTGTGGGTAGTAACTCATAGCTAAGGGCTTTTTGTCGTCTTTATTTATTGGATTTGAGCATTTTGATAAGGGCATCACTGAGTTCCTGGGACGGAATTTTTGCCCGGATTTGTGTGGTATCGAACTCCGGATAGTGATACCGCCAGTTGTCGTATTCATCCTTGCTGATTTCACCGGAAGATAGCTTGTCTGCCTGTTCTTTCCATGTATACAGCATTTTAAGCAGTTCGTGAGCTTCTTTTCCTTTGGAAGTATCAACTTTCAGACAAATTTCACCGTCTGATTCGCTAACGGTCAGACCGTACAGATCTTCAAGGGTAAACAAAGTGTGCATCAGCCCGACATAGCTGTCAATATCCGGCACATCAAGAGCTTGGGGTGAAACATCGAGTGCCTGTGCCAGTGCGGCAGTAAGCTCTGCTTTGGGTTTTCGTGTTCCGGTTTCATATTGTGCTAAGCGGACATCGGCACTTCTCTCAGGAAAACCGACAATCGTACCCAGATATTTTTGTGTCATTCCACGCAAAAGGCGGAAAAAATGGATTCTCTCTCCAATCGCCATAACAGTATTCACTCCTTACACATGATATACATGGAGTATAGCAGATATGTTTAGAAGAAGTCAATAAATACAAAACAAAAAAGTTTAATAATTGTTACTATTCAGCCTTGAGAGCAATTTTAATAAAAAATGACTTTGAATTGAAACTAGCATATTTTCTTAATTTT
>CAKVCL010000054.1 GCA_934725855.1 uncultured Cellulosilyticum sp. | reverse complement strand
GTTCGACTTGCATGTGTTAAGCACGCCGCCAGCGTTCATCCTGAGCCAGGATCAAACTCTCATAAAAAATTTGATAAGCAACTTAAAGCTATTTTATAACTTTTGTCACCTTGGCTCGAGTTTTACTCGTTTACTAGTACATAAAAGATTATTTCTAACCTTGTACTTATTAATGAATCTAGATTTACCTTAAATCTTTGATTCGTTTTGAATCGACTGGTTTTATGGTTACTATTTTGTTTTCAAAGTTCATTTACATCAGTAGTGTTTGCTGCTGACTTGTATAATAATACAACTAAATGTGACCCACGTCAACACCTTTTTAATTTTTTTTCATTTTCTTCTTGTTTTGTTCTTAATATAGCCTAGCTATATACCTATTATGCACTTTTTTATGCTTTATTATTCATATTCCTTTGAATGCTCGCTACTTTTAGTATCTCCAGTCTAGTGTACTCCCCTAGCATTTCTACATAATTTTCTAATCAAGCTTCATATCTATCATTGTTATATATCTATTTCCCAACTAGACGCACGACTATATATCTTTTTTCCATTGAATGCCTCTCCATAATGTCTCTAAGATATGAATCTTTTAATTATGATAGTTTTCCATCTCATTACTTAAAAATACTATATTTCCGATCTTTACAAAAAGCCCTCATTAGTGAGTTTGTTTTTCGTACCTAATGAGAGCTTTATTTATTTTTTGTTTTTTTCAAACAGATATCCCTTCAAATGTCTTTCTAAAAATTGATAGTATGCCTGCAAAATAGGCCCCCAAAATAACATAATACAAACAGTTCCTATACCAATGGGTCCTCCAACAAGAAATCCTATTATAACAAAACTTGTTTCTATTAAAATTCTTCCTGCCTGCATAGATATTCCAAATCTTTGTCTAATGACCATCATTAAATAATCTACTGGACCCATTGAGATTTGACTTAAGATATAAATAGCAGCACCAAATGGTGCAATGAGTATACCTGTTAAAAATGTGTATCCTATATATTCTGTTTCTGTAGGAGACTGCATTTTATCAAATAATACACTTCCCCATAAATTATATAAACATCCACCTAGTAATGAGGTTCCAATAGGCAATATTGAAATTATACCTAGGTTATGGAAATATTTATTAATTTATTCAACAAGTCTTTTTAGAGCAATTATATATATTTTGAATTCATATTACTTTTCTTGTATTGTAAAAACTTTCCTAAACTCCTCTATACTTAAAGTATCTTTAGGTGAAAATTCACTAGACGTAATGTATTTCATTAAACTACTATATAACCATTTATTTTCTAATTGTTCACTTGTAATAATATTAGCTGTACATACTAATACTTTACCTTTTCCTACGTTCATCTCATAAATCATTCCTAAACGATGATTTCGCTCAAAATTATCTATCATCTGAACAATTGGCTTAATACGAGTCTGATCTAATATGGTAGAAGATGACTGCTCCACAATATGCCACCATTGTGGTGTAGTATAAGTTTCACTAGTAAAACTTTCTAGTACTTTATGCTCATTTTGTATTAATAATCCCATCGTTCCAATAGGAATTTTCCTATTGACGCTTTCAGAAATGCTTCTAAACATTGGATAACACCAGAAGTCTGTACAATATGTACCTTTTATTGAATTAGGATTTTGTTCTTTCGTTGGTGCAAATAAAACCTTGTTTCCTTCATTTAATTCTTTTATTGCCACATTTAAATCATCAGTCACCACTACATCATCTGCTTTATATTGTGGACATTCTTTTGGGAATACCCAGACTTCATATTGATTACTTATATCACTTTCTAATATTTCTAATTGAATAACCAACTTTTTAGGTTGATTTACCTCAGGTATCTTAATCTTGATTGATTTAAGCTCATTTAATCCTAATATCATCTTCTCTGTTATTTGAGTTACTTCTTCATAAATAACATGTGCATCTTCTTCTAATAACTGAAATCTAAGTTGTTTTTCTCCTAATGGTTCTGGTCTATAGTAACTCAGCTTTATCTTGCTTTCAATCTCGTATCCTGCTTCAAAAACAAACCTTGGCATTTCTAATAAAAGCACTGCATCTGAACAAAAACTTCTCCAATCTTTTGCAGAGATAATCCCCTTATTATCCATAAAAGCATCTAACATACCTACTAATGCTGTCCCTTGCCCTGAAAAGTCTTGTAAATCTAATATCTGAAACCCTGAAAGCTCCTTACTTCTAAATGCAGTTTCTAATTCCATTTTATAGCACTGGGCAGCTAGCTTTCCTGATGCCATAAAGAAATCCTCAGCTTGCTCTAACATTCCTTTTTCTTCTAATCGTTCTCTAAATACTTCAAAGTTCCTTGCTTTTAAAACCCCTTTGTATTTTTCTATCTCCTTAAAGTTCGGAAAAGTTTCATATTGTCCTATTTCATGTGAAACTACAGGTATATCTGGTATCATTTCACCTTCATCTGAAGCTTCTACTAACTTTACACCTGTACCATATTGTATCTCGATCATCTTTTCCCCATTTTTTGAAAGAGCCTCTGTACTTTCCTTTGGTTGAATCATATCATCATAATTATGTATGGTATTAGGTTCCATTGTTTGAATATGTCCTTGTGGTGCATCACACATTGCATATGAACCACGAATTAACCTTTCTTTTGAGAAACGTACCCCACTAAAGAAGTCATCTGCTGGTTCATAAGTAGGATAAAACTGAAAATTGTTAGAGCCTTGTGTGTAAAGATGTCTATTGTCTTGCTTTTTATAGTGTTCTACCATTTCCCTAATAGTCTTTTTATCTCCCCAAAGTTCATTTCCCATAGACATCATAACGAAAGATGGATGATTTCCAAATTCCTGCAAAATGGAATCGCCCTCTTTTAACAGAAACTTCTGCATAGTGCTATCATAACCTTCATCTCCTTCTGACAATATTGTCCCCCAAAATGGAATCTCTGGTTGAAGGTACATCCCCATTTCATCTGCTGCCTCAAAAGCTGCTTTAGGTGGACAGCAAGTATGGAATCTATAATGATTGATGCCATACTCCTTAGCGATACCAAATGCACGAAGCCATTCCTCTTTGTCCATAGGTGCATAACCTGTTAAAGGAAAAATCATCCCATCATGCTTTCCACGAAGAAAAGTCTTCTTTCCATTAATCTCAAAATCTCTTTTATTTGTTTTAAAGTCTCTAAACCCAAAAGTAACCTTTTTATGGTCATATTCCTGCTTCTGTTCAAGAACTGTAATGTCAAAATCATATAAGTTTCTATAATACTCATCCCAAAGCATTAATGGCTCCTTCATTTCATAAGTTACTTCAACTTCATTAATTCCTTTAGCAAGTTCTTTTTTTGCCCATTCAGTCTTAAGCTTATATTCTTGGCTATTATCCTCTCTATTTTTTTCACTTAGATTCACAAGTAATTTTAATGTAACTTCTTTTATATTGCTAAAGTTATCTAATTTAATAACTGCTTTTACAGCTTTTTTATCTATAGAAGGATACAATTGTACTTCCTGAATTTGAATGGTATCAAATATATTTAATGATATTTCCCCTAAAATGCCATTCCAATTAGTCTGAGTATCTGGTGAAGTCATATGTCCTCCAGTAGTAGGGTAATCTATGTTACTAATCATAATCGTTAATCTATGTTTTGACTTTGAAATATATGGTGTTAAATCATAACGATGTGGTGCACAAAAGCTTAAATACTCTCCTACATATTGATCATCTATCCATACACTGCTTTTTCTAGTTCGCTCCATAAATAAAATAATCTTCTTGTTTGCTATATTATTAATGACATCTTCAGTAAAATTTAACTCCTGTGTATACCATGCATAACCCTCGTATAAGTATTCTTCTGTTAAATAACCAATTTCTCTTTTTGTATTCATTGCACCCTTTTTTTCTTTAGAAGTTGTGGAGGGCAGGTTGATGCTATCTACTAAATTTTGTAGATAAAACTTTTTTTGAATGCCTTCTTGATTTGGGTCTAGTTGAAATTTCCATTGACCACTTAAATCCACTTTTATGCTCATTTATTATTCCCCCTTATATTTAACATTTAGGCAAGCGCCTATTTATCATCATTATCAGACTAGCATTCCTACGGATACCATTCAATATAACTATTTTCATATATATAACTATATGAAACTTATAGTTCTTTATCTCATAGATACATACTTTGATTATCCTCCTTGGCAAATAAGGACTTTCAGTTTTATTGAAATATTCAGTTTCTAACTTTATAATTATTTTAATCTTGTCTTCAAAGGAGAACTATTTATGAATGATGAAGCACTCTATCCTATTATAAGTTCTGAAAGCACGCTTCCTGTTTACATTCACGGAACAGGTTGGTGTACTCATCAATATCACGCTATTCGCAACGATGGGTATCCTATTGCTCAGATCAATTATTGTACATCAGGTGCAGGTGAACTTATTGTACATAATAAAAAATATGTTATTCAAAAAGGAATGTCTTTCTTTTTACCCGCCAAATTAAAACATGAGTATTATGCCATAGCCAATCATTGGTCCCTTCATTGGATAACCTTTGCTGGTGATCAGCTTACTAATTTATTAACTCAGTTCAAAATGTTAGACGCCATCGTTCTTACTCATACTCCCCTTTCAAAAATTGATACATTATGGAGTCAAATTTTTCATGCCATAAAAAAAGATACCCAGTACGGAAGTTACCGGGCATCTGCTTATCTTTATGAATATCTCTTAGAGTATCACTATGATTTTTTAAATTCTTGTGAGAAGGTCTCACATAAAGAAGAAAAACTTGCTCCTATTATAGACTACATTAACTTACATTACATGGAAGAATTAAGCCTTACGGATTTAGCTCAACTTAGCCACATTTCTCCTCAATACTTATGCAAACAATTTCAAAATACCTTCAATATGCGCCCCTTTGAATATATTACAAAAAAACGTATTCAAATTGCTAAAGGTTTACTACTTTCAGGACAACACAGTGTAAATGAAACTGCCACACTAATTGGATATCATGATAGCAGTTACTTCTGTCGCCTATTTCGTAAATATGAACATATGTCTCCTTCCATGCTCATTCCTTCAAATGCCAAATCTTAGTTTTCTAGATTTTTAACATTATTGTTTAACTTTAATAATATAAAGGTATGCCCCCTCTTTTTTAGAGATTGGATAGCACCTTTCTACAGAATAAGCCTTACTTTGCATAATGCCTCTAAGTACAAGTTCTCTATCTCTCGTATACATAATAATAACTGCGTCATCTTTGAGTACAGTTATTGCTTTTTTAAAGAAATTATTATAAAGCAGTCTCATCTCTTCTTCAGTTTTTCTTCCACCACGAGTTGGCATGTTGGTAAAAATCTCATCAAATAGATAATCATGCTTAAAATCAAAGAAATCACGATTGATAAAGTTAATCACAGTATGATCTCTTCTGCTATTTTCAATTCCTTTATCAATGGCTTCTCCAAAAATATCAATCCCATACATTGGATTGGCTGAAACTAACTTATTACGCTCAATAAGCATGGTTCCTACCCCACAAAAAGGATCTAAAACTTGTGCGCCTTCTTTTAAATAAGGCTCAGACAGTTTTGCTATTAGTGCCGCTTGAACGGGTTGAATACTAGCTGCTACTGCATGTTTTCTATAGCTAAAGCGTTCATCTGGTATTGAATAAAGTTTAATGAGTACATTAAATGCCCCCTCTTTATTTTCAATGAGTCGAAGTTCTACTTCATAATTTGAAGTAGAATTAACTAACATACGGTCAGATTCATTTTCTATGCACTCTGCCAACTTCTTAGCAAATTGGCTCTTTTGACTAAGTGCCATTTTAGATTTAATCTCTAATCTAAAATAAAATGGTGCCTTTCCCTCATGCCTTACTTTAAGAAATTCTAAAAGTCCACCCTTTAATAATGCCTTAGCTACTTCTTCTACGTTACACTCTACAGTGTTTACATTTTTTAGCCTAAATAGCATTTCTGAATAGGTTCTAATATTTAATATTTCTCTTAAGTCTCTTGTTCTAGCTACTACACCAGCATTAAACACTTTAGCTTGCCCATTTGAAATAGCCTCTAATGTTATTTCTCTATGGTCTCTATTCGTCAGTAAAATTAAATCTGACAGCTCATTATATCCAATGAATTTGTGCTTCTTAATGCCTTCTATATCTAAAATCATATTCGTAAGGATTTTCTTTTCCTCATTAATATGCTTCATGCTAGTTTCTTCAAATGTATTATTTACAATGAAATCTAATCTTTCTTTCAGTTCATGAATAAGTGCTCTATAATCAAAGTGCCTGATTGCTGTTAAATAATCTGCTTTTACAAATAGTTTTTCTTCATTTAGGTAAGCCTTATAAAGTGCATCCATAAATTCTGGAACAGCCAGTTCTCCCATGATAAGTGCTACATTCTTTCTTACCTTGGCATCTTCATCTTCTAATAACTTATATAGAACCTTATAATCTCCTGCCATATAATATAAAAGTGCCATTCTATTGTTATCTTGTTTTAGTTCTTTCTTTATATCAATCAAATTCTTCCTTACATCTATTCCATTAACAATCTGCTCATACTTTTCTCTTAGCATTTATATTCAATCCATTTCTATTCTATATTATTTTAGTCTATACATTTATCTCCATTCAATACACTCATTTATATATTTAGCGAGCATTCACTCACTTGTCAATAAAAATAATTAATTTTAATCTTTTATCTCTTTACATAAACAAAAAAGCTATGGAATTTTTGATTGAAATTCCATAGCCTTCTATGTCTGTTTACTACTATATTTATTACTACTTTTAAGCTCTAATTAAACTTTGATTATCTCAATAACGGTTCTTTATTTTATCCTCAATCTAACATTGATTTTGTATAAATTTCTATTAATTGCTCCTGTGTAACTTTTACAGGACAGTTGGCAATATTTTTAGCTTTAATGGCTATAGAAGCAAATTTTTGAATTTCTTCTTTTGTAATGACTTCTTTTTCTCCTAGTAAATCAGCAAGCCATATTTTAAGCTCATCCACACTACTTAGTTTCATACTACTTAAGATATTTTGAACGACTTCCTTCATATCAGGTTCAATCACTTTGATAAACTCTGCAAGTAATAAACCATTTGCTCTACCATGGTCAATATCTTTAAAATAAGTAAGTCCATATCCCATTGAATGTACAGCAGTTGTGCCAGTATGTGAAATAACCATTCCACCTAATGTAGAAGCATAAAGTAATCTTCCTCTTTCCCCTAATGAAAGCTTACCGTTCTTAAGTGCATCAAAGCATTCACTAATACATCTAATACTTTCCATAGCTAATACGTTAGTTGCTGGATTTGCTTTTACTGAAAGCATTCCTTCTACAGAATGAGATAAAGCATCAATAGCCGTATTAATAGTGGTTGCCTGACTTAAGCTCATCATATATTTAGGATCACATAATGCTACAGATGGAAATAAAATTGGAGCCCCTATACTTGTTTTAGTTTCTTTAGCATCATTCGTTAAAATGGCATATGGCGTTACCTCTGAACCTGTTCCAGCTGTAGTTGGAATATGAATCATAGGAATAATGGCTTTCCCATAATTATGGCTAAATAAATTTTCCTCTTTGATGTCTTGTGCTGCTAATAAACTAATTGCTTTAGCAGCATCCATAGGAGAACCCCCACCAATAGCAATGATTAAATCTACTCCATTAGCTTTTGCAAACTCTGCTCCTTCATAAACACATTTTATAGTAGGGTTACTCATTACTTTATCAAATACTACATACTCTATATTTTGAGCTGTAAGTGCAGCAACTACATCATCTTGCGCACCATTTTTCTTCGCAGAATTCCTTCCTGTAACAAGCATTGCCTTCTTACCTAGTTTAACAAATTCCTCTGCGTGATTTTGCACACAATTATCTTCCATTATTACTTTTGTTGGCATAAAAAAATTCATTTTCATTCTATATTCCTCTTTCAATTCAAACTACTTATCATTTTGTTTTTTTAAAACTAAGTTTTTATTCTTATCGGTACCCTTTTTACTAAATGCTGCTATATATTCTATTTGATTCGTTAAACTACTTGCAGTAATAATCTTCACATCCATACTATCTTCATTCTCAATGTAGTTACTATCTTGACCATTAATAGTTAACTGTAAGTTTTGCATTTCACTCGGCATATAAGTCACTTCTCCAAATGATGTATAGCCATTTAATTTGTCACCAATACTCTCTAATATAGTATCTGTACCATTATCCACCACTAGGAAGTAATCTTTGTCTTGTACAATGGCTCGTTCTAACTTGGGCAATCTTTTATTGCCTGCTACATTCTTTATAAGCTCTACCATACGTTTATCTTGTAAAACCCCTGATTTTCCCTTTATATAAATACAACTATTCATTTCTGTATCAGATAGAAGCATTAAGCTATTATCTAGGGATTCTTGCTTCTTTAATCTATCAAATTTAAAAGCCATATAGTTTTCATAGTCTTTATTCCAACTTCCATAATTTTCATCCTGCCTTCTATCTTGAATACCATATTTTTTAGTTATATGTTTTCCTAGGTAAGCAGTTACTTTTCTTGCTCCTGAATAATTCAAATGTGAATCTGGATCAAAGCAATCTGTGTCAAAGTTAATAATCTCCTTATCATTTAAGAAGTTTATGTATTCCACGCCGTATTCATTTGCGATATCCTCAGCTAAATTAGCATCCTTCTGATGATACATAGCTGGTGGAAATGGCAAATAAGTTAAAAGTACTTTTATATCTCTTTGCTGGCATTCTTCTATCATCTTACATAAATAGACAGCTCCTAGAGTATAATCCTGTGTCTTTTCTTTATTTTTAAGCCATATAGGCTTCTTAGGAACAGCAACCCCTATTTTTGTCTCAGCCCCTTTTTCTTTGGTATAGACGAGATTAATATCTTCCTCATCTAAATCATTCCATCTTGTATGATATGTTGAGAAATCTACTAGCATTTCTTGTCTATTTTCCTCTGGAAATAAATCATTGATAGCTTCTTTCTTATTATTTGTAATAGGAAAAGCATCAAATGAATAGTGAACATACTCCTTATTGTCCGCAATCTTCTTATCACTTCCAAGCTTTAAGCAATCTATAACGACTAATTGAGGGGTTGTATAATCTAGTGCGTTTTTAAGTACCCAATAGGTAGTTGCCATTTCGTTTCCGTTGCCACCCATATTATAAGATACAATCCCATAATCATTCCATAATTCCATAGGACATATGCCACTCAGTACATGACTTGTCCCCATAAATAACACGTCAAAATTTTGCTTCTCCTCAAAAAATGGATGATATTTAAAATCACTAGACTTCCTTTGCACTAGATTGTTTAACGCAAATAATTGCCCACAACATAATGCGATTGTCAGGATGGCCCCTAATATGATCTTTATTTTCTTTCCCATTATTTTCTCCCCGTTAAAATCTATAATTTTGATTAACCTATTAACTGTGTTAGTTCACAAATCTCATCTATCATAGCACCAATTGTATCAATAGTATCCATAAGCGCTTCATCTGTTGTAATATCAATTCCTGCCATCTTTGCAAGTTCTACTGGTGCTTTAGTGCTACCTGCTTCTAATACTTTCATCCAATCTCTAATGGCAGGCTCACCTTCTTTTTCAATGCGTTTGCACATTTGTGTTGCAATAGTAAGTCCTGCACTATAGGTATAAGAATATAATCCCATGTAATAATGGGGTTGACGCATCCATGTAAGTTCTGCTCCTTCGATCATATCTACATCTTCTCCCCAAAACTTTTGTAAGGTATCTTTCATAATTTCACTAAGCTTGTCTGCTTGAACACTGCCTCCAGCATCTACAATTTTATATACTTCTCTTTGATAAGCCGCTTCAATTAAATGTGTTACGAAGTTATGATAGTATGTATTGGTTATCATGCAGGATAATACCCATCTACGAAAACGTTTATCCTTATTTGTATTTAATAAATAATGAGCCATAATTAATTCATTCATCGTTGATGGTGCTTCTACAAAATAAGTAGATACTTCTGTATCAAAAATGGATTGTGCTGCATTACAAGCTTTAAAGTGCCCAGCATGTCCTAATTCGTGAGCTAAAGTAAATACATCTGACATTTTTTCATTCCAACTTAGTAAAATAAATGAATTCTTCCCATATGGACTTGCACAGAAACCTCCTGTGGACTTGCCTTTATTTTGAGCAAAGTCTATCCAGCGTTCTTTATAAGCTGCTTCAACCATTTCCACATAGTCTTTTCCGAGTATAGATAATCCTTCTTTAATATATTTCTTTGACTCTTCAATACTTACCTTTGGATCATATTCTATATCAATAGGTAATTTTAAATCTGCAAATGTCATATGATCTAACTTATGAATCTTCTTTATTAGCCTAGCATACTTTCTCATATGAGGTGCTAAGTACTTCATAATCAAATCAATTTGCCTATCATATAGGGCTCTATCTACTTTCTGTGGAAAAAGTAAACTGTCAAATACAGAATCAAATCCTCTTAGCTTAGACATCACTTTTTCATGTTGAACCTTTGTATTATAGGCTGCAGCTGTAACATTTTCATACTCCTTGATTTTCTTAGAAAAGTTTTCAAAAGCAGCACGTCTAACATTAGTTCTTGAATCATACTCATAATCATCTTCAAATAAAGAATAACCTAATGGGTACTTCTTTCCCTCTACTATAAATGAATCAAATTGCATATCTGCTAATTTAGATGCATTATAAATCTCATAAGGCGCCTCTGTTGTTTGAGAAATAGCCGTTAATACTTTTTCTGTTTCTGGTTGAAGTCTATGAGGTTTATTTCTTAAAATATCTTGTAAATAACCTTTATTTTTTTGAGTTAATTCTATAGCCTGATTAATGACTTCCTCTTTCTGCTCTGAAATTTCACTTTCAATAAAACTTAAATCACTAAAAACTTCTGAAATCGTTCTATTCACGCTTCCATAAGCTTCTTGATCCTCAACATTATAATAATCTACAGACACTGCCAATTCTGTATAATTGCACACTAAAACAGCCTGCTCATTTAACTTTCTAAGTTGATCTAGACACTCATTAATCTGAGTTGGTGTGTTTAACTTGCCTTTATAGGTATTAAGTATTTCATCTCTTAAGTTCTTTATAAACTCTATATCTTTATCCATCTCTAGCTTAGTTTTATAAATGCTCGTTAAATCCCATGTTATTTCTATAGGTACATCTTTTCTAAATACTAATTCTTTTGCCATAATTTATAATTCCTTTCCCCTAATATCTTTATGAAATTGATATCATCTCATCTTATTTTACAGAAATGTTCTGTATTTATACTATAACACTTATATTTGAATGTAAAAAGAAGGAGCTGTGGCATAAGTTAATTTTATCAGTTCATACCACAACTCTTCGTCTTAAAAAATTCTCTAAAATTGTTTGTTCATATATAACTCATTAAGTATAAAAACAAAAAGGACTAGATTTCTCTAGTCCTCTCTTATACTCTGAAAAACAAATACTACATAAGCTTGCTTAACCGTATGGACTTTAGTCCATTGTGAACTTTAGTTCATTTACTAGGTCAAACCCTCGAACCATTAGTACTTAGTACCTTAATGTATTACTACACTTACAGCCTAAGCCTAT
>CAKVCL010000053.1 GCA_934725855.1 uncultured Cellulosilyticum sp. | reverse complement strand
TAACTGGGGTGAAGTCGTAACAAGGTAGCCGTATCGGAAGGTGCGGCTGGATCACCTCCTTTCTAAGGAATAAAGTCGATGATTTTATAGGATTACTATTTTGTTTTGAAAGTTCATTCCACAGAAAAATGAACTTTCAAAACAGCGAGATAAAGCGAAGCGGAGTCAAGCTGAATTGAAAGTTTATAATAAAGTGAATGACATATAAAAAGGACTAGCATATGCTAGTCCTTTTTATATGTCATTACTAAAAAATTTGTTTTTTAGTAATCAGTTGTAACTCATTAATTTATTGTGTAAAATATTTTTATTATAGTATATAAAAAAGCAACATAAGAGGGGGTATCATATTATGGGTTTTTTAACAGGGAAAACAGCTATTATTACAGGTGCTGGACGTTCTGCCTTAAGTGATGGCAGATGTGGTTCTATTGGATATGGAATTGCTACAGCTTATGCAAAAGAAGGCGCTAATTTAGTGATTACAGGACGTAATGAAGCTAAACTTGTAGCAGCTAAAGAAGAATTAGAAAATTTATATCACATTAAAGTTCTTACTATGCAAGCTGATGTCAATGCTTCTGCAGATAATGAGAAAGTGGTTGCAAATGTTATTAATCAGACAATAGACACATTTGGTCGTATTGATGTACTAATTAATAATGCACAAGCATCTGCTTCAGGTGTTACTCTAGCCGAACATACAACAGAGCAATTTAATCTTGCTATGTATTCAGGATTATATGCAGCATTTTATTATATGCAAGCTTGCTACCCACATTTAGTAAAAACAAAAGGTTCTGTTATCAACTTTGCTTCAGGTGCTGGGCTTTTTGGTAACTATGGGCAATGTGCTTATGCAGCAGCCAAAGAAGGCATTAGAGGTTTAACACGTGTAGCAGCTACTGAATGGGCAAAAGATGGCGTGAATGTTAATATCGTTTGTCCTTTAGCATGGACCGCGCAATTAGAACAGTTCCAAAACAAGTACCCAGAAGCATTTGAAAAAAATGTACATACCCCACCAGCAGGTCATTTTGGTGATGCTGAGTTAGAAATAGGAAGAGTATGTATACAACTTGCCTCTCCAGATTTTAAGTATATGACGGGTGAAACCATTACTTTAGAAGGCGGATTAGGTCAAAGACCATAGACTATTAAAAAATCCTTATCCAATGAATATTCATGGGTAGGGATTTTTTTGTTTATTAAAACATACAGAAGTTTAAAGAGCGAGTAATAGATGATTTTTGATCCAATGAAGATAAGATAACTCACATGATATAGCTAGCAGAGCTTACGTTTGAAATTAATAAGGAATTCATAAAAACAGAAGAAAAACAAAAAATTCCGCGTATTCTAATGGATACTATGATGCCAGTTATGGATGGAATAGAAGCTACACAAAATATAAGAAAATTATCCCGTGCAGATGCAAAAACGGTCCCCATTAGTGCAAGTAAGTGCAAATGCTTATGTAGAAGATATCTAAAGGGTAAAGGCAGCAGGAATGTCCAATTTGGCATAAAACCAATATAGTATGCAGTTGTGTCATTGACAAAATCGACACATGTGTCTATAATTAAAAACAACAAAGAGGGTTAAAAATAAAAGGAGAAGATAGGTGACTATAAAAAAAGAAAGGACAAGGCAACGTATTTTAGTAAAGGCGTATGATTTATTTGCTAAAAAAGGGTTCAATGCAGTAAGGATGAAAGATGTATGTGAAGCAACAGAACTTAGTAGGGGTGGACTTTATGCACATTTTTCGAGCGTACAGGAAATATTCGAGGCGGTTATTGGAAATTTATGTGATCAAGATGAAATAAATTTTACTAAAGAAATTAAAAAGGGAACACCAGCAACCAAAATTCTTGATAATATGCTGAATATTATTAAGGAGGAGATGAATCATCAGGAGGATTCTCTTAGCTTAGCTATGTATGAATACGCCAACACTATATCTAAAAAATTTATGAATGATTTTACTGAAGATGGTGAGCAGATGTGGATTGATCTGATTAATTACGGAATATCTACAGGTGAATTTAATGAAGTGAATCCAATAGAAATTGTAACTATTATTCTCTATGTTTATCAGGGAGTACGTATGTGGAGCAAGGTAATTTCCATACCACCAGAGAAAATAGAATTAATAGTGCAATATATAAGAAAACAACTTATAAGGGGTGAAAGTAATGAATAAAGAACATATAAATATTCGTTTAGAAAGAAAAGAAGAATATCGAGAAGTAGAAAATTTGGTGAGAGAAAGCTTTTGGAATGTTTATAGACCAGGAGCACAAGAACATTTTGTTCTAAAAAAATTAAGAGATGATAAGGATTTTGTTCCAGAACTTGACTTTGTAATGGAAGAGGATGGCAAGTTGATTGGGCAAAATATCTTTGTAAGAACAGAAATCAATGCGGATGATGGAAGGAAGATTCCAATTATGACCATGGGTCCAATATGTATTGCACCTGAACTTAAAAGAAAAGGATACGGCAAGATCTTACTTGATTATTCTCTTGAGAAGGCGAAGGAATTAGGATGCAAGGCAGTCTGCTTTGAAGGAAATATTGATTTTTATGGAAAGAGTGGATTCGTTGTTGCTGCCACTCGTGGAATTAGATATCATGGCATGCCAGAAGGTGAAGTAGCTGATTTCTTCTTATGTAAGGAATTAGAACCAGGATATTTTGACGGTGTGACTGGAGAATACGCAACACCTCATGGATATTTTGTAGCTGAAGAAAATCCAGAAGAATTTGAAGCGTATGATGCTGAATTTCCAGAAAAGGAAAAGTTGCATCTTCCAGGGCAGTTAGGGTAAGAAGTATAAGTATAATGAACGAATTATATATGTACAGTAGTTAAGAAATACATATAAGGAATACAATAACAAATTTTAAGACAATGTAATAAATAGTTCTAGCATTTTAATAATATGCTAGAACTATTTATTTTGTAAAAATAAGGAATATGGAAAATTAGATATTTAATCGTTATACTTGACAAGCAAATAAACGATAATTATACTAAAAGTAACCTATAGGTAACTTAAAGTTGCAAAAGTAACTTTATGTAAGCAAAAAATTTCTATCCATACAAAGTACATAAGAAAATGGCTATTTAGAATTTAGATCAGAAATGATCTAGAACTAATCAAATTTTACACTTTTTAAGGAGAAAATATAAATGAAAGCTATTGTTTACACCTCAAATACAGGAAGTACAGCCCAATATGCAAAATTATTAGCCCATGAGGTTAAGTTGCCAGTGTATTCATTAGAAGAAGCAAGGAAAAGAATGTCAGATGACTCAGAAATTATTTATCTTGGTTGGATTATGGCAAGTGGAATAAAAGGATATGAACAAGCAAAGAAAAGGTATAAGATAGATGCTATTTGTGCAGTTGGTATGGGACAGACTGGAACGCAAATGAATGAAGTGAGGAAAAAGAATGTTATTCCTGATAGCACTCCGTTATTCACCTTACAGGGAAATTTTGATATAAAAAAATTACATGGGGTATATAAAGTAATGATGAGCATAATGCTTAAGACTGCTGGAAAGGCATTGGCTAGAAAAACTAACCGTAATTCAGAGGAAGATGATTTATTGAAAATGATGTTCCATGGTGGTGAGCGTGTGAAAAGTGAAAATCTAAAAGAAATAGTTACTTGGTATCATGATCAGAAACAAGGAGATAAATGAAAATGAAACTTTACACAGGAAATACTGTGAGCATAGCAACAACAATTATGATTCTAGGCCTAGTAGGGTTTATTGGTTATTCTATATGGAAAGGTGAAAATATCAATTATTGGGGGCGAAGAAGTCTATTTGTTTTGGTATATGGGTTGTTGATTTGTTGTTTTGCCGCTGCAAGAGATGGCTTGGATAGGACAATTCAAAATGCAATAGATGGAACTTGCAATCCAGGTGTTTTTTCTTTAATAAGTATACCCACTATTATTGGTTCTATTGGTGCAGTAATTATCATAATTTCTGCTATTGCTACACCTATTGCAAGATTGCAGCATACAAGAAAAGTGTGGTTTTATGTTATGTCTAGTAGTGTTATGATAAAAATTTTGGCTGTTGAAATTGGAAGGATATTTATGAGATAAATATGATAATTAGTATTAAAGAATATGACTCAAACTTCCCATTCCAAGTTTGGGCATAGTGTCTTTAGTATCTTGTATGGGCATGCTTAGAAAAATAAGACCTTAATATAAAAATATTAAGGTCTTATTTTTTTGAGGATATAAATCATAATACATTAATTTTGATTTATAATATTTTCCCTATTGCAGAACCGTCTTTTATTGCATGCATAATATTGCTAGGTAATTTAGCATCACCAATAAGCCATACATTTTTGGATGTTTGCTCATAAATTTGTTTATACAGCTTATTATTTGCAGTATACCCTGTAGAAAGAATGATCGTATCTGCTTCATAATATTTATTTCCATTAGGGGTCTTTAACTCTACTGAATGTCCAGAAATTTTAGAAACAGATGAATTAAGCTGAACATTAACATGTTCAAATTGAAGCATATCTTCCAGCATCATTTTGTTAGCGACACAGATAGGCTCTTTACTACCACACATTAGTTGATCCATGTATTCAACGAGTGTTACTTCTTTTTTATGTTGCTGTAATGTGAGTGCTAGCTCACAGCCTACTTGACCACCACCGATTATTACTACTTTTTGTCCTATTTCTTTTTCATTCAGTAAGGCATCAACCGCTGTCATAGTATGAGCTTGATGAATACCTGGAATAGGAGGTATTTTAGGTGTTGCGCCAGTAGCTACAACAATTTCATCTACATCCAATTGTAGGATTTCCTCTAAAGTAAGCTCTGTATTAAGCAATATTTTTACACCTGAATTTTGAAGTTGTTTATTATACCACTTAAGAAGTCGTCTATCTGCAACTTTAAACTCTGGAATCGCTGCTGCAAAAAATACACCTCCTAATTTATCTTTTTTCTCATATATTGTAACATCATGCCCTCTTTTAGCTGCAACTCGTGCAGCTTCCATGCTAGCAATGCCTCCACCTATAATAGCAATTTTTTTAGCTTTTTCAGCTTTCACTAGATGACTATTTTTTTCATTCATTAGATCCGGATTAACTGCACATTGCAGAGGTAAAACATTAAAAATTCTTCCTAAGCATCCAGTATTACAGCCAATACAAGGACGAATGTTATCATCATCTCCTTGTTTTGCTTTATTAGCCCACTGTGGATCAGCAAGTAAGGCACGTCCCAGTGCTACTGCATCTATTTTATTTTCATGAATAGCGGTATTAGCCATTTCAGGTTCTACAATCTTTCCAGGACAAATAACGGGTACATTTACTACTTCTTTTATTTTGGCTACTTCATCTATCCAAAGACCATCTTTTTGATACATAGGAGGATAAAGCCAATAAATAGAATCATATGAACCATTTCCCATTAGAAATCCATCATAACCAGCTGCTTCTAATTTTTGAGCCATTTTAATGCTTTGCTCAATATCTCTGCCGAATTCTTTATAGACTTCACCTGGGACAGCACCTTGTCTCTCACCTTTCATATGATGCTTAGAGCTAAAACGGACAGTTACTGGGAATTGTTCACCACAGGCTTCTTTGATTCCTTTAATGACCTTAGTTAGTAGTTTAAGTTGTCCATCTATATTGTTACCATACTCATCTTTTCTCTTATTAAATGCCTCTGTTGCAAACTGATCGCCCAAGTATCCGCCATAAGCACCATTAATATCCACACCGTCACAACCTGACATTTGACACAGTTTTGCTGCTTCAATTGTTGAAGCAATTAAATTTTCAACTTCTTGTGTTGTTAGGGCTCTACATTTTATACTAGGATTCCAACGATTTTCTCCTTCTGATGCAGCAATTGCCTCACCAGCTACAAGTTGTGGAAATATCACACGTCCAGAACCAAACCATATTTGAATAAATAGTTTAGTACCATATTGATGTAAGCGATCTGATAGTTTACGCATTTGAGATATGAACTTAGCAGGTTTTCTAAAAGGAGAAGACGACCAACTGCTTTCCTCTAGACCAGCAGGCGGCATATTCCCGTTTGTAAAAATAGCACCAACACCTCCTTTAGCTCTCTCTTCATAATAATTGATAATTTCATTGGTTATTATGCCATCTTCATCATACCAACCTACTGTTAGTACAGGGCTCATCACTATTCTATTTTTGATTTCTACCTTGCCAATTTGCAGTGGCTTAAATAATTCGGGATATTTCATTGATGTCCTATTCTCC
The DNA here is from genome assembly GCA_934725855.1 of uncultured Cellulosilyticum sp. Taxonomy (GTDB): domain Bacteria; phylum Bacillota; class Clostridia; order Lachnospirales; family Cellulosilyticaceae; genus Cellulosilyticum. The sequence goes on along the minus strand of CAKVCL010000053.1, from coordinate 7,420 downwards.
TATCATTATAAAATTTTAAAATATAATCAGAATACGTTCGGAACTTGTTCCGAATACACTCTGATTATATACTCGAGTAAATATTTAGTCAATTTAAAATTTGCTTTTTTGTACATTATTATGTTTTGCCATTATAATGTTAATTTGGTATTATATAAAAATAGGTTGGCTATTTAGAAAGGAACATATATTTTATGGACTATCCAAAATTCGAAACTAAAGAAACTAAGAAATTGAAAATTAAAGATCATATTTTTAATGTGGCCTTAGGTTTAATGAAGGAAAACGGGTATGATAATCTGACAATACGTAAAATCTGTGAAATCTCTAAAGTTTCCATTGGCATGTTTTATCGTCACTTTAGCTCCAAAGAAGATCTGCTCTTTTTTTATTACGAAAAAGCAGAAAAATCATTTGACGAGTATATAAAAAGAACTTTAGTGGATATGCCATTAGAGGAACAGATCATTGGTTTTTATTCATGGCTCTGTCAATTTACAGAAGAGTTAGGGATGGATTTTTGTCAAAACTTTTTTAATAGCAAAAATAAGGCTATGAATACTGATTCCTTTGATACTAAATTATTGCATATAACAGATACATTAATTGAAAATGCCTGCCAAAAAGGTTATATTTTATCAGAAGGTCGTACTCCACAAAATGTTTCAAAAGACCTATGTGTGCTTGCAAAAGGTGTCATTTTTGATTGGTGTGTACACGATGGCAACTATAATCTTTGTGATTATACAACAGAATTGATGCATCGATGCTTAAAAAGTTTATTATAAGAATGTGCCACATTAGTGCTAATTAAAAAAAGGTGCTGTCACATTAGCTGATTAAATTCAGCTAGTGTGGCAGCACCTTTTTAATTAAAGTATATTCATGTATAAATAACATGATTTTTGTCGTGCAAAGTAATAAATGAGATTAAAACTTAGCTATGTAATAGTTAAAATTATAAGTGAGGAAGATTTATGCGATAATATCTTAAATCTTCTTCAGAAATAGTATCTATAATTTTATTTAAAATGTGAAGTAATGAGTCTTTATCTTTAGGTAAATACCCATGGATAGGTATCGCATTAGAAGCACCTGCGGCTCCAAATTCCACAGGAATATCAAGATGTTCAATAAGGGTTTTTAATTCATGGTATTTTTCGAGTTCAGTTTCTTCTTTCCAATGCCCTAATTGTATTTCTTGATAAAGTCTAGAGCTAGGATATACTGTAAGCATACTTGCCCCGATTATTCTAGGGTGAAGTTGGTTACATATATCTGAAGTAGCTAATGCTCCATTTTGACCATTATTGGCTCCTGATATGCCAGTTAAGTAGAAGAAGTTATAATTAAAGTTAATTTGATCTAAGCGACTACATTGAATGATAATATCTTTGCTTGTATATCCTTTATTCATAAATAACAGAGCATCATCATCACCAGTTTCAATTCCAATAGTTAGACCATCATATCCTACTTTCTTCAATTCATATAATTCACTATTAGATTTTAAAGCTATGTCTGTGAGTCTACAAAAACACCCAATTGATTTAATACTGGGTAAATAGTTGTGTATGAGCTCAGCAATTTTTATTAATCTATCATATTTTAGCACAAAAGGGTTTGCACCTGTTAAAAAACATCGTGTCATTTGAGGAGTATAAGATATTTTAGAGTAATCTCTTACTTCTTTTAAATCTGCTTCAATATCTTTTAGGGAAGCCATTTTAAAGTCAAAACATAAATCATCATATAATGTACAAAATTTACATTTATGATGTGTGCAGCCTATTGTAGCTTCTAGTAAAAGAGATGAAGCCTCATAAGGTGGACGCCAAATCGTTCCAGTATAGTGCATTATTTAGTTTTCCTTTCAACTTTGTAAATAAGATTTTTAAACAGCGACTATAATGAAAAGCTGTCTATATTAGTATGGAGATTTATTTGGTTATTATATTTTGAATAGAAAATAAGTATAGCAATTAATCGAATGACAATGAGAACTACTACGCTATTAAGATCTGTAAACTCAGTTGAATTTGGCCAGCTAATATAAGCTTGAGGTAAGATGCCCATAGCAGTAATGGTGTAATGGAATAAAATTGCTAGTTTAATATTTCCCTTTGAAAGAACTTGAAGCGCAACCATTAAGTAGGTAAGAAGACATAAGTTAAAAGCTTGTAAAAAGGTCATAACTATTCCGGTGTTAGGAAGGGATCTGTATGTAAGCCAAAACATTGGAATATGCCAAATGCCCCAAATGACACCTATAATAGCTGAACTAGTTGAAGGAGAATATTTTTTTAATAATCTAGGAAGTAAAAAGCCACGCCATCCTAATTCTTCTCCACAACTTGAAAATATAGGCCAAATCAAGCCAATAATTAGAGGAGCAATATTGAAATGAAAATTCCACTGAGTAATGCTTAGATTTGTTATGCAAGCTGCTAGCAGAGCGGTTAAAGGAATGAATAATAATGCAATAAAATAAAAGGATTTAGAGCTTTTTAGTTTTAGTCTATATAATAGAGGTGTGTGAAGGTATTTTGATAAAATAATACCAGTAAGACTAGGTACTAATCCAAGGGCTATGCCGCCTATGACCATAGTAGGGGGGAAGTCGGTAGCAGCTTGAGTTGTTGATGCTAATATATAAAATGCAATAGACCAAGATATAGCAAAGGTAATAAATAGAAAGGTAATAATTGAGTGTTTTGATATAAATTGTTTAATCATAATAATCGCTCCTTTGGAATAAAATAATTATTTTTAACGAGTATAAAATGTAGATAAAACGAGAAATTATTATATTAATGTAATATATGGAGGGTGACCAAATGGTTACCTATATCATATATATAAATTATTTAAATGTCAACAAGTAATATTTAAATAAAATTATATTTGACAAGATACCGAACGGTTACTATAATAAAAAATACCTTTTAATGAAGATTTTTTGTAATTAATGAAATGGGAAATAAGGAGTAAGGGACATGGTAAAAAATACAAAAGAAAGAATTTTAGAAGAGGCACTAAGGCTTTTTGCACAGAATGGATATTTGGCAACTTCAATGAGTAATATAGCTGAAAAGGTAGGTATTACAAAAGCGGCATTATATAAACATTATGATAGCAAACAAGAAATTTTAGATTGCATTGTAGAAAGAATGAATGAAATAGATAAGGAAAGAATAAAGAAGTATGATATACCTGAAGGTACTTTCGAAGAAATGACAGAGGAGTACAAAAGTGCCTCGTTAGAAAAAATTATAATGATTAGTGAAGCACAAGTACAACATTGGCTAGAGAATAATTTTTCTTGTGATTTTCGAAAAATGATAACACTAGAGCAATATAGAGATGAAAATATGAGTAATCTCTATCAACAATATTTGGTAAACGGGCCAATTAACTACATGGAAAAACTTTTTAGCAAAATGATGCCAAATCAAAATCCAAAAAGATTAGCAATTGAAATTTATGGACCAATGTATTTAATGATGAGTATGTATGATGGAGGAGTAAGTAGAGAAGAGATCATGGAATTGATAAAGGAACATATTAATAGCTTTGATAAAAGAATGAAAGAGAATTTATGAGAATAATAATTTTATATCGAGGGCAACTATATGAACAGAGTAAAGGAAATAAATAAATATATTGGTAGAGGTATTGAATTCTTAATATTAGTGTTACTAGTATGGTCAGTTATTGAGTGGGTTAATGGAGGAAATTGGAAGGCAGTTATGTGGTCAGGCTTTATGGCATTAATTGCAATTATTACAATAGAGATTTTGCTAGTTAAAAAAAGATTTTCTGAATCTTATTGGCTAAAATACTATGAAAGTTTTCTTTATGGTTTGACTTTTACAGGGACCTATTTTTTTACTGATTATCCAATAGTTCTTGGATTTGCATTTGTGTGTTGTAGCCTGATTGTTGTGAGTCACGACCTTAAATACACTATATATTGTTTAAGTGCAATTACTGCAGTAGTAGTGTCAATTGATATATATAGGAGTACTAGTGGAAATTATAATAATGTAAATATAATACTAAATTTATTGATAGTATGTAGTTATTCAGTAATCTGGTATTTAACTAACAAAAAACAAAAGAAGTTTTCTGATAATGATCAAGAAATGATTGCATGCCATGAATTGGAACAAGAAGAAAAGATTAATTTTTTAAACAAGATTTCTAAAAATTTAGAAGAAGGTATTGCACATGTTAATTCTTTGACAAATGAACTTCAAGAACAAATGAAGGGTTCTGTAGAGGCAATGGGGGAGATATCTGCTAGTAATTTTGATACCGCTAATAGTATTCAAAAGCAAATGGGATATACAGACAATATCCAAAAGGATATACAAAACATTTGTGGTATGACTAATAATGCAATTGATTGCATGTCTAGTGTGGTAAAAATAAGTTCAGAAGGTGAGAAAAGAATAACTGACTTGGAGCATGAATCATTATTAATGGTGGCTGAAAGTAAAAAGATAACACAAGATATGAACTCATTAAGCAAAGAAGCAGAGGGAATTGGCGAATTGACAGATGCTATTTCCAGTATTTCTACACAGACTAATCTTCTGGCTTTAAATGCTTCAATAGAAGCGGCTAGAGCAGGAGAAGCTGGAAAGGGATTTACGGTTGTAGCAACTGAAATTAGAAATTTGTCAGAGGAAACTAATCAGTTTACTTCTAAGATTGAAACTGTGTTAGGTGCGCTTGTGATAAAAATACATAATATGGTAGAAGATATACAAGATATATCACTTAGAATACAATCTGAGGAAAAGGAGATGAAAGATGTAAAAAATAAGTTTGAAAGTATTGCCATTAACTTATCTGAATCTTATAAAGGGGTGAAAAGATTAGGTGAAGATTGTGATAAGTTAATGAGTGCAAATAATGGGATAGTAGAGCATATTAATAATTTATCCGCCATGAGTGAAGAAGTATTTTCACAATCAGAAAAAGTGGTAGAGATGCAAAATAAAGGATATGAGGCATGTAAAAATATTAATGAACTAATGAATGCTTTGTTAACTACTTCAAAAACAATTGCTGATAAATAATTATTGAATGCCAGATGATAAAGTATTACGTGAAAAATGATTTCTGAAGGAAAGAGAACATCAAGCATTATATAGGTATAAAAAGAATTGGCTTAGGGTAAGTACACTTATAATAGATAGTACCTTTATGACAAATATCATGTTGAATTTTATAATAATATTAAACTAATTGTCATAATTGGATTTATATACAGTTATTAAGGAGAATATATTGTATTTATAGTTCTTTTATTTTATCATATGATATATAAACATTTAGGTAACAGACAGTATTCAAAAATGTTAACTTAATAAATATGAAGTCTAAGGGATGATATGTTCTAACCGATTAACAACGTATGAATGACAATTTAACTGTTTATAAGTATATTCTAGTATAGGGGTGGATGAATATGAGCGTTAGAAGAAGAATTGTATGTATAGTAGATGTTTTATTTATCACATTATTTACAATCACAGTAGGCATGACAAGCAGATATCTATATAAAAATACTATTTCACAAAGTGGTGAAAAGGGATTAATGGTACTTAGAACCATTTCAGAGCTTATTGACACTAATGAACTACAAGAAATTTGCAGACTTGGAGACATGTCTAATATAGATTATTTAAACATGGAAGAACAGTTTACTGATATTGTACATAAAAATAATTTGTTGTATCTTTATTCAGTTTATTATGATGAAGAAGGAATAATGAGGTACGGTGTAGTTGCTAATGGATTAGATGACACATTGGGATTAAAATTAAATGAAGAAGATATTTCAGATGAATTATTGAGTTCAATAGAAAATGGGGCTGAATTATATACACAACCATATAAGAGCAGTGATTGGGGGATGCTTATGACATGCAGCATTCCAATTAAAGATTCAGAAGGAAATATTATAGGAGCATTAGGAGCTGATTTTTCTCAAGATAAAGTACAGAAGGATACAAAAAATATTGTGATGAAGCTAGCGGGGATTATGTTTGCATGCTACGTAATAGTAGGCTCATTAATTTATTTAAGCATTGCAAAATTGGTTACCAAACCAATTGAAAAATTGGAAGACTGTCTGCAGATAATTTCAAAAGGAGATTTCACACAAGAAATAAGTGTAACGCTTCAGAATAAGAAAGATGAGATAGGGAGCATTGCAAAGACACTTGAAAAGACTAGACAATTCATATTTAACCTTATTAATAATATTGCTAATGAAAGTCATGCAATTGATGGAGTAATAGAAAAAAATTGTGAGGATATAAAAGGATTAACTGAAGAGATTAATCATATTGTAGATGTAAGTAATAATGTATCAGCAGCGATGGAAGAAACCTTAGCATCAACACAAGAAGTGGAGAACAATGCAGTACATATTGGAGAAGTATTAGTGTCAATTAGTAAAGGAGCCAATGATGGTGTTAGTGAGGTAAATAAAATTAATGAATATGTGTATCAGTCCAATAATGATGTATTAGATTCTAAAGAGCAAGCTGATCACATCTCTCGAAATATTAATGAAGAATTAGAAGCTTCAATGAAAAAAGCAGAAAATATTAAAGTAATTTCTCAATCAGTTGAACTTATTATGAACATTAGTGAACAAACTAACTTATTAGCATTAAATGCTTCGATAGAGGCTGCAAGAGCAGGTGAATCGGGTAAAGGATTTGCAGTGGTTGCAGAAGAAGTTAGAAAACTTGCAGAAGAATCAAAAAAAGCAACAGAAATTATCCAACAAAAAGTGACTCTTGCAATAGAATCAGTTCAAGAACTTGTTGATAACAGTAAACATGCATTAGAATTTTTAAACACAGATGTTATAAAGAATTATGAAAAATTCTTGATATCAGGGAAAAATTATGAGGAAAAGTCAAATGAAATGAAAACCATATTTAGTGAATTTGCTGTTACTACAAATGCGATGAATGAATCTGTGGAGAAGGTAAATCAATCTATTCGAGAAGTTACTTTAGCAGCACAATCAACAACAAAAGATGTAGTGGATATTTCTGAGAGAGTTAATAAAATTAATGAGAAAGCTGAGAGTGTTTCTAATGAAGTACAAAATATCAAAATACGAATGAGAAAGCTACTGAAAATTACTAAAATAGGAAATGAATAGATAAAAAATATAGTAAGAGCTTCAAAAGATGATGTTTTTAAAAACATCATCTTTTGAAGCTCTTTTCATTTGCTTTTGGTATTATTTTTGAAGCTTTTTGTTTCTTCCTCAGGCTTTAAAGAAGGGAGTAATCAGATAGTAAATTATTTTGTAAGCGTCATATCAAGCACGCCTATTCACTCCCTTGATTTTCAAGTATACTGTCTTTAAATATTTTTAGGAGGT
>CAKVCL010000052.1 GCA_934725855.1 uncultured Cellulosilyticum sp. | reverse complement strand
TAGATAGGCTTAGGCTGTAAGTGTAGTAATACATTAAGGTACTAAGTACTAACGGTTCGAGGGTTTGACCTAAAAAATGAGCATAAAACGCTCAAACGGTTAAGCAAACTTTTGTAGTATTTGTTTTTGAAGGTACAATAAACTTCACAATTTTTGGTGGCGATGCGCTTAGGGGAAACACCCGTTTCCATCCCGAACACGTAGGTTAAGACCTAAGCGGCCGATGGTACTTGTCGGGAGACTGGCTGGGAGAGTAGGTGGCTGCCAAATTCTTATATGCGGGTGTAGTTCAATGGTAGAACTTCAGCCTTCCAAGCTGACTACGTGGGTTCGATTCCCATCACCCGCTTAAAGGTAATAAGTATAATTAAAAAGAGTGGAATAGCCCCTATGGATTAGACACTTGTAAAAGAGTGTTTAGTCGATAGGGGTATTTTTATGTAGAATAATAGGTTAAACCTGCTACTAGGCATTACCAATTTAAGTTGTAGTGGCATAAAAATCATAAAAAATAACAAAAATAATAAGAAAAATTACACTTTTTATAAAAATACCCTATAATATAAAATGAGACTACTAAAAAAGAATTAAAGTAGAACAAACAGGAAGGGGCATGTAAATGATATTAGATTATGGGCTTTATTTAGGAAAAAAAGTAGAAAGTATGGATGAAGTGATAAGGTCTTATGACAATGAACGCTTTTATAGGGATATTATTGGGTTTGAAGAAAGACGTTTAGAACCACAGCTCACTCAGGTAGAAATGGCAGAAAAAGTATTAAATGAGACATTATCTAAAAGCAAAATAGATAAAGAAAAAATAGCTATCATTGTTTTTGCCTCTAATATGAGTACAAGATGTGTTCCATCAACTGCATTAACACTAGTAAGTAGAGTTGGGTTAAGGCAAAGGAATTTGCTGGCATTTGATGTAAACAGTAACTGTAGTGGGGCACTAACGGCATTAAACATCGTTAAAAATCTATTAAAGGATGGAGAATTAGGGGTTGTCTTAGCTGTAGATAAGCTGACTATGATGGAAAATGAAAATACCCCAATAACTCATACATATGGTGATGCAGCAACTTGCATGATTATAGACAATCAATTTGAAGATTACTACTTCAGTCAACACAATAATGTAAGTTTTATTGATGAAATGCAATTGCCACTTGGGGAGCTTCAGAAAGGTAATAATAATATGACAATTACTGTAACAGGAAGTCCTTCCTTTGATAAAGTATTAGATATCTTGCAGCCTCAGATAGAGGAAATGTATAGAGAAACTAACACCACACAGAAAGATTTTAAGGCCTTTTGTTTTACTCAAGGAAGTGGAAAGGTGATTAGTTCTTTAACCCAGGCACTTGAGATCGACAAAGAAAGAGTACCATTTACAGGAAAACATACGGGCTATACAGGTGCATGTTGCCCTGTAATTAATTTAGATTTTATGATCAATCAGGGAAAAGTCAAAAGAGGAGATTTAATTATGTTTTGGGGATTAGGAGCAGGTGTAAATTCTACAATATGCACATTTAGATACTAAATGCTTATGAGAAGAGTAATATAAAACATTAGATTTTAAATATAAAATCTTAAATTCAAATCAGCGATAGAAAAGGGGAATGATGCATGAAAGAAGACCAAAAGAACTTATTAACACTTAGTGAGAAATTTCAATTTAAAGTAATGAACTTTGGAACATATGTTTTAATAGTATGCTTTCTAGCTACACTTATGATGTTTGCCCCATTAGCGAAAGGAAATATACTTGCGCTCATTGTAACCTTATTAGTAATAGGTGAAATGGCATTACTCGTATATTTGTATATTAAAAGAAAAACAGAAGATATAGAGACAATAAAAATGAGTTTGAAGGTGAGCTTAAAAACAATTCCAATTATGTTCTTTTTAAATTTCACCATTGGAAACCTAGCATTAGGAAATACGGGTAATTTATCACAAGGTGTATTATTTCTGATTGTAGGAATGTTAAATTTGGATATGATGGCGTTTAATATTTCATTTGCAGGATTAGAAGTATCTTCCTTTATTTTAGTTGCTTATATAAAACTAGTATTGAAACAAGATGTCAATATGGGAGAGGCTGGACCACTCATTATGGTTCTTACTGCGTGTGGAATTGTAGCTGGAATTTTCCTAAAGAGGATAATTGAATACTTAAATGAACTAGATACTAGTGTTAAGATAGAAAAAGACAAAAATGCCGAGTACAATCATAAACTTGAAGAAATGATAAAAAATATGACAAGCAATACGGGTAGGTTATCTGAGGCATCTACTCAAGAACAAGCTATTATAGAAGAATTTGTATCTGCTATGTCAAGCTTAATGGGCAATAGTGAGAAGATGAAAGGGGCATCAGATACAACGAATGATCAATGTAATCAATTATCTACAGCAATGAATGCAGTTGAGGATAATATGAAAGAACTAATGCCAGTCATCAATTCGTTATCCACTAGAGCTGTTCAATCTAAAGAAGATATGGGTAAAATTGTGGAGGAATGCGGTGAAATTGACGTTAATATAACAAATTCGGCTAGTTTAGCGAATCAATTATATGTCTATGCAGAAGAATTAAGAAACACTTGTAAAGAAATTGATACGATTTCATCTCAAACTAATTTATTAGCATTAAATGCGAGTATTGAGGCGGCAAGAGCAGGAGATGCAGGCAAAGGATTTAGTGTGGTAGCAGATGAGATTAGAAAATTATCTGATAACACCAAGCAACTAACAGAACAAGTTAATGAGATTAACAATAAGTGTGTACAAAATATTAATAATGTAAATGAAGACATGAATAATACTAAAGAACATGTAAAAGATTTTGTCAGTAAATTACAACAGGCATCTAAGGAATTTGATTACATTTTAGAGAGCTCTGGACTAGTTTTAGAAAGAGCTCAGCGTAGTGTAGAAGAAGTTAGACAGCAGATTAGATGTAAAGAACAGCTAGATAGTGCTATAGGTGTATTATATAGTTCAATTGAGACAGAAAATGAAACTTTTGTCACACTTGGAGATGCTATTAATAATATTAAAGAAGCAATGGAAAAAGTAAGTGATGTATGCTTTGAACTAGAAAAAGTGAGATAGTATATAATAAGAAAACTGTGCAAACCTATTAAGATGCACAGTTTTTTTATGCAATTCTAAATAAGAAGTTATCGTAAATGTTATATAGTATTTGTGATAACTCAGCGGTCAAGAGGTAGTGGTATACTGTTTTTGTTAATATATTTGGTGATGAAGAAATGGTACAAGTCAATTCCACTACAGCGATTTTTGGACAGAACGTTATCAAAAGACACTTAGCGGTGAGCTCAAAGAAAATTATTATGTAGTAGACAATGATTTTGAAGATGCAGATATAACAAGATACATCAAACTGATTAATAAATTGTAAGTAATATTCTGATTTTAGGTCGCATTTTATCTTACAAGATTGAGAAAGTTATTTTATCTAAATATGAAGGTGGTTTATGGGCAGCGAAACATGTTCCTCTAAAGTATCGTTATATCATCGACAATGCCATCAAGGTTTGGTATGGTGATGAAAAATTAGCAGATTATAAAAAGGAAGATTTAGAAGAGTTAAAGAATTATTTAATTGAGCAGATAAAGGTAGGATAATGGGGTAAATCTAGTTTTATAAGTAAAAACATTCACAATGATGACTTCAATATGAAGCATATTAGTGAGTGTTTTTTAGTTTGTAAGGTTTTACAGATAAATTAGGGCTTAATTACAGAAAGAATACAGAAACAATAATTAAAATGATTTCTAGAAAGCTAACTAAATAGAAGATAGGAGAAAAAATATGAATAAATTAATGAAACAAACCAGTAAGATGCTCTTTTTAGGAATGAGTTTAGTAGTAGGCATGAGTGCTTATGCAAAAGAAATGACAATAGATAAGCCCACAGTTATAAGTGTTAAAAGTGATGCACCACTGAGCCAAATTTCGGATGAGCAGATTCAAAGGATATACAATCAAAAATGTTTGGAGAGCTTAAAGAAATATTTTAATCTTACTCAAAGCAATTTACCTAAAAATATTGCCTTTCATGTATCAGTATTAGATGAAGTTCATTTAAATAAAGAAGAAGCTAAGTGGATAGCAGAAGTAGAATCTGATTACAAACAAAAGAAATATACAGAAGCAGAGTACAAAAAGGAAATTGAAAATATTAAGAAGGAATATGCAAAATACCGTAATGATGTAGCTAAGGCGGGATATACACAGGTACAGTGTCTGTATTATGAAGATGTCAAAAATCCAAATACTTATTATGATATAAGTTTTAATGGAGAAACAGGAGAAATACTTAGCATAAAGGTTCCTGTATCTGATAAAGCATGGAAGCTTATGACGGCAGAAAAAGATAATCAGGATAATGTTTCTGAAGCCACTATTAATGAAGGAATATTAAACTTTGTGAAGAAACATCACATTGGAGGTATAGAAACCCCTACTATTGTTCGTGGAGGAGGCAAGTGTTCATCAGCTTTTATTCAAGATGCTAACGACTCTAATAAGTATGCGGTCATATTCATTGATGTAGTGAGCTATAAGGTGAGAGGTTTTGATACAAGTGAAACAGTTAGGGAGATATTACAGGAGTTAAAGAAGAATTAAGTAGAGAGTGGTGAAAAAAATGAAAGAAGGTAATAAAAATGATACGCTTTATGAAGCAGATAATGTTTATTATATTGGGTTGTCTTCTTGTAGGTTGTGCGAGTAAACAGGATTACAGTATTAAAGAAACGAGCATACAAGAAGAACAGGAGGCAATGGGACGTTATTTAGAAGAAGGAACATCCATAGATCAGCTGATCGACCCAGATAAAGATGCTATCCTATGGAAAAACCAAACAGGTGATATGGAGGTTATGACCCATAATAGTGGGCAGTATATTAACTATGAGTACAAGGAGGATGGAGAATGTGAAGAAAGTGAGAAGTGGCTTTGTGAGCTTCTAAATGAACCTAGTTATCAGATAGGTTATGTGCGTCAGATTATCAACGGAAATGAACCTGATACGTATTATGTGGTAGGGGAAAAAGTCAATCTAGAAAAAGAGCAATACTTTATTGCAAAATGTAACCCAGCCTCCTTTGAAGAGATTCCTATAGAATGGCAATCTGATAAGCAGATTATTCTTAAGGTAGAAGTCACAGTTGATGGATATCTTATCATATGTGATGCAGCAGAAGGAAGTACGAGGGTTTTTGATAGTAATGGAAGACATATAGCACAGATAGGTGAAGAAGCATTAAGTCCTGCTTGCTTAGGCGATGAAATCGTTTGCATGGGGGCGAATCAAATACAAATATATAGTGAAAATTATGCATTAAAAAGAACTATTGAGGGCATTACCTGTAATCCAAGATCAGATTTAATCTATGGAGATAAAGGAGAAAGTGCTTATATAGTTACTGCAAATGGCATATATAAGATAAAAAAAGGGACAGAAATAATAGAGAAAGTCATAGAAGGCAGTGCAACTTCTATTTCATCATCATACCCTACGGATATGCTTATATGTAACGATGAGATTTATGTTGGAATTATCAAGTACGATAAAGCTATGAAAAGTGTGATGCATATTAAAAAGTATACCTATAATGAGAAAATAACCACTGTACCAAAACAAGAAATCGTAATATGGACGCCTTTTGCGTTTCCTATATTGAGAGATGCAATGGCTTCTTATAAGGAGCAACATCCAGAAATAAGTATTAAGCTAGAAGTCCTTTATAATGATGAGGAGTGGTGGAACAATAGATGCCAAATACTTTCTGAAGACTTAGAGAAGCTTAATACACAGTTATTAGCTGGAGAGGGGCCAGACATTATAGTATTAGATGAGCTTCCTATTGAGTCTTATAGAAAAAATGGGATACTTGCTGATTTATCACAGTGTATTGAAAAGTGTAAAACGGAAGATAGCTATTTGGAATCTTTATTAGAAACCTATAAGGATGATGATAAGATTTATGCCTTACCGCTAGGTTTTTCAGTGACTTATGCTATTGGTAAAAATGAGTTTCTTGATGAAGGGTATAACTTATCTAAGATATCAAGCTATTGTCAGCAACATGATGAGAAAGCAGTTCAGGCACCTATCGACTTAGTATCACGCCTTCAAGTTATGGCAGAGTATAAACAGCAAGAGTTATTTAAGGAGGATGGCAAGGTCAATAGGGAGAAGATGAAAGACTTCTTAGAACAGATTAAGGCAATGAAATGTAATCAATTGGAATATCCAATGGGCAATCTATATTGGAAATTTGGACATGATGTATCATCATTCTTAACCAATGAACTTATGATGGTTGATGTAGAAAAAGCTAACTCTCTAGGAGAACTTCAAGTGGCTGCTATGGTTATTCATGAAGTACCAGATTGTAAGATTTCTACAAAGGTTGAAAATCTGGATAACATTTTAATGGGTCAAATAGTTGTAGGCATTAATGAAAATAGCAACAATAAAGAAGAGGCAGAAGAGATTATTAGGATTGCCTTATCAACAGAGGTTCAAGGCGGACGAGAGGGACTTCCAGTCAATTTAACGGCACTTGAGGAGGAATTACTTCATAATAACTATCGTGAAATAAATAAGTTACGCTATACAGTATATAGTTACAGTACGGATGGGTATTTAGATTATGATTTTAAAATACATGAATTTGGCTATTTGGAGGAAATGGAGCAGTTCCTTGAAATCTGCAAGAAAGGAAACTCTATAAAGCCTTTAGATAACGATATTATGGAAATTTTGGCTAAGGAAACAGAGGGTTATTTAGAGGGAAGAGAACAACTAGATGAAACAGTAGATAAAGTGGAGACGATGATAAACTTATATTTAAGTGAGCAAGGTAAACTAATTGACTAATATTATATATGGATTTACAATGTTAGCAAACATGCGAACAAAATAACAGACAAGAAAGTATGGTTTTTACTTTAAAGTTTTGAATTTCGAAATCATGACAGATGAATGGCTTGATTTGGTGACGGATTGTAGAAGAGGAATTGAACATGGTTATGACATCATAGAGGGGCCTATGGCCGATGATACAATTTGGGATTTTGTAGAAGACTTTGCAGATGGAAGAATCGAACGTCAAGTGTTTTGGACTTATGCAAAGTTTAAATATCCAACTCATCAGATTGTATTTTGTACAGAGGAAGCGTTGAAATGTATTAGCTTTGAAGGGAGTGAAAAGATTGAAAAATAAATATTTCCCAGAAGAAGAGATAGAAAGAAATGATTTGTATTTTATTTGCTATATGATAGAGCGTGTGGCCAGACATATACATCAACGTAACCGATATGTAGTTAATAAAATTGGAAGGGATGAACTTTATCATTTAATTAGTTGTGCTAATGTATTACATTCTGAGAATCCAGTAAAAACAGAGAATGAGTGGATAAGTGAATACACTCTTGAGGAAGGAAAATTTGATATTAATAATGTAGATAAAGAACTTGTAAGCGTAATCCCTGCTCCTACACAAATGGGTAAGGTGTATTCTAGACTTATCTTAAATACTTTAGGTACAGATGAAAACTATGTGGACGGAATCATTCGCATATATAATAACCCTATCTGTGACACAATTGATAATTACAATTGCAGTGCATTTTATGAGCCATCATATATAATTGCAAGAGCATATCAAAATGGTGGATTCTAGTATTACAGTTATTTTATGCTGTGATATTTTTATGCTGTGATATTAAAAAAGAGTAGACTATTTGTTTATTATTTATAAATAGGCTACTCTTTTTTAGTGGATGCGTTTTAGGAAACACTAATCGGTAAAAGCGCTTAAAGACATGCTCTTTTGCTTTATCAGGGATAAAGGGTCCATTATCAGCAGT
This sequence comes from uncultured Cellulosilyticum sp., assembly GCA_934725855.1. GTDB lineage: Bacteria > Bacillota > Clostridia > Lachnospirales > Cellulosilyticaceae > Cellulosilyticum. The sequence goes on along the minus strand of CAKVCL010000052.1, from coordinate 6,216 downwards.
AATAATATATCATGATGCTAGAATGATTTTTTTGCAAGATAACACATTTTATATAGTTTAAGTATTACATGGATACAAGCCTTAAACTACGGTATGATAGTTACATATGCATTTGGGAATGAATCAAATTATGGCTAATCATGCCTAAGAAACGATATTTTGAATAATATAACAATCCCCTTCAGTCGTATATTCAAATTCAATTTGGCTGCCCACTTCATAATTAATAAGTTCAATATGGTCAGCTAAAATAATATCAAAGATTTCATCTTGACCAACAAGTTTAATATAATAGTGCGTATTGCCGTCTACAACACATGGCACCATTTTGCTAATAGTTCCTTTTATTGTATTAGAAGGAAGGGCACTTTCACTGACTATACCATTTGATTTAAGTAGTGATAAGTACGCTTTTTCACATTCGGCTACGGTATCACCAATCGCTACCCATTGATATTTTTGGATATTGACCATAGCATATTTTTTAACTAAGCCTGCATTATCTTTTAAAGTAATAAAATAGGTTGGTTCATTTCCTATATTTAATAAAAGAGGAAATGTTGCACGGTAGTTTAAGTGCTGAACCTGACCTTGAGCAGAAGCCATGGCAGATTCTTCGGTTGCCCCTTCAATCGCATAGAAACGTGTTTCCATAGTACGTTGATTCATTAAAACAAAACCAACATTTGATTCATCACCACTTACTGAAGTAATACCTGTGTAGACCCATACATCATCTTCAAGCGCAATATAGTTGTAGCCATTCGTTGTTTGAAGACAATCTTTTTGACTGAGGATACTATTGAAGAAACCATGCTTTAAATTACCATAGTAATCATAAAGCTGCATTAAAAGGTCTGCACTATAAACACGGTCTACCCATGTAGGAACTTCGTCAATAGGATAATTGGTGGTTTCACCAGTAAGTGCATTACAGAGTACAACATTACCTATCGTTTGACCACCAAATAAGCCGATATTGAATTTTTTAACAGGTGCAATCCAATAAGGCGTACCGTTATCATCAATTTCAAAGTTAATCGTATCGAAGATATAAGTTGGATATTTAAAACGTAAGTGCCTAATGATATTACGGTTAAAAAGCTCAGATTGAGAGTACTTAATCGGTTTTTCTAATCGGACACATTCTGTATTTTGAGTGGCCATATCAATTAAGATATAGGCAGGAATACCAGAACTTTGATTGGTAAGCCATTTAATCGGACTTGCATAGATAAGTGGTGATACTCTCACAGGTTTACCATTGTAATTAATCTGAGAGTAGAGGTCACTTACTTCAAATTGAGAAACCATATCCACGATGCTTCCCATTTTACGGTTTCCAAGTAGTTGTGAAGATTCTCTATCAAGAAGTGGAATTTGATCAAAATTAACTTCCTCGATATCCGTTGTAAAATCTCTATTTTCCACAGTCAGTAGCTTCTGATACTTGCCTGCATTCACGATAGGAGAAGAAAGTAAACTACCTATCATAAAAATAAGCACAACGGCAATGATGGCAACAATAAGAAGCTTAGTTAGGATAGAAAACTTATGGTTTGGCGTATGTGAGATGGAGCTTACATTAATTGTGCCATCATGATTTTCTACTTTAACTTTTCCTTTTAAAGAGCATAAAAAGCTTACAAAGCAAGCAATCAGTAACACAGAAATAATAAATATCCAGAAACCAGAAGAATGAATATTAATAGCAGGTAAGGTGACATAGTAATAGCCAAAAGCAAATAATACAAAGACGATACCTAATATTAAAAAGCGTGTGATCTTTTTCATAGAAACCTCCTTAAGTAAATAGTTAATGATATAAGTTGAGTATAACATAAATCAGATAAAGAGAAGATAAATCAAGTATAAAGAAAAGATAAATAGTTGGAATGGATAGAGATTTAGGAGATAATGCTAAAAAATTTTTATTATTTTCTACATTTATTTTGGGTTATTTGACTATATAATATGGGTGAAATACTAGTATAATAGATATCAAGATATAGGATTTATAGTAAAAATAATTTGTTCTAGGTATAAATACTAAAAAAATATAAGAAGCAAGAAGGGAGAATAGATAAAATGGGAATGCAACAAGAAAAAATGTATAGTTGTTGGCTAGACTATCATCTAAACAAAGGAAAAGGTAGCTTTCAGTATGAGGCTGAAGTAACTTATAGCGAGCAAGGGGCTAAAGATCTCGTCGTCAATACAGCAGTAGAAGAATTGGTTTTATTTTTTAAGGAATATTTTAATATAGATTTAAAAAAATCAGTTCAAAAGGATGTAACAGCTTCAAAAGGAATCGTTTTAAAACTTGTTTCTAAGGAAGAACTTAAAAGTGAAAGCTATCGATTGAAGTCAACTAGTAGCGCCATAACAATTGAGGCAAGTGATGGAAAAGGTATATTATATGGTGTGTTTAACTTAACTTATCGTATTAAACGTGGTTTATCACTTGAAAACTTAGATATTACAGAAGCACCTGTTAATGAACTTCGTATGATTAATCAGTGGGATAATGCAGATGGAAGTATTGAACGTGGTTATGCAGGTAACTCTATTTTTTATAAAGACAATCAAATCGTAAAAGATAAATCAAGACTTAAAGATTATGCAAGACTATTAGCTTCAGTAGGTATTAATAGTGTTTGTATCAATAACGTTAACGTACATAAATATGAAACACAATTTATCGTTTCTCCTTACTTAGAAGAAGTTGCAAAACTTGCTGATGTATTTAGAGCATATGGCATTCAGTTAGTATTAAGTGTAAACTTTGCGGCTCCGATGTCTATTTCAAACTTAGAAACAGCTGACCCATTAGATGAAAGGGTAAAAACATGGTGGAAAGAAACCACTAAAGAAATTTACAAACACATCCCTGATTTAGCTGGTTTCTTAGTAAAAGCCGACTCAGAAAATCGTCCGGGTCCATTTACTTATGGTCGAACCCATGCAGACGGTGCCAATATGTTAGCTGAGGCGCTTGAACCATTTGGTGGAATTGTGGTATGGCGCTGCTTCGTTTATAACTGCCATGTAGACTGGCGAGATCGTAAAACAGATCGTGCAAGAGCAGCTTATGACCACTTTAAAGGATTAGATGGTGAGTTTAAAGAAAATGTTATCTTACAAGTTAAAAATGGACCAATGGACTTCCAAATCAGAGAACCACTTTCTCCTTTATTTGGGGCATTAAAAGAAACAAATGAAGTGATGGAATTCCAAATCACTCAAGAATACACAGGACAACAAAAACATATTTGCTTCCTTGTACCAATGTGGAAAGAATGTTTAGACTTTGAAACTTATGCTAAACCAGAAGGCGCAAAAGCAAAAGATATTGTAAGTGGTAAGACCTACAATAGCGTACATGGTGGTATTGCAGGGGTTGTAAACATTGGAGATAGTGTATGCTGGACAGGAAACCCAATGGCAGCAGCTAACCTCTATGGATTTGGACGTTTATGCTGGAACCCAGAGTTATCTTCAAAAGAAATCGCAGATGAATGGTGTGAATTAACATTAGGTCTGGATGAAAAAGTGAAAGAAGTCGTAGAAGGCATTTTATTAAACTCTAGAAAAGTTTACGAAGATTACACTGTACCACTTGGAATTGGCTGGATGGTTACCGTTCATTATCACTATGGACCAAACATTGAAGGTTATGAATACTCTCCATGGGGAACTTACCACTATGCAGATTACAAAGGAATTGGGGTAGACCGTACCGTTAAAACAGGGACAGGTTACACAGGACAATATTTCGAGCCAAACAGCAGCATGTATGAAAATGTAGAAACTTGTCCAGAAGAACTTCTTTTATTCTTTCATCATATTAACTACGATTATAAATTAAAAGATGGCAGGACACTTTTACAATACATTTATGATGTACACTTCTCTGGTGTAGAACAAGTTGAGAAATTCCAAGCAAGTTGGGCGAGCTTAAAAGGTCTTGTAGAAGAATCCTTCTTTGAAACCGTTACAAAAGGCTTAGAAGTTCAACTTCATGATGCTATTGAATGGCGTGATGTAGTTAATACTTATTTCTATCGTAAAACAGGTATTGCAGATGCTTATGGCAGAACGATTTATTAATCAAAAATAATGGTTTATTTTTAGTGGCTACGTAAAACTAGAAAAATATTAAAGGTGAAAGTAATAAGTAGTAAGTAATAAATAAGAACTTAGGATATAGATATAGGAAAGAAGGAAGAATAATGAAATTATCAAAAGAAGGATTAAAAGCTGCTACGTCATGGCGAGAAGCAGGAATTTCTTTACCTAGTTATGATATTGAAGCAGTTTGCAAAAAAACAAAAGAAGCACCTATCTGGGTACATTTTGGGGCAGGTAATATCTTTAGACAATTTATTGGTGGTTTACAAGACACCTTATTAAATAAAGGCAAAGCAGATAAAGGAATCATTTGCGTTGAAACATTTGACTATGATATCATCGACAAAATCTATACACCATACGATAATCTTGTATTAGGTGTTACATTAAATGTAGATGGTTCAACAGAAAAGAAAGTAATTGGTTCTTTAGTAGAAGGTATTAAGGCACAGTTTAGTGACCAAAAAGCCGTTCAAAGACTAAAAGAAATCTTTACAAATAGCAGCTTACAAATGGTGAGTTATACGATTACAGAAAAAGGTTATGCACTCACTAATGCACAAGGTAATTACTTCCCATTTATTTTAGATGAAATGGAGAAAGGACCAGAACATGTAACAAGTGCAATGGGAATTACTTGCGCCTTATTATATGAAAGATTTAAAAATGGGGCATCACCTTTAGCCGTTGTTTCTATGGATAATTGTTCTCATAATGGTGAAAAACTTCAAAAAGCAGTCATCACTATGGCCAAGGCGTGGGAGAAAAATGGCTTCGTCCCAAAAGACTTCATTGCCTACTTGCAAGACGAAAATCGCATTAGTTTCCCATGGTCTATGATTGATAAAATTACACCTAGACCAAGTGAAAGTGTAGCAGCTGATTTGCAAAACTTAGGTGTAGAAGAAATGATGCCAATTATCACAAGCAAAAATACTTATATTGCACCATTTGTTAATGCAGAAAAACCTCAGTATCTTGTTATTGAAGAAAAATTCCCTAATGGCAGACCTCATTTAGAAGAAGCTGGCGTTTACCTTACAGATAGAAAAACAGTTAATGAAGTAGAGAGGATGAAAGTTACAACTTGCTTAAATCCACTTCATACGGGACTTGCTGTATACGGTTGTTTATTAGGTTATACTAAGATTGCAGATGAAATGAAAGACACTGAGCTGAATAAGCTTGTTCAAAAAATAGGACCAGTTGAAGGCATGCCAGTTGTAACCGATCCCAAAATTTTATCACCAGAAGCTTTTGTTAAAGAAGTCATTGAAGTAAGATTACCAAACCCATTTATGCCAGATGCACCACAAAGAATTGCATGCGATACCTCTCAAAAAGTAGGGATTCGCTTTGGAGAAACCATTAAATCTTATGCAAAACAAGGAAAAGCTGGCGAGCTAGTTGCGCTGCCTTTAGCAATAGCAGGATGGTGCCGTTATTTACTAGCGTTAGATGACAATGGCAATAAATTTGAACTATCTTCTGACCCAATGCTGCCTGAATTATGCAAAGAGCTAGAAGGCATTGAATTAGGTAAGCCAGAAACTTATAAAGGACAACTTAAACCTATTCTTTCTAATGAGAATATATTTGGAAGCAACCTTTATAAAGCAGGGCTTGGCGAGAAGATCGAAGATTACTTTATAGAAGAAATCCAAGGTGCTGGAGCAGTAAGAAGTACACTTAAAAAATATTTATAAGATAAAAAATTATAATAAAGGGGGGATGTCCAAGGTTTATAGGGCATCCTCTTTTTTAATGAAAAAATAATGGAGATGATTTGAATTCACTAAGTTATACACAAAAAGTGTGTATAACTTAGTGAATAAATTGTGGGTAATATGTTGATAAAAATAAAAAAGAAAAAAATAGAGAAAACCGTTGACTTATATAGGGTTATGCTGTAATATTATACAAGTCAGCGGCGAACAGTTGCTAACAAAGAATGAACTTTGAAAACAAAATAGTAACCATAAAACCAGTCGATTCAAAAAAGAATCACAGATTTCAAATGAATCTAGATTCATTCATGAGTACAAGGTTAGTAATAATCTTTTATGTACTAGTAAACGAGTATAA
>CAKVCL010000051.1 GCA_934725855.1 uncultured Cellulosilyticum sp. | reverse complement strand
AGGAACAGCGGTCTGGCTCAAGACAGCCTCTACCTTCAGTTTTCTGTTATCGAATCCACGAACAGTAAAACGCCAGACAGCTCCTTCTGTATTAGGAAAAGCCAGGACGGAAATATCGAGTTCACCCTTTCCCCATCGCCTGTCTTTCAGGAGATAGTTACGGCGTCCTGCCTCATAACTCGCCTTGCAGTATTCAGCCTCATCGAGCCACATCATCTGTTCCCCATTCGAAATCCTGAAGCGGATATTGCCCGTCTGGTTCTTCTTGTAGGTGGCAAAGACAGGGCGGTCGCTGGTCTCCACTCGCCATTCTGCCGTACTCCCATAAAGAGCACGAGTATAGCGATTGTTACCATTCACGCAGACGAAGGCATTACCTTCGGGCATATAATGAGCAGTGCGCTGTACGATATCTCGCGCTCCCATCGTGAGAGTACAAGATAACGCCAGCGCACTGAGCAGTCCTATTTTAGAAATCTTATTGTTCATAACGTTTTCAAGCTTTTGTTTTTATATTTATAAACTCGAAAACGGGCATTTTATTTTATCACGGCTCCGTTTTTTCTTATTTCAAATATTTTGCCAATGGACTCTTCATCTTCTTCAACCCCTTAGCCACACACTTGGCATTGTGCCGGGCACCCTTCAAACTGGTGTGGGTATGATCTATCTTGTAATAAGCCTTCACTTTCTCCTTGCCAATCTTATCATAAGAATCGGCTGCGATGTTGTGAAGATCGAGGAAAGCAACGCCTGTCTCTGCTACGATTTCACGATACCACTTTCCGTAGGTGTCGTTGCGGCGCTCCATCTTACCATGAGGCCACTCATTGCGAGGAGTCAGGGAAACAAGGATTGGGGTAGCTCCCTTCTCACGTACATCCTGGATAAACTTTTTGAGATACCAGCCGAAAGAATAAACCACCTCATACTGCTTGCTCGCATCCATCTTATACACATGACAGGTATCCTTGGCACAAGGAATGGAACCACGCATTTTCTTATCGGTTAAGGAACAGATATCGTTGTGACCGAACTCGATGAGCACGTAGTCGCCTGGCTGAAGACTGTTATATACCTTTTCCCATCTTCCTTCGTTGAGATAAGAACGAGAACTGCGACCCGCCTTGGCTGCATTCACACAGGTGATCTTCTTTGGATTGAAGATGGTGTAAGCCTGAGATGCCCAGCCCCACATGCCGTTTTCATCCTTATCGGCATTCTTCACGGTGCTGTCGCCTGTGAAGAAGACAACCGGTTTGCCAGGCTCGCGCTTGAAATTCTCTGTAGGCAAAGCTACATTGATCATCATCGCCTGCAAAGGAGCCAGATTTGGGTCTTTGCTCTCTGCCAATCCCTCTGCAGCCGAACGGGCATTCATCATTGCTCCGAAGCGGGAGGTATGGATATGATCCTTGAAGAAATGATACTTCTCCTTCCAATGACCATAGCTATCAAGCTTAGCTGCAGAAATCTCATTCAAATCAACAAAAGGTACATGCTCCTGCTCAGCCACCTGCTTTGCCCACAATCCGAAGGTTTTATTGACACGAACTATCTTGTCGTTCTCATCGTAGGCATCACGTGGAGTCAACGACATCAGGATAGGATGAGCACCCAAGGCCTTACAGTCGTTGATGTATTTACGCATGTATTCGCCATAGGTATAAACGGTTTCCTTGACGCCAGTCTCCTTGATGGTGACGTTGAGTGAATCCTTGCCGATACCAGGTATGCTGGCACGTGCCCTGCCACTATCATACGGCCCATTGTCGTTATGACCGATGGAGATGATTACCCAGTCGCCTGCCTTGATACCCTTGCGCACATCCGGCCAGAGACGGTTGTAGAAGGTGCGGCTGCTCATACCTCCGAGCGCCTGGTTTTCTACCGTAATCTTATTGGCATCGAAGAACTCGTGCTCGTAGTAACCCCAGCCCCACTGACCATTGTTTCCATTACCCAGAGTACCATTGCGCATGGTTGAGTTACCAATCAGGAAGAGTACCGGGTTGTTGCCCTTGCGACTGGTTCCCGGTTGGATTCGTGCGGTCATCGCCTTGTTCAGACTATCCGCGGTATTGTCGATAACTTTGTTGACATCTTCCATTGGTTTTGCCACCTGGGCAAAGGAAGCGGTAGTTGCCGCCATCAATGATAGGGCGAATAATATTCTTTTCATATCCTTTATCGCTTTATTTCTTTATTTTCAGTATTTCCTTATATTATAAACGTATCAGATACATCTGTATTTTATCAGAATCCCTTTTTTAAATATCAGATTTTCATTTTTTAACCTTCTCTGCATGATCAGACAGATAATATCCCAGATGCGGTGGCTGATTACAGCAGAATTTGCAGCAACAATGGAATTATACGCAGATAACGGCTCAATTCTATATATAAAGACCCCTATTTTGCATCCAAAGCAAGCCCTTAAAAAATGTAAACGCCTATTTGGATTCTTAAAATATGTTTAAGAAAAACAGGAAACCACCCTTCACACCCTTCACCTCGTCACCCCAACACAGCTTCCAAGTCTTCTTTATCGAAGATATTTTCATATCCTTCGGAGATATTCTGCTATCCTTCGGAGATATTCTGCTATCTTTCGGAGTAAATTTCTTATCTTTCGGAGATATTCTTTAGAAAGATTCCATGAATTTTTCCGCACTTTTTTTCCCGAATCCACGCAAATCGCACAAATCGCATAGGTAGGAAACGGAAATGTTGTATCTTTGCAACGTCAATCAAAAGTAACGCTGAAATGCTGGATTCCTGAAAAAAACGACATAAAAATTTGGAAGTTAGAATTATTCAGCGTAATTTTGCAGATGAAAATCATAAAACAGAAACAATATGCAAACAAGTAAATACCTATTAGCAACAGAAAGAGATGCCGAATGGGGACTCACCATCAGCACCGTGGGACGAGAAGAAATCGCCCCAGGAGAAGCCTATCCAACAAAAGGACATGCTGACGGATATTACTTCGATCTTCAGAAGGGAAGAATACTCGACGAATACCAACTGCTTTACCAGCCAGAAGGTGAAGGAGTGTTCAGTTCTGCCCATCTTCCAGAAACAAAGATCAAGGCTGGAGATATCTTCCTACTCTTTCCCGGTGAATGGCATAGCTATCATCCATCAGGCACCAAGGGATGGAAAAGCTATTGGATCGGCTTCAAGGGCAAGAACATCGACGACCGCGTGAAGGCAGGTTTTCTTTCTCCTGAAAAGCCAATCTACCATGTAGGTTACAGTAACGAGATTATCGCTCTCTACGAAGAGGCTTACAAAACCGCACAGGAAGAGGCTGCTTTTGCACAGCAGACTATGGCGGGTATCGTAAACCATCTGATAGGCAAAATGTATTCTCTGGAAAGAAATATCGTATTGAGCAAGGATGCCAAGCATGTTGACATGATTAATAAAGCCCGTTTGCGTATCCGCGAAACGCTGGAAGATACGCTCACCATCCAGGAGATTGCGCAGGAACTGGGCATCAGCTACTCTTCTTTCCGCAAACTCTTCAAGGAGCATACCGGATTCGCTCCCGCCCTCTATCAGCAGAATCTGAAACTGCAGAGAGCCAAAGAACTGCTATCTACCACCGACGAGAGCATCAAGGAAATTGCCTACCGCCTCAATTTCGAATCACCTGACTACTTCTCGGCAAAATTCAAGAATCAGACCGGTATGAAACCATCAGATTTCAGAAATATGACGAGATAGTCAAAAAATAAGGCTCTAAAATCAATTTCTCTTGTTCCATATCCTTTTTTTGGTCTACCTTTGCAAACGTGAACAAATAACAGCAACTTAAAGACACATTTTCATAATGGAACAAAAGAAATACTTTTTCGCCGTAGATTTAGGTGCTACTAGCGGAAGAACCATCGTAGGAAGCTTGTCAGATGGCAAGTTTGACTTAGAGGAGCTGACCCGCTTCGACAACAACCTTATCGAAACAGGCGGTCACTTCTATTGGGATATCTACGCACTCTACTTTGAGATTATCAAAGGTTTGAAACTCGTAGCGCAGCGTGGCATCCACATCCAGAGCATCGGTATTGACACCTGGGGATGCGACTTTGTATATGTAGACAAAAACGGAGATATCCTCCGCAACCCGATGGCTTACCGCGACCCTCATACCGTGGGCATGATGGAGAAATACTTTGACGAGAAAATCAGCAAGGAGAAGGTTTACGAAAAGACCGGCATCCAGTTTATGAACTTCAACTCATTGTTCCAGATGTATGCCATGCGCAAAGCAGGCAATGTAGCTCTGGAGAATGCCGACAAGATTCTCTTCATCCCTGATGCACTGAGCTATATGCTCACCGGCAACGCCATCTGCGAATATACCGTAGCATCAACTTCTCAGATTCTGAATCCGATGACAGGCGATCTCGACCTCGACCTCGTAGAAAGTCTCGGATTGGAGAGAGAGCAGTTTGGCAAGATGACCCATCCGGCTACCATTATCGGCACACTGACCGAAGAGGTACAGAAGATAACAGGACTGAATGCCGTTCCCGTCATCGCCGTAGCTGGTCACGATACCGCCAGCGCCGTAGCTGCCGTTCCTGCCAAGAACGAGGAGTTTGCCTATCTGAGTTCAGGTACCTGGAGTCTGATGGGTATCGAGACCAAGAATGCCATTATCAACGAGAAGAGCTACGAGCTCAACTTCACTAACGAGGGCGGCATTGAGGGCACTACCCGATTCCTGAAGAACATCTGCGGCATGTGGATTTACGAGCGTTGCCGCAAGGAATGGAAAGACGAAGCTGCTGCCAACCAGAAAGATATGACTTGCCTGGGCCATGCAGAACTGATAGCTGAAGCCATGAAGCAGCCTGCCTTCCAAAGCATCATCAATCCGGACGATGCATGCTTTGCCAACCCATCGAGCATGGTAGAAGCCATCAAGCAGTATTGCGAAAAGACCGGTCAGCACGTTCCTCAGAACTATGGCGAATTCTGCCGCTGCATCTTCGAGAGTCTCGCGCTCCGTTATCGTCAGATTTTCACCTGGCTGAAGGATTTCGCCGACTTCGACCTCAACGTGCTCCACATCATCGGTGGCGGTTCGCTCAACCAATATCTCAACCAGTTTACAGCCAACAGTTGCGGTGTTACCGTATTGGCTGGTCCTCAGGAAGGCACCGCCATCGGCAACATCATGCTCCAAGCGAAGGCTTCTGGTTTGGTTAAGGACATCTGGGAGATGCGTCAAATCATCGCCAACTCGCTGGAGCTCAAGAAATTCGAACCACAAGACAAAGAGGCATGGGATGCGGCTTACGAAAAGTATTTAAAGGTAAAAGGGTAAAAAGGGAAAAGGGAAAAGAGGTAAAAAGAACCTTGCCCCGGTCGTCCCCGTTCCCAGCGATTCCATCTCTGGTCCCCTGCCTTAATCTTAAATGAAAAAAGGCAAAAGCTTTAAAAAAACAAACAATAACAACAAAATACATAAAAAACAATGAAAGCAGAATTGATTTTAAAGAATTACGAGATTGCAAAGGAGCGCTATGCAGCTCTGGGTGTAGATACAGACAAGGCTATTGAGACATTGGAGAAGACTCCTATCTCGCTGCACTGCTGGCAGGCTGACGACGTGGTTGGCTTCGAGCGTGGCGAAGCTGCTTCTGGTGGTATCCAGAGTACAGGTAACTATCCTGGCAAGGCTCGCAACATCGATGAACTCCGCCAGGATATCGAGAAGGTGAACTCTCTCCTGGCTGGTACTTTCCGCCTCAACCTCCACGAAATTTACGGTGAGTTCGGTGGCAAGCAGATCGACCGCAACGAGGTAACCGTAGATCAGTTTACAGGTTGGATGCAGTGGGCTAAGGAGCAGAACATGAAGCTCGACTTCAACTCTACTTCTTTCTCTCATCCAAAGAGCGGCAGTCTCTCATTGTCAAATCCTGACCCAGCTATCCGCGAGTTCTGGATTGAGCACACCAAGCGTTGCCGCCGTATCGCAGACGCTATGGGTAAATTCCAAAACGACCCATGTATCATGAACATCTGGGTACATGATGGTTCCAAGGACATCACCGTAGAGAAGGGTCGCTATCGCGAAATCCTGAAGAACTCTCTCGATGAGATCCTGGCAGAGGAGTTGCCAAACATGAAGTCTTGCCTGGAGGCTAAGCTCTTCGGTATCGGCTTGGAGGCTTACACCGTAGGTTCTCACGACTTCTACGCTGGCTACTGCGCTAAGAACAACGTGATGTACACCCTCGATACAGGTCACTATGAGCCAACAGAGAACGTATCAGATGCTGTTTCAGCACTCCTGCTCTTCGTTCCTGAGCTGATGCTCCACGTATCTCGCCCAATGCACTGGGATTCAGACCACGTAACACTCTTCGATGACAATACACGCAACCTCTTCTCAGAGTTGGTTCGTGCCAACGCACTCGACCGTGCTCACATCGGTCTCGACTACTTCGACGGTTCCATCAACCGCATCGGTGCTTACATCATCGGTGTACGTGCAGCCCAGAAGTCATTGTTGCAGGCATTCCTTGAGCCACTCGATACCCTCCGCAAGTACGAGGACGAGGGCAAGCTCTTCCAGCGTCTGGCTCTCCTCGAGGAAGAGAAGACATTGCCATTCGGTGCAGTATATGATTACTTCAACTTGAAGAACAACATCCCTGTTGGCGAAGAGTACATCGCTGACATCGAGAAGTACGAAGCAGAAGTTCTTGCTAATCGCAAGTAAGTGAAGAACGAAGAGTGAAGAACGAAGAATTCAATTGTCTTATGGCTAAAAAAGCATTTGAATTCTTCACTCTTCATTCTTCTCTCTAATACATATTATTATGGAAATATTAATAGGACTTTTAATCATAGCCATCGGCGCATTCTGCCAGTCCAGCTGCTACGTTCCTATCAACAAGATCAAAGATTGGAGTTGGGAATCATACTGGGTAGTTCAGGGAGTGTTCGCATGGCTTATTTTGCCTTTTTTAGGCGCAATGCTCGCTGTACCAAGCGGCCATTCCTTCTTTGAATTATTCGACGGTTATGGCTTCAACGTAGCGATGACCATGCTCTTCGGTGTACTCTGGGGCGTAGGCGGACTGACCTTCGGTCTTTCCATGCGTTACCTGGGTGTAGCATTGGGACAGAGCATCGCCCTGGGAACTTGTGCAGGTCTAGGCACCATCATGGGACCTGTATTGCTCAACATCTTCTTTCCTGAAATGAACGCCCTTTCATCGCTCACCTTCAGCGTGATACTCGGCGTAGTGGTTACCCTGCTCGGTATCGCTATCATCGGAGTAGCTGGCAGTATGAAGGCTTCATCACTCTCAGAAGAAGAGAAGAAGGCGGCAGTAAAGGACTTCAACTTCCCTAAGGGTCTTGCCATCGCCTTGCTGGCTGGTTTCATGAGCGGATGTTTCAATGTTGGCCTAGCCTTCGGTTCCGACATCCATTTCGGTACATTCACTCCCGATATGTACAAGACCTTGCCTGCCACCTTCCTGGTTACCCTAGGTGGTTTCATCACCAATGCCATCTACTGTTTCTATCAGAACACCAAGAATCATACCTGGAGCGATTACAAGAACCAGGAGGTTTGGAGCAATAACATTCTCTATTGTGCCTTGGCAGGTGCCTTGTGGTACAGTCAGTTCTTCGGACTGTCACTGGGCAAAGGGTTCCTTACCGAATCTCCTACCCTCATGACGCTGTCGTTCTGCATTCTGATGGCGCTCAACGTAGTATTCTCTAATGTATGGGGCATCATCCTAAAGGAATGGAAGGGCTGCTCAAAGAAGACCATCGCCGTATTAATCGTCGGCATCATCGTCTTGATTATCTCAAGTTTCTTGCCACAACTTATATAACAAAAAAGAGGACCCCGAGTATTTCACAATGCTCGGGGTCTTTTCACTAAACTTAATTATCTAAACCAAAAATTCTTATAGAAAACAATCTTTAAAACTAATAACTTATATTTTATCTATAAATCTATTTATCTTGGTAAATTGAAAGCCTTGGTCATCTCTGCCATTTCCTCCTGGCTCATACCATCAGGCTCAAATCCCATACACTTGGAATCAATGTAGATCTTGGCGCTCTTAGAGAGTACGTCAATCTGGTCGAAGGCATCCATCACATCCAAGCCCTTGGCAAAGACGCCATGCTTCTCCCACATCACTACATCATAATCCTCCAACTCCTTCAAGGTCTCCTCAGCAAGTTTCAAACTGCCTGGCAACTGATAAGGAACAATACCCAAACCGAGTGGACAGAACGCCTTGGTTTCTGGAATCATACTCCAAAGCAGATTGCTCAACACATCCTTGCCCATGAACTTCTTATTGTGGCTCATAGCAATAAGCTCGATAGGATGAGTATGAACGGTAGCCTTGTAGTTAGAACCCTTCTCGATGAGACGGGCATGAACGCTCAAGTGGCTTGGCAACTCAGATGTTGGCATTACAGGATTATCTGCGATGATAACATAGCTGGCGCAATCGTCCAGGATGCGGATGATAGAACCATTCTCCATAGGCCAGCGAGCCAAGTCGCGCATACGCTTGCCTGTACCCTTGCAGAAGAAGTAGCAGCCCTTCAATGCAGGCAAAGTTGTACCAATCTGCTTTACTTCGCTGATAGCAGGCAGAGCCTTGATTTCGTCATCTACCAAGTCGGTGATGTTCACAGTGATGTTACCACCATTGCGCTCAGCCCAACCATTCTGCCAGAGATAACCGGCAACTTCAGCAATCTTCTCGACCTCCTTTTTCAAGGCAGGACGACCTTCTAAAACACTATTCATATTAATCTTGTTATTAGCTTGTTTAAAATTTCTGCTGCAAAAGTAATCATTTCCGCCCATATCCACCCTATTCTTTTGATATTTGGGCTATAGCATTTGGCATAATCCTCAAATTCCAGAAAAATGCAGAAGGCGGTTCCTTGCATCACGCAAGAAAACCGCCCTTTTTCATTCTACAGTCAATAGAGAATGCATACTCTATTGATGAGATGAGATTTATGCTCTTTTTTATGTACTTCCTTGACTTTTTGGCAAAACACCTAGCATATTTGTACGATTTTACATTTTTAAGGACTATAACACAGATATAATTGAGTATTTTTCACTATCTTTGCAAACAAAGAATAAACAATTAAGAGCAACTTAATAAACCCAATATGATGAACAATAAAAGAAATCATAAATTCATAGGATTATCCTTTGCTTTGGCATTGTTGTCGTCACTCAACTGCCAGGCTCAGTTCCTCCCTACCCCTACGCAGGAAGCCAAACCGGGCGTAAGATGGTGGTGGATGGGATCTGCCGTGGATCAAGAGAATCTGAAGTGGAACCTTGGCGAATACGCCAAGGCGGGTATCGGTGCCGTGGAAATCACACCGCTCTATGGTGTGCAGGGCAACGACAAGAACGATATCCCTTATCTCTCGCCAAAATGGATGGATATGCTCAAGTTCGTGGAAAAGGAAAACAAACAGGTGGGCATCGAAACCGATATGGCTACAGGTACAGGCTGGCCTTTCGGAGGTCCTTGGGTGCCTATCAGCGAGGCGGCATGCAAGGCGGTATTCGTAGATACCATCGTGGATGTGAAGCAGAAACTGATGGAGATTGAGTTCAACGTGCCGAAGAAAGAGCGTGATTTCGCCAAGCTGAAACTCATCAAGGCTTTCCCTGTGGAAGGAGAAAAATATAAGAAACGAGTCATCGCCCTCTATGAGAGCCGCACCCGACAGAAGGTAAAGCGTGCCGCTCCGGGAGGAGAAGGATACGTTATCGACCACTTCGACTCTACAGCTGTGGCCAATTATCTGCAGCACATCGACAGCGCCTTCGTAGCATCGAAGACTCCATATCCGCATACCTTCTTCAACGACAGCTACGAGGTGTATGGCGCCAACTGGACGCCTAACCTCCTGACGGAATTCGAGAAATATCACGGATATAAACTGCAGGATAAATTCCCGGAGTTCCTCGATGGCGATGCTGTGGTGGTAAGCGATTACCGTGAAACCCTGGGCGACATGTTGCTCCATAACTTCACCGAACAGTGGACCAAATGGGCAAACAAGCGTGGTGCCATCACCCGCAACCAGGCACACGGTTCACCAGCCAACCTCATCGACTGCTATGCAGCCGTTGACATTCCGGAAATTGAAGGCTTCGGACTGACCGATTTCGGCATCAAGGGACTGCGCAAGGATCCGGGAAAGACCCGTCCTAACTTCAGCGACCTCAGTATGCTGAAATATGCTCCATCGGCTGCGCACATCACCGGAAAGAAATATACATCCAGCGAAACCTTCACCTGGCTCACCGAGCACTTCCGCACATCCCTGAGCCAGATGAAACCGGATATGGACCTGATGTTCTGCGCCGGCGTAAACCACATGTTCTTCCATGGCACCGCCTATTCGCCTAAGAACGATCCATGGCCAGGCTGGAAATTCTATGCTTCGGTGGATATGAGTCCTACCAACAGCATCTGGCGCGATGCTCCGGAACTGATGAAATACATCACCAACTGCCAGACCTATCTGCAGTGGGGACAGCCAGACAATGATTTCCTGGTTTATCTGCCTGTAAGAGATATGTGGCGCAAGGATACCAAGAACTGGCTGATGCAATTCGATATCCACAGCATGGCGAAGAAGGCGCCAGAGTTTATCAAGGTAATTCTCGATATCGACAAGGCAGGATTCGACTGCGACTACATCAGCGACAAGTATCTCCGCACATGTACCTTTAAGAATGGAATGGTAGAGACTGCTGCCGGAACCCGATACAAAGGTATCATCATCCCTGGCAACAACATCATGCCTAGCGACGTGATTCAGCACATCTCTGCTCTCAAGGCACAAGGCGCCAAGATTATCAAAGGCGACAACATCAAGGCAATGGAACAGGCAGCAAAACCGGAACTGATGAGAAAGAACCTGGGCTTGAAGATGATTCGACGTGCCAACAGCATCGGCCATCATTACTTCATCGCCAACCTCACCAGCAAGGACATCGCTTCTAGCGTGGCTTTGGCCGTAAACGAGAAGCATGGCATCTGGTACAACCCTATGACAGGCAAATACCACGAGGCAACCATCGGCGACAAGGGTATCCTGCTGAACCTGAAGAGTGGCGAGAGCCGCATCCTCATCACATCGAATAAACCCGTGGGTGAATGGAAACTCGGTTCTAAGGTGAAGGTAGGCGGCAAGGAAGCCATCGCTGCAGCGGATAGCAAGACCATCGAACTGACAGAGAATGCCTGGAAACTGTCATTCACCGAAGATGCTCCTAAGGTGGGCGAAACCTTCAACCTGAAGGGCGTAAAGTCTTGGGAAGGTCTCAGTGAAAAGGCGAAGGTGATGATGGGAACAGGTGTCTATGAAACTACCATCAAGCTATCGAAGGATGATGCCAAGAAGCAGTGGACCATCGACCTGGGTGATGTTCGCGAGAGTGCCCGTGTCTATATCAATAATAAATATGTAGGTTGCGCCTGGGCTGTACCATATATCCTAAACTGCAAGGATGCGCTCAACAAGGGCAAGAACACCATCCGTATCGAGGTAACCAACCTGCCAGCCAACCGCATCGCAGAAATGGACCGTCAGGGTGTAAAGTGGCGCAAGATGAAGGAAATCAACGTGGTGGATATCAACTACAAGAAGACCACCTACGAGAACTGGACTCCTGTGCCAAGCGGACTTAACAGTACCGTGAAACTCGTAGAAATCAAGTAAATAATCATAATATTAATAACAAGACAAATGAAGAAACTGATCTTATCATCGCTCTGCATGCTCATGGGCTTGACCTCAATGTCTGCCCAGACCGCATTGCAAAATGAAATTCTGGAGGTAGCCCATCGCACCAACAACTATTTCATGACAAAGTACAGAGACCCAACCATCGACACTTTCGTGAAGAAAAAACGTACCAGCAACCTCTGGACCCGTGCCGTATATTACGAGGGATTGATGGCGCTTTACGAGATTGACCCTCAGCAGCGCTATCTCGACTACACAGACAAGTGGGCAGATTATCACAAGTGGACAGCACGTGGAAGTGTGAACAATACCGATGCCGACAACCAGTGCTGCCAGCAGACCTACATGGACCGCTACGTTCAGACCGGCGGCAAGAAGGACTTGAGCAAGGTGAAGGAGAACCTCGACCATCAGATGGGTACCAACCGAGTAAACTACTGGACTTGGATTGACGCTATCCAGATGGCGATGCCAGCCTACGCCAAGTATGCCAAGATTACCGGCGAACGCAAGTATCTGGATTATGCGATGAATTCCTATAAATGGAGCCGTGATACCCTGGCTAATGGACTCTTTAACAAAAAAGAAGGACTTTGGTGGAGAGATAAGAACTACGTGCCACCTTACAAGGAGAAGGATGGCAGCAACTGTTACTGGAGCCGTGGCAACGGTTGGGTGTATGCAGCCCTGGTCCGCGTGATGGAGACTTTGCCAAAGACCGACAAGTACTATCAGTATCTGAAGAAGGATTTCATCTCTATGAGCCAGGCTATTCTGAAATGCCAGCGCAAGGATGGCTACTGGAACGTAAGCCTCGTCTGTCCTGCCAACTATGGCGGTCCTGAGATGACCGGTACAGGTCTCTTCCTCTATGGTATGGCATGGGGTGTTCAGCAGGGCATTCTTCCTAGAGCCACCTATCAGAAGGCGATGGACAAGGCATGGAAGGCTCTTGCCGCATCCGTTCACGAGGATGGTTTCATCGGCTACAACCAGGGCACCGGAAAGGAGCCATCAGCTGGCCAGCCTGTCACCTTCACCTCCGTTCCTGATTTCGAGGACTACGGCACAGGTTGCCTCCTTCTTGGTGCTGCAGAGTATTACAAGCTTTTAAAAGTAAAAAAGTAAAAAGGAACCTCCCCCTTCCGCCACCGTTCCCAGCGATTCCATCGCTGGTCCCCAAGTCTAAGTTTTAAAGGTAAAAAAAGAATAAATCATGAAGAAATATATCTGGCTGATGGCTTGCCTAGTGGCGTTTTCGCCACTAAGCGCCAACGCCGCAAAGAAACAGAAGAAAGCAAAGAAGGCACAAACCGAACTTTGGCCTGATGGCACAAAGATGGATGCCTGGTTCAGCAACGCCCAGAAGGTGAACGTGGATACCCTGGGCAAGAAATACGTTCTCACCGACTATGGCGTGAAAACGGATAGCACCCTGATTCAGACCAAGGCCATCCAGGCTGTTATCGACCGTGCTGCCCAAGATGGCGGTGGCGTTATCGTGGTGCCTGCCGGAACCTATCAGAGCGGTGCCCTCTTCTTCCGTCCAAAGACTCATCTCTATGTTTCTGAAGGCGGAAAACTGAAAGGTAGCGATCGCATCGCCAACTTCCCTGTGGTAGAAACCCGCATCGAAGGCGAGACCTGCAAATACTTCTCGGCATTCATCAATGCCGATAAATGTAACGGCTTTACCATCGCCGGTCCGGGTACCATCGATGGTAATGGCTATCACTACTGGGAGGAGTTTTGGATTCGTCGCACCTGGAACCGTGAATGCACCAACAAGGATGCACAGCGTCCCCGCCTCGTCTATATCAGCAACTCAAGCAACGTAACCTTGCAGGATGTACATATCCAGAACAGTCCGTTCTGGACCAACCACATCTACCGTTGCGACCATGTCCGCTTCCTGGGCTGCACCATCTTCGCCCCTACCAGTGGCATGCGGGCACCAAGTAGCGATGCCATCGACATCGATGTATGTCACGATGTGCTGGTGGATGGCTGCTACATGAGCGTAAACGATGATGCCATCGCCATCAAGGGCGGCAAGGGCACCTGGGCAGACCAGGCACCGGAGAATGGTCCTGTATATAACGTGCTCATCCAGAACTGTAACTACGGAAGAGTGCACGGCTGCTTAACCCTCGGCAGCGAAAGCGTGAAAGACCGCAACATCGTATTGCGCAACACCAAGGTGGGCAATGCACAGCGCGTACTCTGGCTGAAGATGCGCCCTGATACTCCTCAGCATTACGAGTATGTAACGGTGGATAACATCCAGGGCACCACAGGCAGCTTCCTCGTCATCCGCCCATGGAAGCAGTTCTTCAAGCCAGGCGATCGCAAGGACATGCCGCTGAGCCAGTGCAACAACATCACGATGAAGAATATCCAGATGGATTGCGACAACTTCTTCGATGTGGGCAAGAGCGAGAAATACCGTCTGGTAGATTTCACCTTCGAGAACATCAACTGTACCGACAAGAAGATGGCTTTTGATACCAACCTTATCGAGAACA
The DNA here is from genome assembly GCA_934725855.1 of uncultured Cellulosilyticum sp. Lineage (GTDB taxonomy): Bacteria > Bacillota > Clostridia > Lachnospirales > Cellulosilyticaceae > Cellulosilyticum. Next base: position 291 of record CAKVCL010000051.1, on the reverse strand, counting down.
CCATAGCAAAGAAGGTGAATATCACCCCTAGAGAAAAAAGCAACGGATTGAAGACCACCGGTGATGCCGATGGGTTGAAATAGCACCTACATTTTATAGAAAGTAATACAAAATTGAGTACTGAAACGAGCTTTATTTGCAAGAATAAGGCTCGTTTTGTTTTTTTATATCCCTCCTTATTTCTTTTTATCTCTTAAAATTAGGCTTTTCCAATTATTTTGCTTAATTTTGCCTGCAAAATAATTTTGAGTAAGAAAATGATTAATATAAAAGGTATAACAAAGAGCTTCG
>CAKVCL010000050.1 GCA_934725855.1 uncultured Cellulosilyticum sp. | reverse complement strand
TTAATTTGTTCTATACCTTCTTTTAATTTGACTGAAATATAAAGAAAAGGAAGCATATAATCTTACGAATAACATTAAGAGCAACGCCTTTACCAAAGAAGTCAAGGAAATGTTCACAGAGATCATCAACTGCCATGTGAAAGAAGAATCTGAAAAACTGTCAGTATTTCAGCAGGGCGGTGTGTATCTGGCAACAAAGAAAATCGGAAAGAACAACCCAAAAGAAGCAGAGATACGAGCTGACAATACAACAAGGCAGGAATGGAACCGGACAGTGGATGTGGCATTGGTAGAAGGTGTCCCAGAAGAAGATATTCTGAAAGTGAAGCAGGAAAAAATCTCAGCTAAAACAATGGAATCTATAAAGCTGCATGGCTGGCTGCCAGATATGTTCCGGCAGATTATCCGAGGTGCAAAAGTGTTTTTGCAGGAAATGATTTTTCAATTTAAGCTGCCGTCGAAACCTGTACCGAAGATTGACTTGCAGGAATGGAATGATATGCGTGCATTGATGGAAAAACTTCAAAAACAGTCCCAGAAAATGAAGCATATGCAACAGAAAATTTCCTCGCTGAAAGAACAACTCTCTGAAATCAAGGGACTTTTCAAAGGAAAAGAACGAAAGTCCTTAGAGGGTAAAATCGAACAGGCAGAGACGCAGGAAAAACGGATGCACACAGACATGGAACAGACTGTAAAATAGGCAGGCTATGCAAATGTCCAGTCCTTCACAAAAGTATATTGCAAATCGGAAAAATTGGTCAGGGAATATAACGAGGAGCTGCGAGAGTGGAAAAATCAGACCAATCAGCAGTCCGAAAAGAAAGCAGCACCGCTGAAAAAGGCAAGTGTACGGAAAAAACTGCACAGCTATCAGCAGGAAGGCAGACAGCAGTCGAAGCGGTCGGAAAAGAAGAAATCAAAAGATATGGAACGATGAGAAAGGTGGAACAGACAATGAAGAAAACAATTTTTGAAGAAATGGGCGGCACTTATATCAGACACGGGGATTATTTTATCCCCTGTCTCATTTTGCCGGAGGAGAAAGAAACAAGATTTATTGGTGTGTGGGGACAAAGACATTTACAGTATTTGAAGGAATATCGAAGGAATGTATATCTGGAGCTGCTCATGAGTGGCAGACTGAACAGCTATCTGGCAGATATAGAAGAACAGGCACAGGAACGCTTTGAAAGGAGCATAGACCAGATGAAGCAGGAACAGGGAATAACGGAGCAGATGGAAGCAGAAAATGCCTGGGAATGGGTAGGAAGAATGAACAACATACAGGCGTGTGCGAGGGAGATTGTGGATAAAGAAATCATTTACCAGTAAGAAGCGTGTATAGTGGTTACGATATAATAAATATGTGGAGAGAGATAAATGGGAATTTGTAGAGGTAACAAATCAGTTGTAATTTCTACAATCTTAAGACATAACGTCCTTAGCCCAATTTGAATTTTTCAGAATGGCTCTACCTATGCCAATTAAATCAGCATCATTCATCTGAAGAAGATGCTCGGCAGAATTTTTGGTTACAATTCCACCAGTAAGGATTACAGGAATGTTTACAGCCTGTTTGATGGCATGTGTTAATTCTCTAAAATAGCCTTCACTTTTATCCTTAGGATTTGTGTAAAAGCAAAATCCTCCTGAGATATCAAGCAGATCAATACCAGCCTTTTCAAATAAAATGGCAGCTTTTATACTATCCTCGATGGTTGTTCCGCCCTCCATATAATCACAAGCACCAAGTCTTAATGCGATTGGATAATTTTCACCAACTGCTTTGCGTACTGCATGGATGACTTCTAAATGGAGTTTTGTACGTCCTTTCAGAGTAGCCCCGGTATATTCATCCGTCCGCTTATTTATAAGCGGAGAATAGAACTGGTTCAGCAAATATGCGTGTGCAGAGTGTATTTCAACTCCATCAAATCCGGCTTCTTTTGACCTTTTTGCTGCAGCTGCAAAATCTGCAATGACTATTTCTATATCTTGGTGCGTCATTTCTATTGCCTTTGAATCTTGGTTATGAGGATGTACATAGCTGCTTGCACTGAGCGGAGTATAACCGGTTATATCTTTGGTGGTGGCTCCTCCTGCGTGACTGATCTGGGCAAAAACTTTAGTTTTATTTTTATGAATGATATCAGTTAATTTATGCAATCCAACAATATCGTCATCAGAGGAAATGGACAACTGACCGTTGCTTGCTTTCCCTTCCGGACTGATAAAGCTGTGCTCGGTGATGATCAGTCCAATATATCCGCCATGTGATTTTTCTTCATAATATTTGCAGAGTGCATCCGTTACTTTGCCATCACTTCCGGATTTTGCAGTTGCCATAGGTGGCATTACCAGACGATTGTTCAGAATGATCTTTCCCACAGTGATTGGTCTATTTAACATATCCATATGTATACCTCCATTCGGTTCTTGAAACTATTTGTAGTATAGCGTATACTGTTACAAAAAGAAAGAACGCACTAAAAAGATAGATACTATCAAAAAGGAGAGTATTATGGGAAAATGTGAATCTGTAAATGTGAAACCATTTGCATATGCAATGTCACTGATCGGTGGAAAATGGAAAATGCATATTCTGTTCTGGCTGTGGAAAACAGAAGTCTTAAGATACGGTGAACTCAAAAAAGCATTAGGAACAATCACACATAAAATGCTCAGCAGTCAGTTGAAAGAATTAGAGGCGGATGATCTGATTATTCGTACTGAATATCCGCAGGTTCCACCGAAAGTAGAATATAGATTGTCAGAAAAAGGAAAGTCTTTGATGCCGGTTTTAAGCAGTCTGTGTCATTGGGGCGTGGAACATATGCCGGATGGAGAGAGATGAATTTATAATAGAAAGTGAAAAATTCAAGTTTGTAGCGGCTTTGATAAGAAATAATCTATTGCCTTTCTAAGCAAAATCGCTTCCGATTTGTATCGGAACATATTTCTATTATCTACAGTTACTTGAGCAGTGTTATCAATGGCGATAACAAAACGATAACATTAGCCCATATAGGCAGGATAATATGGATAAGTCAAATAATCAAAAGAAAGACGAAAACGGCAACTAATAATTCCTAAACAAAATTGATTAGTAGTTGTCGAATTTGAATAATGGATTAAAATGCCGAAAGCCTGTATTTATGCGGGTTTCCGGCATTTGTTTTATCAAATGGCTCTAGTTTGGCTCTATTTGTGGGGGGAGTAATATAAAAAATATTAGCATAGAAAGGAAATAAAAATGTTTAAGGTTGCAATATTACAAAAACGTGCCATTAATGCACAAATAGATAAGAATATTGAAAGTATGATTATGGCAATGAAAGAGGCTTCGGAAAATCATGCAGATATTCTTTTATTGCCGGAATGCTTTATTACAGGATATGATTTGCCTATGACATATGAAAAAAGCATTGCAGATGATGATATAAGCATTGTAAAAATATGTGAGAATGCTAAAAAATATAAAATAGGTGTAGTACTCACTGCATTCACAAAAGGTAGTAAACAACCGCAGAACTCAGCCTTTGTTATCAATAAATCGGGCAATATATTAATGAAATACTCTAAGGTGCATACATGTGATTTTGCAGATGAAAGAAATGTTGAATCAGGGAAAGAGTTTAAAGTGTGTGATTTTGAAGGAATACAATTAGGCATTATGATTTGTTATGACAGAGAGTATCCGGAAAGTGCAAGAATACTGATGCTAAAAGGTGCTGAAGTTATTCTTGTCCCAAATGATTGTGGTTCTATGCAACCAAGAATCAGAGCACTTTCTACAAGAGCATATGAAAATATGGTTGCAGTTGCTATGGCAAATCCGAATGGAGATAATGCTGGATGTTCCTGTGCATTTAGTCCAATTTGCTGGGATAGAAACGGGAATTGTGTTGATAACACAGTTTTGTTGGCTGACGATAAAACAGAGGGAATTTTTTATGCAGAGTTTGATATGGAAGCTATTAGAGAATATAGGAATCGAGAAATGTTAGGAAATACATTTCGTAAGGTAGAAGCATATAGTCAGTTGTTAAGTAAAGAAATCAAGAAACCATTTATAAGGGATAGTCAGAATAGATAGGTTATATTAATGCTAATGAGAATGTGGCTTTGCAGTATCAAAAGTTAAAGGAAGAACTGGAAAGTAAGTATGCAGATGATAGGGGAGCGTACACTAAGGACATATGAGGAATACCGCAGGACTGTATATTTGGATCTTCTTATGAGTGGCAAGCTGAATGGGTATCTGGCAGGTATAGAGGAACAGGCACAGGAACGCTTTGAAAGGATTATAGAGCAAATGAGGCAGGCACGGGGAATCACGGAACAGTTAAAAGCAGCATGGTGGGAGCAAGCGAAAAATAGCTTGCTCTCTACTTTACAATAATATTGGTTGATGTATAATTAAGAAGGAAGAGATAAACTGGAAATTATGGAGAACGAGAGTGAAAAGCATCAAAGAATATGTGCCACAGGCTTTAGAGGGCGTAGAAAATTTGATTGTTGCTGGAACAGAAAAGCCGATTGGATTTATGGGAACCCAAAACGGACGTTTGGAAATGCTCTTTATCGAACCTAAAGAAAGAGGAAAAGGCATTGGCAAGCAGTTGCTTCAATATGGTTTTCAGAATTATGGGATCCATGAAGTAATGGTTAATGAGCAGAACCCGCAGGCTGTTGGATTTTGTACTGGATCAGGGATTGAAATAAATGATGATAAGTTATGTATGATTGATTTGTTTTGGAGAATGGAGGTTGACAACTTAAAATGGATGTAAATGATTTTAAATTAAAACTGGTTGAAGAAATCTCAAATTGCGATGAGATACTGGGAATTGGGCAGACAGGAGACATTAATGCCCCACTTATCGCCGGTAAGAGTGATATAGATATGTTTATTATTTGCAAAAATGTACCTGATTCCGATAGGCGTCTTTCCTTATACAAATCGCTTGATGGTTTATATGACAAACTTGAAATGGAAGTCTGTTCAGGTGGAGTATGGGGATATGGAGATATATTTTATATTAATGAAATTGATGTTATGCCGATGTATTTTTCTGTAACGGATATGCAGGAATACATTGAAGAGGTATTGGCAGGAAAGCATTTGGAAAAAGAGGGGAGCTTTATCCTATCGGTCGTCTTGCAAGCATTGAGACAATTAATGTTTTGTGGGAAAAGGATAATGCATGGACTAATATCGTTAATAAAGTAAGGACATATCCGCAAGATTTGTTTGATAAGTGGTATTCATCTGAAGTTTGGAGAATTATCAATGAAGAAGACTTGGGAAGAGCCAAGCTACGTCACGAAGTATTATTTTATCATCAGGTTGTAGAAGAGTTTTTGGATCATTTTTTACAAGCACTATATGCAAAGAACAGACGATACTTTCCGAGCCGAAAAAGAACAGAAAGTGCAATTGCTGCGTTTGAACTAAAACCGCAAGATTGTTATGAAAGACTTTTGAAGATCGTTAATCTGGGAAGTAATGAAAATACGATAGATGACTCAATCGAAGAACTGCAGAAACTTTGTAAAGAATTAAAAGAATTATGACAGAAATAAAAGATATCTTATAGGAACAGTAGAAACCAGATGGAGTCAAATCATAACAGAGAACCCTAATAAAAATGTTTAAGAAAAGGATTTAGTTAGGAAATTCGAATAAATAAGTAAAAGTCTATAAACTTTGAGTACCAAAGATTATAGACTTTTAAAGTTTGAAAGCTACTAATAATTTACTTGGCAAATAAATCTTGCAGTTTTTCCTTTTTATATTATTGGATACAGCAAGAGCTAATCAAAGTGTGAAACTACCTTGACTATAATCCACGATATAGAAATATATATGTCTAAAAAATTTTACAAGGAGAGATACATATGCAAAGTGCCCTAACAACACGCTTTACATATAAACATACGATTATTGCCTGCTTTATGGGATACATTGTACAGGCAATTGTTAATAATTTTGTACCACTTTTGTTTTTGACATTTCATAATACCTATACAATTCCAATGTCAAAAATCACTTTTCTAGTTACATTTAATTTTGGATTTCAGATGTTTATAGATTTTGTGTCAGCTGGATTTATAGATAAAATTGGATATCGTAAAGCTGTAATTATTGCGCAGGCGTTTTCAGCAGCGGGGTTTCTGCTTCTCACTATACTTCCGGAAGTAATGAGTAATTCGTTTAATGGAATTTTAATTGCTGTACTTGTGTATGCTGTAGGTGGTGGTCTGCTTGAGGTGTTGGTAAGTCCAATTGTAGAAGCATGTCCATCAGATAATAAGGAAGCGGCTATGAGCATGCTTCATTCTTTCTATTGTTGGGGACATGTAGGTGTTGTGTTATTATCGACGATATTTTTTGCTGTGTTTGGCATTGAAAACTGGAAGGTTCTTGCTATTCTATGGATGCTTGTACCGTTAGCAGATTTGTTTTTGTTTATGAACGTGCCAATTAATCATCTGATTGCAGAAGGTGAGGAAGGCTTAGCATTAAGAGATTTAGTGAAAAATAAATTGTTCTGGATACTTATCTTGATGATGTTATGTGCTGGTGCAAGTGAACAAGGAGTGAGTCAATGGGCGTCAACGCTTGCAGAAGCTGGACTTGGTATTACAAAGACAATGGGTGATTTGATGGGACCTATGTTTTTTGCTATAACAATGGGAACGGCAAGAGCGATTTACGGTAAATTCGGAGCTAATATAAATCTCAATAGGTTTATGAGCTTTTCGACAATGCTTTGTATTGGAAGTTATCTGTTAATTGCTTTGTCACCTTGGGCAATACTATCATTGATTGGATGTGGTATTTGTGGTTTTTCCGTAGGCATTATGTGGCCGGGAACATTTTCAATGGCGGCATCAAAGATAAAAAATGGCGGAACGGTTATGTTTGCAATGTTTGCACTTGCCGGAGATGTTGGATGTAGTGTAGGTCCTACTTTAGTTGGTCTTGCATCTTCTGCTATGTCTGATAATCTAAAAATGGGGATTCTGTTTGGCGTTGTATTCCCTGTTTTTATGTTAGGTGGATTGCTTTTATTTCGATTGGGAAAGAAAGCTTGAATTCATCAGATAAGACAAATAAAAGGTCTTACTTAGCTAATGAAAGTTAGCTGGGTAAGGCCTTTTATTTTTTTGTAAGCCAATGTAAGCAATTCAAGATAAACTTTGATTCATAAAAAAATCAGGTGAATCGCCATGCTCATAGGAAAAAAGAAAATGAATTTTAATCATTTCTGAAATATGAAACGTTATTATATATAGGTACATATTTAATGGAGAGGAGTTTAATGCGTGTTAAGTGATGATGAATTAGTGGAACAGATTCAGCTTGGAAATGAAAATGCAGCAGAAGAATTGATAAAACGTTATTATACATCTATTTTACGTTACTGTAAGTGGCATTGCTCCGATTTGGAAAAAGCGGAAGACCTGACGCAGGAAACATTTTTGAAGTTATTTAAGAATTTATTCGGATATAAAGGAAAAAAGAAATTTAAGGCTTATTTATATACGATTGCAAATCATTTATGTATTGATGAAAGCAGGAGGGTTCAGTTTTCATCATTAGAAGAAACTAAAAATATAGAGCATGAGTACAAAGATATAGTTCAGTTAGAAGATAGGGAAGAGATAAATTATCTTTTGAGTTTTCTTTCATCAGAGCAAAGGGAAACAGTGATTCTACGATTTGGAGAACAACTTGAGTTTCAGGAAATTGCAAAAGTGATGGGATGTAATATGCGAACAGCACAAAGTAGGGTGCGTAATGCTTTAAAAATTATGAGAAAGGAGCACGAAAATGGAGGATAAGAATTTGAAGAGCTATTTAAAGCAATCTTTAGGAGAGGAAGTACAGCCTAAAAGATTAGAAGAAACGATTAAGCTTTGCACTGAAATTGTGGGCGAACAGGAAGTAACCAAAGCAGAACCGAGGACAGGCTTCTTTCAATATCTTTCAGATGTATTTCGGTTTGAAGGCATCCCAATATTTGGTTTGCAGGCAATAACGTTATTGATAGTTTGCTTAACAATTGCCAGTATTGCAGACGTGCCAAAGAATATACCGAGCTTTATGCCGCTGTTTGTATTGGCTATCATGCCAGCATTTTTTAAAAGTCAGTATTATGGAATGAGTGAGATTGAAGCAGCAACAAGAGCTTCTGGTGCCCAGATTGTATTAGCAAAGCTAGTTTTGGCTGGAGCAGCTAATTTGGTATGTATAACAATTCTTTTGGGGCTAGAAGTTTATTTGCAAAATTCTTATAAAGAGATTGGAGAGCTAGTTCTATACTGCCTAGTTCCGTACTTGGTGTGTATGGTTGCGTTGCTACGTTTGATTCGTTTGCAAAAAAAAGAGAGCGTACAGATAGGCGTGATTATAATGCTGGCTTCCTGTATTGGTTGGGGAATGTCAGCAAGAATATTCCCATGGTTATATGAAGCATCAGCAATGGGTTTGTGGAGTGTTACATTTTTGATTTTTGCCGTGTTCTTTTTAAAGGAAATTCGTTATATTGCAGAAATGAGAAAGGAAGGAAAGATGTATGGAATTGTCGCTTGATCGTTTAACAAAACAGTATGGTAGTAAAATAGCGGTAGATTGTGTTAGTGCAACCTTAAAGCCAGGTATATATGGTCTTTTGGGGGCTAACGGTGCAGGTAAAACAACATTGATGCGTATGTTATGCGCTATTTTGGAGTCAACATCAGGAGAGGTATTGTTGAATGGAAAAGAAGTAACTTCCATGGGAGCAGATTACCGAAATCTATTGGGCTATTTGCCACAGGATTTCGGATACTATCCAAATTATACTGCCATGGAATTTTTAATATATATTGCAGTACTTAAAGGAATACCAAGGAATGTTGCAAAAAAACGTGTGTCCCAATGGTTGGAAGTAGTTCATTTAAGCCACGTGGCAAACAAAAAAGTAAAAACTTTTTCTGGTGGGATGAAACAGAGAGTAGGCATTGCACAGGCGTTACTTAATAATCCCAAAATTTTAATTTTAGATGAGCCGACTGCGGGACTTGATCCAAAAGAGCGTGTCCGTTTTCGTAATCTGATTTCAGAGTATGCAGAAGATAAAATTGTAATTCTTTCAACGCATATTGTATCGGACATAGAAGCGATAGCAAATGAAGTGCTATTAATGAAAAAAGGAAAATTTGTATTGCAAGGTACGGTTCCTGAACTGACTTACAAGGTAAATGGTAAGGTTTGGGAGATTTCTGCTCATCCACAAGAAGCTAGAAAATGGCAGACAAAAACAACGGTTGCTAATTTACGGCACGAAGGAAATGAAATCATATTGCGTATTATTTCAGACAATATGCCTAGTGAGCGAGCGGTTCCTTGTGAAGCTACATTGGAAGACCTTTATTTATATTATTTTGGGGCAGAGGAAGGAATGAAATAGAATGGAATTATTTTGGTTAGAGCATAAAAAGTTATGGCGAAAGAAAACGGTTAAAATATGTGTGGTATTATGTTTTCTTTACTGCATCATTTTGGGGAACATACTTTGGTTTCAATGGTTCGGTTTTGGCAGTTCAGATGACTATACAAGTGCTTTTGGCAATAATTTTGATGGATATACAGTTATAAAGGATAGTCAAGAATATGCCCGTTCATTTGGTGGAGAATTGACAGATGAAACCTTACAGCAAATCGTAAGAGATTATCAGCAAATGGAAGGTTCAGGTATGGAGAAAGAACTGAAAAAAACAGATTGGCAAATAGTCGATAGCTGGCTTAGAACGTTGTATCCGGAACTTAAGGACACTAGTAATTATAAAACGATGATTAGCTATGTTGATCCGGATAAGTTAACGGGCTTCTATGAAAGAAGACAGCAGGCGCTTGATGAGTTTTTGGAGATCAGTGGTCAGGTAGGAACTCAAAAAGAGTATTTACATTGTATAGAGAGAAAGGTACAAAAACCATTTCATTATGAATGGGTTGAAGGCTGGTCACAGCTTCTTGGAAGTATGGTTGCTGATATAGGTGTTGTGATGGCATTGTTTCTCGGTATTGTTTTGTCCTCTTTATTTGCGGGCGAATGGCATGATCATACAAGCGCCTTAGTATTGACAACCCAAAATGGTTGGGAGAAAATCGCTCTTGCCAAAATTTTTACCGGATTAGCATTTACAGTGGAGTTATTTACACTACTTGCTGTTTCTAATATCATATCACAGTTATTCTTCATGGGAAGTGCAGGCTGGGATATGCCGATTCAGAATATTAAGCTGATTGCTATTGCACCTATGAATATGTTGCAGGCAGAAATTTATGAATACGCTTTTGCGTTGCTCGGAGCAATCGGATTTGCCGGGATTGTCATGTTTATATCAGCAGCTATAAAAAATGATGTACTTGCCTTACTGCTTAGTTTGGCTGTTGTATATGGACCGATGATGGTTGCAGAATATCTTCCTTATGGGATGCAAAAAGCATTAGATTTAATACCATTGGTGGGAAGTTCAACAGATATTTTCAGAACGAATACTTTTAGTATTTTTGGAAAGCTTATTTGGTCACCATATTTACTTATTACTATTCCTGTTTTGATTGGAATTTCTTGCACGCCATTTGCTATAAAGGCTTGGTCAAGAAGAATGAAGGCTTAATAGCAATATGGTAAAGAAAAGAGATAAAAAAGAAATGACAAAAAGGGAAATATAAAATATTTTAATAATTTAAAATAGGATTGGGCAGTATGTCTAATCCTATTAGTGTATAATAAAGTAAATCGGAATTTGTGGTGGAGGGAGTATTCTTGCAGGAGGGGATGTTTTGGCAAATGCAATTAATGATAAAATTGCCAAAAAATATGTTATTGTTGGTGGTGCAGCTCACACAACGGAGACATTTAGAAAGAGAGTTCACTAGGAGTATACAGAAATTGAAACTGCAGATTTGCCAGAAGCAGAAATTTTTCAAAGATATATTCGCAATGTATATGGATGTGAAGCAGACTATAAGCGTATCCGAATTGCATACATAGACGCAGCAAGAAAAAGGTCGAATGAATTTCAAAAGCGATTACGACACTTTATTAAAAAGACAAGTGAGAATAAATGAATTAAAGGTTTTGGATTGAGAAGTATTACAAAAATTAAGATATACTAATGGAAGGCTTGTTGCATTATAAAAAATGAAAGAAAATATTTGGAGTCAAATTTAGATTTTCTATCTATACGTCGAAAAACACATTGATAACGATGATGTAAAACAATTTTTACATTAGAAAATAGGTCATGTAAATGAGATTTTATCGACAGGGAATGTCATTTTTGAATAAACTCAAACTGTGTAAAGGAGAACTAAGAAATGGAAATTTGTAAAAGACTTAAAGAGGCGAGAAAAAATACAGGAATGACTCAGGAACAGGTCACAGAGAGAATTATGGTATCTAGAGTAACACTTTCTCATTGGGAAAATGGCAAATCATTACCTGATATTGCAAGCTTAATAAATCTTAGTAATCTCTACAATATTAGTTTAGACGAATTGGTGAAAGGAGATTCGAAAATGACAGATAAGGTAAAAAAGGATGCTAAGAATTCACAGGTTAATAGTAGATTGATTCTTACAACAGGTATTTTAGTTACGGTTGTTGGAGTAATCTATGCTTTTAGCATGATTCTTGGAGGGGCATTCAAAGAGTTTTGTGAGGCAGCCATTAAATGGGTATTGCTTGGCATTGGGGTAGCTGCAGTAAGTACTTATATGAGTCAAAAAGAGCAAAGAGATAATGAATAATCTGAAACCTATTAAATGCATGCAAGACATTTTTCATCTCCATTTTCTGGAACGATAGAGGATGCGGTTACAGGAACTGTATCAGGTGCAATGGGTGCATATTACCAAAAGTATATTTGTTCCTCTAAAGAAAATCAGATGCTTAAAGTTGAACAAGGTAATGAAATTGGAAGAGCAGGGATAGTTGAAGATTAACTATTAGTTGCATTACATAGAATGTGTTGAATTTCTTGAATTTTAATGCTGGAATCAAAATCTGATGAGTCAATATGTGATGAGATACATTTATTAAAAATAGTAAAGGGTATAGTGAAATAACCTCAAAAAGGAGAATCAATGATGAACGGTAAAAATGTAAGAACAGGTGTTTGTATTTTGGCAGAAGATATGACAAAAATGGTTGAATTCTATAGAGATATTTTAGGCTTTGAAACCAATTGGGATGGTGGAGCATTTGCAGAGTTTGTTACGGCGAGTGGAAGACTATCATTCTTCATGTATAGTAGAGAAGAATTTGTAAAGGCAATGAATGAAGAATATAAACCTCCTTATGGAATAAATCAAACATTTGAGATTGGTATGTGGTTACCAACTTATACAGACGTTGATGCAGAATATGCCAGACTATCTAAACTGAATGTAAAATTTCCGGCTGGTGGGCCAATTACATATCCTTTTGGAATAAGAAATTTTTATGTGGCGGACCCAGAAGGAAATCTTTTAGAAATTGGTAGTGATAATCTTGGCGGAGAATAAGCAACTTCTTATTGGATGGGTGAAGTGAAAATGCAAAGTATATGATATATTTATTTTACGCTAAGAATTAGCAAGGAGCCTAATACCAAAAGATATACCAGTTTTTCAGATGCCATGGAGGATTTTGATTGATGGTATATGAATGGATATCTTGTTTATTATATATGAGAAACTACCAAATGGTGACTTTAAGATTTAAGTCTATTTAGGCTATCTTGTAGTCACCATTTTTTGAGTTTTATATTAACTAAGTCATACCATATTGATGAAATGAAATAGCAGAGCAAATATGTGGAATGAGTTGTCAAACATTAGAAAGTAGATGGTAATGGATGACTAAAATTGTTATAATTAGTTTAAAAAGATACAATTATGTGAAAATATATAATGGGGTGACTTAATGTTAACAGGAGAAATGAGAAATAAGATTGATAAGATTTGGGAAACATTCTGGACAGGCGGGCTTACTAATCCTCTCGAAATGATTGAACAATTTACATATTTACTTTTTATTAAGCAACTTGATGAAGTAGAAACGGCAAAAGAAAGTGATGCAGTAATCTTAGGACTACCTTATGAGGGGATATTTCCAGCTGACAAGCAGCATTTAAGATGGAGTCAGTTCAAAGACAAAGAAGCAGAAGAGATGTATAACATTGTGCTTAATGAGGTCTTTCCATTTATTAAGACCTTACATCAAAATGGTGACTCAGCATACTCAAAGTATATGGGTGATGCAATTTTTAAAGTGCCAACACCACTACTTCTTTCAAAGGTTGTAGATGGAATCAATGGTCTTGATATGAAAGACAGAGATACAAAAGGAGACATCTATGAGTATTTACTTTCTAAAGTAGCTACATCAGGTACAAATGGTCAGTTTAGAACACCAAGACATATCATTAAAATGATGGTAGAGCTGATGAAACCAATACCAACAGATACAATTATTGACCCTGCTATGGGAAGTGCAGGATTTTTAGTAGCAGCTAGTGAATATCTAAGAGATAATCACAGTGACCTTTTCTTAAATGCAGGTCTTAAAGAGCACTACAACAATGATATGTTCTATGGATTTGATATGGATAGAACGATGCTTCGTATTGGCGCAATGAATATGCTGCTACATGGTGTAGATAATCCGAACATTGAGTATAGAGATAGCCTTTCAGAGAATAACAAAGATATGGAGAAGTACAGTTTAGTGCTTGCAAATCCGCCTTTCAAAGGGTCATTGGATTATGAGTCAGTAAGAGCTGACCTCTTAAAGGTCACTAAGACAAAGAAGACAGAGCTTTTATTCTTAGCCCTCATTCTAAAAGTGCTTAAGATAGGTGGCAGAAGTGCAACGATTGTTCCAGATGGAGTTTTATTTGGTAGTAGTAATGCTCATAAAGATATTAGAAAAGAAATTGTTGATAACAACAAGCTTGAAGCAATCATTTCTATGCCAAGCGGCGTCTTCAAACCATACGCAGGGGTGAGTACTGCTATTCTAATCTTCACTAAAACAGGTGCAGGCGGAACGGACAAGGTTTGGTTCTATGACATGAAAGCTGATGGTTATTCATTAGATGATAAGAGACAACCTATAGAGCAAAATGACATTCCAGATATTATTGAGCGATTTAACCATCCAGAACAAGAGCAGGATAGAAAACGGACTGAGCAAAGCTTTTTCGTGGATGTAGAGGAGATTAGAAATAATGGTTATGACCTATCTATTAATAAGTACAAAGAGATTGAATATGAAGAAGTAGAATATGCTCATCCAAAAGAAATCATTGCAAATATCAAGAAGCTCGAAGCAGAAGTAAGTGCAGGAATTGAAGAGCTTGCAGCGATGTTGGAGGAGTAGGAAGATGAGTACTAGATGGATGAAGTTAGAAGAAGTATTTCATTTTATTAGGAACGGAGTCAGCATAAAACAAATAGATGGTGCTAGTGGTTATCCAATAACAAGGATTGAAACCATAGCTAATGGATATGTAGATAAAGATAAAATGGGATATGCAGATATTGAAGATATTGAAAAGTATAAAGAATATGTTTTACAAGATGGAGATATTCTGATGTCTCATATTAATAGTGAGAAACATTTAGGAAAGGTTGCTATTTATAATGCTGATGATAGGCATATTATTCATGGAATGAATTTATTGGCATTACGAGCTAAGAAAGAAGTTATTTTTCCTCAATATGCCTTTTATTACTTCAGGAGTATATTTTTTAGAAGACAACTTCCTCAAATAACAAAGAAATCAGTGAATCAAGCAAGTTTTTCTGTTACTGACTTGAGAAAATTGCAAGTAGTAGTACCAGATATACCAACTCAGGAAAAAATAGTAGGGGTATTGAATAAATGTGAGAAATTACTGGATATGCGTAGAAAGCAAATTCAAGAGTGTGATGAACTCATTAAATCCCAATTTATCGAGATGTTTGGAACATATCCACAGAATCCTAAAGGATGGAATACAGGTATAATTCG
>CAKVCL010000049.1 GCA_934725855.1 uncultured Cellulosilyticum sp. | reverse complement strand
TTAGGCTGTAAGTGTAGTAATACATTAAGGTACTAAGTACTAATGGTTCGAGGGTTTGACCTAGTAAATGAGCTAAAGTTTAAAATGAACAAAAGACGTTAAAATGAACACAAGATGTTCATAGAGCGAAAGAAGCTCAAGCGGTTAAACAAGAATTTTGTAGTATTTGTTTTTCAGAGTATAAGGGAAAGCACCTCTTAGGAGGTGTTTTTTTTGATATTAAACAAGAATTTTTTATAATGAGAGAAAAAGAATATTATGGATAGATACATAAAATAAAATTTATATTGAAAAGTAGTTGACATATAACTACATAGTAGTATATTATGTAAATATAGAAAACGATTAAATGAATTGTTACTGAACAGACAGGCAATATCATTTTAGCAGTAAACTAAGGTGTATATCAATTTAGTTACAACCACATAATGGATTGTTACTTTAAGTAGGCGATACCTAAACAAAGATGGTGCATAAAAGCATACATGATTTGTTTAGGTATTTTTTTGCTTCAAAATCAGAATTCATAATTATTGGAATTCACAAAATAGGAGGAGTTAGCATGAATTATAAGGAGTTAGCAGAAAAAATTCTCCAGCTTGTAGGGGGAGAAGAAAACATTACTTCACTTGTGCACTGTGCAACAAGATTACGCTTTACATTAAAAGATGAAAGTAAAGCTCAAACCGATAAAATCAAAAAACTCAAAGGGGTTATGGGAGCTGTAACAAATGCAGGGCAGTATCAAATTATTATTGGGAATGATGTGCCACATGTGTTTAAAGCAATCATGAGTATGACAAAAATAGAAGGTGCAGATAATCAATCTAGCAAGTCAGCTAAAAAAGATGAGCGTAATGTAGTAGCAAAAGTCATTGATACAGTTACAGGAATCTTTACACCTATTTTACCAGCTATCACAGCGGCAGGGATGATTAAAGCTGTACTTGCACTTTTAATTGCGACTAAAGTACTTTCAAATAGTTCTCAAACGTATCAAGTACTTAATTTTATGGCGGATGCAGGGTTTTACTTCTTGCCTATTTTATTAGCGAACTCAGCAGCTAAAAGATTTAAAGTGAATAGTTACCTTGCAATGATGATTGGTGGGATTTTATTACATCCGAACTTCTCAGCAATGATAAGTGCAGCTAAAGAAGCGGGAACGGGTATTGCAGTATTTGGTTTAAATGTGCCACTAGCAAGTTATGGATCAAGTGTACTTCCTATTATTCTTGCTATCTGGTTTATGTCTTATGTTGAACCAATTGCTGATAAAGTTTCACCTAATGCCGTTAAGTTCTTTACAAAACCACTTATTACAGCATTAGTGGTAGGAATTGCAACCTTAACACTTATTGGACCACTTGGATACATATTAAGTGATAAAGTAGCACAAGGTATTTATGCGCTTGAAAATTATGCAAGTTGGTTAGTGCCAACAGTTCTTGGGGCATTATCACCAATTTTAGTTATGACAGGAACACACTATGGATTAGTACCAATTGGGATTAACAATATCATGACAATGGGATATGATACCTTAATTGGACCAGCTATGATGGCATCAAACGTTGCTCAAGGTGCAGCAGCATTAGCCATTTCAATCAAAACAAAAGATCAAGATTTCAAACAATTATCAAGTACATCAGGTATCACAGCATTATGTGGAATCACAGAACCAGCTTTATATGGTGTTAACTTAAAAACTAAAGTAGGTCTTTATGCCTCAATGATTGGTGGAGGTTTAGGCGGTTTATTCTTTGGAATTTTCGCTGTAAGAAGATTTGCAACAGGTTCTCCAGGACTATTAACATTACCTGTTTACATTGGTGGGGAATCAATGGCTAACTTCTTCTATGCTTGCATAGGGGTTGCTATCAGTATTGTAGTAGCATTTATTGTAGCACTTATTCTTTACAAAGATTCTAATGATGTTAAAGATGCTAAAGAAGAAACTCAAAAAGAAGCTACAAATATTGTAAAAGAAAAAGAACAAGTAAAAGAGCAAACAAAGGTACAAGACAATCAAACCGTGGTCTATTCACCACTTAAAGGAAAAGCAGTTGCATTACAACAAGTCAATGACCCAACTTTCGGAGAAGGCATGATGGGGGATGGAATCGCAATCATTCCTTCAGAAGGAAAACTTGTTTCACCAGTAAACGGAACAGTTAACATGGTTTTTGAAACAAAACATGCAGTAGCGATTACCAGTGAAGAAGGCGTAGAAATATTAATGCACATTGGCTTAGATACCGTAAGATTAGGAGGCAAATACTTTACAGCCCATGTTCAATCAGGTGGCAAGGTAAAAGTTGGCATGCCACTTGTTGATTTTGATGTAGAAGCCATTAAAAAAGAAGGCTATGACTGCATTACACCAGTTATTGTAACCAATACGAATAAGTACAGTAAAGTGCTTGGAATAAGTGACCAAGCTGTTACTACAGGAGACGAAGTGATTAAAATAGTCAAATAAGATAGTATAACTCCAAAAGAAGAAGATAGGATTTATGCTAATTTAAAAATAATAGAAAAGAGTGGGATGTTAGAGTAGATAGCATCCCTTCTTCATTTAAAGAAAGAGGAAATAAAATGAGTGGATTACCAAAAAACTTTTTATGGGGCGGCGCAACAGCAGCTAATCAATGTGAAGGCGGCTATTTATCAGGTGGAAAAGGGCTTGGAACAGTAGACGTGATTCCATGGGGAGAAAATAGAAGAGCAGTTATGGCAGGCAAGTTACACTATGACAAATTACCTGAAGATAGTTACTTCCCATCACATGAAGCGATAGACATGTATGGAAACTATAAAGAGGACATTGCTTTATTTGCAGAAATGGGCTTTAAATGTTATCGTTTTTCTTTTGCTTGGTCTCGTATTTTCCCAACAGGAGAAGAAACAGAGCCAAATGAAGAAGGACTTAAGTTTTATGAAAACTTTATTGATGAGTTATTAAAATACAATATAGAGCCAGTCGTTACAATTTGTCACTTTGATTTACCACTTGCTTTAGAACAAAAATACGGTTCATGGAGAAGTCGTAAAGTCGTGGAGGCATATGTAAGATATTGTGAAACCATTTTTAAATGTTTTAATGGAAAAGTAAAATACTGGATGACCTTTAATGAAATCAATATGTTAATGCACATGCCATTTATGGGTGCGGGCATTATGTTTAAAGAAGGAGAAAATGAAACACAAGTCAAATACCAAGCAGCTCACCATGAACTTGTGGCATCAGCTCTTGCAACTAAGTTAGCTCATGAAATTAACCCAGAAAATAAAGTAGGATGCATGTTAGCAGCAGGACAATTTTATCCATACTCTTGCAAACCAGAAGATGTCTTTGAAGCCATGCAAAGAGACCATGAAAACTACTTTTTTATTGATATTCAATCAAAAGGGGCTTATCCAAATTATGCTAAGAAATTTTTAGAACGTAATGGTATTCACATTGAAATGGCAGAAGATGATGAAAAAGTTTTAAGAGAAAACACAGTCGATTTTATTGCATTTAGCTATTACACATCGAGAACCATTAGTGCTGACCCAGAAGTAGGCGAAGCAAGAACAGGTAATGTCATTACTTCTATTAAAAATCCATATTTGAAGTCTAGTGAATGGGGATGGCAGATTGACCCACTTGGACTTCGTATTACAATGAATGCACTTTATGATCGTTATCAAAAGCCACTTTTCATTGTAGAAAATGGATTAGGTGCAGTAGATACACCAAATGAAGAGGGGACAATTGAAGATGATTACCGCATTGCCTACCTTGAAGCACACATTAAGGCAATGACAGAAGCTGTAGAAGAAGATGGCATTGAACTTATTGGCTACACACCATGGGGATGTATCGACCTTGTAAGTGCATCAACTGGAGAAATGAAAAAACGTTATGGCTTCATTTATGTAGATAAAGACAATGTAGGAAATGGAACACTTAAGAGAACAAAGAAAAAATCATTTGATTGGTATAAAAACGTTATTGCAAATAATGGATTAAAATAAAAAAAGGGGCTGTCGCATTAAGCATTTGAACTTATAAATATACAATCATTAAAGCAAATAAATTTGATTTTGCTTAATAACTTGTATATTTATAAGGTATATGCTCTTAGTGCAACAGCCCCTTTTTTGACTTATCAATTAATGATTTGTGCGTTTAAAATTAATATATTTAAGCCCTAAGAATTTTTGCGTGCAGACGCATAAACCGCCCATTAGGATGGAAGTATTTTGTAAACCAGAAGGAAGCAAGGTGCAGAAATGACTCATTCGGCTTTTAAGTGAAGAAGCAATCTCATTAATGATTTCTGGTAATTCACTCACAAGATAGCTATTAATCACAACCACTTCTGGGTTAAAGATATTAAGGATATTATTGATACCAATAGCCATATATTTGATAAATTGCTCAATAACAGAGGTGGCATCTTCATCTTGATTTCTATAGGCGACAATTAAGTCATCTAGCGAAGGTGACTCTATATTTTTTCGCTTGGCAAAAGCTCTTAAAAGGGCACGTTCAGAGGCATATTGCTCAAAACAGCCTAAGTTACCACATGGGCAAGCTAGTCCATCTGGCTCAACAATCGTATGCCCAAATTCACCAGCGTTTCCATTATAGCCAGAAAAAAGCTCATGATTAATGATAAGCCCTAGACCTATACCAGAGTGAATACTAAATCCAATCATATTGGCATAGTTATAGCAAAAGGTTTTTTCAGCAATAACAGATAGGTTGGCTTCATTTTCGATATAGACAGGAATAGAAAGTGCAGCTTCTAACAATGAAACAAAATCAATTTCAGTGTAGGGGCTATAAGGTGTAAATAAAATTTTGTTATCGTATACCACACCATGGATACCGATACAAATGCCAATCACACCATAAGGGGTAGGTGGAAGCAATTCTATAGTTTGCGTGATTAAACGGGTAAGGTAATTAATGATTTCATTGGCAGATTTATTGTTGGAGAACTTTTTAATTTCATGATTTTCGCCATTTAATGAGCAGGACATAAGGGTGATGAAATCTTCTTCTAGGTTGATGGTGATAATATGACCACAATAAGGATTAAAGGTTAATAAGATGGGTTTTCTTCCTCTAGAGGTATTATCACTGCCTACTTCAACCACAAAGTGTTTATCAATCAGTTCTTGGACAATGCTTGAAATAGTGGCTTTGGTAAGCCCTAATTCTTTTGATAGAGCAGCACGGGAGATCGGTTCATTATTAATGATATGGGTAAGCACAAGTTTTGAATTGATGTCATGTATATGTTCTTGACTACCTATATGCATAAGATTATCCCTCCATTTTCAATACCCCTATATTAGCATAAGAAAGAGAAAGGGAAAAGAACAAAAATATTACTAAAAATAAACTGAAATATTTTAACATTATTTAATTAAGTATATTGTTGAAATAAGTTTATAGAGATGTTATATATATATTATATATAGTTTAACGATTAAACTAATTATTTAAGGGGGCTCTTATGAACATTCAAAATGTAAATGATAAAGCATTTAGAAAGTATGGAAGAGTAATAAAAAATCTTGATTGTGCAGACATTTTAGAAGTTATGGGTAAAATGACAGCACCAGATGATGTAGTTTATGTGCCTGGTGATGATGCATTAGAAGCATGTTTATCAGCTCAAAAGGTAAGCTATAGTTTATATGGTGGTATGCCAATTCAAATTGGATATTGCAATGGACATAACAAAGCATTAAATGCAGTAGAGTATCATAGAGATTCTGAAATTAATATTGCTGCAACAGATTTAGTATTAATTTTAGGTATGGAACAAGATATTGAAGATGATTTTACATATGATACAGTTAAAATGGAAGCGTTTTTAGTACCTGCTGGAACAGCTGTTGAAGTATATGGTACAACACTTCACTATGCACCTTGTCATGTGAATGAAGAAGGATTTAAATGCGTAGTTGTTTTACCAAAAGGAACAAACACAGACATCAATAAAGAAGCAAATATTGCAGAAGACAAATTATTATTTGCTCGCAATAAATGGCTCATCGCTCATCAGGAATCTGGACTTGAAAAAGACGGTGCATTTATTGGCCTTAAAGGCGAAAACCTTACAATTCAATAAGAACTAATCAATAACTCATAAAGATTATTAACATTAACAACAAAACAAAAACATTGGAGGAAAATGAAGTATGATGAATTTACCAGAAGTAAAAATGGGTATTGTTGCAGTAAGTAGAGATTGTTTCCCTATGACATTATCAGAAACTAGAAGAAAAGCTGTAGTAGCTGCTTACAAAGGTGACATTTATGAATGTCCTACAGTCGTTGAAAGTGAAGTACATATGCAAAAAGCTTTAGAAGAAGTTAAAGCTGCTGGATGTAATGCTTTAGTTGTTTACCTTGGAAACTTCGGACCAGAAACAGCTGAAACATTAATGGCTAAATACTTTGATGGACCAGTTATGTTTGTTGCTGCTGCTGAAGAAACAGGTGACAATTTAGTACAAGGTCGTGGAGATGCTTACTGTGGTATGCTTAATGCAAGCTACAACTTAAAACTTCGTAATGTTAAAGCGTACATCCCAGAATATCCAGTAGGAACAGCTTCAGAAGTAGCTGATATGATTGCTGAGTTTGTTCCAATTGCTCGTGCAATTATCGGACTTAACGACTTAAAGATTATTGGTTTCGGACCAAGACCACAAGACTTCTTAGCTTGTAATGCACCTATCAAACAACTTTACAACTTAGGTGTTGAAATCGAAGAAAACTCAGAGCTTGATTTATTTGAAGCATTCAACAAACATGCTAATGACCCACGTATTCCAGATGTTGTTAAAGATATGGAAGCAGAACTTGGCGAAGGAAACAAAAAACCAGAAATCCTTCCAAAACTTGCTCAATATGAATTAACATTATTAGACTGGATTGAAGCTCACAGAGGTTCAAGAAAATATGTTGCGATCGCAGGTAAATGCTGGCCAGCATTCCAAACACAATTTGGTTTCGTACCTTGCTATGTTAATAGCCGTTTAACAGGTAGAGGTATTCCAGTATCTTGTGAAGTAGATATCTACGGAGCACTTAGTGAATTCATCGGTACAGTAGTCAGTGAAGATGCTGTCACATTACTTGATATCAATAACTCAGTACCAGCTGATATGTATGAATCAGAAATCAAAGGTAAATTTGATTACACATTAAAAGATACTTTCATGGGATTCCATTGTGGTAATACAGCAAGTAAGAAATTATCATTCTGCTCAATGAAATATCAAATGATTATGGCTAGAACACTTCCAGAAGAAGTAACTCAAGGAACTCTTGAAGGAGATATCGTTCCAGGAGATATCACATTCTTCAGATTACAAAGCACATCAGATGCTAAACTTAGAGCTTACATTGCACAAGGTGAAGTGCTTCCAGTTGCTACACGTTCATTCGGTGCAATCGGTATCTTCGCTATTCCAGAAATGGGACGCTTCTACCGTCACGTATTAATTGAAAAGAACTATCCACACCACGGTGCAGTTGCATTCGGTAACTTCGGAAAAACATTATATGAAGTATTCAAATACATCGGTGTAGAAGTTGATGAAATCGGATACAACCAACCAAAAGGTGTTAGATATCCAACAGAAAACCCATTTGCTTAATCATTAGTGGTCTTAAAGGCTGTAGCAAATAGGTGAGATAGAAAAGCTACATATTAAAATGTAAATTAGAAAAATAAGCAGATTCGTAATAGAGATAAATGAAGAGCTATTTCGTTAGGGATTATTCCCATCGAAATAGCTTTTTAAACAAGGAGGAAAAGTATGTTATATATTGGTGTAGATTTAGGCACATCATCTGTAAAATTATTACTTATGGATGGTGAAGGAAAGATTCAAAAAACCGTTACAAGAGAATATCCATTATACTTCCCACATCCAGGTTGGTCAGAACAAAAACCAGAAGACTGGTGGAAAGAAACTATCCAAGGTATTAAAGATTTAACAAGTGAATGTGATAAATCTCAAGTTGCTGGTATCAGTTTTGGTGGACAAATGCACGGTCTTGTTATCTTAGATGAAAATGATAATGTTATCCGACCAGCTATTTTATGGAATGATGGCCGTACAGGTAAAGAAACAGATTACTTAAATAATGTAATCGGTAAAGAAACTTTATCAAAATACACAGCAAACATTGCATTCGCTGGTTTCACAGCTCCAAAAATTCTTTGGGTAAAAGCAAATGAACCTGAAAACTTCAAGAAAATCAAAAAGATTATGCTTCCTAAAGACTACATTGCTTACAAACTTTCTGGTGTACACTGCACAGATGTATCTGATGCATCAGGTATGCTTTTAATGGATGTTGAGCACAAATGCTGGTCAAAAGAAATGATTGAAATCTGTGGCATTACAGAAGAACAATTACCAAAGCTTTTTGAAAGCTATGATATTGTGGGGACATTGAAAGAAGAGATTGCCAAAGAATTAGGCTTTAGTACAGACTGTAAAATCGTTGCAGGTGCTGGAGATAATGCAGCAGCAGCTATCGGTACAGGCACAGTAGGTGAAGGTAGATGTAACATTTCTCTTGGTACATCAGGTACCATCTTTATTTCAAGTGAAAAATTCGGTGTAGATGCAAACAATGCCCTTCATGCTTTCGCTCATGCTGATGGCCACTATCACTTAATGGGATGTATGCTTAGTGCTGCATCATGTAACAAATGGTGGATGGATGGTATCATCGGAACAAAAGATTACCCAGCTGAACAAGCAAAAATCACTAAACTTGGTGAAAACAATGTATTCTTCTTACCATACTTAATGGGTGAACGTTCACCACACAACAACCCAGATGCGAGAGGAACATTCATTGGTATGACAATGGATACATCAAGAACAGATATGACACAAGCTGTACTTGAAGGGGTAGCATTTGCTATTCGTGATTCATTTGAAGTCGCTAAATCATTAGGCATCAAAATTGAACGTACAAAAATCTGTGGTGGCGGAGCTAAGAGCCCATTATGGAAGAAAATCTTTGCTAACGTATTAAATGTAAAAGTAGATGTGATTGAAACAGAAGAAGGTCCATCATATGGCGGTGCTTTACTTGCAGCAGTAGCTTGTAAAGAATTTGCATCTATTGAAGAAGCAACGAGCAAAGTTGTAAAAGTAGTAGAAACCATCGAACCAGATGCAGAGCTTGTAGCTAAATATGAAGACAAATACAATAAATTCAAGAAAATTTATCCTACTGTAAAAGATTTATATAGCGAAATTATCTAATTTAAGGTTAAAGAGTAATACATTTATTTACTAGAAAATGGAGCAAGTACCAAATGATTAGTGAGCTAGTTATTTGGTGCTTGCTTATAATAGTGAACAATCTAGGAGGAGTATAGGTGAGAGACTTTAAAAAAGAAGCAAAAGAAATCGTTAGCAAGATGGATTTGCTAGAAAAAGCATCACAACTTAGATATGATTCACCTGCAATCAAAAGATTAGGGATTCCTGCTTATAACTGGTGGAATGAATCTCTTCATGGTGTAGCCAGAGCAGGTGTCGCTACTGTATTTCCACAAGCTATTGGGCTTGCAGCAATGTTTGATGAAGCTGCACTTGGAGAAATTGGTGAAATCATTGCAGATGAAGGAAGAGCAAAATACAATGAATTCTCTAAAAAAGGGGACAGAGATATTTATAAAGGCATGACTTTCTGGGCGCCTAATATCAATATCTTCAGAGACCCAAGATGGGGCAGAGGACATGAAACTTATGGAGAAGATCCATACTTAACGACACGTTTAGGCGTATCTTTTATCAAAGGGTTACAAGGTGAAGATAAAGATAAAGAATACTTAAAAGCAGCAGCTTGTGCAAAACACTTTGCAGTACACTCTGGCCCAGAAGAAGATAGACATCACTTTGATGCGATTGCCTCTAAGAAGGATATGTATGAAACTTACTTACCTGCTTTTGAGGCGGCTGTTAAAGAAGCTAATGTAGTAGGGGTTATGGGTGCTTATAACCGTGTGAATGGAGAACCAGCTTGCGGAAGTAAAACCCTTCTTGTAGATATCCTTAAGAAAGATTGGGGCTTTGATGGTTATATTGTTTCTGACTGTTGGGCAATCAGAGATTTCCATACAGAACATATGGTAACAAGTACAGCTGCTGAATCTGCAGCAATGGCGATTAATAATGGATGTGAACTAAACTGTGGGAACACCTATTTACATATTATGCAAGCTTACAACGAGGGACTTGTTTCAGAAGAAACCATTACTGCAGCAGCAGAAAAACTCATGGAAATCCGTTTAAGACTTGGACTATTTGATGAAAACTGCAAATACAACAAGATTCCTTATTCCGTTAATGATTCAAAAGAACATAATGAAGTCGCATTAGAAGCAGCTAGAAGAAGTATGGTTTTACTTAAAAATGATGGCATACTTCCATTAAACTTAGATAAGATTCATACAATTGGTGTTATCGGGCCTACAGCTAATAGCCGTACGGTGCTTGAAGGCAACTACTTTGGAACAGCTTCTAGATACACCACTTTAGTAGAAGGTATTCAAGACTATGTAGGCGATAAAGCTCGTGTATACTTTGCTGAAGGCTGCCACTTATTCCAAAATGCGGTATCAGGCTTAGCTTGGGAAGATGACCGTTTAGCAGAAGCAATCACCGTAGCAGAGCAAAGTGATGTAGTTGTTTTATGCTTAGGATTAGACTCTACAATTGAAGGTGAGCAAGGGGATACAGGAAATGCCTTTGCTGGTGGCGATAAAGTCAGCTTAAACCTTATTGGTAAACAACAAAACCTTCTTGAAAAAATCATTGAAGTGGGTAAACCAACGATTCTAGCTTTAAGTACAGGTAGTGCGATGGCAATTAATTTTGCCCAGGAGCACTGCAATGCAATCTTTGAAACTTGGTATCCAGGAGCTCATGGTGGTAAGGCATTTGCTGAGTTATTATTTGGTAAGTATTCACCTAGTGGAAAACTTCCTGTAACCTTCTATAAAACAACAGAGGAGCTTCCAGATTTCAAAGATTATTCAATGAAAAACCGCACTTACCGTTATATGACAAATGAAGCACTTTATCCATTTGGTTATGGATTAAACTATGCAAAAATTAAAGTAGAAAGTGCAACACTTACTAAAAAAGACCAAGACGGTGAGATGAACTATACGGTAAAAGCTAAAGTTGTTAATGAATCAGACGTAGCAAGTCATGATACCGTAGAGGTTTATATTAAAGATATGGAATCTGTATTTGCAGTACCAAACTTTAGCTTATGTGCCTTTAAGTCTGTTTACCTTGAAGGCAATGCTACTCTTGAGGTAGAACTTGAAATTAAAGAGCAAGCCCTTACAGTAGTTGATGAAGAGGGTAAACGCTTTATTGATAGTAAATATTTTGAAGTTTATGTAGGCACATGTGCACCAGATGAAAGAAGCTGCATCCTTGCACAGCAAATGCCAGTTAGAGCAGAGATTAGATTATAGTTAGCAATAAATCACAGTAAAGAAAGCATAGAAATCGATTATTTTTTATTCATATTAAACCAGAGAATATAGGAGATTACAACATGAGTGATAAGAAGTATATCAATTATTTCAAAGAAGTAGGATATAGTGAAGCAGAAATTAATCAAAAGCTTGATGATATTTTCAATACTTTTTTCTATGGCCCAGAGGATGAACGCATTTATCATGAAATGGGTGACGACATGGGTTATGTAGTAGACACAGGAAATGTGGACGTAAGAACAGAAGGCATGTCTTATGCCATGATGATGTGTGTGCAAAGAAATATGAAGAAAGAATTTGATAAACTTTGGAAATGGGTAAAAACCTATATGTGGATGCAAGAAGGCATACATAAGGGGTATTTTGCTTGGTCAGTAGACCCTAGTGGAAAGAAAAACGCTTATGGACCAGCACCTGATGGTGAAGAATACTTTGCAATGGCATTATTCTTCGCATCTCATAGATGGGGTGAAGGTGAAGGCATTTTTGCTTACGCGAAAGAAGCAAGAGCCATTTTACATGAATGTGTGCATAAAGGTGAAGAGGGTGAAGGGTATCCTATGTGGGACCCAAGTAATAAACTCATTAAGTTTATTCCTGAAACCCCATTTACAGACCCATCTTACCATTTACCCCATTACTATGAATTATTTGCTTTGTGGGCAAACGAAGAAGATAGAGCCTTCTGGAAAGAAGCGGCAGATGCAAGTAGACAGTTCTTAAAGAAGGCTTGCCATGAAGTAACAGGATTAGCTGCAGAATATAGTGAATATGATGGAACGCCAAGAAGCAAAGAAGGACATGGCAACTACTATAGCGATGCGTATAGGGTGATTGCAAACATAGGACTAGACTGTGCTTGGTTTGGACCAAATGAATGGGAACAGGCGTGTGCGGACAAAATTCAAACCTTTTTCCATGAAAATGTAGCAAATCATGAGTATAAAATTTATAGTATTGATGGAACAGTAATTGATGAGCCTGCTCTTCATCCCGTAGCAATTATTGCCACCAATGCAATGGGCTCTTTAGCTTCTAGAGGAAAATATAGCAAAGCTTGCATCGAAGACTTTTGGAATACCCCATTAAGAAAAGGTGAAAGGAGATATTATGATAACTGTTTATATCTCTTTGCATTCTTAGCACTTAGTGGCAACTATAGAATCTGGTAATTTTAAAATCCCTTAGAAGATAGAAAAATGCAATTAGAAAGGTCTATCTTCTAAGAGATAGATTAGATATAATATAAGAGAAAGATTAGTTTACAATAAATCAAAAATAAGGGAAAGGAGTGAAAAAATTGAAATTTAGTGAGGAGATTGTTGGCTCAATTAAAGGACAAGATGTCATACAGTATACATTAGCTAATGATAATGGAATGGAAGTTTCTGTTCTCAATATAGGGGCAACCTTAACTAGAATTATGACACCTGATAAAGAGGGAAATCTAGAAAACGTTATTTTACGTTGGAAGGATGTCGCAAATTATGAGCAAAATTCAGGCTTTTTCGGTGCAGTAGTGGGTAGAGTAGCAGGCCGTATTTCTAAGGCTAAAGTTACTTTAAACGGTAAAGAATATCACTTTACAGTAAATGAAAATAGCAATATTTTACATGGTGGCAATGGATTTCATAGCAAGTTTTGGACAGTAGAAGACCAAACAACATCTGATAGTGCTAAAGTAAAACTTTCTTACTTCAGCAAAGCTGGAGAGGAAGGTTTCCCAGGAAATCTTAATGCACATGTAACTTATAGTTTAAATAATGACAATGAGTTAACAGTAGAATATGATGCAGACACAGATCAAACAACACTGGTTAACTTAACGAATCACTCATATTTTAATTTATCTGGTGATGGAAAACGTTCTATTTTAGAACAAGAAGTTTACATTGATAGTGACAGCATCTTTGAATTAGATGCAGAGTCTATTCCTACAGGTAAGATGTTATCTGTAAATGATGAAACGGCATTTGATTTTAGAGTGCCAAAAACCATTGGTCAAAACATAAATGATGATTCCATTCTTTTAAAATATGGTAAAGGTTATGACCATTTATGGAAGCTTAATCAAGGAAATAAAGCAATTAAATTATATGATGCCATATCAGGAAGAACGATGGAAGTAACCACTACAGAGCCTTGCGTGGTAATGTATGCGATGAATAATCCATCTTCCGCTGAGCTTAATATTAGCAAGCAAGATATAAGATATGGTGTATGCTTTGAAACACAGCGTAGTGCAATAGGTTACAACGAAGTGTTTAAAGAAACCTGTATTTTAGAGCCTGATAAAACTTATCATGCTGCAACTACTTTTAAATTCGGGATTAAATAAAAATTTGCAGCAGGGTTTTATAAAATAAAACAAATCAATAGGTAATGGCAATTCAAAACTGCAAGACAAATAAGTGATATTAGAAAGAGGGAAGAAAATGAACGTACAACAAAGAACAATCAACACCATTCGTGTACTAGCTGCTGAAGCTGTACAACAAGCTAATTCTGGACATCCTGGTTTACCTCTTGGATCTGCACCTATGGCATATACCTTATGGTCTACGATGGCACATAATCCTAAAAATCCTAAATGGGAAAATAGAGACCGATTTATTTTATCAGCTGGGCATGGTTCAGCACTTCTTTACTCTCTTTTACATGTATTCAATTATGGATTAACAGCAGAAGACTTAAAGAACTTCCGTCAAGAAGGCAGTCTTACACCAGGACATCCTGAGTATGGTCATACAGTAGGCGTAGAAGCAACAACTGGTCCTCTTGGACAAGGTATTGCGATGGCTGTAGGTATGGCAATGGCAGAAAGACATTTAGCAGCAGAATTTAACAAAGAAGGCTTCCCTGTTGTAGACCATTATACTTATACTTTAGTAGGTGATGGATGCTTAATGGAAGGTATTTCTTATGAAGCAGCTGCACTTGCTGGAACACTTAAATTAGGAAAACTTATTGTACTTTACGATTCAAACAATATTACAATTGAAGGTAATACATCAATTGCCTTTAGAGAAAACGTAAGAGCACGTTTCGAAGCTCAAGGCTTTGAAACATTCCTTGTAGAAGATGGTAACGATATAGAAGCTATTGCTAAAGCATTAGAAGCAGCAAAAGCGAATACAGATAAACCAAGCTTTATCGAAATCAAAACTCAAATCGGTTATGGATGCCCTAAAAAACAAGGCAAATCAGCTGCTCACGGTGAACCTCTTGGGGTAGAAAACTTACAAGAAATGAGAGAATTCTTAGGTCATCACAATGAAGCTTTCTTCGTAGAAGACGAAGTAAAAGCACATGTTGCAGAATTAAACCAAAAAGGTGCTGACAAAGAAGCAGCTTGGAATGAGTTATTTGCTAGCTATGCAAAAGCTTACCCAGAACTTGCAGCGAAATGGGATAAATGGCACAGTGATGAAGAAATTTCATTAGATATTTATGCTCAATACACAGACACAACTAAATCAATGGCTACACGTGTTTCTTCATATGAAGTCATTAACAAAATGGCTGATTTAGTAGACAATGTAATCGGTGGTTCTGCTGACCTTGCACCATCTACAAAAACTTATATGAATGGTAAAGGGGACTTTAGTGCAGAAGATTATTCTGGACGTAATCTTCACTTTGGTATTCGTGAACATGCTATGGGTGCGATTGCAAATGGTATCACACTTCATGGTGGACTTAGAACCTTCTGTTCTACATTCTTCGTATTCAGTGATTACATGAAGAACCCAATGAGACTTGCAGCACTTATGAAACTTCCTGTAACTTATGTACTCACACATGATAGCATCGGTGTAGGGGAAGATGGACCTACTCATCAACCTATCGAACAACTTGCTATGCTTCGTAGCACACCAAACTTAGTAACCTTCAGACCAGCTGATTCTAAAGAAACAGTAGCTGCTTGGGAATATGCACTCAATAGCAAAACAGAACCAGTAGCAATCGTTCTTTCAAGACAAAACTTACCTTTCTTAGAAAAATCAGGCGCTGAAGCTAAAAAAGGTGCTTACCTAGTAGCAGGTGTAGAATCTAAAGATGCAGATGTGATTCTTATTGCAACAGGTTCAGAAGTACAACTTGTAGTAGGTGCAACCGAAGAATTAGCAAAAGAAGGCATTAAAGCAGCAGCAATCAGTATGCCATCAATGGATGTATTTGAAAAACAACCAGAAGCATACAAAGAAGCATTACTTCCAAAGAACAAAACAAAACGTATTGCCGTAGAAGCATTATCTGATTTCGGATGGCATAAATACACAGGTCTTGAAGGCAAAGTGATTTCTATGAGTGGATTCGGTGAATCAGCTCCAGCAGCAAAAATCTTCAAGAAAAATGGCTTTACTGTAGAAAACGTAGTAGAACAAGCTAAATCATTATTAAAATAATAATTGTAGATAATTACAAGTAATTATTTATGATTTAATTCATTTAAATGGTCAGTAGACACTTAAAAGGTGTTACTGACCATTTTTGTTGAATAGAGATAATCTGAACAAATAAAGATAATTAAAATATAAAAACACCACTTTACAAGAAAACTATTGAACTAAATCTTTAAATTCATTGTCTTTTACAAGTTCTTCAAGGGTTATAGG
>CAKVCL010000048.1 GCA_934725855.1 uncultured Cellulosilyticum sp. | reverse complement strand
AGATTCATTTGAAATCTGTGATTCTTTTTTGAATCGACTGGTTTTATGGTTACTATTTTGTTTTCAAAGTTCATTTACATTAGCAACTTTTCGCTGCTGACTCGTATAATGTTACACCAATGCTTAAAATAAGTCAATACCTTTTCTTAAATTTTATTTTTTTCTTTTCTCCTTTCTTTAATCCTACACCATATGTTTCTCTTATGATAATTTTTTGCATTAATCTATAACTGATACATTACCTTACATAACTTTTTTCCAGACTTTGTCTTAAATATCTTCTCATAAGCTGCCTTTTTACTTATTTCACTCATTTTATCTTCGTACATATTAACTAAGAAATCAGCTTCTACTAGAATTTGATAATCCACTCCTTGTATATTAGAGTATGTATGATGATGTCCTACTAAATAACAAATTCTTTCTATATCATCGTTGCTGTAATCTAATTTCATTAACATTTCTTTTGCTATATCTGGTCCTAGTTCTTCTTGTAACTTTCCATCAGATGATCCATATTTAGCTTCTGCTTTCTTTATTCCTATATCATGTACTAAGGCCACTGACTCTAATATAAATAGTTCTTTTTCTGAAATACTCTCCATTTCCCCTATAAGTTTTGCCAGACTATGTACTTTTATAAAATGTTGAGTGCGCATTGCATCTCCACTATAATAATCAATCATAGCATTCATTAATTCTTTCATTTTTTCACTCCATTCTACTATCTTTTATTTTATCATACTATACTTTACAATAATTAAACTACTCATAACGAACACTACTATACACTGATAGCTTATAATAAATAATGTTTTATATAAATTATAAAAAGGACAATATCTCTTTAATGATATCGTCCTTTACTAATTGATACCCTATCTAATAAAGTTAGTTGCAACCTTTACTTCATTTTCTGGTTTATCAACTCCTGCATTTTTTCCTGCTTCAATTGCTTTTAATAACCAAGCCATATTATTACCTAATGTTCTCATGGTTTGCATTCCTTCTAAGTCTTGTTTAACTTCTTCTGGTTTATTACCATGTACCATATTCCAATATTGAGAAGAAACTATTGGCATACAAGAAATTGTGAAATACTTGTTAAGTTGTTCAAAGGCTGCAGTGGCTCCACCTCTACGGCAACTAACGATTGCTGCACCTGGTTTATATTCTAAATATGGCTTTCCTGAATAGAATGCTCTATCTAAAAATGAAGTAAGTGCTCCTGATGCAGCTGCGTAATGAACTGGTGAACCAAAAATAAATCCATCTGCCTCTTTTGCTTTTTCTACAAACTCATTAACGCTATCATTATAAACACATTTTCCAATCTTTTTGCATCCGCCACATCCTTGGCAACCAATAATAGCAGCTTTTCCTATGTGAAAAATCTCAGTTTCAATACCATTCTTTTCTAATGCTCCTGCTACTTCACTTAGTGCTGTAAAAGTACATCCCTTTTCTTTAGGACTCCCATTTACCAAGATAACTTTCATGCTAAATCCTCCTATAAGCCTGATGTGATTTTGTTTCTATATAACAAAGTATTCTTATCCTTTTAACCATATTACTTATACGTATAATTTTCAACCTTTTATTTTACTTCATATCCTCTTACATTTCTTGATATAGTTTTATTTTACTGCTCCATCATATGTAATTCCATTTTTTCTATGATATTATTTACTGCCGTTTCTAATGTTATTTCTTCATTAAAATAACGCATGCCCTCTTTACTAATAATTCTTCTAATGACTTCATCTATTGGTTTTTGTACTTTTGCTGTTTTACATTGTTCTAGAAAGTTTTTCATTTCATCAAGGTGTCCAAATTCTTGTAGTTCACTTCCTAACGCTCCTCCATATTCTCCTGCATCCATCCATTTATTATATGAAATTCTATTATCTCCCATCTTTTCTTTTCTGTGTTGATTATTTAATAAGATTTCCGTGAGTGCATTAGAATTTGTAGGTAATCCCTCTCTTTGAAACGAATCAAACATTGCTTGATCTTCTTGTACCTCACTAGATAATGCAAGATTAATAAAGTCTTTTGCTGCTTCTTGATGCTTACTATTTTTACTAATGGCTACTATCTGCTGTGGCTGTACTATATTTTCTTGTCCTTCTATATTATCTGTCATGATGCACTTAGGCATTTGCTCTAATATATTGATAATGGATTGTAATTCGGGCATTGCACTTACTTTTACAATATCAGCTTTCATTAAATTAATGCTTAGGGCTGTTTGTGGTGTAAATTCCACTCTCCACTCTCCTCCACCCCATCCTTTACTGTTTTTCCTAATGATTGAATTTAATGAAGCTAAATAACTAGTAATTCCTTCTTTATTAACATGTCCCCTATTATCTATTAGCTTGTCTTGCCATAAATCCATCATCATATTGAGTCTATCTTCTTCATGTATTTTAAACATAACTTTTTCATCTTTATGGGCTTCTTGATAAGCAGCTAGTTTTTCTAAGCTAAAGCCCTCATCAAGTAGTTCTTTCTCACCAACTGCCAAAAGCATTGAAAATTTTAAAGGTATAGCGTAAATCCCTTCTTCATTTTTGTAAGCTTCAGCTAGATTATTTAAAATAGGCTCTTGTGGATTGCTTATGCAATCTGATAAATCTGCAAATATACCTTGCTTTCCATATACATCGATTGATAAAGCATCTAATAACAAAACATCTGGTCCTTCACCAGCTAAAATTTCTGTATTTAATCTGTCTAAATCATCTTCCTTTACCATTCCATTTTGCTCTTCCCATTGTGAACCTGAATAAAGCGTTTCAAAACTAATTGGTCTATCTGGATACTGTTGTCTATAACTAGCTACTGCCTTCTTTAACGTTTCTGATTCTACTACTCCCCATACAGTTAGCACTTCATTTGGTACAGTTGGCACAGTTTCATCATATGTATATTTCTTGACCTTAATTTGCTGCTCATTATATTTGTCATAATACTCATACACCAAGTAAATCTCACTATTATAAATCATCCCTTGTATTGCATCATATGAAGATAATGAACATAGCTTCCCATCAATAATTTTTTCTATAATATCTCCATTATGGTTAACTCTTGTAACCCCTTCTTTACATGCAATAAAGATATTATTTTGATCATCATAAAATGTATTTACCCCAATGCCGTAAGCCTCAATATTACTAATTACCTTTTCTTTGTTACCTGTTTTTAAATCATAAATATCTAGGGTATTTTCTCCTACACCAAACATCTTCTCTCCTATTATAATAGGATTACAGCGTTTTTCTGTTAATGATACTAGTTTCTTTCCTTCTTTATTATATAAAGCTAAAGCTCCCCAGCCACCTGATGCCCCAATAATATTACCTTTCTTATCAATTTCACTAATAAATACTCTACTATAACCTTCACTATCTTCCTTCCCTTCTAATTGAATGGTATTGATTTCCCCATTTACTATAAAAGCACCAAAATCTGGATACTCTGTATCCACTGCTCCCATTCCTGCAACATAATAACTTCCATCATCTTGTACTTGAATTCTACTTATACTTTCAATACCCTTATCTTTTCTATTAAGTACATCACAAATTTCACAATTGGTTTTTTCCCATTCTCCTGATTCTGCAAGCTGATAATCTTCAAACACTTCGTTCTTAATCATTGCATGCAGCTTGTTCGCTTCATCTTTCCATAAACAGATATTTCCATTTTCATCAATAAGTTCTTCAACCTTACAGGTTTCCTCTACATACCGTCCCATGGCCTCTGCTTTTTGTTTTTCTTTGACTTGAACTTGATTACAGCCTACTAATGTAAAACATACTATAAGGCACAACAAGTTATTTAGCAGTCTTCTCATTTATTTTTCCCTTTCTATCATCCTATTAATGTTTCGTAACTGTTAGTTATTGTAGCACTATTTATTTCTTTCCTCCTGTTTTTTATCTGTAAATCAGCCTGTATTTTATCTGTATTTTTAGACGATTTATTTTTATCCCAATATCGTTATGTTATAATGACTTTAATTTTACTACGGAGGTTTCCTATGCGTATTTTGGTTATTGAGGACAATACAATCCTATGTGAAAGTATTTCTTCTCATTTAAAAAAAGAAAATTATGATGTAGATTCTTGTCTAGATGGGCAAAAAGGGCTTGATTTTGCATTAAATCATCCTTATGATTTGATTCTCTTAGATCGAATGCTTCCTTTATTAGATGGCACCCAGGTATTAAAAAAGATAAGAGAAAATGGGATTACAACACCAGTTATTATGGTGACTGCTTTAGGTAGCATTGATGATAAAGTAACAGGACTTGACTTAGGTGCTGATGACTATATTACAAAACCATTTTCAATGAAAGAACTTCTTGCCAGAGTTCGCGCTTTATGTCGTCGTCCAACACAGCTTAGAAACTTAGATATTATAGAATACAAAGATATCTTCTTTGATAAAGTTCAACTTCATATCACAGGACCAGTTTGTACTTGCAGCCTTTCTAGACGGGAAAGTAGCTTGCTTGAGGTCTTTTTACAAAGTCCAAATAAAGTCATCCCAAGGCAATTCATCTATTCTAGAGTATGGGGGCCTGATTCTTTTGTAGAAGATGGAAATATAGATAATTACATACGCTTCTTACGTCGAAGGCTTGAAACCATTGGTAGTCATCAGAAAATTACTACCATCAGAGGCGTAGGCTATATGATGGAGGATGTAGATGCTCCAGAAACTTAAGCATAAACTAACCCTTATTTGTATTATTGGCACCTCCACCGTCATCACCATCATTACACTTATTGCACTAAGGTTCTCTGAAACACAACTTAATACTCGTAATCAATATGCTCTAGAAAATAATCTTTTCAACATTATTGATCATGTACAAAACAATGCTTTATCCTATAGTTTTCTTGGTGAGTTAGAGGTTAATAATGAATGCATTATTGATATTTCTACACCTTCTGATTCTTTAAGCTTTCCTGGTAGCTATTTAACTGGAGATAAGCGAAAAAAACTTATTGAACTTGCTTATGAAACTGCATTAAACACCTATTCAAACTCATCAAAGCGTATCTTCAATACTACTTCTCAAGAACGTATGACATTTGAACTACATACTAATCGCACACATTATAAAGTACTGGTTACTTCAACTTTTTGTAATGATATAAATTACACGATTACACTTATTCAAGATATGACACATAGAGATAAAGAAATTGTATTTATACGGTTGGTTTTCATTGCACTTATTATTTTAGGGAGTGTTCTATTAGGTTTCTTTAGCTACTGGTTCTCAGGTAAAGCTATTAGACCCATTGCAATTAGCCAAAAAGAACAGACTGACTTTGTTGCCGCTGCCTCCCATGAGCTACGTTCACCCTTAGCTGTTATTCGTACAAGTACAGATGAACTCTTAGAAGATGAAACTATCAAAGATAATAAATACGTTCATATTATTAGTGCGGAATGTAATCAGCTTACTAGACTTGTAAGTGATTTACTTTTTTTATCTGGTACAGATTCTGGTCATTGGCATATTTCTCCTCATCCTATTGAAATGGATACTCTGCTCATTGACGTATATGATAGTTTCTTTTCACTGGCTGAAAGCAAAGACCATTTATTAGAACTAGAGCTTCCTACTACAAGACAGCCTCAAATATTAGCTGATACCGAGCGCATTACTCAAGCTCTTTCTATTTTAATCAATAATGCTTTGACCTACA
Organism: uncultured Cellulosilyticum sp.; assembly: GCA_934725855.1. Classification (GTDB taxonomy): domain Bacteria; phylum Bacillota; class Clostridia; order Lachnospirales; family Cellulosilyticaceae; genus Cellulosilyticum. Next base: position 10,628 of record CAKVCL010000048.1, on the reverse strand, counting down.
CTCCGCCTCATACGACCATTACCTTACTTCTTGAAAACACAACAAATGATGTCGTTGTAAAACTTATTGACCATGGTCCTGGCATTCCAGATGTTGCTAAAGCGCATATCTTCAAACGTTTTTATCGATTAGATGCTTCTAGGCACTCTTCCAGCCATTATGGATTAGGCTTAAGTATTGCTTTTGAAATTGTAAAACATCATCACGGCTACCTTACGCTTGAAGATACTCCTGGCGGAGGGGCAACCTTTATTATCAGCCTTCCCATCACACAAACTATAGATCGTTAAGATTATATAAATAAAAATTTATCTAAATTGACATTATATACACTAGATGTTAATATAAGCATGAAATATTAAAATGTTGACATTATTTTCAAGTAGATAGCCCATAAATAAACTACCTCCTGTGCATTATTATTTGGATTATCAAACAATATAGCTCAAGAGGTTTTTTAATGTCTAACCATAAAAAATAATATTATTAAGGGGTGAATTTTAGTATGTTGTTTAACTCATTACAGTTTCTTATCTTCTTCCCCATAGTGCTATTACTCTATTATGTCATTCCCCAAAAAGCTCGATATATCTGGCTACTTATTTCTAGTTATTATTTCTATATGTGTTGGAATGCGAAATATGCACTACTTCTTCTTTTTTCAACTGCAATAACTTATATTTGTGGTTTATTAATGGAAAATGTCAAACAAAAGAATTGGAAAGAAACTAAAATTATATTTTACAAGAAGCTTTATTTAATTATAAGCTTCATGCTTAATCTATCAGTGCTGTTTTTCTTTAAATATTTCAACTTTGCATTTAGCACATTAAATCATGCATTTTCATTGATACATATTAACTTAAACAAACCAACCTTTGATGTGCTTTTACCTGTAGGTATTTCCTTTTATACCTTTCAAGCACTAGGCTATACAATAGATGTTTATCGTAATGATATTTATGCTGAGAAGAATTTCTTTAGATATGCGCTCTTTGTTTCCTTCTTTCCTCAACTTGTAGCAGGACCTATTGAGCGTTCTAAAAACTTACTTAAACAACTCGCAAAACCGTCTGCTGCTAACTTTGATACTATAAGAGAAGGTCTTTTTCTTATGCTATGGGGTTTCTTCTTAAAAATAGTTCTAGCGGATCGCATTGCTATTTTTGTAGATACTGTCTATAACAATTACAATACATATGGTGGGATGTACCTCATCGTTGCGACCCTACTATTTGCAGTTCAAATTTACTGCGACTTCTCAGGATACTCTATTATTGCAATGGGAACATCCAAAATGCTCGGCATCAATCTGATGGAAAACTTTAATGCGCCTTACTTATCAAAATCAGCTTCTGAGTTTTGGAGAAGATGGCACATTTCTCTTTCAAGCTGGTTCAAAGACTACTTATATATTCCTTTAGGTGGTAACCGTAAAGGGAAACTTAGAAAATATATTAATATCATCATTACTTTTAGTGTAAGTGGCTTATGGCATGGTGCTAATTGGACTTATGTTATCTGGGGATTGCTCAATGGCATCTATCAAGTTTTAGGACAAATTTTAGCCCCTATCAGAAAGGTACTCATTCGTTTATTAGATTTAAAAGAAGATAGCTTAAGTCACAATGCACTTCGCATCATCTGGACCAATATTCTTATTTGTTTTTCATGGATATTCTTTAGAGCTCCTGGGCTCCATGCGTCTGTTGAAATCCTTGATAGTATTGTTAATATGGATAACCTTTATATTTTATTTAATGATGCACTTTATAAATGTGGCTTAGATCAAAAGAACTTTCACCTGATGCTTTTAGGTATTTGCATTTTATGTTTTGCTGATTTTTGCAAATATCGTGGTATTAAGATAAGGGCAATTCTTGCAAAGCAAGACTGGTGGTTCCAATGCTTACTAATTAGTTTTTCTGTATGCCTTCTTTTATTATTTGGTATATGGGGCACACAGTATAACGAAGCAAGCTTCATCTATTTTCAATTTTAGGAGGTTGCTATGAAAAGAAAGGTCAAAATATGTGTTTCCATTCTTATAACAATAGTACTAATTGTTTCAGGAATGCTTACACTTACTAATATCGTTCAAAGGAAATCTAGTGACTTTAAATATAACCCTTTCTTTGCAGAAGAAAAGGATTTTGATGTTCTATTTCTTGGAACAAGTCATGTAATCAATGCTGTCTTTCCTATGGAGCTTTGGAACGACTATGGAATAACCTCTTATAACTTTGGTGGTCATGGTAATGAAATTGCTACTACTTACTGGACACTGATTAATGCTTTAGATTATACCTCTCCTCAATTAGTTGTTGTCGATTGTTTAAAATTATCAAGTGAAGCAAAAGCATTTAAAAACAATAATTATGTCCATTATTCATTAGATGCCTTTCCACTTACTTCAAATAAAATTAAAGCCACTTTTGATTTAATGGAAAAAGGTAAACGCCTAGAATTTTTATGGGACTTTTCCATTTATCACACCAGATGGAATGAACTAGCTGAATCTGATTTTATTCCTACTTCAAATAAAGAAAAAGGTGCAGAATATAGACCTGCAGTAGGCATTCCTAATGAAATCCCTACTGTAAATAATAACGAGAAATGTCCTTCTAATACTATTGCTACTACTTATCTTCGTAAAATTATTGAAGACTGCAAGGAAAGAGGCATTGATGTACTACTGACCTACTTACCTTTTCCAGCAAGTGAAGAGGAGCAAAAAGAAGCTCATCTCGTTTATGATATTGCTGAAGAATATAATGTAAACTATATCAACTTTTTAGATATGCCAGATTGCATTAATTATGCAACTGACTGCTATGATGAAGATTCCCATCTTAATCCTTCAGGTGCTCGAAAGGTCACTGATTACTTGGGCAAATACATTGCTGAGCATTATGGTTTAGGTAATAAAAATACAGATAAAACCTGCTCCTCTTGGAATACGAGCTATAAAGAATATAGAGATACCAAATTCTATCATTTAAAAACTCAAAAAACATTAGATACTGCCCTAATGCTCCTATCAGATAAAAATATTAGCAGTTGTGTGTTTATTAAAGGTGAATCTAATCTATTGCAAGATGACCTTGTAGTAGAACTTCTTAAAAATATCTCACCTTCTGTTAATTTGACTAAGCTCTCTTCAGCCATTTCTTCTGGTAAAGATTACTTTCTTGTAACAGATCAAGAAAATATTTTAGAATCTATAGGCTATGATAACTTAAGTAACCTAGTCACCTCCTTCGGTGACATCAATTATATTAATGACCCACATAGTGGTAAAACTTTATCTATTAATAAAACTGAAGATGACTATCTTACTAAACTTGAAAGTGGTCAATATGCAGATGTTTATATTGTAGCTGTAGATAATCAAACAGGTGAAATTCGATATACAGCAAGTTTTCAAACTGCTGGCTTAGATGAAAATAATCATCTAACTGCTAAAAAGAATTAATTTAAAGCCCACTATAGTTATTTGTTTTACTATAGTGGGCTTTTTCTTATATGTAATTTTTATAAATCTCATTTTGCTTTACTTTTTATCTGCTATGCAGTGATTTTTAATAGGGCGCTTACTTTTCTTAAATTGTAACGGTAAAATAAATAAATTCCTATACTCATCATTATCTCGATCACGCCACAACTTGTAAGCCCTACTAATTCTCCTTGTGAAAAGAATCCTCCATCATTCATATAAATAATCATAATATATAAAGCTGAGATTAAAACAGTTCCTATTATGACAGGTGCCTTAAATACTTTCCCAACTTGACTTTTAATACACTCATACAAATAATGATTGCTGGCTCCTAGTCGTCTTAAATCTTCATACACCTCTTTATTATTCATTGCAAGCGTTATATTTCTTGTATAGATAATAATAAAAACAGCTACGTAACAAATAATTGCAATAAATAAGAAGACCATAAAAAATACAGCATAAGTTGTTAGTAATTCTTTTTTATCCATAATCCTAAATTTAGGCTGGTACTTCCAATATTGCTTAAACTCCGAACTCTCATAATCCTTATAGTAAATTGGTTCATCATCTGCCCAATAACTTTCACCTTTTGCTTCATATTGCATCTTTGCAACCCTATCATAATAGCTGGGAATTTCGCATGAAGCATCTGAATGATCTATAATCTCCTTGTATAGCTTTTTAGCAAAATCGTATGTATTTTCTACATTTTCTACGTTAAATGATACTAAATTTTCCCTCCAATTATCCCCTAACCCATTCTTAATGTTATAATAGTCTTCATCATTTAATACATAATACTGAGTTGCTAAGGTGTCATTTAATAAACTTCCTCCATAGCAAACTTTTATTTGATTATAATTGTCTGGATTAGTTAATTTGGTTATATTCTCACTAACCTCCCTACTACCACTCCCATCTGATAATAAAATACTCATATAGCATCCATTTGGTACAGTCACTTTTTCTCCTGTACACAATTCATAATTAGATGCTGATAAAAAGTTACCTTCACACAAGAGTTCTCGATATTCTGTATGATATTTACCATTTGGTTCATCAATAGACTCATCTCCATCATAAGCCAGATTAATAAACTCTAATGACTTATAATCCTTTATCTTTATGTCATATACACTAGCAAGTTCATTAATTTCTTCCTCTGATAACATATTTTGGTCTTGCCTATAATGAAATAAATAGTCAACCTCACGATGTGCTATGTCATAAAGTGCTGCCGAACCCATAAGTGGAATATAAAATGCAGCAAAATACCCGCCTATAACTAATACAATAATAATCAGCATATTACGCACCGTCTGCTTACCATAGAATTTCATCATACTTTTTCCAATAATATCTTTATAATATTCTTTGTCTCTCTTCCACCCATGTACAACGGTATAATATGTCACCATATAAATCCCTAAAAATAGTGGACTGTAAAAAATGACACTTAATATATCTGGTGGATACCATTTAAGTGTAAAAATACAAAAGCTTGGCATTAAATAACCTAGTAAAAAACCACCGATAATGAGTATAATTCCAATCCAACCATACCATTTCTTTACTTCATGTACAGGTTCATTCTTTTTTACAGTGTTAAGCACATCTATAATATTGGTTTGTCTTTGAAATCGTAATCCTTGTACAAATAAAATTAAATTAATGACTATCCCAAAGATAATCCCTATAAGCAATGATTGTGAGGCAAAGTGAAATTGCATTTCTTGCGTATCTACAATCCATATTCTAAACCCTTGCCATATCCCTATAGCTCCTAATGTTCCACCTACGATTCCTAATCCACATGCTTTTAAAGCAATGCGCCCTATCTCTGTAAAAATTTGATTTCTTAAAACCTCTTTCTTAATCCCTAATGCCATTAAAATACCTGTTTGCCTTGACCTTTGCTTAAAAAAAAGGATTGCTGCATAAGAAACAAAAACGACACATCCTATACATGTAAAGATAAATACAGCCATAACTTGTTTTCTAGAGTCTCCTCCCTCAGGCAAGATTTTTAATACAGTTGGTGACCACATAATAACAGCATAGGCACTCATTAAACATTGTGATAAACAAATACAAAAGAAAAGCAATTTACTATCTTTTTTATTGTACTGCCTTAATGTTCTATTAATATCTGTTATATTTTTCATACCAAATCACCACTCATTTCTTTGATTGCTTCTAATAATTCTTCTTGAAATTTCTTATGCCCCTCTGTTCTTTTTGTAATACGAAATACTTCCCCATCCTTTAACAAAATTACCCTATCACAAAAAGAAGCTGCATAACTATCATGCGTAACCATAAAAATAGTAGCCCCAAGTTCTTCCTTGGCTTGCTCAAAAGCACTAATAACAGCTCTACTGGATTTTGAATCCAAATTTCCTGTAGGTTCATCTGCTAAAATCATAAGTGGCTGATTAATAAGTGCTCTAGCTACTGCTGTTCTTTGTTTTTCCCCACCTGAAATGTCCGCTGGATATTTACCTTTAATTGTTTCTATTCCAAATAATTTGCAAAGATACTCTCCTCTTTGTTCTACTTCTTTATTAAAGCTTCCACCAATAATAGCTGGCAACAAAATATTGTCTTTTACACATAAACCATCTAAAAGCATAAAATCTTGAAAAACAAATCCTAGCTCTTGATTTCTTACCTCCGATAATTCTTCTTCATTCAGACTTTCTAACAGTTTATTCTTTAGACTAATATGTCCCTTATCTATAGGAATATAACACGCTATACAATTAAGCAATGTTGTCTTTCCAGAACCAGAAGCTCCCATAACAGCCACAACCTCTCCTTTGTTTATCTCAAAGGAAATACCTTTTAATACTTCATATCTCTGATTTCCTGTGTAATAACTTTTATGCAATTCTTTTACGCTTAGCATCTTATATCCTCCAATCTAAATACAATATGTCCTTTATCCTCTTTTCTTCTATTAATAACTATACCTGTTTACTTGAATGATTTTCTTTTAAACACTGTCATATTTAACCTTCTTTTTGTCATTTTTGGCATGAAGTCTTTAGTTAACTGTTTCAATAGAAAAAGATATGCTAAAATATTGCTAATGAAAGGATTGTGATAAGGCTATGCTAAAAATTGCTTTATGTGATGATGATATAAAACAACGTAAACTATTAAAAGGTATTCTTAGTCCTTGGCTTGAACTACAGGATATTTCCTATATGTATTCTGAATTTAATAATGGTCATGACCTAATAAAGAATTATAGCAAATCAAACTTTGACCTTATTTTTTTAGATATTGAAATGCCCGAAATAGATGGAATGAGCACTGCTAGAGCCTTGCGTGAGATAGATGATTATAGTCTGATTATCTTTATAACCGCTTATCCTGATTATGTTTTTGAAGGTTATGAAGTTCATGCCTTTCATTACATTCTTAAACCATATAACAAACAAAAAATTGTTGACGTTGTATCTCAAGCATTAATTAGACTCAATAATTTCTCGAATAATTACTTCCTAATTCCTCAAGGTTCCAACAGTTACCGCATTAACTTAAACCAAACACTTTTTTTCTCAAGTGAACGACGTAAAATTACTGTGCATATAAAAAATCAACCTCCTCTTGAATACTATGGCAAATTAGATGACCTTCATTTAAAACTTCCTTCTTATTTTTGCCGCATTCATCAACGTTACCTTGTTAACCTTCGATATGTTCAAGTTGTACTTGAACATGAAGTTAACCTTGAAGGCTACAATCTCCCTATTAGTAGATCCTGCAAACCTAATTTTTTAATTGCTTTTGCTCAATTTATGCTGAAAGAAGGATAATATCATGAATTTTAATCCCTATATTTCTTTTGCTTGTTTTTTATTAATTTCATTTCCTAGTAGTTATTTTTTTACTAAACTTACTAGTGCCTTTGTTCCCATCAAGGAAAATAAGAAATTATTTATCCCTACATTAATTACACTCTCATGTATAGATAGTATAGTCATTTTTAATCAGGATATTGTAAATATTACTTGGGCATTTATAGGGTACTTTTTTATTCTTTGGATTGCTTTCGAAGGTAGTTTATTTCAAAAGCTGTCCACTGCCCTTATCCTCTATCCTTTTGTAGTCTGCTTTAATTATCTTTTGGATTCTTTTTCATTACTAGACCTACTTTTAAAGCCTTTCTCTTCACCATGTGTTTATAATATTATCCATGCTAACTTAATCACTTTATTTTGGTACATAATGTATTCTCTATTCTATAAGAAAATCAATCACGCTCGCTACTATCTTAATTTGAAAGCTTGGCTTCTACTCTCAGCCATATCTATTTCTCCATTAATAGGAATTAGCTATATCATTATTACTGTTCCTTCTAGTGAGCAACTTATTACACTACCGATTTTGCTCATTATCCTATTAACAAATATTGGTGTACTCTACCTTACGTCTTATATGGCTCAATATTCTAAGACTTTATTAGAAAATGAATCCTTGCAAAGAGAAAAAGCTTACTATGACAATGTTGCCAAAAACCAAGAAGAAATCCGTAAACTTCGTCATGATCTAAACAATCATCTTTCTTTAATTAATGCACTTTTGGAAAATAATCAGATTGAAGAAGCAAAAACCTATTTTACTAAACTGACTTCTTTTGCTTCTGGTATTAATCGAAAGTTTTGCTCAAATACACTTTTAAATGCCTTACTATGTACTAAGTATACTATTGCTCTTGAAAATAATATTGATACCTTTTTTCATATCGAACTAAATGATAAGTTACCATTATCTGATTTAGACTTATGCTCATTGTTTGGTAATAGCTTAGACAATGCAATTGAAGCTTGTCTCAATATCTCCCAATCTGGAACAAGAAAACTCTCTTTAAAGGTTCGCTGTAAAAATGGTTTTCTTAGCTATCAATTAAGTAATAGTTCAAGCCAAATAGCAACCTACCGTAATGGAAAATTTCTTTCATCAAAAAAAGAGCCCTTACATGGTCTAGGACTCTCAAAAATAGCCGATATCGTAAAAAAATATAATGGTACTCAGTCTATAGAGCAAACAGAGAATGAATTTATCTTAACAGTTATCTTTCCTTTATAAATTATAGCCTATTACTAAACAATATAACACTAATGCTTAATTTTTATTGAATATAATGAGCTAATGTATCAACACAAATATTTTCTTGACAAGTATCGATAAATAAGAACTCAAAACAGCCTACATAAAACTCATCAATTTTCCTACAATATCTTCTACCACCTGTAAAAATTTTCTTTGTTTTGATAGCATATAATCGTCCTTCTACATAAACTCTAACGCCTACAATAATCTCTCTACATGGATAAACGTTTCTAATGTATACAGGTACCCTTAATAACTTTCCTTCATTCTCAACTTGAACATTCACTTCTACACATTTTATATCTTCACATTCTTTAAATTGTATTTTTTCTATACAAGCCATATTAACCCCCACCTACAAAATCAAGTTCAAGTTACTAAAAAGGCGATTAGCTTACAGACTAATCGCCTTCCTCAATCATTTCATAGAATAATCATAGAGTGTTTCTGCGCTCAAATATTACATGTTGAACATTCACAACCTCCGTTAACATAGTAATGATGCGCTTTTGCTTTAACGATAAAGGTCTGTTGATCGCACATAGGATCTGTTGAAGCAGTTTCTTTTGGTGGAATATAAAATGTTACACAATTACATTCGCGTTCTCCACACCCCTCTCCATTTTGGGTTAGATGAATGACCTTAAATGCTCTACGAATTGTTTCGCGTGGTTCTTCACTTATTACCTCATGAAGTTCTAATCCTACTACAACATCCTTAGCTAAACAAACGTTATTCAATTTAACATGCACCTTAATTTCTCTTCCTTCTGAAGTGAGAAGAGGTGTTACATCAGCAGTTAAAGATTGATCACATTCAGTAAATATTACATCTGCTAACTCTACTGGACAATCCTCACAACATTCTAATGGCACTGGACATGGATCAACATCTTGTTTATACTCATAAATTCCTGTATATTTTGCATCTTTTGTTCTATCATATTTTGCAGTCCCCGAAATAGGTGAGAAAATAGTTTTATCCTCTATAGAAGTAGTCCCTGTATATCTAATAATAGCTTCTTTTGTCACAAAAGTATTTTTAGCAAGATTACCTACTGTCCAAGTGGTTGGTGTAAAGCTCAAGTCATCTAATGGCGAAATCCAAGTAAGATCCGAACCAATTGAATAATTAAAAGATACATCCGTTAAATCTTTTTCTGTAGAGAGATTAGTTGCTTTAAATTCCAATGTGTAAACACAATCCTGACTGCTTTTTAATGTTATATCTAATTTAAATTTAGGCGCTGTAAAAGTAAAATCTTCATATATCTGTTGTACAGGTGCACCTGTCTCATCTACAAAGTCATTTATAACATTTGACGCTATAACGTCTCCTTCTTGTAATTCATTCTCATATTCTGCAGAAATATCAAGTACCAGTGCCTCATCTTTAGAAAGAGCATCTGGATTTAAAGTTCCAATCTCCCAAGTTACTTTGTTCCCATCAAGTATTGTCTTTGTATCTCTAGGTGCATTTAATTGTATTTCTTTAAATGTATCTGCTAAAACAAACTGAAATACTTCATTGGTTGTAAGCATGCCGTCTGAAATTGCTATTACACTTAGTTTGTAACTAGGTTTAAGCTCTCTTTGTGTATACTCACCTTGAAAAGCATACATTCCCATAATGAAATCCCTCTCATATTAATGGATATAATGTGTTAAAGTACTCTAGAGTTATTTGAGATCTCTCTATAATATATGTAACTTGTTTAAATTATGTGCTTTATCGACAAATACTCCTATCTAAAATAAACTTTTGCAACATTACTGTTCTAAACAATAAAAAAACACCTTACTAGGTGCTATCACTTATCAATATTTATGAAAAACAAAAAGGACTAGAAATATCTAGCCCTTGCTTATACTCTGAAAAACAAATACTACATAAGTTTGCTTAACCGTACGAGCCTCTTTTTGCTCGTTTTTTTAGGTCAAACCCTCGAACCGTTAGTACTTAGTACCTTAATGTATTACTACACTTACAGCCTAAGCCTATCTA
>CAKVCL010000047.1 GCA_934725855.1 uncultured Cellulosilyticum sp. | reverse complement strand
CATCCTGAGCCAGGATCAAACTCTCATAAAAAATTTGATAAACAACTTAAAGTTATTTTATAACTTTTGTTGTTCTTTGGCTCGAGTTTTACTCGTTTACTAGTACATAAAAGATTATTACTAACCTTGTACTCATGAATGAATCTAGATTCATTTGAAATCTGTGATTCTTTTTTGAATCGACTGGTTTTATGGTTACTATTTTGTTTTCAAAGTTCATTTATGATTGGTAGTTACTGGCTACCGACTCGTATAATATTACAACACTACATTACCTATGTCAACCCTTTTTTCAATTATTTTTACTCTCTAGTTGCCCCTTTTATTTTCTATAGATAGGTATATCAAAAGTTACTGTTGCACTTTCAAATGTAGAATAGATTTTCTCAATCCATGCTGCTTGTTTAATAGCCCATGCAATATCTGTGGCATATTGATGGTCTCCTGGATTCGCTGGATTCCATCTCATTTCATACAATGTGTCTTGATTATAGGGGAAGTTATTAATGTAGTTTGTAGAAATAAACTTAGCACCACCTAATATGGCTTTTTCTGGGGTTGTCCATCCCATCTTATAGGCATACGCTGAACCTTGTCCTATTGGGTCACTATCATAAGCATGTATGCCAAACATATTATAGACAATAGTCCCTTTATAATTTACGCCTGTAGCGAGTTTGCTTTTTCCATTACCTGTTTCAAGGCAGGCATGTGCCATAAGATAGATCTCATTAATATTGTTTGCTTTAGCCGCTTCAATAAATGTGGCTTCTTTTCCGCTTAATATGCCTTTATTCTCTAAATACTTTTTGGCTTCACTTTCACTAATTCCTGCTAAAGAAGCTAGATTTAGAAACTGATACTTGTACTGATTAATATTCGCTTCACTTGGTACAAAGTATTGCTTAATTTGGCTTGCTGAAGCATTGATCCATTGCCCATTTTTATCTATTTTCCCACCTACACCCAGCTGAATATTAAAGGCTTCATTGGTGGCAATTCCATAGTATGTATTGATATTCTTTTGTATAATTCCTTTTTGCTTTCCATTATTAGTATCTGGTTGTGTATTTTTATTACTCACATCAGCTGCTTTATGATCTTGTCTATCTGGCATTCCCCATTCAATAGTAATGTTTTTTCCTGTGACTCCTTTGATTGTGGCACTTTTTGAATAAAGCTCATCAAACTGGAGTTCTTGATGGATAGTTGGTTGTTGTATCATAATTTATGTCCCTCCTTCAAAATATTATAGCATATATTTTCATTCGTTTTATGAGCATATTTCTATTCGTTTTCTTTGATTAAATAACTAGCTTTATCAAAAAATCCCACTAAGTAGATACTTAGTGGGATTTTTATAAGTGACCCATACGGGAATCGAACCCGTGTTACCGCCGTGAAAGGGCGATGTCTTAACCGCTTGACCAATGGGCCTTATTGTTTTGTCATTTAAGACATTTGTTATAATACCGTATCAGTAAACATCTGTCAACATAATTTTACAATTAATTTATTATCTTCCATTTTCTTCAAGTCACAAAAACAAATAAAAGACGCAAGCTTTATATTTTTCATCTTGCATCTTTTATCTCTTTTATCATTTACCTTGTGACTTATTTACAATTTAAATTGATTGATTTCATTTCTTAATCCTACTGTTATATCCATTAGTAGTTTTGCTGATTGTTCTAGTTCTTGACTACTTGCATTCATTTCTTGAACAGAAGCTGTCGTTTCTTCTATTCCAGCTGCATTTTCTTGAGCTATGTCAGATAAGTTTTGTGCGGATTTAATAATATGTTCTTTCCCCGCATTTAAATTATTAATTTTACGATTAATCTCTTCAATAGCCTTATCGGAGTGCTGTATCATTTGATTGATGTTTTCAAAAGCAGATTTTGTAGAAAGTAACATGACATTTTGATTGTCTACATTTTTCTTTACTGTTTTTACCGCTTCTACTGTTAAACTAGAGTTATCTACTAACTGATTAGATATATCATTAATTTCTTTAGCTGATTTATTACATTGCTCAGCTAAAACTTGTATTTCTTTAGCCACTACGGCAAATCCTCTTCCTGACTCGCCTGCTCTGGCTGCTTCAATAGAAGCATTTAAGGAAAGAAGATTTGTTTGTTCTGCAATACCTGTAATAATCTGTACCGCACTCTTAATATGATTTACAGACTCATCTGTTTTGGTGGCTTGAGTACTAATATGTTCTACAGATTGTAAAGTTTCATTATTATAGGTTTCAAGCTCACTAATTGTATGATTAGCTTCCTTTCCACTATTATCAATCTTAGACGAATTTTGTTTGATATATTGGATTTGCTGACTAATATCAGTGATTTCATCACCCATATTTTTAATGTAATCACTTACACTCTTGGTTTCTTCTGCTTGTGTATTAATACCATTTGCTATTTCTTGAACAGTACTACTTACTTCATTACTTGTTTGGCTAGATTGTCCTGCCATTGTTTCAAGGTCATTTGCCGAATCATCTAACTTAGTTGCCCATTCCTTAATGTTGCCAACCATTTGCGTTAATGACCCATTTAAGCAATTGGTGGATGCAGCTAAGCTTCCAATCTCATCTTTTCTTTTTAAAGTACCTTCTGCCACTTCAATACCTAAGTTTCCTTGCGCCACTCTTTGTAAATTAGCTTCAACTTCAACAATGCCATTTACTAATCGTCTAGCAATTGGGATAACTAAAACAAAAGTAAGTAACACAAGGATCATCCCTGCAATCAAGATTTTTAATGTACAAGCATTGATTTTGGCTTGAATGATATCTGTTTTTTGTGCTACAAAGAACATACCAACGACTTGATTTCCTGTGCCTAAAATTGGACAATAATAAGCATAGTATTTAACCCCTTCAAGTTCGTAGTTCTTATCAAAGTATTCTTCACCATTTGTAAGAACTTTTTCTGCTGCTTTTGGATCTGCTTTTGCACCGATTATACGTCTTGCTTGTCTTCCACTAACGTAACTTGTTAAATAGATTGTATCTCCATAATAAAAACTAGAAATAACATCTGTCTTTTTTAAGATTTGATCTAATATGGTATTGTCATCTTTTATTTGAGAACCGCCTTTAAATAATCGCCCACTTTCATCTAGCATATACTGTCCTGGATATTTACTGTCATAAGATCTCTCAATAACAATTCCTATACTTCTAAGAGAGTTCCTTGCCTCCTCTTGAATAGCTTTTTTCAGATTAGCTGCAGATACAGCACTAGCTATAATCACTACAAGTACAACTGGCAACAGTGATAAAATAATCTGTTTTCTAACCATCCCGCCATTCTTTATTACTTTTATATCTAGTTGTGACTTATTAGGATTTTGTTTTTCATCCATTGCTCTAGAATTCTTTTTTAATGACTTTGGACTCACTGTTTTTAGATTATTCCTGTTCTTTCCCCTCACATTTTTCATTTTCATTCAGCCTCCAGTTCTCTTAACATATAAGCCTCCCCAACAACATGCTAATTAAACTTTTTTAGGTACGTTTTAGGCTTAAAAAATTATTTTATATAGATTGTTTTTTTATTGTCCATAGTAAGCATTCTTACCATGTTTTCTCATAAAGTGTTTTTCCTTAATTGCTTCTGGCGCTGGTTGAACACGTGCATTAATCATTTCGGTATGATATGCCATCTTTGCTACTTCTTCTAAAACAACAGCATTATGTACGGCTTCCATAGCATCTTTACCCCAAGTAAATGGACCATGATTAACGCATAAAACACCTGGTACATAAACTGGATTTAATCCTTTAAAGGTTTCAATAATAACAAGTCCTGTGTTTTTTTCGTATTCTGATTCAATCTCTTCTTTTGTTAAGCATCTTGCGCAAGGAATGGTGCCATAGAAGTAATCTGCATGTGTTGTGCCATAACAAGGAATGCTTCTACCTGCTTGTGCCCATGAAGTTGCCCAAGGAGAATGTGTATGTACAACTCCTCCAATCTCTGGAAATGCTTTGTAAAGTTCTAAGTGAGTTGCGGTATCGGATGATGGTTTGTATTTTCCTTCTACTTTATTACCTTGTAAATCCATAACCACCATATCATCTGGTGTTAATTCATCATAATCTACACCACTTGGTTTGATGACAAAACAGCCTGTTTCACGGTCAATGCCACTTACATTTCCCCATGTATATGTAATGAGTTTTCTTTTTGGAAGCTCCATATTAGCTTGATAGACTTGTTCTTTCAACTGTTCTAACATTTTCTTTTCTCCCTGTATTTTTTTATTTTTATGATTTTTTGTTGTCACGACTTTTTTATTTTTAGTGCTTGTTCTACATCTATGTTTTTCCCTATTTTAATGACTCTACAGCTGCTTTTTCAATTGCTAAACCTTCTGCATAACGTTTGATAAAGGTATCAAAGCCTTCCACATCTTTTTGGTCTGGTTCTACTTTAACGCCAACTTGCCCTACAAATACTCGATTCTTTAAGTAAGCATCTAATGTTTCGCCTTCTTGTTTTTGATTCATATAAGCAGCCAGTACAGCGATACCCCATGCACCACCTTCACCAGCTGTTTCCATTACAGATACTGGTGCGTTAATAGCAGCTGCTAAAATTCTTTGTCCAACTTCTTTGGTCTTGAATAAACCACCATGACCAAAGATTTCATCTACTTGAACGCCTTCTTCTTTCATTAAAATATCTAATCCTGTTTTTAATGCGCCAAGTGCTGTAAATAAGTGAACTCTCATAAAGTTAGCTAAGTTGAATTTGCTCTCTGGTGTTCTAACAAATAGAGGACGTCCTTCTTCAAAGCCTGTGATATGTTCTCCTGAGAAGTAGTTGTAAGCAAGAAGGCCACCACATTCTGCATCTGCCTCAAGTGCTTTTCTATATAAAGTACCAAATAATTTGTTCATATCTACTTCCATACCAAATGATTCAGCAAACTCTTTAAATAAATTAACCCAAGCATTTAAATCTGAAGTACAGTTATTGCAGTGAACCATAGCCACTAATTCACCTGTTGGTGTCGTTACTAAATCAATCGCATCATAAACTTTTGTTAATTCTTTTTCTAAAACTAACATGGCAAAAACAGAAGTTCCTGCAGATACGTTTCCTGTTCTCTTTGCAATACTATTGGTTGCAACCATTCCTGTTCCTGCATCCCCTTCTGGTGGACAAACAGGAATACCTGCTTTTAAAGTACCTGTTGGGTCAAGTTTTTTAGCCCCTTCTTCTGTTAACTTTCCTGCACACTCCCCTGCAAGTAATACTTTAGGTAAGATTGAACGAAGGTTCCAAGAATATGTACTTTCTTTTACTTTAGCATCAAATTTTTGAACCATTTCTTCATTATAATCTTTGGTTTCGATATCAATGGGGAATACCCCTGATGCTTCACCCACACCAACGACTCTCTCACCTGTTAATTTCCAGTGAATGTAGCCCGCAAGTGTTGTCATAAAATCAATATCTTTTACGTGTTCTTCTTGATTAAGCATAGCTTGATAAAGGTGGGCAATACTCCAACGTTGAGGAATATGATAATTAAATAGCTTGGTTAATGCTTCAGAAGCAGCTCCTGTAATTGTATTTCTCCATGTTCTAAATGGTACCAATAATTCGCCTTTCTTATTAAATGGCATATAACCGTGCATCATCGCACTAAATCCGATTGAACCAATGGTTTCGAGCTTTACATCATATTGAGCTTTAACGTCGTTTGCCATGTTTTGATAACTATCTTGTAAACCTTTCCAAATACTTTCTTCACTATATGTCCAAATGCCATTTTCTAATTGGTTTTCCCATTCATGACTTCCTGATGCAATTGTGTTATGATTTTCATCAACTAATACGGCTTTAATTCTAGTAGAACCTAATTCAATGCCAAGTGCTGTTTTACCCTTAATAATAGCCTCTCTTGTTTGCTCCTTTGATAAAATCATCTATTTTCCTCCTTTAGGATATTGTATATTAATTTAATTATATACTTGTAATCTAATTCTGCGAACAATTTTGTTCTAAAAATTGTAAAATTATATTATATTTAATACTTTTTATACAACTCTATAGTAATAATATAAAATCTACTTGCATACTAGTCAACATTTTTGTGCATTATTGTCCCTCTCAGCATTTCTCCTTTGGTTACAAACACCAATTTGACTATTATTTTAATTTTAATTATAATATTTTATAAATTCATATTACTTAGTGCGCATAGATTGTCCATTTATTAGTCATTTTGTGGCTTTTCAATGTGAAATCATCAAGGAAAATTATTTGGTATGGCTCAGTCCATTCAATCTATAGCTTGTTTCGCTATATTGTGGAGGTGACTTATGTTACACATAAAATCTTTAGCTGAAGGTCTTAACATTTTTAAAGCATTAGGTTCAGATGTTCGTATACAGATTATTAATTTACTCATAGCAAATCCTAATTTAAACATGAATGAGTTAACCTCTAAACTCAATATTACTAACGGTGCCTTAACTGGCCACATCAAAAAATTGGAAGACGCTGGCATCATTACGACTTCCAATGAATTTAGTGGGCATGGGAACCAAAAGAAATGTATCGTTTGTTTAGATAAAATACTGATTGACCTTTATACGTCCCCAGTAACACAAAATATCTACCAAACTGAAATTAAAATTGGCCATTACAGTGATTATTCTGTTGCGCCTACTTGCGGGATTGCATCGTCTAAACACATTATTGGTGAAATAGATGATGCGAGATATTTTGCTCATCCAGACCACTTTGATGTCGATATTCTTTGGTTCACTAAAGGGCACGTAGAATATGTTATTCCTAACTTTATTCCTAAATGCACTCAAATTGACCAAATCTCTATCAGCTTTGAAATTTCTTCAGAAGCACCTGGATATAATGATGTTTGGCCTTCTGATATTCACTTTTATCTCAATGATATTCTTTTAGGCACTTGGACAAGTCCTGGTGATTTTGGGAGTGTGAGAGGCGTCTTTGTCCCTAACTGGTGGCCTAAAAATTGGAATCAGTATGGTTTATTAAAAACACTGATTATCAATGAAGTGGGCACTTTTATAGATGGTCTAAAAATCTCTTCTATTACCACTCGTGATTTAAAGCTTGATTATCGTAGTATGATGAAGTTCAAGTTTGCTGTCCCTGAAAACGCTGAGCACGCTGGTGGCTTAACGCTTTTTGGTAAAACTTTTGGAAACTATAATCAAAACATTACTGTAAGTTTAGAATATAGTTTCATCCAATCATCCTAACGCTTATATCAAATGATTATTTACAAACGAAAACAGGAGCATAGCTCCTGTTTTTTTACCATTTTTTATTTGGACATTGATTTCGAGTAATCGCTGCTCTCATTTCTACAAAGCATCCGCAATGCTTACACATCCCATTAACAAGAGAACTGCACGTCTTACACGTTCTAAGTCTCACTTCGTATACAGATGGATGCGTTTTTATGTTCTCATCAAGCCCTTCTATGTACTTAAACATATTTTGATATTGCTCGTTGCTATCTATTTCCCTAATTAAACAGCCCTTGCAAAAACGCATTAATAAACCTCTAAATGTAATACGCTACATGGTGGAATGGTAAATTTAAATCCTTGCTCAGTTAAAGTAACCTCTTTAAAATCTTGCAACTTCACAACATCTGGATTTTCAAATGTATTGTGGTCATCCATTTTACCCGTTAAAATAGTTCCCTTGACATTTTGTGCTTTCCAATCTGTAAAAATACTTTCTACTTCTTGGCTTTCTGTTAATGATAAGTTATTGATTGTCACATTGATATGTCCGTCATCACTCATAGAAACGGATTCATGAAGCATAGGTACTTCTTTCTCTTTTATTACTGGAGATTCTAAATAGCTATCTACAAGTGTAGCATCTTGGTGATTTTGATATAAGTAGAATGCATAATAAGTAGGTGTAAGTACCATTTTTTCTCCTTCTGTTAAAATAACAGATTGAAGGACATTTACCATTTGAGCAATGTTTGCCATTTTTACACGATCACAATGTTTATTAAAGATATTAAAGTTAATGCCTGCTACAAGCGCATCTCTCATTGTATTTTGTTGATATAAGAAGCCTGGATTTGTGCCTACTTCTACATCAAACCAGCTCCCCCACTCATCTACCACCAGTGCAATTTCTTTTTCTGGATCATATTCATCCATAATGGTTGCATGACGTTTAATTAAGGTATCCATTTCCAAGGTTTTCTTTAATGTCGTATACCATTCCTCTTCACTAAAGCTAGTTGCTGCGCCTTTATTTGCCCAATCATGAGTAATCGTATAGTAGTGCAAAGATAAACCATCCATGAAACCATGGAATTGCTTTGAAGCGCCTTTAAAGCAAGTTTCCATGACACCTTTTGTCCAAGCATAGTCATCGCTATTAGGTCCACAACAAATTTTTGCGATTTTATTTTCTTTGTTATAATTCTTTATGAAAGTTTGATAACGCCTATACATGTTCCCATAGTGCTCTGGTGTCATATTTCCACCACAGCCCCAGTTTTCATTTCCTACACCAAAATATTTAACTTTCCAAGGTTCTTTACGACCATTTTTCTCTCTTAATGCCGTCATAGGAGACATGCCATCGAAGGTCATGTATTCAATCCACTCGCTCATTTCTTGAACAGTGCCACTCCCCACATTACCATTGATGTATGCATCGCACCCTAACTGGTCACAAAGCTCCATAAATTCATGCGTTCCAAAGCTATTGTCTTCAATCACTCCACCCCAGTTGGTGTTAATCATTTTCTTTCTCGTTTCTTTCTCACCAATACCATCTTTCCAGTGATATTCATCAGCAAAGCATCCGCCTGGCCACCTAAGTACTGGCACCTTCATTGCTTTTAATGCTGCTACCACATCATTTCTCATACCCTTAGTATTAGGAATCGTAGAATCTTCTCCTACATAAATTCCTTGGTAAATTCCTCTTCCTAAATGCTCTGCAAAATGACCATAAATATCTTTGTTAATATGACCCATTTTACGATTTGGATTAATATACATTTTTGTCATACTACTTGCCTCCATTCCTTATTACAGTTTATTCCCCTATTTCATTATTTCGTATTAATGTACCATTTGGTTCACCTTTTATAAAATAATTTAGGATAATTTAAATTATATAGTACTCCTTCAAGATAAGCTATTCATTCTTAATACCTTTATATTCATTTATTGCTCAATTTTAAAAATGGCTCATTACTTTATTTTGAAAGCTCTTCATACTTAAAATATTATCATTTGTTATCCTTCATCAATATCTTTGCCAAAATAATCATTTAAGTCAACCTCATCATCATCTTCTTCATTTTCCTCATCTTCTATCTTTTGCTTCTCTCGTTCATTTTGTATTTCTTCTAAGACACCCTTCATATGCTTTTTAATGATTTTCCCTATGCTCTGCACTTCTTCTTCCTGGCCTTCTTCTTCCTGGCCTTCTTCTAAATCATCTTCATCATATGCCTGCTTATCCGTATCAATAGGTATAGCCTGACTTTTTTGTTTTTCCTGCACTTTAGGGAATTTGACAGTTACCTTAAATAAATCTCCATCGATGTAAACTTCAAATACACCACCTTGCAGCTGGGTTAAATTCTTGGCTATGGCAAGCCCTAAGCCTGAGCCTTCTGTGTGTCTTGACGCATCACCTCTTTTAAAACGTTCCACAATTTCTTCTGCTGTAAAGTTCATTTCTTTCTCAGAAATGTTTCTAAAGATGACCATGGCGCTTTCTTCCTCTTCCTTACACTCAATATAAACCCTTGAATAAGGTGCAGCATATTTTATGATATTGTTAATCAAGTTTTCAAAAATACGATAAGTCCGTCTGCCATCCAAATAGCTTATCATTTTCTTTTCTGGAACCGTTACTTTAAATTGCAAGCGGCTTTTGCCTACCTTTTCACTCATTTCACCTAATGTCTGCTTAAGGAGTGCTACCAAATCAATTTCCTCTAGTGTAAACTGAATGTTTCCACTGGCTGCTTTACTCGCTTCAAATAAATCTTCTATCAGTATTTTTAGCCTTTGAGACTTTTGGTCTAGTATTTCAATATACTTTCTTTGCTCCTCAGGGGATAAATCTTCTCTTTTTAATAAATCAATATAGCTGATAATAGCTGTAAGAGGTGTTTTTAAGTCATGGGATACATTAGAAATTAACTCCGTTTTCATCCTTTCACTCGCTACTTCTCTTTGAACCGCTTCATTAAAGCTTTTCTCTGCACATTCTAATGCCGCTATAATCGGCTTAAATAGACCTATCCTTTGATTTCCTTGTTTGTCATGCTCTAAGATTTGATTCGCATATTCATAGATTTCCCATACCATTTTTACAAGCTTCCGACTAGCCCAATAAACGGATATTAACAATGCAATAATCATTACATATCCTATAATGACTACCCCTTCTATAACACAGGCAATATTCCCAACCCAAAGTATCACACAATACCCTATAAACAACTCCCACATATAAGTTTTATACTCATCTATTTGCTCTATCTGATTTGAATATTTCTTAATCAGTGTATTTTGTCCGAATTCCTCTGCAAAGCATTCCCACTCATCTAATATGCCTTTTAATAATATTCCAACTATTATGCACCAAATTATTTCTGGAAATATTACATAGTAGCCATTACTAATTTTGGATAGCACTATAAAAAAGCCTAATACCATTACATGTATGATATTGATTTGTGCCACTTTCAGCCAACACTTATAGTCTAAATCAATTCCTATATACTCATATATTTTTTTAAGATAAGTCTCTAAATACTTATAAACATTTTTGCCACTATGCTTTCTATGCTTCAACTTTCTTTCATTTTCTACTTGTATTAAGTTTCCTTCAAATTTATACAACCAATGTTGTAACTCATAGCCTAGACAAGATAAAAATACAATCATAATGCTGGCACAAAAAATGAGACCTGTCCCTCTCTCTATGATGAGTTCCCATGGCATACCCTGTTTATAAGCATTTATAATGAGCCACCTTACTAAAAAGACCCCACCTATATAACCAGCTAACCTTATTATAAAAGGAACTACTAGCTTATCTGTTTTTTCAACCTTGATAACCTTATCAATAATCACCATACTAACTACATACAATATAAACGCAACCATCTGTATGGATAGAAAAATAAATAGATTAACTTTCCTTTGTATTCCTACAATGGATGAATCCTGCAAGTATGCTCCTTTAGGTATAAAAAAGTAAATTTCAAACTCATTTACGCTTTCCCCAGTCGCTTGTTCATCTTGCTCTATCAGTTCTGTTAATTTTCTTATGTAACTAGACAAAATATTTTCATTAAGATTAGAGCTTTCCAACTGCACTAGTTGGTTTTTATCACATTTAGCACTTAAGTAGAAAATACTCTCACTTTTCATTTGGTCAATCTGGCAATAAAAGCCCACTCCAAAATCAAAAAACTTGCTCATTACTTTGTTATGATAAGTGTTTCTTCCAGTTGTCACATAATATTGCGTCCATTTATATGCCTCATGTTTAGATTCTATATACTCTTGTTTTTCTAATCCATATTGCTTCTGTTCATCATATTGCCTTAATTCATTTGTCATTTCAGCAAGCTCTTCCATAAAATCTTTACTTTTTAAATACTGATTTAATGATATTTGTCCTACAAAATTTAGCCCCTTAACCCACGAAAAAATAGTAAAGCTTAACAACACTATAATGACTGCAATAACTGCTGGATTACTTATGCTCTTTCTCAAATTTATACCCAATTCCCCACACCACCTTTAAATATTTTGGTTCTTTTGGGTTAATTTCTATCTTTTCTCTAATTTTTCTTATATGTACGGTTACTGTATCAGGATTATAAGCTGGCTCCTCCCATACCTTTTCATATATTTCTTCAATAGAAAAAACTCTACCTGCATGGCTCATTAATAAATGCAGTATCCCATACTCCCTAGGCGTTAGCTTAACCGGCACATCATCTACATAAACTTCTTTACTTTCCGTATCTAAACGAATGCCTCCAATGGCAATACTCGATAAGCTTTCCTTCATACCTTGTCCCGTGTAACTTGTTGCCCTTCTTAAGTTAGAATTAACCCTTGCCAATAACTCCATAGGATTGAAAGGTTTTGTGATATAGTCATCTGCCCCAATATTGAGACCCCATATTTTATCAGTATCCTCTGACTTAGCTGTAAGCATAATAATTGGCACGACACTTTTTTCCCTAATTTTTAAAGTGGTCTGTACGCCATCTAAAACAGGCATCATTAAATCCATCAAAATGAGGTCTATCTTTTCCTTTTCAAAAATTTCAAGTGCCTTCATGCCATCCTCCGCTTTCATTACATCGTAATTTTGAGTTTTCAAATAAATTTCTATGGCATCTGCAATTTCTTTTTCATCTTCTACAACTAAAATGGTATAACTCACTATTCCTTCACTCCCCATTAACATCTCTATCTTACCAAGAAAGTTTTAAGAAACGTCTTTCATCTTTTATAAGAAAAGCTTAAAATTCTTAAAAATTTCTTAAAATCTATGATAATATTTCATATTCTCTCAATAGTTTATCACATCCAATCTAAGTTAGACATAAAAATAGGGCCATCTCACTTATAGCCTATATAGACTATCCCCCTGAGATAACCCCACATGAACCCACATTCTACAAATCTTTTGATAAGCAATTCATTCCTAATACCTTTATATTCATTTATTGCTCAAATTTGAGAATGGAGTAAGTACTCTATTGAATTTTATTCACAGATTCTTCCACTTTGAATTTTTGAATCATTTCACGCAAGTTCTCTGCCTCACCACTCATCTCTTGGCTGGCAGCTGCGCATTCCTCAGATGTTGCAGAATTCGCCTGTACAACATCATTAATCTGTTCAATTTCCCCATTGATCTGTTGAATTTCTGCAGTCTGTGTCTCTAGCGTCTCTGCAATATTTGCAACTTCTTCTGTAATTATCTTAGAATTCTCAGCTACCTCTCCCAGTTTTGTAGCAGTCTGTCCTGCAATTACCATACCTTTTTCAACAGCTTTAACTGAAGTTTCAATTAATTCAGCAGATTCCTTTGCCGCCTGAGCACTCTGATCTGCCAGTGCATTTACCTGATTTGCTACAACTGCGAATCCTTTTCCAGCCTCCCCTGCCCTTGCTGCCTCAATGGAAGCGTTTAATGCGAGCAAATTTGTCTGAGATGCAATCTCATTGATTGTTGAAATTATCTTATCAATCTCTTTTGATGCCTTGTTAATTTCATTCATGGAATCAACCATTTCATGCATCTTACCATTGCTTTCTAAAATGGCATCTTCAAGTTCTTCCACTCTTCCACTTATCTCTTTTGCAGACTGTGAATTGTTTGCTACCTGTTCTGATACACCCGTAACTGTAGCGGTCAATTTTTCAATGACTGCTGCCTGATTTGTTGCTCCCTCAGCGAGAGCATTGGAGCTTGCTGCCACTTGTTCTGCTCCGCTGGAAACTTCATCAGAAACACGCTGAATTCCTTTAACCGTATCTGCCATGCTTTCTTCAAATGCCATAAAGGAATTTAAAATACCAATAAAATCGCCCTTCCACTCTACTTCCGGTCGAACATCAAAATTTCCTTCTGAAAACAGTTTCATTGCACGATCAATATCATCTACATAAGATCCCAAAATACGAATAGATTTACGCATACTGTGTGCCAGTCTTCCAATCTCATCTTCTGAACGATATTCCAAGGTACTATGCAGATTGCCTTCTGTTAATTCTTTTGCTACATCTTCAATTGCATGTAATGGCATCAGAATTGTTTCCAATACTTTTTCACTCGTTTTCTTTGCCCGAATCAATGCTAAAATCAAACAGATAACAATAATACCAATTCCTACAATAGCAAGAATCACGGTATGTATGACTGCCTGACTTCTCACCCCACCAGTCACCTCATCTAGCTTTTGTCCAATTTCTACCGTTTTATCTAATGCTGGAGTGCACTCGTTAAAAATTGCATAGTTTGCATCCTCCAACTTACCATCTATAATTTCTTTCATGATGGAATAACCGATATTCCCCCAGTCATAAAGAGAAGAGGAATATTCTTGATAAAGCTCCTTGGAGACAATTCCTGTTCCTTTTAAAATTTTCAATTCAGAATCGACTTCCGCAAGTATTTCCTCTACCTTTTCCTCATAACTTTCATAGGAGGATGTGTCACTGTTTAATGCCATTTCTCTAATATTTCTTGCTGCGGAATTGACATCAACCCTACAGATTTTGACTGCAGTATCTGCACGTTGTACTTTTTTAACATAATTCATCATATTGGCAAATAACACACCTATAATAATAACAGAGAGGATACCTGATATCATCATCATATTAATAACTCTTCTGTATCCATAACTTATTCTTTCTTTCAACTGCAACTTTTCCAATTCATTTTCCATCATACTTTTTTTTGAGAACATAGATTGTTATTTCCTTTCTCTTTTAATATTTTAATATACCACTTAATACTTATATATCAAAATCAATTTTATAAGTCAATAAATTTCATATATTCTCACTTAATTGTAGTCTTTTAGTTATATGAATTTAAATTTTTATTTCACTTTTATCACTTAAATTTGTAGCTCATTCATATTGATTTATTCATAATAGTTTACTTTCTTTTTCCTTGTGTAAACCTTATGCGTATTGCTCTTTCTTTCAGCAATTGATTTTAATAGTGCCTGCTTCTTTTGGGCATATTGAGATTCTTTTTTAAGTGTAAGATATCTTTTCCATCGCTGTGATGATAGCGTTCCTTCTATAAGTGCTTCATTAATTTTACATCCGGGTTCATTTTTATGTGTGCAATCTGAAAATTTACAACCACAAACCAATTCTTCTATATCTCCAAACGCCTCACTAAGCCCTTCACTAACATCCCACATGCCAAGCTCTCTCATACCTGGGGTATCAATCACTCTAGCACCTGTTGGCAATTCAATGAGCTGCCTATGGGTAGTTGTATGTCGTCCTTTTGAGTCATCTTCACGAATTTCTCCTGTATCCATGATTTCACATCCTGCAAGTGCATTAATAAGTGTAGATTTTCCTACTCCTGATGACCCCATGAATACCACTGTTTTTCCTTCTCCTACATAAGGTCTTAATTCATCCAAACCATATCCCGTCTTAGAGCTAACTGGAATAATTTCCACTCCGACAGCCGTATATTCTAGCTGACTCACATATTCCTCCATATCATTCGTTAAATCTGCCTTAGTTAAAACGATTATAGGTTGCGCTCTGCTTTCCCAAGCAATTGTTAAATAACGTTCCATTCTTCTTAAATTAAAGTCATGATTCATAGATGTTACAATGCACACATAATCAAAATTAGCAGCAACTGCTTGTTCCCCTCTATTAGGGTCTGGGTCTTTTCTAGAAAAATAGGTCTTTCTTTCTAATGTTTTTATAATACGACTTGGTCCGTTATCATTGTATTCGATTTCTACAAAGTCCCCTACTGTAGGAAAGGTTTCTAATTGTACTTCATTAAAATAGACACTACTTTTTAAAGTGGCATCTTTCTCACCATATTCACAAATCACTTTAAATAAATCGCGGTGTACTGCTGATACTTGCGCTCTTACTATATTTCTTTCTAAATTGTTGTTCATATTTTTTCTCCTCAATATATGCAATCATCCTCATGATTGCCCTTATTATTTTTCTTAATCTATTCATTTGCTTTTCTATATTTTTCATTTTTACTACGAAGCCACTCTTTCTTTTCATCCTATATCACTCCTCTTCATATCTAGTCCATACAATCTTGTATGGACTGATTTTATTTATTTTTGAATGCAAAAATTTTGAACGCAAAGATGCCACAGTTAATAGCCTTTTTGATTAACTGTGGCATCTTTTTTATGCATCAAAAAAGCACACCCTAAGGTATGCCATAAAATTTATCCATAAGCATCAACGAAAGGTTATTAAAAAATGACATCACAAATAAAATAGCTTAACCATCTTACCTGCACGCCTATTCAGTTAATTAATTAGAAAACACCTCTACTGAATTTTTCATGTGACATCTCTCCTTTCGAATTGAACATCTGTTTATACAATAAACATATGCTTATTATAATTTTTAATTTTAGAATTTTCAACCCCCGTTTTATTAGAAAATCATTTATTTTTGCCATGGTTATATCTAAGTAGTTTTTTCATGTTGGTATTTTTATACGACAAAAAGCACTCTGCAATCAGAGTGCTTTTTTCAGTAGTAGCGGAAAAGGGATTTGAACCCATGACACCACGGGTATGAACCGTGTGCTCTAGCCAACTGAGCTATTCCGCCA
>CAKVCL010000046.1 GCA_934725855.1 uncultured Cellulosilyticum sp. | reverse complement strand
CAGTAAGTACGGCGATAATCACCTGCAAGATAGTTTTCCAAACTTCCTTTTTCATTTTCTTTTTCCTTTCTTTTTTTAATGGTTCAACATTTAGAAAGAGATAGGGCAGGTGTGCACCCCTGTCGTTTTCCCCTCCGTTTTTTAGTGGTTAATTTCCCATTTGCCGTTCTTGATGAATGACAGTGCAAAGATACAACATTTTTCTCTGAAAAACAATAGTTGTCCCGAATCACGTGCATCCTTGTCCCGAATCACGAGCATTCCTCCCTCATATCCCATTCTCTTCCGCCTAATTTAACCGCCATTAATTTAATGGCCATTAAATTAAATGTTAAATTCCTTGGCGAATTCCCCGTTTCTTCGTATCTTTGCCCACGTGACGAATGAATGTTAACAGATAAAAGAAGATAACGATATGAAATTTTACGATAGAGAACAGGAGATAGGCATCCTGCGGAAAAACTGGGAACTGTCTGCCAATAGATCACTCTTTACGGTGCTGATGGGCAGAAGACGAATTGGCAAAACGGCTTTGCTCATGAAGGTAGAGGCAGAGCAGAATATGCTGTACCTGTATGTTTCGAAAGATAATGAGCATGTGCTGGTAGAGAAGTTTCAGAAAGCTGCCGAGCAGGTGCTGGGGCTGCATATTTATGGCAAGCTTGAAAACTTTGCCCAGTTTTTTGAACAGCTATTGGATTTCGGTCGCACCCACCACTTCACCCTCGTTTTCGATGAGTTTCAGAATTTCCTGAAGGTGAATCCCGCCATTCCCAGTCATATCCAGTCTGTCTGGGACAGGTATCATGAAGAATCGAAAGTGAATCTTGTGGCATGTGGCAGTATCTACAGTATGATGCATCGCATCTTCGATCATGACGACGAACCGCTTTACGGGCGCAAGGACTGCGAAATCAGGCTCAAGCCGTTCCGGGTGAGCGTGATGAAGGAAATTCTCCACGATTATAATCCCGACTATACCTCAGAAGACTTGCTCTGCCTGTATATGCTGACGGGTGGGGTGGCGAAGTATGTGGCGCAGCTGATGGATGCCGGAGCCACCACCCGTGACGGGATGCTGAAATGGGTGACCGGCATCGGCAGTCCATTCCTCTCGGAGGGGAGTGAGATGATTATGTCGGAATTCGGAAAAGACTATGCCAATTACCTCAGCATCCTGCAGCTGATTGCCGGTGGAATGACTACCCAAAACCAGATAGATACGATTATCGGCAAGAATACGGGTACGTATCTGAAGAACCTGGATGAAGATTACAACTATGTGAGCAAGCTGCATCCTCTGTTCAGCAAGCCTGGTGGCAGAAACGTGAAATGGTGCATCGAGGACTGTTTCCTGCGTTTCTGGTTCCGCTTTGTCCTGCCTAATCAGGCATTGGTAGAGATGGAGCGCAACGACCTGCTTCTGGAAATTGTTCTTCGTGATTATAACGATTATACGGGAGCCGTGCTGGAGCAGTATTTCCGTCAGAAGATAAGTGAGGAAGACCGTGTAACCCGGGTGGGCAGATATTGGGACCGTAAGGGTCTGAACGAGATAGATATCATTGCGTTGAACGAGATAGACAAGACGGCTCTTGTGGCAGAGGTGAAGCGCAATGCAGCCCGATATGATTCCCGCCTGCTTGAGCAGAAGTATCAATCTATCCGGTCTCATTTCGGTGGATACAAGGATGTGAAGCTCCTCGGTCTCTCGATGGCGGATATGTAGCGTGGGGGCAGAAACTGCGTGGCGACGCAGCCAGGGCTACGTCGAGGACGTGGCTGCCACTGCGTCGGGACGTAATCTCGGCAACGTCGGGACGCAGTTTGGGGGAAGATCAGTTGAATTGATAGTTTGCAGTACAGAACATCAAAGGATGTATGTTAAACAAAAAATGTGAATGTGAATGTGAATTTGAAATGTTTTTCAATGTTACCTGAAGGAGAAGCGTATAATCGTGTTTAAGTAATAGTAGCCATTATAATAGGTTAATATTATATATATAATAAGGTACGCGCGCGAGGACTGAATTTCATTCACAATATCCAATAAAAGGAATGGATGGAACAACCCGATACATTGATTTACATTTCAAATTCACATTCACTTTCACATTTTGTTTTGATGGTTTTATGAAAAAAAGACAAATTGATAAAAAATAATTTAGAATTTATTTGTTTATTCGGGGAAAAAGTGTTACTTTTGTAGTTGCTATGAAAAATAACTTTCATGGTATAACTTAAACCAGAAGCTAATGACTGGACAAACCATAAACAGCATCAAAAAGACTTCTTACGTTGTCTTCAAGTTTGATTTCTGCAAAAGCCGGAATCTTTCAAGTATCGAGGGTACTCTACCCTTGGAATTTCCCGAAATGCCATCGCCTGAAAAATATCAGGAGTGTCAGACTGGCTTCGAGAAGGTAATGGACAGTTTGCTGAAAAGCAAGAAAATGACTTTAGTGGAATCACGGAAGTATGAGGAAGACGTTATTCACGACAACCGAATATTGGGATTTCGCGAAGGTGTGGCTGTGCTGGATGTATGCGCAGACAAGAAAGAATTTTATTGGAGTGATTTTAAGGAGAATGAAATTCACAACCAGCCTTTCTGCAAGGTGATTATTGATAATCGCCCCAACAAAGGATTCCTTTTTGTGGAAGAATCTAGAATCTTCGGCGGCAAAAGAGGGCAGGACAAGGTGGTGGCTCTTCTGCGTGATAATATCAACAGGGTGGCGAATCAATATGGCTGGAACATGGTGATTTCTGCCAAGTTGCCACCTGGTGATTTCTTTGATGCCGTGGCTGAGAGAATCAAGGCTGGCTGCAGACCAAAGGCTGTGGTGTTTTCTTTTCCTCGCCATCAGTCTCTCAGCGATGCGCCATATTCCTTAGTCCTGCAATTGCAGATGCAGCATTCATTCATGGAGTGTCTCAATGCCAGTAAGTATCAAGTACAATATGGTACAGATAAAGGTGAGCAGTTGCGCTTGGACAAGGCAAACAGAGACATTGCCATGTTGGTGAACCTGTGCAGTAAAGAAGATTACGGCATCAAGGTATATTATTGGAATGGTCCGTGTACCTCTTCCAGTTCGCTGAAACGAACCAAGGTGAAAATCTCCGATGTTGAGATTGTTGCTCTGGTTAATGGAGATGCTGTCTGTTGCGATTGTCATGGAGATTCTCAGTTTGCTTTGATCAATTCTCTTGATATGATTCTTGATGATTTAAAGGGTTACGACGATGAGGTTATTTAAGATGAAGACCAGACAGATGGTAGATAAATCTTTCTCGCAGTATCTGGTTTATCAGGCTTTCCAATCCATCTCCCATGATATCTTCAATGACAAGACTTGGTTTCCTACGTCCAGATGTTCATGCGAGGATGTTTTTTATGAGGTATTCTGCATCGTAGACAAAATGATGTTTTCGCATACCGATACGGAGAGCCGCCTTGCCTTTGTGGAAGGAATAGGGCAATATGAGAAAAACTATGTTGACGAGGATGAGTATGCTACAGCTCAGGACGAGCGGCAGAGAATCGTATTTGTCATCCTGTATATGGCAGCTGTGATACTTCAGATGATGCCTTTGGAGTCGAAAGTGTTTCAATTTTGCTCAATGATTATGGGGCAATGGAGAGGCTACGTAACTCAGGAGTTTTCTCAGCGGTGCCTCGGAGCAGTCGTGAAGAACCGGGATGTGGTTGAGCGGCTGGCAGCCAATATCGGTTATTATGGCGAGGATGGTTTCTTCGTTTCATCTCAGATTAATGAACTGATGCGCCAGAACAATGATGAAGATTATCTGCACGGATTCGAGCCTGAACAGAAGAGGACATTAGAATTGGAAGTGACAGACGATGAGCATCAGAAAAACGGCGGGCAGGAAAAAACGGAAGAAGATAATGAGAAGGAATGGGGCGACTTGAGCCAGGAAGAAAGAGTAAAGCGAGCCTTGCAGAAGATGATAGACGAGAAGGCTATTCCTTTGAAGAAAGACTATGCCCTGATTATGGTGGCGCTCTCTGATATCAACGATTTTGAAGGCAAATTTGATAATGGCGCATCTTTCTGCAAGTATCTTACAGAGCAGCTGGGTCTGCCTTCCAATCTGACCAATGGCGGTGCCATCTCCAAGCGTTTCTCCAAGATGCGTGGCGAATTTCCCAACTGGAGTTTTGATGATGTAAGTGATCCTAATGCCCGGCAGAAACTCATCAATATCGCTAACCGTTTTGTTGCCATCTACCGAAAGGGACAGTAGGAAGCGGGGAAATGATTGCTTCTTGTGAGTGTTGGCAAGTTTTAGATGGAATGTTAAAAACGTAAAATAGAGCAAGCTTTAGGCATATTCTACGTTTAATATCAGAATAGGTTTAATAAACAAATTAGGATATGAAGTATTTAGTAAAAAAATCAGTCTTACTGTTGTTGGTTGTCTTGGCTTTTTGTGCGTGTGAAAATGGTGAGGTTGGAAATGGTGAGGTTATTCAGCCAAATCCACAGTCATGGAAATCTGTCCTCAATTATACTGGCGAAGTAGAGTTTGTAGTGGATGCGCCGCAAATTCGTGAGGATATAGAGCAGGATTTGAAGGCAAACCCTCCTTTTGGAGGAAGCAAGAAATATCAGTTTGTCATAAAAAGATACTCGATGCTTCCTGCTACATATATGCTATATGCGGTGAATCCTGAGGACGATAAGTCTGCTGACGGATATATACTGAGCATCGCTGGTAAAGTGGAGTATAAGGACAATTATAGATTGTTCTCTGCCGCATTTGGACAAGGTTGGTATAAGGAGAATATTGTGCCTGTCGACACAAAGGATGGCAAGCCTGTTGCAACATATGATGTGTTTATACAGCAACCTATTCCTACTTCTGTGGTTAGTAGCAAGATGTATTTCTGCGAAGACCTTACGGAGAAATATCGCCAGAAGTTCCCTAATGAAGACATTCATGCCGTGGTTCGCCGTTTGGTTCTTTCTTATGTCAGTGAGGGGGATAATATAAAAGAATAGGAACATATCTGAACAGAAGATTTTTTAGAAATAATACAGTATCAGCACTTTTTGCTTCGTTTGCAAGCAGAGAGTGCTTTTTTTTTGCCTTCAGATGAGCCCGAGGCTTAGCGGAAGGCTTAGTTGCCGGCGATGAGGCTTAGTAGGAGGCGAACCGGCAGGACGCCTATTGCCTGAGAGGCTTTTTTTCCTTACTTTTGCATTCAGAAATAATCAATGATTGGGATTATGGAAAAAGGAAAGAAAATACCTCCACAGGAAGCGTCTCAGACTAATCCAGTGGCAAAGCCTGAGGATACCAAGGGCGGAATCAATAACAAGGTATCATCTGGGGTGACAGGAACAAAACTGGCTGAACTGGCAGAGGAGAATGAAGAGATGCCCATGCATCATCTGATTGCCGATAAGGATTATCCCTCGGGCATCAGAGAATGGATGATTACTTCGCCTTCTGACCTCAAGTATCCTACGCTGGTGGTGGCTGCAGCCATGCTCAGCGTTTATCTTACACGTGTCAGAATACAGTATGTGTATGATAATCAGGGAGAAAAGTCGGCCATCGTGTTGCAGGTCATCGTAGAGGGCGAGCAGTCGAGCGGAAAGTCGTTTGCCAGATACATCATGCGTACCCTGATGAAACCTTTCATCGAGCGCGACAGCGAAATGAGAGCCAAGGAGCAGGAGTATGCCGCCCTGAAGCGACGCCAGGGAAAGAAGGATGGCAAGCTGCCACCCGAACCGAAGACCGACATCACCATCCTGCCCGAAACCGTATCGCTCACCATGTTTATCAAGCGATGCGATGCTGCCGTCAAACTTTATGGTGCTCCGAAGACGCTCTTCGAATTTGCCGATGAGATTTCTGCCATCGTCCATTCTGCCAAGCGCCAGTTTGCCGACCTCTCGCAGGTTATCAAGACGGCATACGATTTGGGCAGCGTATATGGTCAGGATTTCATGAGCGAATCCAGCTATAGTGCCATGGTAGATGCCTTGCTGTCGTTCGTATTCTGCGGCACCCAGAGTGCGGTGAGCAGATATATGAACAAGGCTGCCATTGAGGGCGGTGCTGTAACCCGAACCATCTTATGCCCGCTCATCAGTCATCTGGGCGACAATCCGCCACAGTTTCAGGCGTTGACCGATACGCAGCGTAATGAGCTGGAGAATACATTGGATAAGCTCTTCGGGTTGTGCTACGAGGAAGATGGAAAATTCCATCAGGAGATAGAGGAGGATATGAGCTGGCTCTACAAGACGGTGGTAAAATGGTGTAACGACTGCCGCCAGCAGGTGGTGAAAACCATGTCTAAGTCGATGGATGTCTTCTACAAGCGCAGTTCGGTTTCAGCCTTCCGCATCGCTGCCCTCATGCAAGTGCTTTACAAAGTGGAAGGGAAGAAGAGCGAGAAGGAAATCCGGAAACTGGTAAGGCAGACCTATCTGGCTTGTGCCGACCGCATCTTGCAGAATATGTTGCAGCGGTGGGGCAAGGCTTTTGAGCAGATTTCTGCCGAGGGCGAAGGAGAGCCTTATCATACTGTAGACTATTTCAGCGAGTTGCCGCAGGAATTCTCTTATCAGTTCCTGGAGGAATTTCTGAAGCAGAAGGAGCTCAAGACGCCTGCCCGCAACATGGTATGCAACTGGCGCAGATGGGGATGGCTCGAAAAACCGGCAAAGGGCGAAGATAGAAAGGTGCTTAGAAAGACGCAGCAGAAAGGCATTATGGGTGATGGTAATATTAAAAAAGACAATTAGAAGATGGCAGAATATATAGATTCAAATACGCTCTCTAAACTTAGAGCTATCAGCATCCTGGAGGTTGCTGATGAATTGGGAATGGGTTTGCGGTATCATAATGCCCTTTGTATCAGTCATAATGATACCAATCCGAGTTTGCATTTCTGGACTTCCACCAACACTTGTCATTGCTTTGCATGCGGGTGGGGTGGAGATAATATCGACCTGGTGATGAAACGGGAGAATCTCTCTTTTTCGGAGGCTTGCCAATGGCTGTGCAGAAGATTCAATATCAGCACCGGTAATCATTCTGCGGGAAACCGTAAGGATGTGCTTCATCGGGATAAAGCTGTTGCTGAGCATAGAAAATCAGAATGTGATACGGACAGGCTCAATCTCAGAGGCGAGTTTCAGCATAAGCCTGACGTAGATTATCTGATGCGTATGCTCATGGGTAAGAAACTGACAGATAAAGCCAAGGATTTCCTGTTCTTTCAGAGAAAGTTGCGCCCGGAATTTATCTATTGGTGTAGAGTGGTGAGCACAGATTTCTCCATTGCTGGCTATCGCTTTGGTGGAAAGTTTTTTGATGGTCCTTCCTTGTTGATTCCCTATTATGACGTTCATGGCAATCTGCTGACGGTCCAGAGCAGATATCTGGGAGATAAGACAGAAGAAAAACCGCGGTTTAAGTTTGCACCAGGTAGCAAGCCGATGGTATATGGGATGCAGATTTTGCCGCAGGTGGCAGAAAGAGAGCCATTGGTTATTACCGAGGGATGTACCGACTGCTGGAGCGCTATGTCTATGGGTTACAAGGCAATAGCCATCCCGAGTGCTACGCTTTGTAATGAAGAATGTCGCAATCTTTTAGCGGGAAGGAATCTTCACATGTGGCCTGATCAGGACAAACCGGGCATCGGTCTTTATATGAAACTGAAGGAAATGTTCCCTCAGCTGGTGTACCATCAGTTGCCGGAAGGTTGCAAGGATTTGTCTGATTATTACCAGTCGTTTTACGTTCAGAAAATGTGAAAGTGAATGTGAATTTCAAATGTTTTTCTATTGTTGTTTTTAAGTTTTTGCGTGTTATGATAAAGTTGTTTTTAAATCGTTTTCGTAGAGATCATGGCGCCATTGTTGGTCGCCTTAGTCAGGAAGTAGTTAATCGCCAGGGTATCGTTGCAGGCCATCAGTACATTTGTGATACGATGGAGCGCGAGGGTGGCTGTCTGGAGCTGGGTGAATATCACATCATGGTGGCTAAATGCAAATGCTTCGCCCGCCAGATGCTTTTCCTCGAACCGATAAGGGATGATTCTTCTTCATCTCTTCCTCTCCCCGAAACCTGCAAGCTTTGCCGCATGGAGCGCAAGAGTCATGAGTTCGGGTGTCTGGAAGAGCTTTATGCCCTTCCTTGTCCCATGATGCAGCCGGGCAATGGTCCGTTCCGTCTGCGCCAGGGTGGCATCCTCATCGGCGAGGCCCATGCATCCGGGTTCGTACTCAAGAGTCAGGAACGCTTCCTCCAGCTCTACGACCGGGTCAAGAAGGCGATGGTCAGGGGCAGCGAGGTAGTAGTGGAAGTGGGGTAAGGGATATCTTGAATACCACCTTGAGTACCATCTTGAATACCACCTTGGATACCATAAGAAAAATGCTGCCTCTCTTTTATATAATCGAGAGGCTGCATTTCTTTGTATTCTCTATTTCTTGATTTCCCAATGTCCACTATATCCACTTCCAACGTATTGTATATGAGGAAGTTTGGCAATGCGTCGCCTGATGGTACTTAATCCTTTTTGGGATAATAAAGCTAGTTCTTTTGCTGTAATCTTTGGATTCTTTTTTATCTGTTTTTCTATCCAATCATCTAATTCTCCGTCTTGGAGGACATCTTGAATACCACCTTGAGACTCACCTTGAGACCCATCTTGAGTAACATCATGGTGTTCTTCCATCCATTTCATTATGATGTTGGGGAATGTGACAGTGAATTGAGTACGGAATGCAGTTCGCTTTTATGTTTTGAAACTACATTTTATTTACTAAAAGAGACCTTTGTAATAAGTTCTTGAGCCCACTTGAAAAAGTAATTTTTGAGAAATTCTTCAAATGTAACCATCTGATAATCAAATGGCGTTTTGTAGGATAAAAAAACAAAAACGACTTATTAAAGTGGGCTCAGTAAATAATTATTGCCGTCCGGTAAAAATAAAGTGTAAGCATTCGGGCTCATATTGACAGAAATCAAAGCGAATAGCGCATAAAAGCGCTAAAAATTTTAGAAAATAGAGCTTTTTCTTATGCTAATTTTCATTTCTGAGTTATTACCGGACGGCAAAAAAACTCTCCAGCTCTCCCTAAAGTGCACCCCACCACGTAGAGGGTGGACTTACTTGAGATAAAGAGCTGGAGAGGGGTAGTTTTACCTTTCTGTTTTTTTACTTTATTACCTTTTTACCTTTAACCACATACACTCCCTTCTGCGGCTCCACGTTGCCGAGGAATCGTCCGTTGAGGTCGTAGTAGTAGTTCTTGGTGGCAGGAGCGGCTGTGGTGGCGGTGATGCCTGTTGCGCCCTTGGCAGAGATGCGTATCACGCCATTGCCTTGTGTGAGGTCCACCTTTATGTTGTAGGTGCCTGGCTCGCCAGAGAAGAGCCAGGCGCCGGGCGAAAAGTCAGGCTCCATGGTGGCAGGAATATCGCTGTCAAGATCGGCGGGGTCACGGTCGGAGTAGGGAGAGAGACGTTTGGCGTTGACAAAGTCCCAATCTGCGCCGAGACGCTTTAACACGATGAAGTGAAGATCGCCCACTTCGCCCACGAATGTGATTTCGCCCTCATAGATGCCAGGCTTGTCGGTGGCAGGAATCACGTTTGCAGGTATGTTGGTGAACCACTTGCCGTCGCAGCCGAGAGTGTAGAGCTCTTTCGGGTAGCCTATTGGATATGACGCGTCGTTGCCGTAGAGCGTCAGACGGTTGTTGACAAGGTCTAATGTAACGTATGCGGTGAGTGGGTTATCTGTCGATGCTCCGATGATGAAGTCAGACACCTCGCCCTTCTTTAGACCTATGGTGAGGTTGGTCTCCACGTCAACAGTTGGTGCGACAGCGCCGATGCGCTTGTCTTTAATCTCGTCCCAGCCATCATATGTAGAGGCGAGAGCGGTAGAGATGGTAAACTTGTTGCCATAGAAAGTCACATAGCCGGTGTAGATGCCGTCTACTTCGTCCCATGTAAGCTCTGCGCCCTGATCGGCGAAGTTGCTACCGTTGGCGCCGATGAGGTAGACATGGTCTTGATATTCGGGCACATAGGTGTCGCTGTGGAGGTTCATGGTCATGGTGCGGAGGTCTACAGTCACGTCGTAGGTGCCTGGTGTGGCGATGTGGAATGACTGCTCTGTGAGCGTCATGACCTTGTCGCGGTTGATAACCACCTTACCGCCACCGTAGCGGTAGGGCAGTATGGCTTCGTAGTCGTTGGGGTCGGTGCCGAGCTGGGTGAGAATGTTGAAGTAGCATGAGGTGAACTCTACCGTTGCCTTATACACTCCGTCGGTCTCGGTCTTGGGCAGTGTGGCAGATGCAAGTGTGGGGTTGTAGACATCGTCGCTGCCCCATACGTACAACTCGTCAGGGAAGTTACCGAGCAAGGTGACGGTCTGGGCGTTGAAGTCGACGCGCATGCGGTAGGCTGTACCGGCGACTGGCACTTTGAAAGATGCGTCCCTACCCTTTACCATGGTCATAGGCTCATTAATAACGAGCATGGCGTCGAATACTGAAGGGGCGAAGCGGTTTTTGTTAAACTCTGTCCAATCGTCATTGTCTGTTGTCAGCTTTTGGGTAACGGCGAAATACTGCGCACCGTCAACGAAGGTGACATCACCCTCATACACTCCTGTAGTGGCGGTCTCTGCCAGTTCTGCCGCAGCAGTGTTGGTTTTCCACTCATTGTCGCTGCCGACAATGTAGCACTGTGCGCTGGCAGCAACTGTTGCCAGCACTGTCAGCAATGCTGACATGATGATTCTGTGAAAATTTTTCTTCATGTGTCTTTAGTCTTAATTCCGCAACACTATTATAGATTAATCTTTTTAAGTGCCTGATCAACTAAAAGTTGCCCAGGATTTTGCCATGTCAAAATTTTCACTTATCTTAGTGTTGCGAAAAGAAAATAAGCAAAAATCTGATATGACGTGACAAATTTAGCAAAAATTTCCGAATTATAAGCCAGTATAATAAAAAAACTTCAATGATTTCCCTCGAATTGTGCGAAATTAGCCTTTTTTTTCGAGAAATCAAGACCACAACTGCAAAAAATCCTACTAACGTGCTCTGAGTCACAATAATATTTATTTTCAATTATCTTTAATCCTTATAATCTACCTTGATTACGATAACGCGGATGGTCTGGTCTTCGCCATCTGTTGCCACCTTGGCGATGTGCCAGTCGCGTGGAAAGAAGATGAAGAATTCGCCAGGATTGCTGTCGAAGAAACGGGCCTTATGATAGTGAGTTTAGTACATATGCTAAAAATGAATTTACGCGAGAAGATCAAAAACGATTGGCTACGTTTTTATTACATCATTGCCCGGCAAAGTGGATGATGATAATCAAAAATACAGATTTCATTTATCAACTATATAATAAGGAAGGCATCAATATTCGTACGTTTGATAAAGAATACTTGGTGAGCTTTATGAATAGGAATGATAAGAAAGTTACGCATTTGTTGATAACTAACTATTAACAGGTGGGTCGTACTTAGAATAAAAGTGTATTTAAGTATATAGATAAGAAAGATGGCAGCCTTATAACTGGTGAGCTATCTTTCTTTTTATATCTATAATCCGGTTAATTTCAGCCATTTCTGATATTTTCATCCTCAAAAACTTTGCCGTTTCGCAGAAAACTCGTATCTTTGTAGCGGAAATATAATTATGGAGGAACAGAGATATGATTTACTATGTAGCTAATCCGATATACGATTCTGTGTTCAAATTCCTGATGGAAGACGAACGCATCGCCAAAACCGTGCTCGCCGCCCTGCTGAAAAAGGAAGTGGTGAGCGTGGAAATGAGAAGGCATGAGCATCCTAACATCACCCGCGACAATATCTCGATGTTTCGCATCGACTTTGCTGCCAGGGTGAGAGAAGAGGATGGAAGCGTAAGGCTCATCCTTATCGAACTTCAGAAGACATGGCTCGATACCGAGACGCTGCGGTTCCGCCGTTATCTGGCTGCCCAGTATAATGCTGAGGAGAATATGATAAAGGAAGGAGAGGGCAAGGGATATGCCGTGCCGATGGTGGCTGTGTATCTGCTGGGTCATAGAGTGGGAGATATTGACAAGGCTGTGGTATACGTGAACCACAAGGCGCTCGACTATGACGGGAAAGAGGTGGAGAACGGGATGGATGATCCTTTCATCAACAGCCTGACGCATGACAGTATTCTGGTGCAGATACCTCTTTTGCATGGCAAGATAAACAACAGGCTCGACAAGGTGCTGAGCGTGTTCGACCAGTCGCAGAGGGATAAGAAGAACCAGCAGATGTTATGTTTGGAGGGTGATAAATATAAGGATGATTCGGATATGATGTATATCGTTCACCGTCTGGGGCTCGCCACAATGAGCGCTAATATCCGGCAGGAGATGAATGATGAGGATGAATACTATTCTGCCATAGAAGCTCGCGATACGCAGGTGATGAAACTTAATAAGATTATTAGTGAGCAGGCTAATCAGGTAAATGAGCAAGCAACTCAGATAAATGAGCAAGCAACTCAGATAAATGAGCAAGCAACTCAGATAAATGAGCAAGCAACTCAGATAAATGAGCAAGCTACTCAGATAAATGAGCAAGCAACTCAGATAAATGAGCAAGCAACTCAGATAAAAAGCATGGCGCAGGGCATGCTGGAGAATGGAATGCCCCTGGAGATGGTGGCTAAGATGATGAACAGAACGCCTGAGGAAGTTCGTGCTTTATTGGGTAAATGATATAGAAAACGCAGGGATGCCAGGGGGAATCTCTGCGTTTTTTAGTGTCATAGCGTAAAAAAGGCTGATTTTTACGCTATGACACTTTGTTTTTACCTTTTGAAACTCCGATTTCGAAGTAATTTGCTATCTTTGTCGGCAACAAATAGGATGTGTCCGGACGCTTGCCATGAAAACCGGGCTCTCTTTACTTTACTGACAAATAACAAATTTAATAAACATAAACTTATGAGAAAGACAAAAACTACTTTTCTGTTTCGGAGAATGATGCTCATCGTGCTCGCATTCTTGGACTATGCTGCCATGACTCAGGCTCAAGTTTACGTGGTTGATGATTTCGTCAACGACTCTACACCTTGTTTCGAATACCGCCTCAAGGAGGGTAAGTATCTGCTACCGGATGATGAGCCTACGCTCTATCTGCACAATGGGGATACTATCAATGTGTTTGAAATGAAACATAGAAGCAACGGCATGATATTCAGCAAGGATTACTGGTATTATCTCTTTAAGAAGGATGGAAAGAAGTATGCGGTTGATGTTAACTTTATTTATTGTAAGGCAGACGACCCGATGAGTTTGCAGAAGAATGATAAAGTATATTATACCCAGAATATGAAGCATCAGGGAATGGGCAGATTCTTCTATACCTATACCCCTTATCTTATCATCATCGGTTTGCTGATAGCCATCTGGCTGCTGTCGCTCTTCGGTCCAGCCTATTCTAAAATGCGAAAGCCTGCTGAATATGGCATTCCGGCTATGATTCTTGCCATCACGTTCTTGGAATTCCTGGGACTCTATTTCATGGGAATGGATGTTTTCTGGTGGTGCGACCAGAATTATTATGGTTTCTTCGGTGCGCTCTTCCGTGTGATACCGGGCGTATTGGTTGTCATGACGCAGATTGGTAGCATCAAGCTCTATGAGAATGTGATTTTCGGAGAGAAAAGGCTGTCGGGCTTCTCTATCAAACCTACGCTCTATGGCATGCTGGGCATCCTGCCGGTATCTATCCTGATTCTTGTCTTGAGCCAGACTACTGAACTGACGGAAGAGGTGCTTACCGTATTTTGGATAATAGGAGTGCTGCTCTCGCTGGTTATTGGTTTCTTCCTGTCTCTGAGGGAAAATTGCGAGATGGTAGGCAAACGTAAAGGCATCCTGATTACGGCTTTCATCGCTATTTATCTGATAGGTTGCATCGTGGCAGTCATCTGTCTGGGTGTGATGTTGCTGCGCCTCATCATCCAGGTAATTCTCGTTGTAGCAGGTGCTATCCTCATTCTTTTTGTTGCTGACCATTCCAACTCCGGTGGCGGAGGTGGCGGAGGAGCTGCAAGAATGATTTATAGAGATAATCATGGTAATTGTTTCACCAGCCGTGATGAAGCTAATAGATCGAACGAAAGAATTGCTGAGCGACGTGCTGAGAGCATGATATAAAATAGCTTGAGACCCATTTGAGTTCCATAAGAAAAATGCAGCCTCTCTTTTATATAATCGAGAGGCTGCATTTCTTTATTTTCAATTATCCTTAGTCCTTATAATCTACCTTGATTACGATAACGCGGATGGTCTGGTCTTCACCATCTGTTGCCACCTTGGCGATGTGCCAGTCCCTCGGGAAGAAGATGAAGAATTCGCCAGGATTGCTGTCATAGAAACGGGCCTTCTGAGGGGCGTAATCATAATGTATCACGTCGGGACGATACTTGCAGTTGGGGGTGCTGGTGTAATGGTCGATGACGCCAAAACGCTCGGTTCCCTTCACTACATACTGAAAATCGATGTGCTTGTTATGACTCTCGCTGCGGCGCTTTTCCAGCGGCTCGTTCTTGCTGTCCTCTACACTTACCATGAGGTCGGAACCCGGAATCTTGTGCTTTCCCTTCGGAATGCTCAGCAAATCGGTCTTTGCCAGATAGTCGAAGAGCGCCTGCCATTGCTGCGGATTCTTCTGATACTGCAGATAGAAATCTGCGAGGTTTACGCTGGAATGTGGCTTCGCCTTGTCGAAACCATTGCGCCAGATACCGCTCTCTGTCCAAGCTATAGCCTCTTTTATGAGTTCGGGCTTATCGCCGTAATACTGTGTGTAATAACCTCTCTTGCAGCCGCA
Organism: uncultured Cellulosilyticum sp.; assembly: GCA_934725855.1. Classification (GTDB taxonomy): domain Bacteria; phylum Bacillota; class Clostridia; order Lachnospirales; family Cellulosilyticaceae; genus Cellulosilyticum. The sequence continues at coordinate 1,585 of CAKVCL010000046.1, read as the reverse complement.
TTTCTGTGCTGAATTATGACAGCAGGTATGCGCACCGGCGACCAGCGATGTACAGAATAAAAGGGCTATGCCCCAGATAATCTTCTTCATTTTGACTTATTAAATTGTAGCGTTAGTTTAATTTGAGGGCAAAAGTACAAAGAATATTCGAGAAAACAAACGGAAAATGGAGATTTCTTCGTATCTTTGCACACATATTTTGTAAGATTATGAAGAAACTGTATATTCTTTTGTGTGGGGCAACGGTGGCCCTGCTGATGGCGGCATGCCAGGGAGGAAAGACGGCTGCTGCTGATGATGCGGAGGCTGGCGATACCCTGGAGATGAAGTACGCCAAGTTGCTCACCATCGTGAAGCATGGCGATGGGGAAGAAACTTCCGATGCTGCAGAAGGCATTGATTATCAGTATGCTGAGGCTCTCGTTGCCAACCCCTGGAAGGCGGGAACGATGCTGCATCGCTACATCCTGATTCCGAAGGGAGAAGAGGGGGATAAGACGGTGGCGATGCTTGCCAAAAGGCGCAGCACGGGGGCGAGATGCACTACTGATACCGTGCGCACGCCGGTGGAGAGGAGTGCCGTTTTCATCGCTCCCCATTGTCAGCTGATGTACGAACTGGGCTGCCAGCAGGTCATCCGTGGTGTCTGCGACCTCGATTATATCAATATTCCGGATGTAAAGAAGAGGGCTGCTCTTTCTGGGAATACTTCTGCTCAGAATCCTATTGTGAATTGCGGTTCGAGCATGGCACCCGACATCGAGCGCATCATCGCCCTGAAACCCGAAGCCATCCTCCTTTCGCCCTTCGAAAACAGCGGAGGATATGGCAAGCTCGACAAACTGCATATCCCCATCATCGAAGCTGCCGACTATATGGAGTCTTCGCCACTGGGCAGGGCGGAATGGATGAAATTCTACGGCATGCTCTTTGGAAATGAAGAGGGAAAAAGTAACGGAATATCGGGTTCTTGCGAACCAAAGGCAGATTCGCTCTTTGCGAAGATAGAAAAGGAATATCTTTCGCTTAAGGCGCAGGCAGCCGGGTATCGGAAGGGTCTCTCCATCCTGACCGAAAGAAAAACGGGCAACGTATGGTATGTGCCTGGTGGTCAGAGTACTATCGGTATTCTGCTGAAGGATGCCAACGCCCGTTATATCTTCGAGGACGATCAGCACAGCGGAAGTCTGGCGATGAGTCCGGAGCAAATCTTGGCGAAGGGAAAGCAGGTGGATGTATGGGCATTCAAGTATTTCGGTGGTGCTCCTCTGTCGCAGGCTCAACTGCTTCAGGAAAATGACGGCTACAAGGCTCTTGCTGCCTTCAACCGGGGTAATATCTATCAGGTGGATACCTCTACGGTACCTTATTTCGAACTTACGAGTTTCCATCCCGAACTGCTGCTCAGAGAGTTTATCATCCTGGCTCATGGCGAGCGGTTCGGCAAATTGAGATTCTATAAGAAATAGGGCTTTAATCAGAGATTTTACAAGAAATAGTTTTAGTGAATGAAAACCATCGTTTTAGGGGCAATCGCCATTATCATACTGTTTTTCGCCAACCTGGCATGGGGGAGTGTAAACAT
>CAKVCL010000045.1 GCA_934725855.1 uncultured Cellulosilyticum sp. | reverse complement strand
GAGGTAGATAGGCTTAGGCTGTAAGTGTAGTAATACATTAAGGTACTAAGTACTAACGGTTCGAGGGTTTGACCTAATGAAAAGGTTAAATAGATTATGTTTAGTTTTGGAAGTACAAACTTCTAATGGCCCAGTGGTACAGCTGGTTAGCACGCCGCCCTGTCACGGCGGAGGTCGAGGGTTCGAGTCCCTTCTGGGTCGTTTAATACAGAAATGTATTAAAATAATGGAATATGGTCGCTTAGCTCAGCTGGGAGAGCACCTGCCTTACAAGCAGGGGGTCATAGGTTCGAGCCCTATAGCGACCATGTGCCGATATGGCTCAATTGGCAGAGCAGCTGACTTGTAATCAGCAGGTTTTCGGTTCGAGTCCGAATATCGGCTTTATATGGTGGGATTCCCGAGTGGCCAAAGGGGGCAGACTGTAAATCTGTTGCGATAGCTTCGAAGGTTCGAATCCTTCTCCCACCATATTTTTAATGTCGCGGGATGGAGCAGCTAGGTAGCTCGTCGGGCTCATAACCCGAAGGTCATAGGTTCAAATCCTATTCCCGCTACCATATGCCCAGATAGCTCAGTCGGTAGAGCAGAGGACTGAAAATCCTCGTGTCGCTGGTTCGATTCCGGCTCTGGGCACCATGTGGGTCACTAGCTCAGTCGGTAGAGCACTTGACTTTTAATCAAGTTGTCCCGGGTTCGATTCCCGGGTGGCTCATTAATTAAGAAACCTGATAGTTATTAGCTATCAGGTTTTTTTAAATGTAAAAATAAGGCTAGTACTCTTCTTTTTTAATAACAAAATGATTATAATACATATAAAATGAGTAAATACCACTCATATGAAAATCTTAAAAGGATAAGATAGAAAAGGGGAGCAGTATGAATAATTTCCTTACAGAACAAGATATTGAAAAAATGAAGAAAGAAATAGAATATAGAAAAGTAGTAGTAAGAAAGAAACGTAATGAGGAAGTAAAAGAGGCAAGAGCACATGGAGATTTAAGTGAGAATTACGAATATAAGGCAGCTAAACGAGAACGTGGACGAAATGAAGGAAGGATAAAATACTTAGAGAAAATGATAAAAACTGCTAACATCATAGAAGATAATACAGAAGCAGATCAAGTTGGTTTAGGTAAGAAAGTGGTAATTAATTTTATTGATGATGATTTTTCAATGGAATATGAAATTGTAACTACTATGTCTACAGATGCAGCAAATAATAGAATTAGTATTGAATCTCCTTTAGGCAAGGCTATATATAATAGAAGAATAGGAGAAATAGTAGAAGTAGATTCTCCAGATGGTAAGTACCCAATTAAAATAGAATCTATACAAGGCTAGAAAAATAGATACAAGCAAGCATAACTAAAAAAAGATGTGAATATACTTTATCATCAGGAATGGAGGGATAAGGTATATGGAGCAAATGGAATTTAATATCTTAAAAAGAGCACAGGATCATATAAAAGAAACAGGAAGTTTAGACTCATTTTTCTATGATAAAGGAATAGATATTAAGCAAGTCAGAAAAAACCCAGATTATTATGAAGAACTTATTATGCAATATAGCCGTCTATGTATAAGCCAAGAGTTATTTAAGGAGAGTAAAGAACGAATGGAAGAAGAATTTAATAAGATTTGTGATTTTCACAGAAAGAATGAAGCCCATTTAGTAGAGCAATTTTACAATATAACAAAGGGAATTATTAGAAATGAATTTGGTGAGCAATCTAAATAATTAATGAGTCGAGTAGTTTACTTGGCTCATTTTGTGTTTGTAAAAGAAAATAAGATAATGTACACTAACAAAGGAGAATAAAAAGAAAGAGGTGTCTAATGAAAGCACCACTGTATAGTAGATTAATTAATTATAGTGAAGAAAACTTAGCTTTTCATATGCCAGGTCATAAGTTTGGAATGGGAGCTGATTTAAATAAAATAGATATAACTAAATTAGATAATACAGAAGCTGTAGGAATGGATAATTTATATGAGGCAGAAGGAATTATTGCAGAAGCCATGGAATTAATGTCAGCATTTTATGGCTCACAAAAGAGTATATTTTTAACCAATGGTTCTACAGCAGGTATTTTAACGAGTATAATGTCAACTTGCAAGGAGGGGGACAAGTTAATTGTTGCCAGAAATGCACATCATAGTGTATGGAGTGCATTAGTTTTGGTAGGGATATATCCTATATATATTAATCCTCAAACTATAGATTCAGGGATTTTAGGACATATAAAGAAGGAAACCATAGAGCAAGCAATAATAGAAAATCCAGATGCCAAAGGTGTTATGATAGTGAGTCCAACCTATGAAGGGATAGTATCAGATATAGCTGGGATAGCTGAAATTGTACACAAGTATGATAAAATATTTATTGTGGATGAAGCACATGGGGCACATTTTATTTTGGAAAACGGTTTTCCTAAAAGTGCTATAAGTCAAGGGGCAGATTTAGTGATTAATAGTATGCACAAAACATTACCTACATTAACTCAAAGTGCACTATTACACATTTGTTCGAATAGAGTAAGTTATGAAGAAGTTATTACAAACCTAAGAATGATACAAACAAGTAGTCCTTCATATGCGATGATGGGTATTATGGATTATGTAAGGGATTATATCATTAAGAATAAGGATGTAATCAATGAAAGTTATATAAGGAAATTGAAACAGGTAAGAAAAGAACTCAGTGAGGAGCTTAAGTACTTAAGTCTGATTGGATATCAATTACAATATTATGATATAAGTAAGGTTATTATTTCTACTCAACATGCTAATATAAACGGTTATCAGTTAGCTGATATTTTATACAGAGAATATAATATTACAATAGAGGCAGCTTTAGAAGAATATATTATTATTATGACCACTATGGCAGATAACAAAAGTAGCTTATCAATTATGAAAAAAGCGTTAGTTGAGATTGATGAAAGGCTAACTGCATCAGAAGAATATCAAAAAATAGCTGAAGAAGTAATAGTAGATAAGATAAGTACAGCGTATAATCCGAGGAAGGTGTTCTATAGTGATAAAGAGTGGTTGGAAATTGAAAGGTGTATCAATAAGATTGTTTCAAAGAATATCATGCTATATCCACCAGGGATACCGATTGTTGCAATAGGTGAAACAATTAATGAGGAAAATAAAGCATTAATTATTAAACATATAGATAAATTACAGGGGATAAAAAGAATAAACAATCAACTATTAATACAAGTTGTACGATAATAATAGTAGAAGAATGGAGAAGTACATGAGTAAAATATTTTGCTTAATGGGCAAGAGCAGTTCAGGAAAGGATACTATATTTGCTAAACTAAAGCAAAGTAAAGTACTTAAGCCTATTGTTCCATATACAACTAGACCAATGCGTAATAGTGAAATGCAAGGTAGGGAGTATTACTTTATCAATGAAGAAAAATTAAAAGAGTATCAAGCTAAACAAAAGGTAATTGAGCAAAGGGTTTATCATACTATAAATGGACCTTGGTATTATGCAACCATTGATGATGGGCAATTTTCAAATGAAGATAATTATATTATGATAGTTACGTTAGAAGCCTATGTAAGTTTAGTGAAGTATTTTGGACAAGATAAGGTAATACCTATATATGTAAATGTAGAAGATGGGAAGCGTTTGGAACGGGCACTAAGGAGAGAACAAGAACAAGATCATCCTAATTATGATGAATTATGTAGAAGATTTCTTGCAGATAATAGTGATTTTAGTGAAGAGAACTTAAAGACTGCAAATATAAAAAAATACTATGAAAATAATAATTTAGAAGAATGTATAGAAGAAATTCAGGCTACAATTAATAATATATTAGGAATAAATGAGTAAGGCTTAAGTCATCTATTCTTGCAAATAAAATAACATTAGAATACAATTAATATACAGTTAAATAGGTAATAATGCAGTGCAAGGAGGGGAGAAAAGGTGGCAGACATACAAATTAGTGATATAAAGATGCCAACGCTAAGAGAAGTATCGACAGTAAAGAATACAGAGACCGGAAAAGACTTTAGATTTACATTACTCAGTCAAATTGGCGAAAGCGATTTACAAGAAAAATTAACTGAGATGGTCAATGAGATTACTAAACAAGGACAAAAGATTGCACAGCATATGGATATAAGGGACATGAAGATATATCGTTCAATGATTTCTAATTTCTTAAGTGAAGTTGTAGCACATTCACATGAGTTTTCTAGAGAAAACTTCCTAGATAGAAGAGGAAGACATAGAGTTTATGGAATTATAAGACAAGTGAATGACAAATTAGATGAGTTAGCAAGAGAGCTTATTAATTCTGAGAAAAATCAGGTTAATATTCTAGATAAAATAGGGGAAATACAAGGTTTAGTATTAGACATTATCACTTAATGTTCGTGATTTATTCACGAACATTTTTAATATGAATATATAATGAGATGATTAAAATTGGGTTGTTTAAGTAGATTTTACTCAGTATGCAAATAGAAGGAGTTGGCATGGGAGCATTTGATAGGATTATAGGAAATGAAGATGCAAAATTATATTTTAGTAAGGCTGTAAAGGATAAGCAATTATCACATAGTTACATTTTTGAGGGACCATATGGTGTAGGAAAGAAAACATTTGCTCTTGAGCTGGCAAAATTTATTCTATGTGAAAGTGAAAATCCTAATGAGCGACCATGTAATAAATGCAAGACTTGTCATATGATTAATTCCAAAACACATCCTGATGTGATTCATATAGAAAAAGATACAAAGGTAACTAAGGTAGAAAATATAAGAGAAAATATTGTTCGTGAAATGGAAATCAAACCTTATCAATCAGATTATAAAATTATCATTGTAAAGGCTGCAGATAGCATTAATGTTCAAGGACAAAATGCGCTACTTAAAACCATAGAGGAGCCACCTAGCTATGGGATTATTATTTTGGTGTGTGAGAATATAGCAAGTTTATTGCCAACGATTAAATCCAGATGTATTGTCGTTCGATTTAATCCAATAGATAAAATGCTTATGAAGTCTTACTTAAATGAAAAAGGTATCGTAGGGAGCGAGCAGGACATCTATGAGAAATTGTCTGATGGAAGTATAGGAGTTATTGAAGATATTTTAAATGATCAAACTTATATGGAAATTAGGAAGCAAAGTATCAATTATCTGGAACGTTTAGATAAGGCTCAAATTATGGAGATTTATGATATTGTAAAAGAGATTACAGACCAAAAGGAAGATATTGAGAAAATACTACAATTCTGGCTTTGTTGGTATAGGGATATTGCAGTAGTTAAGGCAGTAGGGCAGCAGGATTTATATTATAAGGATTACCAACAACAGTTGTTGGACATGGGTTATAAATTAACGTATAATAAGGTTAGTCAGAATATAGAGGCTATTAAAGGAGCTATTTTAGATATTAAACAGAATATATATAGTACATTTGTTATAGAAAATTTATTATTACAATTAAAGGAGAGGAAAAAATGATAACAGTCATTGGCATTAGATTTAGACGTGCTGGCAAGATTTATTATTTTGCACCAGAAGATAATGTTGAATACGCTCAAGGTCAGCATGTAATCGTCGAGACTGCTAGAGGAATAGAGTATGGTGAGGTTGTTATTTCTAATAAAGAAGTAGATGACGTGGAAGTTGTACAACCTTTAAAAAAAGTTATTCGATTAGCAACGTCTGAAGATGATGAACGATATAAACAAAATAAGATTAAGGAAAAAGAAGCCTTTTTTATTTGTAAGGAAAAGATTATTAAGCATAAATTGGATATGAAACTAATTGATGTAGAGTATACATTTGATAATAATAAAGTACTTTTTTACTTTACTTCATATGAACGTGTAGATTTTAGAGAACTGGTTAAGGAATTAGCCTCAATTTTTAAAACACGTATTGAACTTAGACAAATAGGTGTAAGAGACGAAACAAAGATGTGTGGCGGAATTGGAATATGTGGGCGCTCACTTTGTTGTAATACTTTCTTAGGAGATTTCCAACCTGTATCCATTAAGATGGCTAAGGAACAAAATCTTTCATTGAACCCCATTAAGATATCTGGAATTTGTGGTAGATTAATGTGTTGCTTAAAGTATGAGCAAGAATGTTATGTTGAAATTAGAGGAAGACTACCAATTGTAGGAGACATTGTTATCACACCAGATGGAAAAGGTGAAGTTTTATCGGTTAATGTACTTCGTGAGCAAGTTAGAGTTGCTGTACAGAAGAAAGATAAGGACGAAAAAGAAGCCATTATGTATCATTCTACAGAACTTAAGATTATTAAGAAGAAGAGATGCGGTGGCGGTTGCTGTGGAAATAATGAAGGAGAAATTGATAAGGAATATGAAGGATTCGATTTTAGTTCGCTCGAATGAGAGAGTAGATGATTTAGAGAGAAATGGATATCAATTAATTCAAAATCCCGAAGTTTTTTGCTTCGGGATTGATGCTATTTTATTAGCACATTTTGCTCGTGTAAGTAATGCAAAACAAAAAATTTTAGATATTGGAACAGGGACAGGGATTATTCCAATTGTTATGCATGCTATTTATCAAAAGGGAAATTATACTGGCATTGATATTCAAGAAGAGATGATTGAGATGGCATCTCGTTCAGTTTGTTTAAATGAAATACAAGATGATGTAACAATGAAAGTGATGGATATAAAGGATTATAAATCAAATTACGCAGCAGGAACTTTTGATATTATTACTTGTAATCCACCTTATATGAAAGGGCATGCAGGACTTAAAAATGAGCATCCTTCAAAGACGATTGCAAGACATGAAGTAGCGTGTACTTTAGAAGATATTATTGAAGCAGCAGGTTATATGGTTAAGTATGGTGGAAAGGTATGTATGATTCATAGACCACATCGCTTAGTGGATATTTTTACAGCCATGCGTAATAACAAAATTGAACCTAAGGTTATGAGGATGGTTTATCCTAAGATTGGAAAAGCACCTACTATGGTACTTGTAGAAGGTGTTAGGAATGGAAATGCAGAACTCAAAGTAATGCCACCTTTATTTGTTTACAATGAAGATGGCACATATACGGATGATATTAACGAAATCTACGGTAAAAAAGGTAGGTTACAAGATAAGAATTAGAAGGGAAAATGACTATGGAACAAGGTGTACTTACCCTATGCGCAACACCTATTGGAAATTTAGAGGACATAACATATAGAGCTGTTCGTTTAATGACAGAAGCGGATTTTATTGCAGCTGAAGATACAAGGCACACAAAGAAATTACTCAATCATTTTGATATTCATACAAGGCTGATTAGCTATCATGAGCATAACAAAATAGAAAAGGGACCTGAATTAATAGAGCTTCTTAAGGAAGGAAAAAATATAGTATTAGTAACAGACGCAGGAACGCCAGGAATATCTGACCCAGGAGAAGATTTAGTACGGTTAGCCCTAGAGGAAGGAATTACTGTTACATCTGCCCCAGGTTGTGTGGCAGGGGTTACTGCACTCATTATTTCAGGACAAGTAACCAGGCGATTTATTTTTGAAGGATTTTTGCCATCAAATAAAAAAGAAAAGGTAGAGGTTTTAGCAAGGTTAAAGGATGAAACTCGTACCGTTATTTTATATGAAGCACCTCACCGTCTTATTAAGACATTAGAAAGCTTATATGAAGCACTAGGGGATAGAGATATTACGATTACCAAGGAGCTTACTAAGAAGCATGAAAAGGTTATAAAAACATCACTATGCAAAGCTTTAGCATTATATGAGGAAGAAGAGCCTAGAGGGGAATATGTCTTAGTGTTAGCAGGACGAGATGAAAAGGAAATAAAAGAGGAGCTTCAAGAAAGTTGGACAAGCTTATCTATTGAGGAGCATATGGGGCTATATGTTTCAAAGGGAATGGATGAAAAGTCCGCTATGAAACAAGTAGCAAAAGATAGGGGAGTAAGTAAACGAGATATTTATGCTGCCATTCATAAATAATTAGTAGGAATGAAGCATTTATAAGAAATCAACAAGAATAGGTCATTTAGAATAATAAATAGCAATAAAAGAGCACTTTAAGTTGATAGGAGATTGTCTTAATATCAAAGTAACGGTAAAATAATATCTATAGAACTAGAAAAAATAGATAAAGACAAGAAGAAGAGCTATATTTAATTGCAAAATGGAGAGGAGAATGAGCGATGAAGTATGAAATTTTATATCAAGATGCGTTTCCAATTGTAAAATGTCAATTAAATAGAGGAGAGAGAATCAAAGCAGAAGCAGATGCTATGATTGGTATGTCAGCAACAATTGATGTAACAGGTGGAGCTGAAGGGGGCATCATGAAGGGCTTAACAAGAATGTTAGCGGGTGAAAAGTTTTTCTTTCAGTACCTAACAGCTAGTCGTGGCGATGGAGAAGTATTATTTGGACATGCTATACCTGGTGGCATTATTGATGTAGAGTTAGATGGAAGTTATGGACTTAAAGTGCAAAAGGATGGTTTTTTAGCTGCTACTGAGGGAGTACAAGTTGATACAAAAGCTCAAAATTTAATGCAAGGTTTATTCTCAGGAGAAGGATTATTCATTTTAAATGTATCAGGTAAAGGAACCGTCTTTTTGAGTTCATATGGTGCTATTCATGCAATTAATTTAGAGCCAGGGGAAGAATATATTGTTGATAATGGACATTTAGTAGCATGGGCGGATTACATGCAATACAATATTGAAAAAGCATCTAGTGGATGGGGAAGAAGTTTAATGTCTGGAGAATGTTTAGTTTGTAGATTTAGAGGACCTGGAATCGTATTAATCCAAACACGTAATCCAAAAGGATTTAAAGGATGGCTTTCAAAATTAGGTATGTGTACAGGTGGACATAATTAAGATTACAGATACATTAAAAAATAACAGATAATGCTATTAACATAAAAGGATATGCTATAATAGAGGTTGAGGACAACAAGTTATTACGAGGTGACAGATGAATAAAAAAATATTAACCACATTAGGGCTATCCGTTATATTAAGTGTCCAGTGTATCTATGCTGAAGAGATACAAGTTAACCCTAATTTAACGACACAACCCCAAGTACAAGAAGAACAAACAATAAGTAATGGCTTCATACAAGAGAAAGAAGAAATGATTGATAGTGAAATTGGAGAAGGCATCCAACAAGACAATCAAGAATTTATAGTAGATGAAGAACAGGCAATTAATGAGAGTACAATAATAGAATCAGATGAATTATCTGAGGATAATACATCAGCAATAGAAGAAAACATAGAAAATAAAGTAATCCTCAAATTAAATGATACATTAGCTATAGTAGGTGGTGTTAAAGAGAATATGCTTGCACCACCTACTGTTATTAATGGGACAACATTATTACCAATGAGGTTTGTAGCAGAAAAGGTGATTGGGGCTAAAGTCGATTGGGATTCAAGTACTAAGACTGTAACCATGCAAAAAGGTGAAACTGTTATAAGGGTGACTATTGGTAGTAAGATTGCGTTAATAAATGATAAAAAGTTAGAATTATTAGCAGCACCAATTATTAAAAATGATTCTACATTAATTCCATTAAGATTCTTTAGTGAGAACTTTGGTATAAAGGTGGACTATGATTCACGTACAAAGGTTATTACCCTTGATAAGGGTAAGCAACAACAAGATAAAGAAGAAATCATTCAAACCAATAATGCACCTATTGCCTCTTTTTATTTTATGAATCAATATGTAGCAGGACAAATCGTAGAGGCTGTAAGTACGAGTTATGATCCGGATGGAGATGAAATTATTGATGAATTATGGGCGGTAGTGGGAGAGAAAACAAGTACCAATAAAAAACTAAGTAATATTTTCAAAAAGCCTAAAGCAGGAACTTATACCATTGGGCTTAAGGTACAGGATTCAAAAGGGTTATGGAGTGAATGGACTTATGAAACCGTCACGATTTTACCTAATAGGGCACCTGTTATTACAAGTTTAGTACCAACTAAATCTAGCTTTGCACAAGGAGAACTTATTGAATTTGAGGATTACACTTATGAGAATGAATCTTGGGAAAGTGTAACAGAGGGAAAATGGACCTATCGAAAAACAGATGAACCAGCAAATAGAGCAACATTAGGAAAACCTAATAGGTTGTTTACTGAAGGCGATTATGTTGTGACATTATACCTAGATGATGAGTATGGCAATCGTAGTGAAGGATTTGAATCGATAATACATATATCTAGTGAAGCACGGGATACAGAGTTTAATTATAAGTTTTCTAATGGAAAGATTGGAGAATGGATTGATAACTTTAGTGCCTTTAATTATTTAACATATAAACAAGTAGAGATTGCAGACAAGTCTTATATAGATGGGACATTGATTATGAGTGATTCACCAGAAGAGGTTTTTGGTAGAGGGATTTTATACAAGGATACGATGAGTCATAATGGAAGGTTACTGATACATCATATTAACAAAATAACTTCTTCTATAAAACAAAGATTAGTATTTGTAATGGAGAACCCAACAGATGGAGTGGTGAATGTAACCCTTAAAAATAAGGCGATTAAAGGGCCAGCTACAGATATATTAAGAGTAGGACAACTGTGTTTAAATGAATATTTAAGTGGAATGATTCCTGAAGAGGTATTTACTTTACAACCAGGTGAGAAAAAATATTTTTATGATAAAGCTTGGAATTATGGGACCTGTATTTCAGCACATATTGATGTAGAGGTAGAAGGAACAGCAAGATTTATTATTGCAAATCTACAAGCAGGAGATACATTGGATTTAATAGATAATCTATACTATTATCCACCAGATGGTGTGCATTATAGTGGAACTTATGATAAGGTAGGCATAAACTATATACTAAATTTATCAGGACAAGAACCAGAAAGACTCTCTTTAGGTATAGCCAATTCAGGAGAATGGATAGTTGGATATGATGCGCGTACAGGGGCAAGGGTAGAAAATACAGGTAACTTTGGCGTATCCCACTATATTACAGTTACTGCCGAGGAAGATATAGGTGTTATTTTAAATAATAGGGGAGGCACTTTCCAAGGCGCAGTCAAATGGAATGATACAGTATATAATATGCCAGGTAAAGGAACATTCTCGGGGACAACAACAAAGGCTGTTGTGTTAGGAACAATAAAAAAGGGTGAAACGGTTACAATTGAGTATTTATTACCAAATGGTTCAGCTGCTCCCACATTACTTGGATTTATACCAAAGAAATATTGGTAAAAAGTATCGATGAGATATAAGTAGATAGATTTAAAGATAAAGAGTTAATAAGCAAGCAAAAAGAAGGTTATCCCATTAAACTTAGATGTTTTTTGAGATAACCTTCTTTTTATTAATTAACGTTCGAAAAAGATTAAAAATTGAGTACCTTCATCAATTTCACTAGTAACAGAAATTTGAGCACCATGCACCTTAACAATCTGTTCAGCGATAGCTAAACCAAGACCTGTACCACCTGTAGATTTATTACGTGCTTCATCTACCCTGTAAAAGCGTTCGAAAAGGTGAGCAATATGTTCATGAGCAATACCAATCCCTGTATCTTGAACAGACAAAATGATATTTTGTTTAGAAATCGTACAACCTACAGTGATTGTGCCACCTTCAGGAGTATATTTTAAAGCATTATCTACAAGGATACGTAAGAGTTCTTTGATTAATCCTTTATCACCTGATAGCATAATGTTATCTGTGATTTTGGGGACTATAGTATGCTCATCATCAATAAATCCTGTTTCTTTTACTACTTCATGACATAAAGCAGATAAGTCAAACATTTCCTTTTCTACTTTTAAAGTCTTTTTGTCACTACGAGATAAGAAGAGTAGTTTTTCAAGTAAGTCTTTCATACTTGCTGTTTCTTGAGAAAGAGAGTTGATACTTTCTTCTAGAATAGCAGGGTCATCTTTTCCCCAGCGCTCAAGCATTTCTGTATAACCTTGAATAATAGCAATAGGAGTACGGAGTTCATGAGAAGCATCTGAAACAAATTGTTTTTGTTGATTCATGAAAAGTTCTAGTCGATCTAGCATTTCATTGAAGGTTAAGGCTAAATCTTTTAACTCATCCTTGGCTAAGTCTGTGTCTAGGCGATTAAGACTTGTGCCATTAATATTTTTTACTTTATCTGTCATGTCTCGAATAGGTTTTAAAAGCTTATGAACAAGGTAATTCCCCACTATTAAAAAGATGCCAAGAGAAATCAATATAAGTATAGGAAGCACATCTAGATAATTAACTAATACGGTATCTAGAGAATCAGGATAATTCTCAATATAGGCAAGAAGTGCATTATAACTACCTACAAAGGTTAAATAAAAAAGGAAGATATAAAGTAAGCCATATACAAAATTAATTTTAAAACTCATTGAAAATTTAAAACGACGAATGAGAAGACCTAAACCTTGATAGATCACAATAAAAATCCCATTCACTATAGCAAAGAAGAATTTAATAATAAAGGCAAAGAAATTATAAATACTATTAAAAAAGCGACCCATTATTAGAAACCTCCTTTACTCATTTTCTTTTAGTTGGTATCCAATCCCTCTAATTGTATAGATTAATTTTTGTTGAAAAGGTTGATCAATTTTGTTTCTAAGATAACGGATATACACATCTACAACATTAGTATCGCCAACATAATTATATCCCCATACATTTTCTAAAATTTGATCACGCGTTAAAGCGATATTTTTGTTTTGCATAAGATATTCAAGAAGTTCAAACTCCTTCTTTGTAACAGCAATAGGTGTTCCATCATAATTTAACTCAAATTTATCTGGGTAGAGCGTAAGTTTACCACATGTAAGAGCTTGCTGAGTTGAAGGGGCTGTGGAATTAGAAGATCTAAGTTTGAAAAGCACACGAATACGAGCTAGTAATTCTTCAATGGCAAAAGGTTTGGTGAGATAATCTTGAGCACCTAAGTCAAGTCCCATAACTTTATCCATAACATCATCTTTGGCAGTAAGCATAATAACAGGGAGCTCTGAAACTTGGCGGATACGCCTTAATACCTCCATACCATTAAGAGATGGGAGCATGACATCTAGAATTAATAAATCATAAGTATTTTCAAGTGCCATATTGAGCCCTTCACGTCCATCATGAGAGATAGAAACCTCATAGCCTTCATGATGTAATTCTAATTCTAAGAAACGAGCAATTTTTACTTCATCTTCTATAATTAATATATGTTTAATGGTAATCACCCTCTTAAATTAAATATTTTGATAATAGTGTATCATAAAAATCCATCTGAAAGTAGATGGATTAGGTATAAATAAAAGGCTACTCACATTGGGTAATAACCTTAAGGGCAAGAGAGAAAGAGGAAGATATAAGTGCCTTAATGTATTACTTCATATGGAATAGCCTTTTTACACTAGTTAGGAATTTATTTTTTAAAATCATTAATGGTGGAGTTGATTTTAGTGGCAATATCGTTTTCACCAACAATACTAAGTTTTATCCCCATAATTAATGCAATAATAATTGCTACGACAGAAACATGAAAACATAGAATAATAGCAATTAATGCGATTGAAAGTGGTACGTTCACGTAGGTCCTCTCCTTTTTTTTCATAATAAATCTAGTTGCATTAAGTGTGTTAATAAATGAAGTTACTTTATCCGAAGAAGTTGATGGTTTAGGTTGAATTCTTTCCGTTTTTTCTAGGTAAAGTAAAGCTTCAACTACATCACCGTTACAAGCTTCAAGAGCTTCTTTAGCATCTGAGTATGGAACATTGGCTCTTTGCATCACTAGATCAATTTGTTCTAATGTAATAGTTGCCATATGAATGCCTCCTTATTTTTATAAATAGCCTATTCATGCAGAAATAGTAAAAATAACTATTTTTTCATTAAATCAATAGTAGAATTAATTTTTTCTGCTACTGTATTTTCGCCTGTGATTTCTACTTTATAACCAAGAATAAGTGCAATAACAAGACCTACAATTGAAATGTAGGAGCAAAATATTAAAGCAAGAATAGCAATGGTTAAAGGAACATCGATAATCCTTTGATCATCTTTACGAATAATAAAGCTTGTTGCATGTAATCTTGATAAGAAACCTTTGCAAGCATTACTTGCGTTTGAAGTATTATTATTGGATGAAGTTTCAGATTGAGGTTTTACTTTATTAGCTTTTTCTAATAAAAGAAGTGCTTCTACAGTATCTCCTCCACATTGCTCTAAAGCTTCTTTAGCTTCTGTGTATGAAACGTTAGCCCTTTGCATAATTAAATCGATTTGTTCTAATGTGATATTTCCCATAATTTATCTCTCCTTATCCGTGTGCACTTAATTTCTTATGCCAGCCGTTTATTTGTTTTATTTGATGATATTAGTATATCTACGATGAATGAGAAGGAAATAAGAGAAAGATTAAAAAATGATGAGAAGATTGATAGAAAATAATGAGGAAATATAAAAGGAGATTGTTATGACTATATTAAATAATCGTCACAATCTCCTTTGTATATGGTGTAACTTTAGATGACTTGAAAGGCTTCAAAAAGTTGAGATTTGAAGATTTCAGAATCCTCGTTAGCTTCAATGACACATTCTTCTTCATCACCTACATAGAATAGTACTTTTTCACCTGAAATGAGTCCTAGACTTAAATGAAGCTCTGGTTTCATTTGAAGAAGAAGTTCTTTTACCTCTGGAGTAAGTGAAGCAATGACCATTGAAAAGCCTTCTTTTTCTTCTAACGATTCTTCTAGATTACTTAATTCTTCGCTTGCCTCTATAATATGAGTAGCGCCTAAAAATTTAGTTTTGAATGTAGTAATCTCTTCTGATAAGAGATCTGAGTTTGAATTAGGAAAGTAAATATTTACCTTATCACATCTGTCAAAGAAGAATTTTAATATTTCTTCAAATTTGGTTAGATTGAAAGTAGATAATTTAGCATAACGTCGCATAATGGGACTCCTTATCTATTATTAAGTAGAATTTATATTAATTTTATTATAACCAAACTGTTGGGGAGTATCAATCATCAAGCCAAAGAAGATTAACAAAGAAATTAAATAATTGCAACTTTTAATAATAACTTTTTAAAATACATATAAAAAGCATTGCAAGTTTATTATATAGGTATTAATATATATTAATATAATATACTATTTTAAATAGTGTGTTGGTAGATTATCTTTACCAAGAGAAACCTGCTGCTCTTTCAACACTACTAGCTTAATAAGCACTAAATTGTTTAAAATACTTCCCCGAGTATTTTTGATTTATATTAATCTTATCAATGATAAAGTTGATTTCCTGATTGATTGAGCTATTAGAAGAAAAGGGCGGCGTTTCTATTAAACGACTTAGTAAATTTAAGAGATCATAATTTTAAGTCTCTAGGGGTAGAGAAATCTACCTTTAGGGACTTAAATGCTATATAATAAAATATAAAGGTTTAAAAGATGCGGAAAATACTAAAGAAGGTTGTAGGGAGGATTATGAATAAAAGAGTTATATCCAAAGGAAATCTAATTAAAGAGACAAATTATAAAAGAATACTACAGTTAATCGGAAAAGGACAAAATCTAACTAAGTTAGATATTGCGTATACTCTCAAAATAAGCATTCCAACTGTAACAACCAATATAAATGAGTTAAAACAAGAGGGAATTATTGAAGAGGTAGAATCAGACATATATACAGGTGGACGTAAACCAAAAGTTATAAAGATTATTCCTAATTCACGAATTTCTATTGGGATGAGTGTTAGCAAATATAAAGTGGTGGTTGTATTTACTAATCTAATAGAAGAGATTCTTTTAGTAAAAGAAGTTGGATGTGAAGGAGGAGAATTAGAAGAATATATAGCATCAGGAAAACAACTAATTATGGAAGGATTAGATGAACTTAAGATAGAGAAAGATGCTATTTTAGGTGTAGGAATTTCTATTCCGGGTGCAATCAACCAAAAACTTAATGTTATTGAACAAACCAACATGGGATATAGACAAATATCTCTTGAACATATTTATGATCTGTTTGATTCAACCGTATATATAGAAAATGAGGCAAATTTATCTTTATTAGCAGAAAAATCATTGGGCAAACATGAAGAATTAAAGAATTTATTGTATATAGGTATTAATGAAGGTTTAGGCGGCGGTATTTTTGTAAATGGAGAATTATTTACAGGAACTAGTGGACGTGCAGGTGAGTTTGGTCATATGCACTTTAGAGAAAGAGAAACAGGATTAAGAACTTTAGTAGAAGATAAAATCTCTACAAGGAGTTTAGTGCAGGATTATGTAGATAAAACAGGTAATGAGATAAAGGATTTTTCGAAATTTAAAGAATTAGTAAAGCTTAAAGATGAAGTAGCAGTTAAAATCCTTATAGAGGCAATAGAGGTATTGCTCATGACAATATATAATCTGACAATGGTGTTAGATATTCAAAAGATTATCGTTGGTGGCAAAGTAGGAAGATTAATTAAGTCAGAGCCAGAGTATTTAGATGATTTATTAGAAAAATATCAAGATATATTAGGAAATCTTGATTTAGATATTCATTTCTCAGATATTAAAAATACAACATCTATAGGGGCAGCACTATTACCAATTATAGATTTTTATAAGATTTACAATGAAGCAGAATAAACTTTTAGGAGGATTACAAAAACAAGTAGCCTCCTTTTTTGGTTTGCGCGCCATGGGCGCGCTCTAACGGGTGCAAGTCCCGAACATGCCCAGGTAGTGGGAAATGTATAGCTGAACA
>CAKVCL010000044.1 GCA_934725855.1 uncultured Cellulosilyticum sp. | reverse complement strand
ACAACTTAAAGTTATTTTATAACTTTTATTGTTCTTGGCTCGAGTTATACTCGTTTACTAGTACATAAAAGATTATTTCTAACCTTATACTCATTAATGAATCTCTGATTCATTTTGAATCGACTGGTTTTATGGTTACTATTTTGTTTTCAAAGTTCATTTGTTATCAGCTCTATTTCCCGCTGACTCGTATAATAATACAGCATTATGCTACATAAGTCAACAGCTTTTTAGTATTTTTTATTTTTGAAATCAAAAAGCAGTAAAAAGATTTTTAGCAAATCCCTTTACTGCTTTTTGATTCAATTTTATAGTCTACTTTACTGATGAAGGCCTGATTAAATTAACAATAAATGGGTCTGAAATAAAACTTTGGAAGTTATATAGCACAAGAATGTCCTCATAATTTTTATCCAACAAGCTTTGTGTGCTATAGTTATAATTTCTTAAATCTATAATTTCTATTTGTTCATAGTGGTCCACTAAAAATGGAATGAAGCAATTTGCATAGCTATCTTTTATAATCAGTATGCTTCCTTTCCCATTTCCTTTTATGGTACTGTATCCATTATTTCCATCAAGAAACATGCCATACTTGTCCATCGTCTTTAGTTTTTTAGTATTATATAAGCTTCCTGTATTTTCTACTTCAAACGAATCCTCACCTAGTACTTTATAAACTGTCATTTCATTAGGCAAGTCATAGTAAACCAGTTCATCTGATTTTGCATGCCATTGTCTAGACGAAGAATAATGACTGCCATAAAAACTATTTACTTGTATTCTATCTTTGTATACGCTTGGCACTAAATGCTTTTTCTTGCAATAAGCTTCATAAGCTAAATAGGCGCCATCCGTAGTCCAATGATGGTCTGTTCGATAATAGATATATCTATCTTTATTTTCTTTAAGCACGGGTATTAAATCAATCACTTCTGCATTTTGTTCTACTTCTTGATAGACTTCATTAATAAAATCTTCTTGAGGATACATCGGTGCTTGTGCGGGTAGATTTTCTGCATAGATTAAACTAGCAGTAGGCACAAGCATAAAGGTTACCTTCCCTGGATGTGCCTTTGTAAACTTGCTCATTACCTCTATATTTTGTCTTGCCTGCTGCTGTTCTGCTTGGGTAAGCGTGAATAGACGTTTAAAAAGCATGTTATCTTTTCCGATTAATACGTCCCCTATTTCTTCCTTTTGAAAGAGTGCTTCTTCAAAGAAAGCATATAAATCAATCCACTTATCTCTAAGCACAAACTGCTCTTTTATATATTCACCGTATTCAGCTGTCCACTTATTGCTCAAAAAGCTCGTAGTACTAAACTTAGGTTTTTGTTTGAGCACCTTATTTTCAAGTTCTGAAAAATCACGGTCTTTAGCCGTTATATCTGCTACCATCACCACTATGATGCTTATAAAAAACATCATAATAAGTGGATACTGCCGTATGATTTCTTTTTTATCCTTGGACATCGTTGACTCCCAGTTTAAGATTTAAATTTAAAAATTAAAATATAAAAATGGACTATTCGAAGCCCCTACAATATAACAAATGCATAAAAATAGTAATCCCATTAATATTGAATTTTTTAGCCACTCTTTTTGCTCCACAAGCTGCCACACTTTCATCGGTAACGAGCTGCAACAAAGCATCCCTATACTTAAAAGTACCCCATAATTTCTTAAGAAGTACCAAGCTGAAATGCCTCCTTGAAATACAAAGAGTTTACCCAGTAGTAAGCCTAAACCAACGCCTGGTTCACTGCTTACAAATAGAGCCCATCCCACAACGACTAAAAACAAGGTGTACACGTGTGGCCAAAATATGCCTTTTTCCAGCTTTCGCAAAAGAAATGCTTTTTCTATGGCTAACAGTATAAAATAATAAATTCCCCAGAGTACAAAATTCCAGCTTGCACCATGCCAAACGCCAGTAAGCGTCCATACCACAAATAAGTTAAGACTTGTTCTAAGGGCTCCTCTTCTGTTGCCGCCTAATGGAATATATACATATTCCTTAAACCACCCAGAAAGCGTCATATGCCATCTTCTCCAAAACTCAGTAATACTACGAGACATATAGGGGTTATTAAAGTTTTGTGGGAAAGTAAATCCAAGCATCTTGCCAATTCCAATGCTCATTAGAGAATACCCTGAAAAGTCGAAGTATAATTGCATAGAATAAGCCAGCACCCCTAACCACGCTAATCCTGTGGTGGCACTCTCAAGGCCTACTCCTGCACTTGTTTGAATCCCATTTGAATACGTTCCAACAATGTCTGACCATAGTTTGCCTATTCCATCTGCTAAAAGCACTTTTCTAGAGAGCCCTAATATAAGCTCTGTAATGCCTTCTTCAAGCTCATATAAAGAAACTCTATTCTTATAGATATGAAGCTTCTCGGATATATCACGGTATTTTACAATAGGCCCTGCAATTAACTGTGGAAACATGACCACATACGTCCCAAAATCAATAAAATGAGGTTCTGCCTCTACTTGATTTCTATAAACATCAATGGTATAGCTCATTGTTTGAAAGGTATAAAAGCTAATGCCAAGTGGTAATCGTTCTATGCCTTGTATTGTACTAAGTGAGGTTCCTGCTACTAAATTAATGGTTTCAATCATAAAGCCCATATACTTAAAATATACTAACATTCCTAAACTTCCGATAATGCTTATCATAAGTAACAACTTTTTAAGCTTTTCACGTCTTCGCCAATGACTTATCCCTAAACTGCATAAATAGTTAAGAAGAATTAAAGCCATCATCATTGGGAAGTATCGTATTTCACCCCATGAATAAAATATAAGGCTGGCAATAAATAAAACCCAATTTTTCACTTTTCCTGGTGCTATATAATATAGAAGCAGCGTAATAGGCAGAAACCTAAACAAAAACAATAGCGTGCTAAATACCATAGGGTGCCTCCCTAATTCATTGCTTCAGAAATAGCTTTATCAATCTCGTTGTAAGTTACTCCGTTCACATTAGCAAATACAATGATGACATAGTCTCCATTTGTCACCACACGTCCATCATTCACCATTGCCTCAGCATCAGCAAATTCTGCATAATTTCCAAAGTATACTTTCTGATTTTCTTTATAGGCTTCTAAGCTTTCCTTAATAGCACTTCCTTTTCCCTCATTGGCTTCTACGACTAGAATTAATGCACTGTCACTTAAAGCCCCACTTATTTTTCCTTTGTAAGCTTTCACATCTGCCATATTTAATTTAAAATCATTTTCTAACGCAAAATCATCTAATTCTCTAGCATCCGTAACAGGATTAACTTTTTCCACTGCCTCATAAAGCGCCTCAATATCATACGTTTTACTGCTTGCACTTTTTGTTTCATTTGAGCATCCTGTTACTAAGACTGTAACAACCATTAATACGCTCATTAATAAAATGCTGATTTTCTTCATTTCTCTATTCCTCCTAATCTTTTATTTTCCCTCTATTCTCCACAGACTTATTTTAACTGGTTCTATATCACTGTAACTATTTTGAAGGGTTTCCTTCCAAGCCCTTAACGTATGGCTATCTGCATACCAAATCGTATAGTGGTCTTTACCCTCTCCATACTCAAAGAAAAGTGCCTGACTCTGTTGGTCTCTCTTAGGTTTAATATCATATGCTTTAATTATTGCATTAATCTGTTGCTCTTTTAATGAGCGAGTCACTTTTCCTTCTTCGTTCCATTCAAAGCCTCCATTGGCTAGAGCAAATTCTACCGAGTGTAACGTACTAAACTTTTTGGCAAGTTGACTAAGAAAAGCCTTATCTGCTTTAGGCCCTGGCCCACTATGATATCCAAAAAGATTGTAACACATCACCACATACTGAGGTCCTTCTGGTAATGTTATCTCATCTATCGGCGCGCTACTGGAAAGCACCACTCGTATATCCTTTTCTTGCTCATTTGCTTTTTGTACAAGAAGCTCTAAAAACTTTAAGTACTTATCCCATAACCCGCCTGCTTCTATTTTTTCAAAATCAATTTCTACTCCATCACATTCCCATTCACTTACTGTATTTAAAATACAATCAATGTATGCCGTCATAGAGGCTTCATCTTTAAAGATGGTTTCAAGTAACTGAGTATCCTTTTGCTTACTCGTTCCATCTTCATACTGTATGTCATTAACAAATGAAAGATATTTTTTCCCTTTTGTGTAATCTTTCACGCTTTCCCTCATTTCGGTAAGTTGCTCTGGAATAAATAATTGCCCCTTATCATCAAAATAGCAGGCAAAAAGAATCAGATTTTTATCCTCACCAACATGAATCATTTCCTCTACAGGGTTATCCCAGTAAACCATCCAGCTGGAGTCATAATCAAATGCCTCTTTCTGATTGACCTTTGTTGAAGGCATTTGATTAGGTGGTTCCTCTTCTTTTGTGCAGCCTGTTATCAAACCTGTTATCAGTAGTAACGTCCCCACTAAACAGTCTATGAGTTTCTTTTTTGTACACTCCTGCACCCATTTCACCTCATTTCTTCTTTATAAATACTTAATAAACCAGTTAATCACATTACTAAAAGCGTTTGTAACCACCTGACTAATCTTATCTAATCCATGAAGATGGTTGTCATAGAGCTTGTGGGTCTTGTTCTTTTCATCAGGCAAAGTGGTAACGGAGAGTTTTTCAAATACGCCATCATATACATCATCTGTTGTATGCTTCTCCTCAGCATCTTGGTTTGTCCATTCACACCCAAGGCCAATCGTTCCTTCCTTTATTTCAGATAGCTTGATTTTGTCTGCAGCCAATCTATCGTCTACCCAAACGCTGATATGGTCCTCATTCATTTCAATGTTTATTTTTGCTTTCTGACTCTCACGCTTTGATGCGGATTCACCCTCGGCTTCATCTAGTAATTTGACTTGAAATAATTCTTTTTCTCCCTCTTGGGTCGTTTCTTTAATATATAAAGTCTGATGATTAAAAGATACCGAAACATAGCTAGTGAGCTTGTCATCTGCTCTTAAATACAGGCTTTGACTTCCTGAGGTGTTTCCAGTTAAAGTGGTTTCTAGTTTGAAATTTTTCCATCTTCTATCCCCTTTTAGTGAAAGCTTTGCTGCTCCTTTAGGTGTAGAGGTAAGAATCGCCTTTTCTGGTTTGCACTCTAGTGCCCCTTCAAGAATCATCCACTCATTATACTGATTGAGGTTGCCTTTAATAAACTCTAAATCTTGGTTGGTATCATACTTCATTCTCATTAATAAATGATTGGTAGACCAATCTGCCCTCGTTTGCATTCTGGTTAGGTTGTATAAGGCATTATCTGCTTTTCCCAGTTCGTTTGTATTGGTATTCCAGCTGTTTCCCTCTCGGTTAAAGTTAATTTGGAATAGTTTTTTAATCCATTCTTCATTGACGCCACTTACGCGGTCATTGGTCCCAAACTTCCCTGTATTGGAGTGCATGAGTATATAAGTTTCAGGTAGCTCATCTACTTCAGCTTGATAGATGGTTTCCATTTTTTCATAATCAGCTGAGATTCTCTTATACATTTTCTTATAGGATTCTTTAGGAATCCCCTCATCATCTCTTATATAGTCCATTAAATAGTGATTATAGTTATTTTCATCCACTACATTGATATAGGATAGCCTGTAACCATTTGTTCCAAGTTCCCAAAAGGTGGATTCTAGAAGCTTCTTTAAATCTTTCCCTTGTAAAAACTTAGTACTATCTTCTTCCACCTGCTTGGCATAAGTCATTATGGTGCCTTTATAGTTGTATTTTTCCATCACCTGTTGTGCAAAGACAGCTGTTTCATTTCTTCCATCTTCAAATATTAAAAACAAAGCCTTTTGGGGTAAAGCTTTGTTGTTTTCAAAGTAGTCTTTAATATCCTCTTGGGTAATAGTAACATAACCTTGGTCATATAAGGCTCTTAACTGTTCATCTAAACGTTGTGTACTGGTTAATGTATCACTTCCTATTCGATCCACTCCAAAGTAAGATAATGCTACAAATCCAGCGTTTGATGTTGCTTCTTCTTCGTTGTATGGTTTGTAGGTATTAAAAGAAAACAGTGCTCGTATAATTACAATAAGGAGAATGATGAGTACGACTGCTTCTATGATGGAACGAATCACTTTATAAACATTCTTCTTTCGCCAATCCATTTATACGCCCCTTTTTCTTTGTTTTTTCATCGCTTGTTTCTGTTTTTTCTTCTCTTCCTCTTTGACATCTTCTGGTGTCATTCTTGTTCCCCATGTTGATTTCCAAAAAGTTACCCATGCTATTGGCATCTGCCATAAAAGCACTGCTTCATAAAAAATACAGAAGAATATACCATATAGCCAAGTGGAGCTTCTTCTAAGCAGCAGCTGTGCGGCACTCATGAGCATACTCATCATTAAAAGTCCCACTAAAAATGTGGTTGGAAATATATGACACTTAATAGGAACCCAAACTAAGTTATATAAAACAACAATGGGTGCTGCTATAGGAACCAGCACGCCTATATAAAATAAGACTGCCATAAAAGGTTCCTTCTTCCACATAAATGAGCACGCTACAATAGATTCTCTAAGCCATGAACGTTTCCATCTCATCTGTTGTTTTAAAAAAGAAGCATAATCATTGGGCACAATGGTACTACATATTGCCGTATCTTGATAATTGGTTCTATGCTTTTTAAGCACAAAATTCGTCATACTGCGGTCATCCCCAAATGTCGCCCTTTGCCCTAAGAATTTCTGGTTAAGCCACGCATCCATGTTATCTTCAATAATACTTTTCTTATAACAGGCTAATGGGCCTGATAAACAAGTGACCGCATCAAAATAAGCTTCAGCTGCCTTCATAATACGAAAAGCGATATAATAACGAACAGACTGCATTTTGGTAAGGCCATTTGTATACGTATTGGCAACATCTGTTCTTCCAGAAACGCCGCCCATTTTAGGGTCTTGAAAGGGTTGAACCAAGTTGCGAATCGCAAAGGCATCTAAGAAGCTGTCTGAGTCTACAAATACAATTAAATCATGCTTCGCTATTTTGGTTCCTCTAGCTAATGCTTCTCTTTTGCCGCCGTTCTTCGGTTGAGGCACATATTTTACACGCTCCAAAATATTAAAGCGTGGATTCTCCCGATTTAGTTTTTCAATGGTTGCCTCAATCACCTCGGCTGATTTATCCGTTGAGCAATCATCTACTATAAGTACTTCTAATTTAGATAACGGATAGTCTTGGTTCACACAGCTTGTAATCGTCCTGTCAATCCAATTTTCTTCATTAAAACAGGGAATAATAATCGTTACACCCGGTGTAAAATCAATATTAATGGGAACAGATTTGTATAATGCCCCGATTAAATAACGACTTAATAAGAAGGTTGCTGCAATGATACTATATAAATACGTTAGTTTACTAAATTTAAAGTAAATAATACTTTCCGCTCTCATTAAAATGATAAAAAGTGTAATAAACGTCATCAGTAGACTAGCTGCAAAAAGACTATGGCGGTCCTTATGCTTTAAAGCATACTTCGATAAAGGTTCTTTAAACTTGATGCCTAAATACTGTTTACCCTCTTCACCAGAAAAAATCCTTGCCGTTGTAAACTCCTGTTTAACCTTCATTTCATAACCTTCTGGCATACTCCCTGGCTCAATATAAAAGTTAATCACATATTTTAGGTGATACATCATTTCAATCGTATGATCTATTTCAACTAATGCACCCGTAGAAGATAAATCCACTACACGCCCTTGGATGGTTTCTTTTTTTCGTTTTCCTTTAACGGTAATCGTCGCAGGAAGATTTACGGTGTACCTTGTCCCTTCTTGTTGCAGTCTAATATATTGCTCATAATCATCAAGTTTTGATTCTTCAAAGTTAGTTCCTCGTCTATCTGTTTTGGAACGTATATTCTCTGGGTCGGGTACATTAGGCAATGAACGTCTATCTTTTCTTTGTTGCAGTAAAACATCCTCTGGCATTTTCTTGGTCATTGTCCTCACATCCTTTCCATTACGCTCCCCATTTTAATCATTGTACTTCTTTAGGAATATGGGTTGCTAAATAACTGACCCATCTTTCTACCCCTCTCTCCTTTAGATGAATTCCATCTTCCTGAGCAAGTCCATAAGGTAAATTTCCATTTTCATCAGCCAATGCTGTAAACAAATCGATATAATAAAAATCTTTGTTTCTTGCCAGTTTAGCAACTGAAAGATTTAAATTGCGAATTCTTCCATTGGTAAGCGCCACATTTCTAGCTGATGTACTTTCGGTAACAGGCGTTAATCCCATTATAAATATAGGCACTGATGGAAACTGGCTTTTAAGCTTGTCCATTAATCTTTCATAATCTCTAAGAAGTTCTTCATCGGATTGTATTCCTAAGCTGTTTGAACCTAAAAGCATATAAATCTTTGTAGGTGAATGTGCTATAATTTCATCCCATAAGCCTACTCTATTGCCCTTATCATCTTCAACTGTCATATTATCCACAATTTGCTTTGCTGTGACCCCTATTTGTGCACAGATATCGGATGTATCCTTAAATCCCTTGGGATAATTATTTTGCTTTAATGAAACCGATAAAGAATCCCCAATAAATAAAGCATTTTCAAAATATGCTTTTCCTCTACTTTCACATTTTGCAACTTCATAAGTGGTAATATCTTCTGATATAGCAAATTGATGCTCTAGCTTATCATCCCACTCTATATCTAACTCATCTAATGACACGACTGGCATCTGAGTGGTTCTAAGCGCTTCTAGTAAATATTTAACGGTTAGGACAATATCTTTCTCTTCCTTCTTCTCATTTCCTTGCTCATGTAAAAAGCTATTATTGTCTTCATGAGAAACTTCCACCTCTATAGGTTTTTCATATTCTATTTCATCTAATTGTCCTTGAAGTTTCACACAAATAATTTCACCCGGCTTAAATTTTTGCACGCATCCCATGGCTGCTGAAAAATTTGTAAAACTTGTATCATTAATAAAAAATTCTGGCTTAATGGCTTCTTCTATATCCGCACAATAAGCGGCATGAAGCACCTCATTGGTATAGGTAGTTGCCTGCCCTATAAATCGCTTTGCTTTATCTCCTGTAATGCCTTCTAAAATCGCTTGCGTATAAGCAATAGAAGTCGCAATGTCCTCTTCACTATACTGCTCAAGATACTTTTCTCCCTTTAACCCATAGTTAGCAATTTCATAGCCTGCGTTTTTAATCCGTTCAATGGTTTCTGTATCCTCAGCTGCTGACATGCCATCTACACAAAATACGGCACTTGCTTCATATTCATCTAATAGTTTAATAATCTCTTCCATTTGCTCTGGCATTGCTAATCCTGTAAATACAAGAGCAACCTTCTTCTGGGATACACCACTTGATGCTTTTAATTGTGCAAGCTCCTTTTCCTTAGAAAGACGATCGAGTGCGATTTGGGCAAATTCAGTTGTCTTGTAATCGACTGGTTTGTCCTCTTCATATAAATCCTGCTTGATGTCTTCTCTCTCATGATTGGTATACCCAATCACTTGACTTGCTCCAAATGTAACCCCTAATGCTATAACAGAAACGGTGACATATCCAATCACTTTATTTTTCTTATTGATTTTAAGAAACATTCCATTATACCTTTCTCTTTATAAATTCCAATAGTTGATATTGCTGCCTTCAAATTTTTTCTGACTATAGATATTACATAGATCAATAACTAACTTGCAGCCCTCTTTATCTAATAATTTCTCTATTTGCTGTAGTTGCAATTGCGCATATTCCTTGTGATTGGCTGCAAAGATTAGGCAATCTGCCTGTGCAATTTCTTCAAACGGTATGGCCTCTTTGCCAAATACCTCTGCCACCTCTTCTTGGTCTGCCCTTGCATCGGTTATCTCAACCTTCATTTTGTAAGATTCAAGTGTTCTCATCACAATTTCTGATTTTGTATTTCTTAAATCTGGGCAGTTTCCTTTAAACGTTAGTCCTAGCATATGCACTTTTACTTCACGTGGATTTTTCCCAAGTAAAATAATTTGCTTAACGATTTCATGCGCCACTTCTTTTGGCATATCATCATTGATGCGGCGTGCTGCTGAAATAATATTTGAATGATAGCCTTGATTTTCTGCTTCATAAATAAAGTAGTAAGGGTCTACGCCTATACAATGTCCACCTACCAACCCTGGAACAAAATTGAGTGCATTCCATTTGGTATTCATGGCACGAATCACATCTGCTGTATTAATACCCATCTGATGACAAGCCATCGCCATTTCATTCATAAAGGCAATATTGACATCTCTTTGTGAATTCTCAAGCACCTTTGCGGCTTCTGCTACCTTAATGCTTTCCGCTTTGTGCACACCAGCTTCAATAATTTGACTGTAGACGTTAGCAATCACATTAAGCGTCTTTTCATCCATTCCTGAAACAATCTTTTTAATCGTTGTAACGGTATTTACTTTATCTCCTGGGTTAATTCTCTCTGGAGAATACCCTACATAAAAATCTTCTCCACATTTCATGCCTGATGCCCTTTCAATTTCTGGCACACATTTTTCCTCGGTTACACCAGGATAAACGGTGGATTCATAAACCACAATGGTCCCATTGCCTTGCATATTTTCTCCAACTAGCCTGCTTGCTTTTAAAAGAGGCTCTAAATTAGGAGATTTATCTAAATTAATCGGGGTTGGTACGGCAATAATAATGAAATTCGCTTCTCTTAACTTTTTAGGATTATCTGTAAAAAGCATTCGACTTGCTTTAATAGCATCTTCACCCACTTCTTCAGTTGGGTCTTTGCCATTTATATATTTATTAATCTTTTCGCTATCTAAATCAAATCCTATTACATCAAATTCCTTTGCAAAATGTACTGCGAGTGGCAGTCCAACATAGCCTAGACCAACAACTGCTATTTTGTGGGTATCCTGTCTATTCATCTTCTTTCTCCTAAAGTTATACTTTTATCGTTAAATGCCTAAGACATATATATGCAAGAAGCATATCATATAATGACATCGAATATCGTGTCGAAAAATATTATACACTACTCCCTGATTTTTTCAAATACCTACAAATTTTTATCAAAAAAGACATTATAGAACTCTATTAAAATGATAGATTCCTTTTTTATCTGATAAAAAAAGAGCTGCGATCAACTG
Organism: uncultured Cellulosilyticum sp.; assembly: GCA_934725855.1. GTDB lineage: Bacteria > Bacillota > Clostridia > Lachnospirales > Cellulosilyticaceae > Cellulosilyticum. The sequence continues at coordinate 6,233 of CAKVCL010000044.1, read as the reverse complement.
ATAAAATCAGTTAATCGCAACTCCTTATTTTAATATCATATCCCTAAAAAATTATTTTTCCGTTCTTTCTTTTTATACGCCTTTTATTACATTATACAACTCAAATACATTTACTTGCTTTTTACATAAGTATTTAGTGGATGCACGCAATACTCATTATATGGATATTGGTCTGTGGTCACATAACCTGCTGGTGCATCAATAAGCTGTGGAATACGGTTGACAATGGTTGCACAGGTCATTTCAACTGTTGCAGGACGATTGACAGATACTGTGGTTTCTGGTTCACCTATAAAAGTCCAATCATTACAGTCAAAATCATCAGGTGCATAGACCTTACCAATACACTCAGTAACAAGAGTAATGCCTTCTTCTGTTTCAGTGGTTACAACAGCACGCATACCTGTTGGGTCACCTGCTTTAATTGTCGCCCCAAGAGTAGTGGAATATAAGTCCTCTGTATGACTCGTTGGATAACACTTTTGAACCTGTGAGGTAATATGTAAATTCATTTTGCTACAAAGCCATCCATTTTGATTCCACATATAAGAAGGTACATACTGACCACTTTCAATCAATTCTTTTAACTCTTTAGATGAAAGTGTATTGATATTTGCAATTTCTGATTGGAATTTTTCTTTACTGAAGCCTGCGCCATGACCTTCTGCTAATGCAATACCATAATCTTCTACATTATAAGAACTTACGCCTCGAATTTCTGTGATCTTAAATGAAGACCCTGCCATATTGGTTACCATCGTTCCCCATACTAAATCACAGTAGCCAACGCCTGTTAAAGTACAGCCTCCCTCTTTAGCTAACTGGTCTAGTTTCTTAGTTAAAGCAGGTGAAGAGTTCCATGGATAAAGTGCTTCTTCACAGGTCGTAATAGCATTAACCCCATACTTAGCACAGATTGTAAAAATCTCTTCTAATTCTGCAACGGTACTTCTAGTAGCAATAATACAGACATCTGGTTTTAATTTTCCAATCACTTCATCGACATCACTAGCTGGCGATACTTTAATTCCTGTTTCAGGATAACCATCCCCAACGATTTCTGACGCATCTTTACCTATGACAGCTGGATTCATATCAAATGCGGCTAGAAGCTCGGCACCCTTTTCAATTCCATAACGTATCAAGTACTTACCCATTTTTCCACATCCATACTGAACAAATGTTACTTTTCTATCCATCGCTATTCCTCCCTATCATACTGTTTGTAAACTACTACTTTCTTTTGATAAAAAAATTATAATCCTTATACTAAGTATAAAGTCAATATAGGTTTTATTCTTTACGAGCAGTTTCTATTTTTTATTCTTTTTTCATTATAGGAAAAAGCGTTATAATACAATTAATGGATTACTGTTCGTTACTCTATTTGATATTTATATGGAGGGCTGATAAAAATATGGAGAAATACTTAAAGATTGGAGAAATGGCAGCGCTTAATCATGTGAGTACTCAAACCCTTAGACTTTATGCTAAGAATAAGCTTTTAGAGCCAGAGTATCTAGATAAAGAAACAGGTTACCGTTACTATACATTAGGACAATGCGCCAGATTAGATTTAATTCATGCCTTAAAAAGCTGTCGTTTATCACTGGAAGATATTCGTAAAATCTTCTCCCTTTCTTCTCCGGAAGAACTTGCTGTCATTTTTAAAGAGCAAGAATTAAAACTTGAAAAAGAACTCTATAACCTATCTATCAGCCGTAACACACTTTCTCGCCTACATAAAAACTTGCAAATTCAAAATGCTCTTCCCCCTTTTGGAACCCCTTACTTTGAGTATCAGGAAGAACGCTGTATTGCCGTCCATCATACGAATTATGATTTTTATGCAGATGGCTACACGGGATATGAACAAATGATTCGCGAAATGCAAAACTATCTATTTGAAAATCAACTTGTGCCTTCCTATTTTATCAATATCGGTACCATCATCACACAAGAAAATTTTGATGCAAAACATCTTACAACTCATCTAGCCTTTGTGTTTGTTGATGATTTATATCCTGCAAAAGAAGACCTTCGTCTATTGCCTTCTGGTATGTATATCGCTATGGCTTCTGATGACACCAGCTTAGAAATAGACTATGCCAATAAGCTTTATGAAGAAATTGAACGTCAAGGCATGCGTACGAGTGGAGACTATATTTGCGAAGTACTCAACCAATTTCCATTTTACCGTAATGAAAAACTAATATATAAAATTCAAATACCCGTAGTAAAAAAATAAAACACCTTTTGAAAGGCCTATAAATATAGGCCTTTCAAAAGGTGTTTTGCCTTCTTCTTTTCCTCTAGCTCTGAATTATAAATTCTCACCATTTTTTTGAATGACTTCTTTATACCAGTGTCCAGAATCTTTAATGATTCTTTCCTGTGTATTGTAATCCACATAAACTAAACCAAATCTTTCACTATAGCCTTTAGTCCATTCAAAGTTGTCCATTAAAGACCAAGCAAAATATCCAGCGATATCTACGCCTTCATCAGCGGCTCTTTTTAATTCCTTTAAGTAACGTGCATAGAAATCAATACGATAACTATCATGTATTTTGCCATCTAAACATACCCAGTCAGTCGTTGCTACACCATTTTCAGTGATATAAATTGGCTTTTTATAACGTTCATAGAAGAACTTAGGTAACCAATATAGGCAATCAGGTGTTACTGGCCAGTCAATAGATGTCTTAGGGAAACCATCATAACGTTTGACACGAATGGCTTCACCATTTTTACCTGCACGAACTTTTACAGTGTTATAAATATTTTGTGCATAGAAGTCTACTGGTTGGTAAATCAGTTTCATATCTGCTTCTGTAATCTTAGGTAAATATGGCTCAAATCTTTGAAGCCCTTCTTCTGGATAGTGTCCTAACATGACTGGGTCACTTAACCAGATATTGCTCCACATACTGCCTTCGATGCTGTCATCTAAACCAAGTGTAGCTCTTCTAGCGACTTCAATATCTTCTGGTTTATCTGTTTCTGGAACAAAGTAAGCTCCAGTAGGGGCAAATCCTACTTGAATAGGTTGTTTGCAGTGCTCTCTTAATGCCATGACCGCCGCACCATGTGCTTTTAAGACATTATGAGATACTTGGAAATATTCTCTATAGCCATAAGTTAAACCAGGTGCATGTTCTCCTCTAAAGTAGCCTAGTACAATAAAACATTGTGCTTCATTAAAGGTAAAGAAGTATTTGACACGGTCAGAGAAATTTTTAGCTACTACAGTTGTGTATTCTCTAAACCATTGCACAGATTCATCATTAAGCCAGCCGCCTCTTCTTTGTAATTCATAAGGTAAATCCCAATGATAAAGGGTTAAGTATGGCTCTATTCCATTTTCAATCAGTGCATTAATTAAGTTATTATAGTAAGCAATGCCTTCTGGATTCACTTCACCTGTTCCATTTGGCATAATACGTGACCAGCTGATAGAGAAACGGTATGCTTTAATGCCCATTTCTTTCATCAATTTTGCATCTTCTTTATAACGATGATATTGATCACAAGCTACCTCGCCTGTTTGTCCCTCGAAAACCTTACCTTGCTGCTCACAAAATACATCCCAAATACTAAGGCCTCTACCCCCTTCACGTGTTGCACCTTCCACTTGATAAGCAGCAGTTGCTGCGCCCCATACAAAATCTTTTCTAAATGCCATAAGCATCCTCCTCATAAATTAATCCTATTAGTTTTTGACACCTCTATATTATTCTACTTTTTTCTCAATTTTTCTAGTGTTAATAGAGTAATCCCCAGTAACTGCTTTTTCCTTGAGCAATTACTAGGGATTATTTTAAGTTCTATTACTTTTTTAATGAATGATTTATTTCTTACGATGGTCTGTTTTTCCTTCACCATACATAAATAAATACTGCTCGTCTTTATTTCCTTGTTTCTTATTTGCTTCAGAATTATGTCCTGTTCCTTTAATACTTCTTTTGCTAGTAGAACTACTAATTAAATCTTTGGCTCTAATATCTTGACCATCCTTGGCTATTACACATCTAGACAATGTCTCATCTATGCTTCTAGAAACATTACCCATGATTATTTTTGAACCTGGATAAATTTTATCATATACTTCAACAACACCTTCTGTGGAATTATTAACTTGTTCGGCAAGTAGCTTATACCTTCTCTTGTTTTCTTCTATTTCCGTAGTTAAGGTCTGCCTTCTATAAATAAGTTTCTGAATCTTGTTCTTTTTAAATTCCTCAGAACCCACACTTATATTCTTAGTTTTTAAATAAATAATTTCTTTTTCTATACTTGTCAGTTCTTCTTGCTCGGCAGCAATAATTCCTATAAGTTCTTTATATTCAACATAAACGCATGGCTTTAATCCTATTTGTATATCTGTTAATGCGCCCATAGGTGAACCTATATTTTTGGCTGAAATAACATTTGTGGCTGAAACATTACCTCCAATAATGCTTCCTTTGCCACTTGTTACATTGATCACCCCACCTGCACTTACAGATGAATGTAAGATACCCTCCGTAACAATATCTTTTACAGCATTAACTGTGGCATTTTGAATAAACTTAGCAATAATGCTTCCGCCTGCATCTAGTTTACTTTCCTCATTTCCTTGTACACCATAGCTTAATATAATATCCCCACCAGCAATAATGGTAGCTCCTTCTACAGGACCTCTTACTTCTACACTACCTTTTGCCTGTACTCTAAATCCACTATGCACAATTCCTGTAATGACCACATTACCTAGAAAATCTATATTCCCTATACTACTGTCTACATCTCCCCTAACAAGCATCGTGGTGCTTACTGATACTTTACCATCCTCATATAGCAACCGGCCTTCTTCACTCGCAAATAATTTTAGACCATCTTCTGAAGTAATGGTATTTTTACCTCGAGGTAAACGTGCATCTTTTCCTTTTCTTCCTTTTAGTACTTTGCCTAATATATTATAACCATCTACTCCTTGGGTAGCTGGAATCTTAGTAGCTAAAAGTTCTCCCTTTTTAACGTTTTTCATCCCTTCTAGATTTTTAAAATCTACCGTCCCATCATCATTTTGTCTAGGCCTTAATTTATTTAAACCTTTAGGATCAAAATTAAAAATAATCTTTGCATCTTCTCCATTTGTGGAAGGTTGACCTGTTGCAATAATATATTTATAATTGTACTTTTTGTTTTGAATGAGTTCCCTTATATCTGATTCCTTTATTCCTGAAACAATTCCTCTATCTTGTATTGCCTGATACACTTCTTCATAAGACAATATTCTTCCACCCATATCAGGGGGAACAAAAGAAATTACACCAATCATTCTATCTGGTGTCATTTCCACATTTACCACTTCATTATTCGCCCCTAAGGTGCTCTGTATTATATCCACTATATTCTCCCCTTTTTACTATAACAAGTTTATTTATTATATATTATTATATTCTATTTAGGCTTAATCTTATATATGTTTTGTTAAAAAATCAGTCTCAAGATGTTATATTGTTCATTTCAAGCAAAACTTTATTTTACTATATGATTATATTTCACCATATGTGATTTCTACCCTGCCAGACCAGAGTTTTGCTTCTGACTTACTTTAGATTCCACTTCACGATGGATACCCTTGTCCTTGTCTATACGCTTGGCAATATCAACCTGCACTCAGGACTTGCACCTGTTAGATTTCGCCCATGCTGGGCGTAATCGAGTAGGAGAAAATTTCTCCTATGAATGAGAAATTTTCGACCTCTCACACCACCGTGCGTACCGTTCGGTACACGGCGGTTCAATCAACTTAACAAGTAACACACCTTTTGGTGTAGTAATCTAACATTGAAACTAATCCAAAGCGGGTTAGTCTTTCTTTTGTTACTGCATAATTCATAGCACCTCTTTGACATACATAGGCAATTCTAGCTCCTGTGTATGCCGTTGACCATGCGTATTTTCTGCCTATTCCTAACTTCATCAAGTTCTTTGCTCTGTTCTGTGGAGTCTTCCATTGTTTCCAAATGCACATACGCAGTCGATACCGGATATGTTTATCCATTTCTCTGCATTGTTGTTTCATACTTCCTATTTTGAAGTAGTTAATCCATCCCCTGATGAGCTGATTAAGCTTCTCTACCTTGTATCTGTTGCTCACGCTCCAACTGTTATTCGTAAGATTATATGCTTCCTTTTCTTTATATTTCAGTCAAATTAAAAGAAGGTATAGAACAAATTAATCT
>CAKVCL010000043.1 GCA_934725855.1 uncultured Cellulosilyticum sp. | reverse complement strand
ATAAGGCCCATTGGTCAAGCGGTTAAGACATCGCCCTTTCACGGCGGTAACACGGGTTCGATTCCCGTATGGGTCATAAGGCGACATAGCCAAGTGGTAAGGCAGAGGTCTGCAACACCTTCATCACCAGTTCAAATCTGGTTGTCGCCTTTTAGAAATATTCCTCGATAGCTCAGCGGCAGAGCATCCGGCTGTTAACCGGAGGGTCGTAGGTTCGAACCCTACTCGGGGAGTTTTATTATATTATAAATTATATAATAAGTATTAAGAAATTGAATAGATGGCGACATAGCCAAGTGGTAAGGCAGAGGTCTGCAACACCTTCATCACCAGTTCAAATCTGGTTGTCGCCTTAAAAAACTGCTAGAACATATTCTAGCAGTTTTTTGTTATTCTTGTAACAAAAAAGACAATTGATGACTTCTTAATAAAGAATTCATTGCAATTTATTAAACTAAATTATAGAAATTAAGTAAGAAATAGATGAGTAGGGAGGAAGGAATATGCTTGTAAAAATAGGGGTATGTTTATTGGCGGGATTTGGTGCAGGACTAGGAACAGGATTAGCAGGAATGTCAGCTGCTGCTGTTATTTCACCTATGCTTATTATTTGTTTAGGAATATCTGCTTATCAGGCTATAGGAATTGCATTAGCTTCGGATGTTTTAGCATCAGCAGTGTCGGCATATACATATGGAAAGAATAAGAATTTAGATATAAAAAATGGACTAGTAATGATGGTGGCAGTACTTTTATTTACATTTATAGGAAGTATACTTTCAGCTAATGTAGAAAATAACGTGATGGGAAATTTCTCATTATTTATTACCACTTTTATGGGTATTAAATTTATTACGAAACCTGTAATGACTACTAAAGAAATGATGGAAAACAAAAGCCAGAAAGTGAGAATAATCCAATCCATTTTCTGTGGAAGTTTAATAGGGTGTATATGTGGTTTTATAGGTGCTGGTGGAGGAATGATGATGCTTATGATTTTAACCAGTGTTTTAGGTTATGAACTTAAGACGGCAGTAGGCACAAGTGTATCTATTATGAGCTTTACTGCATTAACAGGAGCGCTTTCTCATTTCTCCATTGGAGGAGTACCAGATTATTTTGTTCTTGTGATGTGTATGATATTTACTTTTATATTTGCAAGACTTGCAGCGAGGTTTGCAAATATTGCTTCTCCTGAAACGCTAAATCGTGCAATGGGAGTTGTACTAGTTATATTAGGGATTGTTATGATAAGTATTAAGACATTTTTTTATTAATTTTATTTAAATTCAATAAGATGGCTTGGAGCAGTTTAAAAACTCAATTATAATGATAGGTAAAATATACTTTTTTAGTGAATACATTTAGAAAAATATGGTTATAAATTATAGGAGGGTACATGATGAATTATCAAGTTGGAGATGTAGTGCAAATGAAGAAACCGCACCCATGCGGTACTAATGAATGGGAAGTACTTCGCGTAGGAGCGGACTTCAAATTGCGCTGCGTAGCTTGTAAGCACTTAATTATGATTCCTCGTGAAAAATTTGAGAAGAGTGTAAAGAAAGTACTCCGTAGGGCTGAGGCAGAATAGAGATAAACTAATCATAAAATGCTTAAATAGGAGGCTTGTTTATACCAATAAGAGAGGCGCATTTTATGAATAAGGTTATTTTAATGGGTAGGTTAACACGAGATCCTGAAGTACGTTATGCACAATCTAAACAAGAAATGGCAATTGCAACCTATACACTTGCAGTGCGTAAAAGAAAATTTAAAAATAATGAGGCAAAGGCAGAATTTATTGATGTTGTTGCTTTTTATAAGGATGCAGAATTAGCAGAGAAGTACTTGAAAAAAGGGAGAATGGTTGTGGTAAGTGGTAGTTTGCATAAAGACATATGGGAAGATGCTGAGCACAATAAGCATACCAAAGTGGAAGTTATTGTAGATGAGCAATACTTTACAAGTGGTAGCAAGCAAGTTCCTGAAGAAGTGATTATTCATAACGCAGCTAGTGAGATTGCAAGTAGCACATTACAAAATCTATCTTTTAATAAAGATGAAATGCCTTATTAGAAAAGTAAGTTACTATATTTTGATAAAATTAGTCGAATTACTGATATTAAATTAAAAATAGATGATAAAAGGCTTGTATTTTTATGATTTATATGATAAAATAACAAACTGTAACAAATAATCCTTGCTCTATGAAATTGCATAGGGCCTAAGTCCAGAAGGAGGTGCAAGTAATGAGAAATTACGAATTATCAGTTGTGTTATTCTCAACATTAAGCGAAGAAGAAAAAGTAGCTACTCTTGAAAAAGTGAAAGAACTTATCACACGTTTTGGTGGGGAAATCACAAACGTAGACGATTGGGGCAAAAGAAAACTTGCTTATGAAATCGATAAACAAAGAGAAGGATTCTACTATTTCATTCAATTCCAAGCAGAAGCAACTGCTCCAGCTGAAATTGAAAGCAGAGTTCGTATTATGGAACAAGTTCTTCGTTATTTAATCGTATCTCTTGAAGATAAATAATTATTACCTGAAGAAAGGGGTAAGATTATGAATAAAGTTATATTAATGGGACGTCTCACAAGAGATCCTGAAGTACGTTATTCACAATCAGCCAATCCTGTTGCAGTTGCAAGATATGGACTTGCTGTCAGAAGAAGTTTTGTAAAACCTGGTGAACAAGATGTTGACTTTTTTAATATTGTTGCATTTGGAAAAGCCGGTGAGTTTGCAGAAAAATATTTCAAAAAAGGCCAAATGGTGGCTATTGTTGGTAGACTTCAAGTGAATACTTGGGAAGATCAACAAAAAGTAAAGCACACATCAGTAGATGTGGTGGCAGAAGAGCAACACTTTGCAGAAAGTAAATCTTCATTTGAAGCCCGTGGTCCTATGGATGCACCAACAAGTGTGCCAACACCAAGTCCTTCTTCAGGAAATTCCGCAAGTGGGTTTACACCTACAAACTTCGAGGAAGATGACGATTTACCATTTTAATGAATCATTAAGATGAACATTAATAAAAGGAGGGAAAACACAATGGCAATGCAAAAAAGACATAACCGTAGAAGACGTAAAATTAACCAATTTGCTGGTGATAACATCAAAAAAATTAATTATAAAGATGTTAATACTTTAAAGAAATTTATCTCTGAAAGAGGTAAAATTCTTCCAAGAAGAATCACTGGTAACTCAGCAAAAGCACAACGTAAACTTACAGTTGCTATTAAACGTGCAAGACACATTGCACTTTTACCATATACACAAGATTAATTTTGATCGTTTTAACTTATAGAGAGAAATAAGCACACACCAATATGCACACCCACTGCCTAGGCAGTGGCTTTTTTTATTATCTAAGAAATTAGAACTTTCTTAGATAAATTATTTATAGATTGATTAATGGAAAAGTATATATAATATTTTTATAGGGTATCTAAACTAACACTATAAAAGAGGTAAAACTTTAGAGAGTAAAAGAGTAGGACTAGAATTAAGCAGGGATTATATGATATAATAATATAATGTCAAATGATAGTGACTAAGTAATGTAGAGGAGGCATATTTTGATGGAACAAGATAAGAAAAATGTAATGAAACTCATTGGGATAATGGTTATTTACATTTTACTTAGTGCACTAGGTACTTTTAGTCAAATTGAAATTGTACTATTGCCTATTGTTGCAGTACCATTTGCTTTATATTGTATGAGAAATAAAGTGACTTTACAGCTGCAAGTTATTTTTCATGTAGCAGTAAGTGTGGTAGTTTATCTCATGACACATAGCCTTATAGGGGTACTTATTTATGCAGTAAGTGTTGTCATACCAGCTTATATTATTTTAGTTTTATATAAACGAGAATTACCATTACCTAATATTATTATGAATGGTGGTCTTATTTTAGCGACAGTTGTATTTTGTTTTTTGGCACTAGTCAAGCAGTTAGGCTTTGATTATGAGGCGCAATATTGTACAACCTTAGACTTATTAGCGAGTGAATTTAAGTCAATGTTTGAAACGATGGATCAATTAAGTGCAGGGGTTAATGCCAGCATGCAAATTACACCAGCCCAGATGAGCCAGTCTGTTGACACAATTATATTAGTTTTAAAGAAATTTTATGGAACCATTATTGTTTCACAAGTTATGATGGGATTTGCAATTTCTGTATTCCTAATAAATATAATAGCAAGACGAAAAAATAAAACATTACCTAGCACAAAACAGATATTAGAATATAGAATTTCTAAAGTAGCAGTTTTACTGCTTGTTATTTGTATGGTGGTGACAGATGTTAATAGCACTTCAGATACATTAACACTTCTTGCACTTAATATTATTGCCTTTTTAGCAAGTTTATTACAAATAGCGGGAATACTTAGTTTGATTGCATTATTAAAATGTTATGCAAAGAAAACAGGGATAAGGGTATTAGGTTATATTGGAGTTGCGACTTTATTTATGATATGGCCAGATGTATTATTATTCTATGGATGCCTTGATGCCATATTTAACTATCGAAAAGTAGAGATTGTTGTATAGTTGAGAAAGGAAAAGAAAATGAAAATTAACTTAACAAAGAAGTTTTCTTATGCCAAGTTCCTCTTTCATGGATGCCAAGTTTTATTAGTAGTAGGCATAATCATACAATGTCTCAGCGACTCTAATTTTGTGCCAAGTATCATTTCGATACTGATCTATGGGATACTGTTAGCTGTAAGTTTATGGGGTGAGAAGCAGCTTGAAGTTTATGTTAAACATGAAATCGAGGAAGAAATAGAGAGTATTGCAAGTATTAAAGATAGCATGTTTGTAAATGTGCCACTACCTGTTGTAATTGTGGAGGAAGTTGGAAATATCAAGTGGTGTAATAAAGCTTTTCAAAATGTACTTAAAGAAAAGAATATTATAGGTAAAAACATAAAAAGCATTTTTCAAGAAGCCAAAATTGGCGAATGGATGCTAGAAAAAGAGCCAATTCAAAAGAAAATTTCAGTGGGAAGCAAGACTTATGAGGTGATGTTAGAAGCATTCACAAGAGATCACAATGTCAAACAATTTGCATTATATTTCGTGGACTGTACAGAAAAAGAAAATTTGGCACTACAGATTAAAGATGAAAAGACCATCATCGGCTACCTTTGTATTGATAATATTGATGAGATTAGTCATAGTATTGAAGAAGTAAGAAGACCAATGCTTCTTGCTATTATTGATCGGAAGATTAATTTATGGTTTAAGGAAAGAGAAGTTGTTGTTGTACGTATGGAACGAGATAAGTATATGCTTATTATGACCTATAGAGAACTCGTCAAAATGGAGGAAACGAAGTTTGATATATTAGATGAAGTACGTAACATTCAAGTAGGAAATGAATTACCTGTAACTATCAGTATAGGAATTGGTAACAATAAAAAAGCACTCGTTAGTTCAAAAGAAGATGCTAGAGTGGCTTTTGATTTAGCTCAAGGACGTGGTGGTGATCAAGCGATCATTAAGCATAATGATAAATATACCTTTTATGGTGGAAAAACAAAAGAAGTGGAAAAGAGTGCAAGAGTAAAAGTAAGAATTAAAGCTTATGCTTTTAAAGAACTACTTCATGAAGCTGATAAGGTAATTATTATGGGGCATAAGAATATAGATATGGACTGTCTTGGAGCCGCAATGGGGGTTTATCGTGGTGCCGCATTAATGGGTAAAAAAGCTCAAGTTGTTTTAAGGGAGCCAACCTTTGCAATTCAGGGACTGTATGATAGAATAATTACTTCTAAAGAATACGATGATTTATTTATTACACCAGAAGATGCAAGCAGAGAAATAGATAAGGATACACTGCTAGTTGTAGTTGATACGCATAGGAGAAGTTATGTGGAGGAGCCAGAACTTTTAGGATTATGTGAGAAGATAGTCGTATTTGATCATCATCGAAAGAGTACTGATTATATTGAAGAAGCAGTACTTAGTTATTTAGAACCATTTATTTCATCTACTTGTGAGATGATTGCTGAAATTTTAAATTATTTAAGTGAAAAGATTAAGCTAAATCCAGTGGAGGCAGACGCTCTACTTGCAGGAATTACAGTAGATACAAAGAACTTTGTTTTTAAAGCAGGTGTTAGAACCTTTGAAGCAGCTGCTTTCTTAAGACGAAGTGGAGCTGATAGCACAAGGGTTAGAATGTTCTTTCAAAATGATATGAGCTCTTATAGGGCAAGAGCCCGTGCCATTCAAACAACAGATGTATGGAATGAGAATATGGCTATATCGGTTGTAAAGGGAGATGTAGAACATATTACAGTCCTTGCAGCACAAGTGGCTGATGAATTATTAAACATTAAAGGCATTAAGGCTTCTTTTGTTCTCTCAGAAGTGGAAGACTGTATTTATATAAGTGCAAGAGCACTAGGGGATATTAATGTACAACGTATCATGGAGCTTCTTGGAGGTGGAGGTCACTTAGGTATAGCGGGTGCACAACTCAAAGATGTGACTATTGATATAGCAAAGCAAAAACTAAAAGAGGCTATAGCCCTCTATTTTGAGGAAGGAGAATCAAAATGAAAGTAATTTTAACACAAGATGTCAAAAAAGTAGGTAAAAAAGGGGATTTATTAGAAGTTAAAGATGGTTATGCACGTAATGCTTTATTTCCAAAAGGATTAGCTGTTGAAGCAAATGCTGTAAATCTTAATAATAGAAAGTTAGAACAAAAAGCTGAAGATAAACGTAAACAAAATGAATTAGATGAAGCAAATCGTATTGCCCAGGCAATAAATGATAAAGAAATCAAGCTAGCAGTAAAAACAGGTGAAGGCGGAAAAGTATTTGGTTCTGTCACTTCAAAGGAAATTGCTGAAGAAATTCAAAAACAATTTAATGTAAAAATTGATAAAAAGAAAATTCAATTAAAAGAAGCAATCAAAGGCTTAGGTGGGCAAAAAGTAGCGATTAAATTACATCCAAATGTGACAGCAACCGTTTCAGTTTTTGTTGTAGGCGCTTAAAATTTCATATACCTTATTTTAAGGAGCTGTTGACTAGTACAACAGCCCCTTAATCTATAGAGAAACAACTAGTAAAAGGAGGGAAAAATCTCTATGGAAGAAATTAAAAATATGAGGATTCCTCCGCATAGCATTGAAGCAGAACAATCTGTTTTAGGCTCAATGATTATGGATCATGATGCCGTCATTGTAGCCAGTGAAATTTTAATTACCAGTGATTTTTACAGACCAGATCATGGGCAAATATTTGCAGCTATTATGGAGCTTTATACAACAGGTAATCCTATTGACTTAGTTACAATACAAGATAGGCTTGTACAAAATGGGGTATTGGATCAAGTAGGTGGCTTAAGTTATTTAGTAGAGCTTGCTAATTCAGTGCCTACTTCTGCGCATATTAAACAATATGCAAAGATTGTACAAGAAAAAGCTACATTAAGAAAATTGATTAAAGTAAGTACTGACATTTCTGCAAAAAGCTATGAAGGTGAGGAGCCTTTAGACAATATTATGAATTTTGCGGAGAAGTCTATTTTTGATGTTTTACAAAATAAGAAAACAGATGACTTTACTGGAATCGATGAAATTATATTAACCTCTATCGAGAAAATTGAAGAAGCTCATAAAAGTAAAGGTGGGATTACGGGAATTGAAACTGGGTTTATTGACCTGGACCAGAGAACAGCAGGACTTCAACCTTCAGACCTTATTTTGGTAGCTGCTAGGCCTTCAATGGGTAAAACAGCTTTCTCACTTAATATTATTCAAACAGCAGGTATTAAGAATAAGAAGAGTGTAGCTGTATTTAGCCTAGAAATGTCTAAGGATCAATTAGTAAGTCGTATGCTTTGTGCTGAGGCAATGGTTGATTCACAAAAAGCGAGAACAGGGATGCTTGAAAAAGATGACTGGGACAGAATTGCTCAAAGTATCCCAAATATTACAAACTCACGCATTTATATTGATGACACGCCAGGGATTAACGTAATGGATATGCGTGCCAAATGTAGGCGGCTTAAGATGGAAAAAGGCCTTGATCTAATCATGATTGATTATTTACAATTGATGAGTGGTGTAGGGGATGGTTCATCAAGGCAACAAGAAATTTCAGATATATCACGTTCATTAAAGGCTTTAGCAAGAGAAATGAATGCCCCTGTTATTGCCTTATCTCAGCTTTCACGTGCGTGTGAACAAAGACAAGATCATAGACCTATGCTTTCCGATTTACGTGAATCTGGGGCAATTGAGCAAGATGCTGACGTGGTGATGTTCCTTTATCGAGATGAATATTATCATCCAGATACAGATAAGAAAAATGTAGGTGAAGTTATTATTGCTAAACAAAGAAATGGTCCAACAGGCACTGTAGAACTAGTTTGGTTAGGACAGTATACAAAGTTTGCAAATATGCAGCATTAACTAAGCAGTTATAAGCAAGTTTATTTTGAAGACTTACTTATAGCTGCTTTTTGATTTTATTTTGATAATTATTGGATTATTATTCTAAATAAAAATATTATTGAAATAATGGAAAAAAGTGGTATAATTATTCTAAAAGCTACAAATGATGGGGTGAGATAAAGTGCAAGAGAAAGACTTTTTAACAGTAAAAGATGTAGCAGAGATGCTAGAAACAGAAGCCTATGTACTTAGATTTTATGAAAAGGAATTACATCTAGAGATACGCCGCAATAGTAAAGGACACAGGGTATATACGCTAGAAGACGTTGAGAGATTTAGAAAGATTCAAGAAATGAGAGAGCAAGGATTACAGCTCAAAGCAATAGAATCGATCGTTCATGATGGTAATGAAGAAATAAAAGAAACTTATGAGCAACTCAGTAGTATGAATGTAGCAGTAGTAACGCCTACGAATAAACCATCTTTAGTAGAAGTGGATATTACTAATGCAGAGGATGAGAAAGTAAAACAGTTTTCAAGTATGATGAAGGAAATGTTTAAACAAGCTCTTACAGAGTGTAATGAACAATCAAAAGTTGAGATGAAGCAGACCATTAAGCAAGAAGTGGATTGTGCTGTAGAAGAGAAAGTAATTCAAATGCAAGAAGAGCAAGAAGAGAAGAATAGAGAGTATTATAAGAAGTTGGATGAAACGATGCGGGAAGTTCAACGTATGCGTAAGGAAATGAGCGAAGCTCAAGTTCAGGAGGTTCCCAAAAAAGAAAAGTCTTCATTTTGGAGTCGACTATTTAAAGAGAAAAATGAATCTGCACCTATATAAAAAAAGCGTATCTATATAAGATGCGCTTTTTTTATACCTAACAAACAATAGGCAAGTTATATTTTCTGAAAATATCTGCTGCAGCATTAGTGGCTTCAACAGAAGGTTCTTTTGTATCGGTTAATGAATAATCATATCCGAGTTGAGCCCATTTATATTCACCCATTTTATGGAATGGAAGGATATCTATACGCTGAACATTATTAAGTGTGGTTAAAAATTGTGCTAATCCTTCAATATCATCAGGATTATCTGTTAAGTTAGGTACAAATACATAGCGTAACCAAATAGGAATACCTCGTTTTTCAAGATGTTTAGCAAAAGCAAGTGTACGATCAAGAGGAACACCTGTTAATGATTTAAAAACTTCTTTGTTATAAGATTTAATATCTAAAAGAACAAGATCTGTATAATCTAAAATTGGATCAGCTACATTAAGATCTACATAGCCAGAGCTATCAACGGCAGTATGAAGACCTTCTTCTTTACATTTCATAAGTAAGTCTTTTAAGAAAGCAGGTTGGAGGAATGGTTCACCACCACTTACAGTAACACCACCCTTTGATGCTGCCATAAAGCTTTTGTATTTGACGATATCTTCAATAAGTTCTTCTGTTGTGGTTTCATTTCCGTCAGTTGTTTTCCAAGTATCAGGATTATGACAGTATTTACATCTTAAGGCACACCCCTGTGTAAAGACGATATAGCGAAGTCCTGGTCCATCTACAGCACCACAAGTTTCTATTGAGTGAATTCTACCTTTCATGCCAAGTTCCCCCTAAAAAATATATTATAGGATAAAATAACTACTGTATTATTATATAAGATAAATAAAGAGGATGTAAACATCCTCTTTATTGGAAAAGCTATTTAATTATATATCCATTCATGTTTGAAATGATTTATTTTTTGATGAATTAGAAGTGTTCGTGGAATGTTCTGTTGATAACATCAAGTTGTTGTTCTCTTGTTAAACGGATGAAACGAACAGCGTAACCAGATACACGAATTGTAAGTTGTGGATATTTTTCTGGGTGATCCATAGCATCAAGCAATGTTTCACGTTTCATAACGTTAACGTTTACATGGTGTGGATTTTGTACGAAGTATCCATCAAGAAGACCACAAAGGTTATCAACACGTTCATTTTCTGTTTTACCAAGAGCACTTGGAATGATAGAGAATGTGTTAGAAATACCATCTAATGAGTCTCTGTATGGAAGTTTAGCGACAGAAGAAAGTGATGCTACAGCACCTTTTACATCTCTACCATGCATTGGGTTAGCACCTGGAGCAAGAGGTTGTCCGGCTTTACGTCCATCAGGTGTGTTACCTGTTTTCTTACCATATACAACGTTTGATGTAATCGTTAAGATTGATGTTGTTGGGATAGAATCTCTGTATGTATGATGTTTTCTAATCTTGTTCATGAAGTTTTGAACAAGTTCAACACCGATTTGGTCTACACGGTCATCATTGTTACCGTATGCTGGGTATTCACCTTCAATTTCATAATCTGTTACAAGACCAGATTCGTCTCTGATACATTTAACTTTAGCGTATTTAATAGCTGAAAGTGAGTCAACTACTACTGAGAAACCAGCAATACCTGTAGCAAATGTACGTTCAATATTGGTATCATGAAGAGCCATTTCAAGTGATTCATAGTGATATTTATCATGCATAAAGTGGATAACGTTTAATGTATCAACATAAACTTTTGCAAGCCAATCCATCATATCATTGAATTTATCCATAACTTCATCATAATCAAGGTATTCAGATGTAATAGGTTGATATTTTGGACCAACTTGATCACCTGTCATTTCATCACGACCACCGTTGATTGCGTAAAGTAAAGTTTTAGCAAGGTTAGCACGAGCACCAAAGAATTGCATTTCTTTGCCGACTTTCATAGCAGATACACAGCAAGCTACTGTATAATCATCACCATAGTGGAATCTCATTAATTCATCATTTTCGTATTGGATAGATGATGTTTTGATAGAGATGTCAGCACAGTATTTTTTGAAGTTTTCTGGAAGTCTTGGAGACCAAAGAATTGTTAAGTTTGGTTCTGGAGATGGTCCAAGGTTGATTAATGTGTGAAGTACACGGTAAGAAGTTTTTGTTACCATGTGACGGCCATCAATGCCAAGTCCACCGATTGCTTCAGATACCCAAGCAGGGTCACCAGAGAATAATTCATTGTATTCAGGAATACGAAGGAAACGAACCATACGAAGTTTCATTACGAAGTGATCAATGAATTCTTGGATTTGTTGTTCTGTATATTTACCAGCTTTAATATCTCTTTCAGCATAGATATCAAGGAATGTTGTGTTACGTCCAATTGACATAGCAGCACCATCTTGTTGTTTTACAGCACCAAGGTAACCAAAGTATAACCATTGGATAGCTTCTTTAATATCACTAGCTGGTTTAGAAATATCAAAGCCATATTTTGCAGCCATTTTTTTAAGATCTTGAAGTGCGATAATTTGTTCTGCAACTTCTTCACGTTGACGTACTACTTTTTCTGTCATTGGAGATACGTCTAATTGTTCTTTGTCTTTATTTTTTTCTTCGATTAAGAAATCAACACCGTATAAAGCAACACGACGGTAGTCACCAACGATACGTCCACGACCATAAGCATCTGGAAGACCAGTGATAATATGGCTATGACGGCAAGCTCTCATTTCTTTTGTGTAAGCTTGGAATACAGCTGTATTGTGTGTTTTGCGGTATTTTGTAAAGATTTCTTTTGTTTGTGGGTCTAATTGGTAACCATAAGAATTAAGTGCTAATTCTACAGTACGGATACCACCGTTTGGCATAATATTTCTTTTTAATGGTTTGTCTGATTGAAGACCAACGATTGTTTCGAGGTCTTTGTTTAAGTAACCAGCATCATGAGATGTAAGAGAAGAAGGAACTTTTGTTTCAGCATCTAAGATACCATTTTTAAGTTCTTCATCCATAAGTTCACGAACTTGTGCCCATAATTTTGTAGTAGCATCTGTTGGTCCAGCTAAGAAAGACTCATCTCCATCATATGGTGTGTAGTTTAATTGAATGAAGTCTCTTGTATTAACTTCTTTTGACCAAATACCAGTTTTAAAACCATTCCATTGTTCAAACATGAATAATCATCCTCCTGATAAATAATTATAAAAAGTACATTTTAATATGTAAGGTAAAAAATAAACTATTAGAAATAAGTTTGTTTTTTACAAAATCATTATACAATGTATACTGTATACAGGTCAAGAATTTATTCAGAAATAATCGAATAATAATGCTTTATCTATATATTGACAAAAATAAATTCAATAAACGCGAAAAACGATACAGGATAGAACAACATAATAATAAGGAAGCTTTTATATTATAAACATAATCAAGATGTATAATACAAATAGGATATGAATAAAAAAATTGTCAAGAAACAACAATAAGATAAGCTGCATCGTAAATTAGGTGATAAGACTCTTTACACGAATTATCATCTCCATTATACTTAATGAATAAGATATATTATTTAAGCAGAATTTTTAGAAAGGATGTGAGGTCGATGAAGATAGAAAAGATTAGCGATACGCAAATCAAAGTAACACTGAATCACTCAGATCTTATTGATAGAGATCTTAAGTTAAGTGAATTAGCTTATGGTTCTCAAAAAGCACAAGCTCTTTTTAAAGATATGATGGCAAAGGCAAATGAAGAATTTGGCTTTGAAACAGATAATGTCCCTCTAATGATTGAGGCTGTCCCACTTTCAACAGATAGTATTATGATTGTTGTAACTAAAGTGGATGATCCACTTCAAATAGAACAAAAGCTAGAAGCTATAGGAGAAAGACCTACACACCGCACTTTTAAAGAACCAGAGGACGATAGGTTGACGGATCTAGCATTAATGGGAAAGGATATTGAGGAAAACCAGAATGCTAGTAAGCCATTAGACAAGGATAGTGTGCTAACTTATTTGTTCGACGACTTTGATAAGGTATGTATGGCAGCTCATCGTATTCAACCAATGTTTGTAGGGGACAATTCACTCTATAAATATAATGATAAATATTTCTTAGTGATGGGTAAAAACAAAAAAGCTGATAGTGATTTAGAAGGTATAGTAGGGGTACTTGATGAGTTTGGAAATAGATGTCCAAATTCAGATTTAAATGAGTTTTATCTTAAAGAGCACGGTAAGTTAATGATTGATTTACATGCTATAGATGTATTGTACAAGTATTTGTAACAATAGATTTCTACGTATAAAAAAGAAAACAGGCATGATGATTACTTTTTAGAGAAAATAATCGTCGTGCCTGTTTTCCTTTTGGGGTAAGGAAAAACTAAATTATGATCTTACTTCAAAAGATTCACAATCTGTACATTCAACTTTTGTAGGATTGGCTTCGTGTGTGCCTACCATGATCTGTTGTAAAGTACAGTAGTTTTCACTACCTGCATGATATTGACATTGTGCAACTGTACATCCAATGCTTGAATTTTTTTTCATAATGAGTGACCTCCTTAAAGATATAAATTGGTTTACGAAGGTATTGTGTGCAGTTTAAGTGCAAAATATAATAAAACGGGTACTGAAATATTTGTCAGTACCCGTTTGTTTACTATTCTACTGTTGCAAGAAAGTCGTTAAGTGCTTGTACTAAGGCATCTGCATCGATTCCGTGTACAAGGCAAGCATCTCCAAGAGATTCCATTTGAGAGGATGGACATCCAAGACAGTGCATTCCAGAATTCATTAAGATAGGAATCACACCTTCATTTATTTGAAGAATTTCACCGATAATCATATCTTTTGTTACTTGTTTAGCCATGATAAGCTCCTTTCAACTAAAAAGAATAATAGTTACTACTTTATTATAAGGATGATGAGAAGAATTTTCAACGCCTATCTATAAAAATATAGACTTGCTTAGTACAATCAAAATTATGATAAACTCATTAATTTTGGAACGATTTGCTTTTTGCGAGAGAAAACGTCTTTTAAGAAAATACTGTCATCAGTTGGGTCTAATCCAAATAAAGATTCAGCAATATGACGTTCTTTGCCAGTAACGATGAGTTCTGTTCCGCCTACCACAATATCTGTTACCATAAGCAGACATAAATCAAGGTTTTCCGTTTCTTCTAAACGATTCATTTCTGCCATGATTTCATCTTTAATTTTGTAGATGCTTTTGAAGTCACCTGTATTAATTTGAGCAACACTTACATTAAACTTACCAATATTGAAGGCTTTTCTATCAATGTTAAGAAGCTCAGCTGGAGTGGTGCCTTCAAGAGAAGTGCCTGCCGCTAATAAATCAGCACCGTATGCATATAAGTCAACTTCAGCTATTTCCGCAAGACGTGTTGCAATACGAATATCTTCTGATGTACAAGTTGGTGATTTAAAGATTAAGGTATCTGATAAAATGGCACTAAGCATTAAACCAGCAATTTCTTTAGTTGGCATGAGATTATTTTCCTCAAACATTTTACCAATAATAGTATTTGTACAGCCAACAGGTTCGGCGCGTAAGAAAACAGGATTACCCGTATCAATATTAGCAATACGGTGGTGATCAATAATTTCTAAGATTTCTGCTTGTTCAATACCATCTGCACTTTGTGAGCGTTCATTGTGGTCTACTAAGATAACCTTTTTCTTTTGGATATCTAGTAAGTGGCGTTTTGAAATTAAGCCCTTCACTAAACCATCTTTGTCCATAATTGGGAAGTGGCGATAAGAAGTATTGAGCATGGTTTGTTTAACTTCATCTAAATAATCATCTGCTTCAAAGTAAGTGATATTTTCTTTCTTTAAGATATTTTTAACTGAAATACTTTGAGAAATCATTTTAATCGTTTTAAAGAAAGAATAAGAAGTGCAAACTACAGCACAAGTACAACTTTCTGGAATGTTAAGATTAATATTATGCATATCTTGGTCAGAGATAATCACACAACCAGCACCAGAATTTAAAGCTTTTGTAATACGATCTGAATGAGCCCCTGTAATAATAATGTCATCTTCATTAAGCACAGTATCGTCTGCAATAGATGCAGTTGTATACACCTCACCACTTACATAAGCATGTGGATAGCTTCCGCTAATGACTTTACCTTCTAAAACAGAAGGAATGTTGATAAATGGTGTTTTGTGGTCTTTAAGTACATTCCCATCCGTTAACCCAATATAAGTTTTGGCAATATCAGAGATTGAAATAACACCAGCAAGTTTATGATCATGGTAAAGAACAGGAATCATTTGACGTCCATTTTCTGTCATAATATCCCATGCTTTTTTTACAGAATCTACTACATAGACAGATGGGATAGGATAGAAATTCAAATCACTGACTTGTGGTTTGATATTTTTAATTTCTCTAGGTGCTTTTACACCAAAATAATCTAGTGCAAATTGAGTCTCCTTATTTACTTTACCGAGACTAACAGCTTCTACATTTTCATTTCCTAAAGCACGCTTTAAGTGGGCGTAAGAAATACTTGCACAAATAGAATCAGTGTCTGGATTTTTGTGTCCAAAGACATAGATTTTTTTATCCATAATAAAACTCCTTGTATAGAATTAGCTACCTTATATAATGCCTAACCATAAGATGCATCGATTTTTATAATGATAGTTTGAATGAAAAAATTAAATTTATTACACATAGGTGTGGTAAATTCAGTAATCTTATATGTTTCAAGGCTTAAGGATAAAATAAAGATAGCAATATCTATACATAATGTCAATAAATAAATGGTAAATACAATATTGCCGAACATTCCATAAAAAGTAATAATAAATATTCACCTTTTTGTTGATTTATGTAAGGATATTTGATATGATATTCATGGTTAAAAGGCTACAAAAGCTTAAGCAATTCGTGAAAGGATGGGATGAGATGCCAGCAAAAATAGTAATAGGTGCTCAATGGGGAGACGAAGGAAAAGCGAAAATTATAGATATTTTATCAGAAAAGGCAGATGTTGTTGTACGTACACAGGGAGGAAATAATGCAGGGCATACGGTTGCTGTGGATGGAGAAGTTTATAAATTCCAACTCATTCCTTCTGGAATCTTATACACAGGTAAAAAGTGTATTGTAGCAAACGGAGTCGTAATTGATCCTGAAGGTATTTTAGGAGAAATGGATGGTCTTGTGGCTAAAGGAATTGATATTAGTACATTAAGAATTAGTACAAGAGCACATTTAGTAATGCCATATCATAAAGGATTAGATAAAGCAAAAGAAGCGCTTAAAGCAAAAGACGGTAAAGACATCGGAACCACGATGAAAGGGATTGGGCCATGCTATATGGATAAAGCGGAACGTAGTGGTATTCGTGTATGTGATTTATATCATGAAGAGGTTTTTGCTGAAAAAGTAAGAGAAAATGTTAAAGTTAAAAATGACATGCTTAAATATGTTTATCATCAAGAAGATTTACAATATGATGCAGAAGAAATTATTAAAACTTATATGGGATATGCCGAAAGACTTAAACCATTTGTTGAAGATACTACTGTAACGGTTTATGAAGCCATTAAAGGTGGAAAAGAAGTACTATTCGAAGGTGCTCAAGGGACGCTTCTTGACCTTGACCTTGGTACTTATCCATATGTTACCTCTTCACACCCAATTACAGGTGGTGCATGTGTAGGGGCTGGTATTGGACCTACAATGATTGATGAATGTATTGGGGTTATGAAAGGTTACATTACAAGAGTTGGTAAGGGGCCATTCCCTACAGAACTTTTTGATGCAACAGGTGACCGCATTAGAGAAGAAGGACATGAATTTGGAACGGTAACAGGTAGACCAAGACGTTGTGGTTGGTTTGATGCTGTTATTGGTGAGTTTGCAGTAAGAACAAGCGGTTTAACACAAATTGCGCTTAATAAAATTGATGTCTTAAAAGATCTTGATGTGGTTAAAATTTGTGTAGGTTACAAATTTAATGGTGAAGTGATTAACTACTTCCCAGCAAGTCTTGAAGACTTAGAAAAATGTGAACCAGTATACGAAGAAATGGAAGGCTGGGGAGATATTTCAGGTGCACGTAGTTATGAAGAACTTCCTGAAAGTGTTAAGAAATACATTGCAAGAATTGAAGAATTAGTAGGCTGCAAGATTACAATGGTAGGGGTAGGTCCTAACAGAGATCAAAACATTGTAATTGGCTAATTGAAATAGCTTATTAGTATTTATATAAGAAAGCAAGAGGTTATGTTGGGAGCAACTTAACCTCTTGCTTTTAAATTTACTTTGAAATAATTGGAAATAAGCCATATTCATAAGGAATTTACATTAATAAAGCATAATAATAAATGTATAAAATATTAGTAATAAGTCTATTATATATTTGAAAAAATTTCAAATTATAATATAATAGGTTTAATAAAAAGGCTTTGAATAGGAGGGTAAGATATGAATGGTATGCAAAGTAATGACAATATGTATCAAGGCTATGCAAATCAAGAAGTAGCCGTTAGAAAAACAATGGTTGGCGTATATGGTTGGATGTCAGTAGCATTACTTGTTTCAGCAATAGTAGGGCTTTATGTAGCTACCAATATGAATTTACTTTATACATTAGTAGCGACTTCAGCGTACTGGCTTGTAGCCATTGCAGAAATTGTTGTGGTGATTGTATTAAGTGCTAGAGCGCAAAAAATGAGTAGTGCAGCAGCTAAAGTATGGTTTATGGTTTATGCCGTACTCAATGGGGTAACCTTTGGAAGCATTTTTGCAATTTATGGTTTAGGAATAGCAGGATACGCTTTCTTTGTGACAGCTATCGCATTTGCTGTAATGACCGTATATGGCTATGTAACCAAAACAGATTTAACTAAAATTGGAAATCTCTTTGTAATGGCTTTATTTGGGTTAGTGATTGCAACGATTGTAGGGTTATTTATTCAAACACCTGGCTATACAATGGCACTTATGTATGTGGGCGTTGTAATTTTCATTGGGCTTATCGGATATGATACTCAAAAGATTAAACAATTAGCTTATGCACAAAGCGAAGGAATGGTAAGAAACGCAAGTATTCTTGGTGCATTAACTCTATATCTTGACTTTATTAATATATTTGTTAGATTAGTTAGGATTATGGGAAGAGATCGTTAAGAAGAATAATAAAAACAGTCTATGAGAAATGATTGATTGATGATTTATACAATAGGCTAGTAAAAAACGGTACACTTAAAAAGGAGTGTGCCGTTTTTTTAGTTTGCGCGCCATGGGCGCGCTCTAACGGGTGCAAGTCCCGAACATGCCCAGGTAGTGGGAAATGTATAG
>CAKVCL010000042.1 GCA_934725855.1 uncultured Cellulosilyticum sp. | reverse complement strand
CAAGTATTTACAGGTACACTGGCTATGGAATAGCCAGTGTAAAAGTGTTGCGCTTAATTTTACCGCTGAATAGTAACGCATCAAGTGCAATTTCAGGCAATATGGCTTGACAAAGCTACCTATTATTCCTATAATGTTATCAAATCATAGTCAATACGATGAAAAGAAGAGTAGTCATTGTCCCTCTTTTTAGAGAGCTGGTGTAGGTGGAAATCTGGCAAGACACAATGGATGAAGAACATCTTGGAGTTGCTAACCGAAAGTTATAGGATGAGTAGGCTTAGACGGGCTTAGACCGATATATCTAAAATGAGGTGAATTACGTTAGTAATTAACTAGGGTGGTAACGCGGAGTAGAGGCTTCGTCCCTTTTGGGGACGAAGCTTTTTTATGCTTTTGTTAAAAGATATTCCGTTAAAGCTCATCTTTTGAAGTGACTAGTCCTTTTTTCGTTAAAGTGAACTAGTGTGATTAGATGTAGAAGTGATATAAGGAGGAAGAAGATGCAAACGACATCAATTAGAGCACTTTATCAAAATGAAGTGCTACAAAAAGAAGGCTCACTTAAAGTAGCTGGTTGGGTAAGAACAGTAAGAGATTCAAAATCATTTGGATTTATTGAGTTAAATGATGGGACTTTCTTTAAATCATTACAAATTGTTTTTGAAGACACATTAGATAACTTTAAAGAAATCGCTAAATTAGGAGTAGGTTCAGCGATTATTGTAGAGGGTAATTTGGTTTTAACCCCTAATCAAAAACAACCTTTTGAGCTTAAAGCAACAAGCATCGAAGTAGAAGGGGAATCACCAGCAGAATATCCATTACAAAAGAAAAGACACTCATTTGAGTTTTTAAGACAAATCGCCCACCTTAGACCACGTACCAATACATTTGGGGCTGTTTTTAGAGTCCGTTCTTTAGCCGCTTATGCGATTCATAAGTTTTTCCAAGAGAGGAACTTTGTTTATGCGCATACTCCACTGATTACAGCAAGTGACTGTGAGGGTGCAGGAGAAATGTTTAGAGTAACGACATTAGACCCTGCTAATCCACCAAGAAATGAACAAGGTGAAGTGGATTTCAAAGAAGACTTTTTTGGGAAAATGGCAAACTTAACCGTTTCAGGTCAACTTTCTGCTGAAACGTTTGCAATGGCCTTTAGAGATGTTTATACATTTGGACCAACTTTTAGAGCTGAAAAATCTAACACACCTCGTCATGCAGCAGAATTCTGGATGATTGAGCCAGAAATTGCATTTGCAGATCTTGAAGATGATATGCGTTTAGCAGAAGACATGGTGAAATATGTCATTACTTATGTCATGGAGCATGCCAAAGAAGAAATGGCTTTCTTCAATCAATTTGTGGATAAAGGGATTATGGAGCGCTTAAATCATGTCGCAACCTCTGACTTTGGTCGTGTAACCTACACAGAAGCCATTAAAATTCTTGAAAGCTGTGGTAAAAAGTTTGAATACCCAGTATTCTGGGGATGTGACCTTCAAACAGAACACGAACGTTACTTAACTGAAGAACATTTCAAGAAACCAGTATTTGTTATAGATTATCCAAAAGAAATTAAAGCTTTCTATATGAGAATGAACGAAGACCAAAAAACTGTTGCCGCAATGGACCTTTTAGTACCTGGTATTGGGGAATTAATTGGTGGTAGCCAAAGAGAAGAAAGGCTTGATGTTTTATTAGAAAGAATGAATGAACTTGGTCTTAAAGAAGAAGACTATTGGTGGTATCTAGATCTTAGAAGATTTGGTGGCACACGTCATGCGGGATTTGGATTAGGATTTGAAAGACTTGTGATGTATTTAACAGGTATGACGAATATCAGGGATGTTATTCCTTATCCAAGAACAACAGGTTCTGCAGAATTCTAAAGATAAAAAACAAAAATGTTTATAAAACAAAAATGTCTATAAAACAAAGTGTTTTATAGACATTTTTTATACGTGAAAATCATTCATTATAATTGGATTTTACCTGCTGGCTCTCCATTAATGACATAATAAGCAGCAGCTTCTTCTGGTTTAATATAAACAGCTAGTGATTTAATAGGCTCTGTATGACCTTCTGCAATCCAAGCTTTTTTAGCTTCTTCTGCAATTGCATTGGCATCTAATTCATTTCCTAGGAATTGGAAAATGATTTGTGGAACAATAACTTTCTCTGCTTTTTCAGCTTTTTCGGTAACTTTTTTACTTGATTTTTTAGCTGCAGCGTCTTTTTTACTGGTTTCTTTTTTAGCAGCTTGTTTTTTTGAAGTGGTAGCTTTAGCTTTTTTAGAAGAAGCATCTTGGATAGATTCTTCTTGGACTACCGCTTTTACTTCTGCATTGACAGTTTCAGAAGAAACAGCTTTTACTTCAGTAACATCCGTAAGTTTACTTGTTTGCTTATCTGTTTTTGACATTTAAAATTCCCCCTAAATTAGAATATGGCTTAATGAAATAACTCATTTTAATACCCTATGCAAACAATATACTACGTCTTGAAACAATTATCAAACATATTAATATAGAATTGTGAAAAATGCACATAAATAAAATAATTAAATTCAATAAAATGGATAAATAGTTAATTAATTGGCGAAAACAAAAATAATTAAGAATACCGTGTTAAAATATTAGGTATGTGCTGTTTTAAATGATATAATATATTTATGAAGTAACTTATTCATTTAGAATAAAAGGGGGGAGAAAGATGCAAATAACAGAAATAAATGTACAAGAATTGTATGGCTTACATAATTATACGATTGCATTTGACCCGTGCGATTGCTTAAAGATTATTCATGCACCTAATGGATATGGCAAGACGACTGTTCTTAAAATGATTAGAGATTTATTAAATGGTCAGATGGTAGAAATAAGAAGAGTACCTTTTAAATCTTTTTCGATTACTTTTAATGAAGGGGAGTTGACTATTTCGGTAACTAAAGAGAAAAATAAAATCATCTATTATTTTATTGAGGACAATCAAGAAACCGTATATGAAATGCATCAAGAAGAAAGTCTACCAATCGAAATGGAACAAAGATTACAAAGACTTCAAGAAGAAGTACCCATTTATTTTATTGATGCAAACAGATTATGGATTGAGAGAAGGAAGGAACAAACGCAAGAAGCAGTCATGACACCTACAGTGCTAGAATATGCTAAGGAATTAGGTGAATGGATGCGGGAAGCACTAGCCGAGTCTAATTATTTAGGGCAAGAGTTAGATCGAAGTTTTCCGGGCCGTTTAGTAGCAAGGTTAAATCAAAAAGATAAGCCTATTTTATCGGCTAATGAAATTCAATTTGAGCTTTCTAAGTTAGAAGAAAAAAGAGAGTTATTAGAGGGTGCAGGCTTGTATCCACAGACTAAACTTGAAACCATTACGCAGCTTGAAGCATTAGATGAAAAAATACGCATGGTGCTAACGCTTTATATTGAAGATAGTAAAGAAAAACTTAAAGCATTTGAAGCATTAGCTACTAAAATTAATCTTTTATGTAAGCTGATTAATAAGAGATTTTCATATAAGGTAATGGAAGTCAATATGAAGGATGGGTTTGTATTTAAAGTCCCTACTCATGAAGTACTAAAAGCGGACAAGCTTTCATCAGGTGAACAAAATGAACTGATTTTGATGTTTCAACTTCTTTTTAAATGTCCTGCTCATACAATGATTTTAATGGATGAACCTGAAATTTCTCTACATATTGCTTGGCAGCAAAATTTCTTAGAGGATATGGAGGAAATTGCTAAACTTTCTCAAATTCGCATGATGATCGCCACGCATTCGCCAGACATCATTAATGGTCGTTGGGATTTGACAAGTGGTTTGGAGGAAGATGAATGAAATCATGCTTAACCAGTAAGCGTTTAATGACTAAACTGGGAATGCTAAGATGTGGCAAAAAATCAAAAGCAATAGTCGTTGTGGAAGGAATAACCGACTATCGTGTATACGGTAAAATATTTGACCAAGCGACGAGTGAAATTGTGATTGGAGAAAGTAAAGATAATGTAGTGGAAGCCATTAAAATGTGTGAAGAGCAGCAGTTAAAAGGAATTATTGGGATAGTGGATGCTGATTTTTGGCATACGCAAAGTAAGATTCCTTCCCTACCTCAGTCTTTATTTGTGACGGATTATCATGATTTGGAATGTATGATTCTGCACTCAAAGGCATTTGAGTATGTTTTTTTAGAATTTGGAGATCAAGGCAAGCTTGCAAGATATGAGCGTCAAATAGGGGAAAAGCTCACGCAGTGGATGCTAGAAAATGTAGCAAAACTAGGGTATTTACGTAAATTGTCCTTGGAAAGGGATTTAGACTTTAGATTTAGTACCTTTAAGCTAACTGATTTTGTGGATATGCATACCTTGGAGATTATAGAAGATAAGATGATTCAAGCTATTTTGTTTGATTCTCGAAAGCATAATCAATATAGTGTTAAACAAGTAAGTAGATGGCTTCATGAGATGATTCACTCCTATGATGACTTATGGCAGGTGTGCTGTGGACATGATTTAATGGAATGGCTGACTTTAGCTTTTGTGCAGTCGATTGGAAACTATAATGCTAAAAAGCTTTTCTCAGGTCAATTAGAAGGAAATTTTAGACTGTCCTATCATGCTAAGTTATTTGAAGAAACCGTCCTTTATAAAGGTTTGAAAGATTGGGAAGAAAGTCAAAAGGATTATAGATTGTTTGTAACGATGGATGAAATAAAGAGCATTTAGTCAATGTGTATATTTTATGACATCAAAATGCAAAAATATCCATTTACTTTGAAGCCGTAACATAATAAATTAGAAATAGTAAGTTAAAAAAATTATAATGTAAGGAGATCACTTTATGAAATTTGGTTATTTTGATGATGAGAGAAGAGAATATGTCATTACGACACCCCAAACGCCATATCCATGGATTAATTATTTAGGAAGTGAGGCATTTTTTGGACTTATTTCTAATACAAGTGGTGGTTATACTTTTTATAAAGATGCAAGACTTCGTAGAATTACACGTTTTAGATACAATAGTGTGCCAATTGACAATGGTGGTCGTTATTTTTACATAAATGATAACGGTGATGTGTGGTCACATACATGGAAACCCGTTAAGAAGGAGTTATCTTTCTATGAATGTCGTCATGGTTTAGGATATTCTATTTTCACAGGTGAAAGAAATGGGGTTCGCGTGGAACAACTTGCTTTTGTACCAAATGGTGAAAATGCTGAAATCCATCGTCTTAAAGTGAAAAATACTTCTGACGCACAAAAAGACTTTAAACTTTTTTCATTTATTGAATGGTGTTTATGGGATGCTCAAGATGATAGTACAAACTTCCAAAGAAACTTTAGTACAGGCGAAGTAGAAATTAAAGGAAGCTGTATTTATCACAAAACAGAATACAAAGAAAGACGTAATCACTATGCATTCTATAATGTAAACGTACCTGTAGATGGTTATGACACTGACCGCGATAGCTTTGTTGGTCTTTACAATGGTTTTGAAGCACCAGATAGCGTTGTAAATGGCGCTTGTAAAAATTCTGTGGCAAGTGGATGGTCTCCAGTAGCTGCTCACCAAATTAATGTAAGTCTTGCACCAGGTGAAGAAAAAGTATTCATCTTTATGTTAGGTTATGTAGAAAATCCACAAGATGAAAAATGGGAATCAAAAGGGATTATCAATAAAAAACCAGCTGAAGCAATGATGGATCGTTTTGCAACGAATGAAGCAGTTGAAGCGGCATTTGCAGATCTTAAAAAATCTTGGGATGGATTACTTTCACACTACACACTTGAAAGTGATGATGAAAAACTTAATCGTATGGTTAATATCTGGAACCCATATCAATGTATGGTTACTTTCAATATGTCAAGAAGTGCTTCTTATTTTGAATCAGGTATTGGGCGTGGTATGGGATTTAGAGATTCCAATCAAGATTTATTGGGCTTTGTTCACCAAATTCCAGAACGTGCAAGAGAAAGAATTATCGATATTGCTTCTACTCAATTTGAAGATGGTAGTTGCTATCACCAATATCAACCACTTACTAAAAAAGGTAATAATGATATCGGTAGTGGATTCAATGATGACCCATTATGGCTCATTCTTGGAACAACGGCTTATATTAAAGAATCAGGTGACTTTGGCATTCTAGATGAGATGGTGCCATTTGACAATGATGCAAGTAAAGCACAAACTTTATTCCATCACTTAAAAGTATCATTAGATCACGTGACCAATAATCTTGGACCACACGGACTTCCACTTATTGGACGTGCTGACTGGAATGACTGCTTAAACTTAAACTGCTTCTCTAACACACCAGGTGAGTCTTTCCAAACCACTGAAAACCAAGCAGGTGGCGTAGCTGAATCTGTATTCATTGCAGGAATGTATGTGATGATTGGTAAAGAATATGTGGCACTTTGCAAACAAATTGGTAAAGAAGATGAAGCTGCTCGTGCACAAGCTGAAGTGGATAAAATGGAACAAAATATCTTAACTCATGGTTATGATGGAGAATGGTTCCTTCGTGCTTACGACTTTTATGGTAATAAAATCGGTAGCAATGAAAATGAAGAAGGTAAAATCTTCATTGAATCTCAAGGCTTCTGCGTAATGGGTGGAGTTGGTGTAGAAACAGGAGAAGCTGAAAAAGCATTAGACTCAGTTAAAGAAAGACTAGATACCAAATATGGTATTGTACTTAACAATCCAGCCTTTACAAAATACTATATTGAAATGGGTGAAATCTCTACTTATCCAGCTGGTTACAAAGAAAATGCAGGTATTTTCTGCCACAACAATCCATGGATTGCATGTGCTGAAACCGTAATTGGTCGTGGAGACCGTGCATTTGAAGTTTACAAGAAGATTGCACCAGCTTATCTTGAAGAAATCAGTGATATCCATAAAACAGAACCATATGTATACTCTCAAATGGTAGCTGGTAAAGATGCAGTAAGACATGGTGAAGCTAAAAACTCTTGGCTTACAGGAACCGCTGCATGGAACTTTATCACCATTTCTCAATGGATTTTAGGTATTAAGCCAGATTATACAGGACTTAAAGTTGATCCATGTATTCCAAAAGCTTGGGATGGCTACAAAGTTATGAGAGAATTTAAAGGCAGCAAATATGAAATCAACATTAAAAATCCAAATCATGTAAGTAAAGGTGTTGTCTCACTTGTTGTGGATGGCAAGGAAGTAGCTGGAAATATCATTCCTGACTTCAAAGATGGAAAGACACATCAAGTAGAAGTAACATTAGGATAGGATTTTAATATAATCATTATTTTATTAAATAATTTCTCAAAGGCGAGAAGTAACCTGTGAAAAGGGCTTCTCGCCTTTTTATATGTGTATCTATTCCAAGATAAGGGGGACAAACTTATGAAAAAAAATAAAAAAGTGGAAGAAAGAAAAATTTTTACAGCAGCAATTATTACAACTAGTGATCAAATGGCAAATGGTCAAGATGAGGACGAAGGCGGACGTGTCCTAGATGTTATGCTTAAAGATCGTGGATTTGAAATTAAATACTATATTGTTATTCCAGACGAAATCGATCGTATTCAAGAGGCACTTGTGATGCTTTGCGATGATTTAAAAGTCGATCTTGTTTTAACAACCGGTGGGGTAGGCCTTCGAAAAAGGGATGTGACACCAGAAGCCACTCAAGGGGTGCTAGATAAGGAAGTCCCAGGGATTAGTGAAGCTTTACGCTACTATGGATTACAGTATAGTTCAAGACCGATGCTCTCTAGAGGGGTATCAGGTATTCGAAGAAATACACTTATCATTAATTTACCAGGAGATGTCAAAGGGGTGCACACTTCTTTTGAAAGTATCATTGATTCTATTTATGAGGGCTTAACCATTATGAAGGACTAATGGTAAGGGGCATTTTGTATAGTTTTTGTTAAGAAAAGCTAAATTTCTTTGTCATTTGGCTAATATCATAAATAGAACTACGAAAAAGGGCTAAAAACTGATATAATAAAACGGAAATGACGAAGGGAGTTAACAAAATGTATCAATTAATCGCACTCGATATGGATGGGACACTTTTAAAAGAAGATAAGACCATTTCTGATAGAACAAAAAAAGCCATATATGGCGCTAGAGAAAAAGGTGTCAAAGTTGTTTTGGCGTCTGGAAGACCGATAGAAGGTCTAAACCGTTATTTAAAAGAATTAGATTTAATCTCACAGGATGATTATGTGATGAGTTTTAATGGAAGCATTGTTCAAAACACAGAGACGAAGCAAGTGATTTTTAAAAATATTTTAACTGGAAAAGACTTAAAGAGGCTATATGAGTTATCTAAACAAATTGGGGTGAATATTCATGCCTTTACTAAAAAAGGTTGTGTGACACCTGTTATGAACGAATATACACAGGTTGAAGGACGTATTAATGGCATCGAAGTACATGAAGTCGATTATGAGACGATTTCAGAAGATGAAGACGTCATTAAAGTCATGTTTATTGACCCAGAGCCTGTTTTAGAAGAGGCTATCAAACGTATTCCAGATTCTTTTTACGAGGACTATACGATTGTAAGAAGTGCACCATTCTTCTTGGAATTTTTAAATAAAGCGTCTAGTAAAGGGACAGGCATTAAGGCTTTAGGTGAATATTTAGGCATTGCAAAAGAAGACATTATTTGCGTGGGTGATGCAGGAAATGACTTAGATATGATTGAGTATGCAGGTCTTGGTGTGGCGATGGGCAATGCTTTTGAAGAAGTTAAACAGGCAGCCGATTATGTGACACTAACTAATGAAGAAGACGGTGTTGCACATGTTATTGAAAAATTTATTGGAATCAGTTAAAATAAAGCAAAGTGATAGATAAAACTATGAGGAGGACGCGAATGGACATAGATGAGGATATTATAGTTAGAGAGATGAATGAGGAGGACGCTGAGAAGTTAGATAAGTTACTGGAAAAGCCCGCCGGTATTCAATCTATTTATAAATCCTATTTAGAGGAAACTTGCTCTGGACGATGTCAATATATAGTCATTTATAAAGAAGGGCAGATTGCAGGATATGCTAAGATTGACTGGAAGAGTAGTTATGAAGACTTTGAAGAAGAAGGGATTCCGGAGGTAAAGGAAGTGATCATCTTTGAAGGTTTTCGTAAAAAGGGATTAGGTTCACACCTAATGAATATGGTAGAAAGTAAAGTCAAAAGACATAGTGATTATTGTGCAGTAGGTGTGGGACTTGCAGAGCCTTATGAATCTGCACAAAGACTATTTGCAAGACGTGGTTATGAGCCAGATGGTAAAGGAGTATTCTATATTGAACCAGAATTTGTCCAGGACGAACTTGAAGTAGATGACTATCAAGCACTGATGCTGATTAAGAAATTAAAATAAAGACTAAAAAAGGAGTCTATGCGTTGTAGGCTCCTTTTTATAATGGTATTAAATCACTTTGGTGGTCCATTCTTCTACGTTCCAGACATCCGTTACAAAGCTTTGATAAAAGTAAGGTTCGTGGCAAACTAGAACAACAGTGCCTTTAAATTCACGAATGGCTTTTTCAAGTTCATCCTTAGCTTCTGGATCGAGATGGTTAGTGGGTTCGTCTAAAATTAAAAGATTTTGTTCTTCTAATAAGATTTTACATAAACGGACTTTGGCATTTTCACCACCAGAAAGCACTTTCATTGGACTTGTAATGTGATCCGTTGTAAGACCACATTTTGCGAGAGCAGTACGCACTTCATGATTAGACATAGAAGGATAAAGCTGCCAAATCTCATCTAAAGCGATGGTACCATTATCTCTAGAATCTTCTTGCTCGAAATAACCATATTTAACATTTTCACCAAATTCTACTTTACCTGAAATAGGTGGAATAATCCCTAAAAGGGTTTTAAGTAAAGTGGATTTCCCAAGACCATTCACTCCACAAATGGCTACTTTTTGACCACGCTCTAACTTAAAAGTAAGTGGGCTGGTAAGTGGTGAGTCATAACCAATCACTAAATCGGTCGCTTCAATAAGAAAACGGCTTGGTGCTTTATAAGGCTTGAAGTTAAAGATTGGTTTTGGCTTTTCATGAACTTTTTCAATACGGTCCATTTTATCAAGTTGTTTTTGACGGCTTCGAGCCATACCTGTGGTGGCCACGCGGGCTTTATTTCTAGCAATAAAATCTTCGAGCTTTTCAATTTCTTTTTGTTGGCGCTCAAAAGCCTGCTCTTGTTGACGTTTTTTGAGTTCATAAATGCGTTTGAATTCATCATAATTGCCGACATAACGTGTTAGTTCACAATTTTCTACATGATAAATAAGATTACAGACTGAATTTAAGAATGGAATATCATGTGAAACTAAAATAAAGGCATTTTCATAGTTTTGCAAATAGCGTTTGAGCCATTCAATGTGGTTTTCATCTAAATAGTTAGTGGGCTCGTCTAGAATGAGGATGGTTGGGTTTTGAAGAAGGAGTTTAGTGAGAAGGACTTTCGTTCTTTGACCTCCACTGAGTTCATCTACTTTACGTTCAAGACCAATATCCATAAGACCTAAACCTTGAGCAACTTCTTCAATTTTGGAATCTAAAGTATAGAAGGAACTGCTATCTAAAATATTTTGAATCTCTGCAGCATCTTCCATCATACGTGTCATGTCTGCTTCCAAAGCTTCACCTACTTTTTCGTAGATACTAAGTATTTCTTGTTCCAGTTCAAATAAATGATTAAAAGCAAGTCTTAAATTGTCACGAATGGTGGTGCCAGGTGTAAGGGCGGCATGCTGATCGAGATAACCTACCGTCACACGATTAGACCATTCTACTTGCC
Source organism: uncultured Cellulosilyticum sp. (assembly GCA_934725855.1). Lineage (GTDB taxonomy): Bacteria > Bacillota > Clostridia > Lachnospirales > Cellulosilyticaceae > Cellulosilyticum. The sequence goes on along the minus strand of CAKVCL010000042.1, from coordinate 7,887 downwards.
CTTCGTCAGGCATTAATTTTCCCGTGATAATATTTAAAAAGGTAGATTTACCTTCACCATTTGCGCCGACTAATGCAACGTGTTCCCCTTTTAATAAACGAAAGGAAACATTTTCTAAGATGCTACGTGCCCCAAAGCCATGGGTGACATTTTTTACATTTAATATACTCATTGTCTTCTCCTTTAGTTTAAGCGTTCTGTTTAATCATAATAGAAACCTATTAAAAAGTATAGTCTTTCACATGATAAAGATAAGAAAAAATGCATTTAATCCATCTTTTATACGAAAAAGAACATTTTCTGAGGCAAGAAAAGGCTATAAAATGAGAAGACAAATATAGTATCAAAAGGGGGAGTATTTGTGCATGAAGTATATTTATATGGTATGATTTTAAAGTCAAATAGTTTTTTATTACAAGGAAGTTATCCAGAGCCAGATTCGTATGGGGAAATCCAAGAGAAATATAGCCTAACAGGTGGAGAAACAGGAACCGCTGCTACGGTGCTTGCTAGCTTAGGGTGTCAAATTAAAATGGATGGCAATTACATGGGGAGAAACACCTATCCACTCATTAAAGCTTTTTATGAGGAAAGAAAAGTAGATATATCTGCACTGCATTATGACGAAGATTATGAAGGGCTTGAAGACTATATTTTAATTGATCAAAAAACAAGAACCTGTTTTGGAACTTTTAATCATTATTATAATGAAGAAACGAAGCGTTGGAATCACCCGAATCAAGAAGATATTTCCCGGGCAAAGGTCGTTGGCTTAGACCCATTTTTTGATGAAGATGCCATAGAGGTGGCAAAATGGTGTGAGACGTTCAATAAGCCTTATGTGGTGATTGATTGTGCTTATGATAGCCCGATGCATGAGCTTTCTGCAGTTAATGTGATTTCTAACGAGTACATTAGAGGAAATTATAAAGCATTAACAAGAGAAGAAATTTATAGGCGTTATACAGAACATACAAAAGGATTAGTGATTTTAACTTTAGGCGCAAAAGAAGTGATGTATGGGCGTAAAGGGGAGGCGCCACATTTCTTTAAACCTTACGCCGTCGATGTGGTAAGCACACTAGGAGCAGGCGATACATTTAAGGCAGGGTGCATTTATGCATTGCTACATGGAATGAATGACGAAGAGATTGTAAGTTTTGCGAGTGCTTGCGCAGGTATAGCTTGTACCAAGTTTCCTATTCCATTAAATCCACCTACATTAGAAGAAATTCATGCTTTGCAGCAAGCACGTGACTAATATCAACTAAAAAACCAATGGAAGTTATTTTCCATTGGTTTTTTAGCGTATCAATTAAGCTAATAGCCCTAAACGTTTACGCATCGCTTCCAGCACCTCAAATGGAATTTCCAGTTCACCATAGCCACTTCCTAAATCTAATAGAGGTTTATTCGTACCATGGAAATCACTTCCTCCTGTTGGAAAGAGTTTGAGGTTCAGGCAGATTTGCAATAGATGGGTGGTTTCTTCTTTTTTATGGGTTGAATATAAGCATTCCACGCCATCTAATCCCTCTTGCTTTAGACTGCGTAGTATTTGAGTGACTTCAGATTGACTATAGCCATAAAGCATAGGATGAGCGAGAACAGCCAGTCCACCGGCGCGATGGATAAGCTCGATGCACTCTTTGACGGTAAAACGTGCTTTAGGAACGAAACAAGGGCAATGATCCCCAATGTAGCGTGAGAAGGCTTCTTTACGATCGTGAATATAGCCTTTTTTAAGCAAGGCCTTAGCAAAATGCGCACGTGTTAAAATCGTATTGGGCTTTAAACCTTCAGTAAGTTCCTCCCAAGTTATAGGACAGCCTACATCAGCTAATTTTTGCAGCATGGTTTCATTACGTTTTTGGCGGGCTTTAACGAGTGCTTCTAATTTTTCAATGAGGATGGGTGAATGATGATCGATGTAGTAACCTAATATGTGAACTTCCTTACCGTAGTAATCTGCTGAAAATTCAATGCCAGGCACAACAATAACGCCTGTTTCCAGTCCTGTTTGTTGACAATCATCTATTCCTGCAATAGTATCATGATCGGTTAGTGCAATGGCACTCAATCCTTTGGAATGAGCATATAAGGCAATTTCTACTGGGGTTAGAGTGCCATCAGATACTGTTGAATGAACATGTAAGTCAATTAATTTCATATATTTTCCCCCTTTATATGCATATTTTATCATACTTAAAGAAAGATGCACGTAAAATATTAGTAGATGATAAAAGAGGAGGAGAAGACTATGAGTAAGCATAGTAAAAATGTAGAAATAGATATACCACTTGCAATGATGATTATGGTGAAAGCAAATGTCATGGCTTATGTGGTGACAGCTATTTTCATTTTATTGGGTTCGATTGTTTTAACGTATACAGAAGCAGGATCAGAATTTGAAAGCATGATTTCTACAGTAGGCATTCTTTGTTCGGCTTTTCTAGCTGGCTTTGACACCGCTAAGATTGAGCAGAGAAATGGCTATAAATGGGGAGCTGTAGGAGGAGCCTTTTATTTTATGATTTTTCTAGTGCTAGGCACATTAATGGATCGGTTAACACATGTGAGGCCTAGTATGATTTTGCTTATTGCTTTAATGATACTTGTTATAAGTAGTGTAGCTGGAATAATATCAGTTAATACAGAACATCACAAAAAAAGGTAGATATGGTAATTTGACGAATATATAAGTGCTTTATGTTACATAATTTAACATATTTTTAATCCTACTCTATGCAATATTACTGGACTATGGTATAATAAACCAGATTTGTAATGAGAGGAGAAGCGTTCATGAAACATATTAAAACTTTAAACACAAAAAATTTACCAAACAGTGCAAAAAAAGGTGGATGTGGTGAATGTCAAACATCTTGCCAATCAGCTTGTAAAACATCTTGTACTGTAGGAAATCAAGCTTGCGAAAAATAGTTTCGTAATGCAGCAGTGACTTCTGGGTCGCTGCTTTTATTTTTGTTGTGCATCGCACTAAGATAGATGAAAAAAGAAAGGTAAGAAAGAATGATTCATCAATTTAAATTTGAAAACTCAAATATCATTATGGATATTCATAGCGGAAGCATTCATATTGTTGATGATATGACATATGCAATCGCAGGACCAGCAGAATCTTTATCAAAAGAAGAAGTCATTAAAGCGTTTAGTGGTGAGTATGCTGAGAGCGAAATTGCTGAAGCTTATGATGAACTGATGACTTTAAAAGAACAAGGCATGCTTTATACGGTCGATCAATATGAAAAACTTGTACCAGCCTTTTTGGAAAGAGAACCTGTTGTGAAAGCATTATGCCTTCATGTTGCACATGACTGTAACTTAAAATGTAGATATTGCTTTGCAGGTGAAGGGGAGTACCATGGGCAAAGAGGCATGATGAGCCTTGAAGTGGCTAAGCAATCTATCGATTTTATTATTAAAAATTCTAAACATCGTAAAAATATCGAAATTGACTTTTTTGGTGGTGAACCACTGATGAATTGGGAAGTGGTTAAAGGAACCGTTGAATATGCGCGCTCAAGGGAAGCAGAGACAGGAAAAAATTTCCGATTTACGATGACCACGAATGGCATATTATTAAATGATGAGATCATTGATTATTTAAATGAAAATATGTACAATGTGGTACTCAGTTTGGATGGACGTAAAGAAGTGAATGATCATATGCGACCAACTGCAAATGGCAAAAGCAGTTATGAAGTAATTTTGCCTAAATTTAAAAAGTTGGTAGAAAAAAGAGGCGGCAAACAATATTATGTGCGTGGTACTTTTACACACCACAATCTTGACTTTATGGAAGACGTCAAACACATTAATGATCAAGGCTTTAATGAAGTATCTGTAGAACCTGTTGTAGCACCTAATACTGCAGATTATGCGATTCAACTAGGGGATATTGAGGGGCTTTGCAAAGAGTATGAAAAGCTTGCAAAATATATGATTGAAAAGACCAATAAAGGTGAAGGATTTAATTTCTTCCACTTTATGATTGATCTTGAAGGGGGACCATGTATCCATAAGCGTTTGGCAGGCTGTGGTTCTGGAACAGAGTATTTGGCAGTAACGCCTGAAGGGGATTTATTCCCATGCCATCAATTTGTTGGTTTAGATGAATTTAAAATGGGCACGGTCTATGAAGGCGTAACGAATAAAGAAATACGCAGTAAATTTGAAAAATGCAATGTTTACAGCAAATCTGAATGTAAATCTTGCTGGGCAAAATTCTATTGTAGTGGGGGTTGTGCGGCTAATTCATATAATTTCCATGGTGATATTCATCATGTCTATGAAATAGGGTGTGAACTTCAAAAGAAACGTTTAGAATGCGCAATTGGAATTAAAGCACAATCTTTATAAAATGAGGGGGCATACAAAAGGTACAGTAAGGTACTTTTTGTATGTGCATTTTAATTGACTATATTTTGTACAAACTATATAATCAGTTTAGTGCCATATGTAGTACTAAGGAGGAAAAGAAATGAAAGGGAATAATAAAAAGCTCAAAAGTATTTTGATGCTGGTTATTCTACTTGTAGTGATTGGATGTATGTCTGGGTTTGCGTACATAGCATGCATGAGTGTTGGCCAAGGTCAATCAACAGACGTTACAGAAGAGCAAGTAGCCGAAGCAGAAAATACAGAGGGAAATGATGTAGAGGCAGAAGACACACAAGAATCAGCAGATGCTAATGAGAAAGAAGATGCCACTACAGAAGAAACAACTCCATCAGAAGATGAAAATACTTCTGAAGAGACTAACAAAGAAGAGTCAGCAACTGAGCAATTGACAAAGAATCAAACAGATGGAGAAGAGACAAGCAAAGAAGTAAAGAAAGAAAAGAAACCGTCTTTCTTTGATCGTAACAAAATCAAACTAGGACTTGACCTTCAAGGTGGTGTGGATATCGTTTACGAACCACAATTAGATGAGGGAATGTCTGATGATGAAATTGCTTCAGCTATGGAAGCAGCCCAAGCCTTAATTCAAACACGTTTGGATAAAAATGGCTATACGGAAGCGGAAGTAGCAATTGAAGGTGGAAAACGCCTAAGAGTAGATATTCCTGGGGTAGAAGATCCACAACAAGCTGTGACAGAAATTGGTGCAGCAGGAATGCTTTATTTTTATGACCAACCTAAAGTTATGGAAGGCCAAGAAATTACAACCATCCTAACAGGTAAAAATATTAAGGAAGCTAGGCCAGCACAAAATACTCAAACAGGGGAATTCGTTGTATCAATTCAACTAGATGAGGAAGGCACAAAAGCTTTTGATGAATATACAGGTGCACACCAAGGTGAAACCATTTATATTTATTTAGATGATACTTTACTGAGTTATCCAACTTTAAGTGCCCACATTGTAGATGGCAGTGGCCAAATTTCTGGTCATTTTACAGCTGAAAGTGCGACTAAACTTGCCAATAATATTAATGCGGGTGCACTACCATTTACACTAAAAGCCATTAGTGCAGAAGGAGTAGGAGCTAAGTTAGGAGCAGGTGCATTAAAAGCTAGTTTACTTGCAGGAATGATTGCATTTATCATCTTATTAGTATATATGGTAGTTGTATATCGTTTATGTGGACTAGCAGCTGATATTGCATTAGTGCTTTATGTCGCACTTGAAATCTTAGTATTAACGTCTATGAATGCAACGCTTACTTTACCAGGTATCGCAGGAATCCTGCTTTCAATTGGTATGGCAGTGGATGCGAATGTAATTATTTTTGCACGTATTAAAGAAGAGTTAGTAGTTGGTAGAACCGTACGTCTTGCAGTGGATGCTGGATTTAATAAAGCCTTTAGAGCCATTATTGATGGAAATGTCACCACATTAATTGCAGGGATTGTCCTTTACTTCTTTGGGACAGGACTTATTAAGAGTTTTGCAACCACATTGATGGTTGGTATCGTAATTTCAATGTTTACTGCTTTATTCATTACAAGATTAGCTCTTAAAGCATTTGTAGGAATGAACATTAAAAAGCCTACATCGTTTGCTGTAATGAAAAAGTTAGGAAAGGAGGCCTAAACCATGCAAACAAAAGCGATTAAAGTTGTAGAAAACAGAAAAAAATATTATGCTGCATCTTGTATTGTGATTGGATTAGGTATTCTCTTTATGATTATCAATATGGTAAGAGGACAAGGTGCATTCAGTAAAGATATTCAATTTACGGGTGGATCATTAATTCAAGTCAATGTGAACCAGAGCTTAAATAATGATTTAAAAAATGAATTACAAGCGATTACAAAAGAGGTAACAGGTAACGCCAATGTAAGTATTACATCAGCTGGAACTACTGGGGTTATCATTACCATGCCTCAAACAGAAACTGAACTTAGAAGTAAGCTTTTTGATGCCATTAAAGAAAAGTATAGTTTATCAGATGATGATTTATTATCAGATGAAGATGTTTCTGCATCTATTAGTAAAGATATTAAAGTAGGGGCTATTAAAGCGGTTATCGTGGGTAGTATTTTAATTTTAATTTATGTTTCTTTTAGATTTAAAGATTATCGTTTTGGTGCCAGTGCAGTAGCTGCACTTGTTCATGATGTATTTGTGATGTTAGCAGTTTATGCAATCTTTAGAGTACCACTTAATAATTCATTTATTGCAGCGATGCTTACAATTGTTGGGTACTCAATCAATGATACGATTGTTTTATTTGACCGTATTCGTGAAAACAAAGTCAAAAAAGGTGTTAAAGAACATGAACTTGCATCAATAGAATTAATTGATGAGAGTATCAGTCAAACAATTGGTCGTTCAATCAGTACATCTTTTACTACGATTTTATTTGTATTCATGTTATTTGTATTTGGTTTAGCTTATGGTTTAGATAGCTTAAAAGAATTTGCTTTTCCATTAATTATCGGGATTTTATCTGGTACCTATTCATCTATTTTTGTTGCTAGTCCATTATGGTATGATTTATCTTGCAAACATGCTCAAAAAACAGCCACACAAACTAAAACTAAAAAAAGATTGATAAATAATAAAACATCATAGGATGTAATAAAAGGGGTAGTTGTGATTGAACTACCCCTTTAGTATATCTGATAGGCAGACAAATAACGAGTCAATAAGTTGTTAAGAAATAAAAAGAATATTTATATTAGATATTTGGACAAAAAAAGACATAAGTATAATATTTTTTAAAATCAAGTTGACAAAAAGAAACAGACAAGCTATAATTCTTTTTGTGGTTGAGAGATAAGCCATACAAATTATGGGTCATTAGCTTAGTTGGTAGAGCATCAGACTCTTAATCTGAGGGTCCTGGGTTCGAGTCCCAGATGGCTCACTCTTAGAAAAAAGCTCAAGGTTTTAGCCTTAGGCTTTTTTGTTTTGATGACAAATCGTATTAACTAAAAAATGATTGGTTGGATTTTATGATAATTTTTATAATGGATTGGAAATGATAAAGCTATTCCATTTTATGAGAAACTTGGAATGGAAAAAACGGATTGATGAAGTATGATCATATAGAGTGGATAGAGTGGGCAGGATTTAAAGTAGAATGATAAATGGAATAAACGTAAAAATAAGCACTTCATGTGAAGTGCCTATTTTTTACGTTTAGATAAGTGGGGATAAAAAGTCTACTGTGGCTTTAATTTGCTCCTCATTGGTTAGTGCAGCTATGCCATCACCTTTTTGAAGGCCGTACATACCAAAGTAAGCATGATTCCCCCCCTTTGATGATATATTCTGAGTAATCAGAAGGAAGATGAACTAGATTAGTTTGATATTTTTCACGGTTAAGTACCTGATCACCACTTTACAAGAAAGTAGTTTATAAATTCCAATAAATACAAGTGACCAAGTCATTCATTTCTGTAAATACTATG
>CAKVCL010000041.1 GCA_934725855.1 uncultured Cellulosilyticum sp. | reverse complement strand
TTATACTCGTTTACTAGTACATAAAAGATTATTACTAACCTTGTACTCATGAATGAATCTAGATTCATTTGAAATCTTTGATTCGTTTTGAATCGACTGGTTTTATGGTTACTATTTTGTTTTCAAAGTTCATTTGTTTATCAGTGGTGTTTCCCGCTGACTTTTATTATCTTACATGATTTCCTTACATAAGTCAACAGTTTTTTTATAAATTACATATAAACAACTGACACAACACACTAGAAATATATCTTAAAATATAACAAATAAAGAAAAAGAGCATTCCTGCAAAGTAATCTTTACAGAAACACTCTTTATTACGTGTCCAGAGGGATTCGAACCCCCGACCCACGGCTTAGAAGGCCGTTGCTCTATCCAGCTGAGCTATGGACACATAGAAAGCGGGTGATGGGAATCGAACCCACGTAGTCAGCTTGGAAGGCTGAAGTTCTACCATTGAACTACACCCGCAAAGATGAGCCACCCGGGAATCGAACCCGGGACAACTTGATTAAAAGTCAAGTGCTCTACCGACTGAGCTAGTGACCCATATGCTATTATTAATAGTCTTTGCTTTCGACTTGTATTATATTACACTAAAATCCTTCCATTGGCAACTGTTTTTTTACTTTTTGTCGAAGCAATAAGTATATTGATAAAAGAGGGATAAATTATCTATATTTATTGATAAATTACCCCTTTTTATATTACTTATTATGCTTTACCACAACACTTCTTATACTTCTTACCACTACCACATGGACATGGTGCATTACGTCCAATATCTAATACATTTACCTTTTGTCCAGTTTTTGCATCAAATATATGGGGACTTAATTCTTGCATTGTATATCCTTTATTAATCCACTTTCTTGTAACGTTAACGACCGGTACAATATGTTTAATCATTTCATTGATTTGAGCTAAACTTTCAAATTCTACTCCCATATTTGCTAATTCTTCTAGAATAAGCTCCATAGTCTTTCCTGTTTTATCACAATCAACCCTTGCAAGCATTGTTACTGCAACAACTGCTTCTTCAATAATTTCTTCATCATTCAAATAGTTCTTTCTTAAATGTGCCTTAAGTTTTTCAACATGTAAATTGGGCTCATAATATAATTCATCATTTATTTTTTCAAGTAATTCTTTAGATGGCATGAAATAATCTTTATCTATTGTCACACTCAAAAAGTCTTTAAAGTTGTTTTTATCTATTGCATAAATTGTTTCTTCAACAATATATCCATCCATAATCTTACTTTGACAAACAAGCCTCATATCTTCTTTAACCAATGCTGTTAGTTCATCTTCTGTAACTTCTGGTGTATAATATTTATTAAATAATTCTACTGCCCAATTTAATTTAACTACACCATAAAGATTAAGAATACTAATAATATATTCCCTTAATTGACTATTACGTTTAATTTTAGGCATAACCTCCGCCATATTAACGTTTTTATAGGTTTCATAAATCACAGGCGGAACACATAATTTTGATTCATCTTTGTTTTCAATGAATTGTACCAGTTCAAGTTCCATTAAATTATAGTATTCATCTAGCTTTTCATTTGGTTCAACTACTTTTTCCTTCTCACATAATGTTTCAAATCGCTTAATATCTGCTTCATCTAACATTGGTAAGATCTCTGGCATTTTGTTTGGTATAACTTCTAATAAAGCTTCAACCAATTCTGCTTTTTTGAGCTTATATGCTCCTTTTATTCCATATAGCTTAGCAAGTTGCTCTAATTCCTTTTTTCCATATGCTAATTCCATGACGTTCTCCTCTTTATTGCCTTAAATTTCACAAAGTATTCTATCATATTATATGTACATAAGCAAAAAGCCTCAGCTGAATAGTATTCCCAATGACATCGGAATCTATTTATACTGAGGCTTTTTCTAATAATTTTATTTTCTCTTTATTCAAATGCACTATTGATAATATAATTCACATCAACTATTTTTTGTGGTGCAACATTAATTTCAGCAACGATGGAGTCAAAAATAAATTCAATTACATTTTTTGAATCATGTGCATAAAGGATAATATTTTCTTTAGTCATTGTTTCAATAACTACTGAATATATGTCAATGTCCCCTTTATGATTAAACTCAATAAATAATTTACTTGTTTGATACACAGCTTTATCTTTTAATAAAAGCATATGTTGACCCTCCTCTATCCCCTTGACAGTTTTCTTCTATTTTACCACAAAAACTGCTTTTTTAGTTATTTTATTATTTACATTACTTATCAACAGATTTTAGATAGAATATTTAGATATCACGGTATTATCAACAGCTTTATGTTAAACAAATTAACTTTCCCACAGTTTACCCACATTTCCTCTTACTTATCAACAATTGTATACAAGATAAACATCATTTTATTCACAGTTCTGTGGATAACCAGTGAATAACTTTTGTATTATTTGTTCATGCTATATTTTAAAACTGCAAATTTAATTGTTGTATAACTGATTTCCTCAGGTAATTGTTCTTTTATGGGTTTTAATAGCGAAGCTCCGCACTCCTCTATTGTTTTCATGATTAATGCTTCATACTCACTTGGAATAAAATCTTCATATTGAATTTTCATTCCCTCCTGTGCACATTTTATAAGATGATTTTCAACAGTTCCTGTGGTTAAATTTCTTTCATTTGCTATTTCATCTACACTATGTCCTGCTACATATAGTTCATATGTCAGTTTATGACTGTCTCTTTGTGCAAACTTACTGCTTTGTGGTTTTAGTTTATTCTCCTTTGGCTCTAATGCAACTAAATCTTTGATTCGTTTCACTTCTATTGGATGACTCTCTACATATTCTCTTATTATATCAGTGAATAGCTCTCCATACTTATTAGCTTTATATTCTCCTACTCCTGATACTTGTAAAAGTTCTTCTATATTTATAGGGTATACTCTGGCCATTTCTCTTAATGTAGTATCTGGGAATACCATAAATGGTTGAATACTTTGTTTAATTGCTTCTTCCTGTCTTGCTTTTCTTAGGTATTCAAACAACATATGGTCCCAAATGCCACTTGCTGAAGAAGAAAAATCTTTCTTTGTTTCTTTACTGATTACTCTTCGAATAGAAATCTTCTGCGCCCCCTTTAATATGCTATAGCTTTCCTCCGTTAATTGAACAACAGGATATTCTGTCCCTGCTAAACACAATTTTCCTTCAGCAATTAAATATGAAATAAGCTCTTTAATAACTTCCTTTGAATAGTCACTCATAATACCATATGTGCTAAGTTCATTAAAATGCAGGCTTCTTATTTTTTGTGTATTAGCCCCTTTTAAAACATCTGCTACTTGAGCGGCTCCAAACTTTTCGTGCATTCTTTTAACACAGCTTAAAATCTTCTGTGCTTCTATTGTAATATCTGTTTCTTCTATATCATTATTACAGCTTCCACAATTATGGCAAGGCTCATCTAATCCCTTCTCGCCAAAATACTGTAAAATGTAATCTCTTAGGCACCCTCCTGTATTACAATAATCCACCATCTTATTGAGTTTATCGTACTCAATCGTACGCCCACTTTCACTCCCTCTTTCAATTAAGTAGCGATTGGTCATAATATCCTGCGTACTAAATAACAAAATACACTCTGCGGCTTCCCCATCTCGTCCTGCACGTCCTGCTTCTTGATAATATCCTTCCATATTCTTGGGCATATTATAATGAAGTACAAATCGTACATTAGGTTTATCAATTCCCATTCCAAAGGCATTGGTTGCTACAATTAATGGCACTTCATCAAAAAGAAAGCTTTCTTGATTTTGTTTTCTCTCTTCATCACTTAACCCTGCATGATACTTAGTTGCTACTATTCCTAGATGATTTAACCGCTCACATACTTCATTAACATTTTTCCTTGTTCCACAGTAAATAATCCCACTTTCTCCCCTATGTTCATTAAGATAATTCTGAATCTCTTGGAGCTTATTGCTTGGTTTTCTCACTTCAAAATATAAATTACTTCTATCAAAACTCCCTACATATTTAAACGGTTGATATAAATCTAAAAGTTTAACAATATCTGCTTTTACATGTGGTGTAGCTGTAGCTGTAAAAGCAGTTACAATTGGTCTTCTAGAAAGGCGTTCAATCATGCTGTGAATTCTTCTATAACTGGGTCTAAAGTCATGTCCCCACTGACTTACACAGTGAGCTTCATCTACAGCTACCATCGATACAGGTATTTCTTCTAACAAACTCAAAAAACTTTCTGTTTCTAACCGTTCTGGTGCTACATATAACAGCTTATAGTTTCCTTCTCTTGCACTATCCATAATTTCTCTAAACTCATCATTAGACAAAGTGCTGTTTATAAGCTCGGCTGCAATACCATATTCCTTTAAAGTATCTACTTGGTCCTTCATCAGCGAAATCAGAGGTGAGATAACGATGGTAACACCTTCTAATAATAATGCTGGTATTTGATAGCAAATGGATTTACCTCCTCCTGTAGGCATAATCCCTAATACATCTTTTTTATCTAAGATTGCATCAATAATCTCTTTTTGCCCCGGTCTAAAACTATCATAACCATAGTATTTCTTTAACACACTGATTGAATCCATTGCTCTTCTCCCTTTCTAATCCGCTATCTTTAAATAAGCTCTATTATCTTAAATTTACTGTATAATTCATAATCCTAATTTCTCTAGTTGCAATATTGTTATATTATAGCCCATTTATATATTCTTTCAAACACATGTTTGGATTTATTTTTCATTTGACATTATAGCGTTTACATAATACTATATAACTAATTGAAATAAGAACGAATCGCTTATCAAGAGTGGTGGAGGGACTGGCCCTATGAAGCCCAGCAACCTGTGTAGTATACAAGGTGCTAAATCCTACAGTATTTATGCTGAAAGATGAGTATAAACCCAATGCAAAAAGCTCGAGTTTATACTCGGGCTTTTTTTATTAAAATTTTTGCTCATACTAAATATATCCTTAACAAACGAGCGAAGCTCTTTTTCAAAATACATCAATTACTAGATAGAAATGGAATCAACATGAGAAAAAAACAATTACTTTCAATTCGCACCATTGTTGCTATTGGAATTGGTTCAGCAGTCTTTTTAGTTTTAGGACGTTTTGCTGCTCTTCCAACAGGCATTCCAAATACAGAATTCCAAACAGCCTATGCTTTTCTTGCATTAATGGCAGTTTTATATGGTCCAGTTGCTGGTGCTTCTATTGGACTTATAGGTCATACACTTAAAGATATTACAGCTTATGGCTCCCCTTGGTTTAGTTGGATTATTGCTTCTAGTATAGTAGGCCTTACTATTAGTTTTTCTCGAAAACAACTTCATTTAGAAGATGGCTTCTTTACACGTAAACAACTTATTATCTTTAACATTTATCAAGTTATTGCCAATATACTTGCTTGGGTAGTCGTTGCACCTACATTAGATATTTGGATTTATGCTGAACCAGCTGATAAAGTCTATATTCAAGGGGCAAGCTCCTGTATTTTTAATAGCATTACAGTAGGTGTATTAGGCTCTATTTTGCTTGCGAACTATGCCAAAACTAAAATCAAAACGGGTAGCTTAAAATTGGAAGACTAGAAAGGATACCGTATGAAACAACCAGTGATCGAATTTAAAAACTTTAGTTACCAATATCGCATACAAGCTGAACCTACATTAAAGAACATTAACCTTACTATTTATGAAGGTGAGAAAGTCCTTATTGTGGGTCCTTCTGGTTGTGGTAAAAGTACTGTTACCAATACACTAAACGGACTTATTCCTTTTAATGTAGAAGGCACTATGTCAGGTAGTGTTAAAATTAAAGGAAAAGAAACTTCATCACTTAGTATTTTTGAAATTTCTCAAATGGTAGGAACCGTTCTGCAAGACCCAGATGGACAATTTATTGGACTTACTGTTGCTGAGGATATTGCTTTTAGCCTAGAAAATACTTGTGTTCCTCAAGACGAGATGAAAAGACGTGTCCTAGAAACCAGTAAACTTACTCAAATAGACAAGCACTTAGACATGGCTCCCCACTCTTTATCAGGTGGTCAAAAACAACGCACCTCATTAGCAGGTGTTATGGTAGATGATGTAGATATTCTCCTTTTTGATGAACCGCTTGCTAGCCTTGACCCAGCTGCTGGTCAACTTGCCATAGAGCTTATTGATGAGCTTAATCAAACAACACATAAAACAATGATTATTGTTGAACATAGGCTTGAAGATGTCCTTCATGCACCTATTGATCGTATTATTGTAATGGATAAAGGTGAAATCTTAGCTGATTGTTCACCAAATGAGCTTCTTAGAACTAACTTACTAAGTCAAATAGGGATAAGAGAACCTCTCTATATTTCAGCGTTAAAATATGCTGATTGTAAGCTTGAAGAATTAAATGAGGTTGATGTTTTACCTCAACTTGACGTAATGCCTTATAAAGAAAAACTTGAAGCACTGACTTCAAAAATACATGAAACCAAACCCATAGATGAACGTGAAGTGTTACTTGAGTTTAACCATATAAGTTTTAGTTATAATAAACTTAAACCTTTACTTGAGGATATTAACTTTAAACTTTATAGAGGTGATATGCTCAGTATAGTAGGTCATAACGGAACTGGTAAATCCACTTTATCTAAACTAATTTGTGGATTTCATAAACCTACTAAGGGTAAACTTTTACTTCATGGTAAAGATATGGATAAACTAAGCAATAAAGAACGTTCAGTCTGCATTGGAATGGTGATGCAAAACCCTAACCAAATGCTTTCTAAACCTATGCTTTATGATGAAGTCGCATTTGCACTTAGACTTCAAGGTTTACCAGAAGCTGAGATTAAAGAAAGAGTTTATGCTACTTTAAAAGTATGTGGTTTATATCAAATGCGTAATTGGCCTATTTCTGCATTAAGTTATGGGCAAAAGAAACGTGTTAGTATCGCTGCTATTTTGGTCACTAACCCAGAGCTACTAATTTTAGATGAACCAACCGCAGGTCAAGACTTTAAACATTATACAGAGTTAATGGAATTCTTAAAATCACTTAACAAGCAGGGTATTACCATTATCATGATTACTCATGATATGCACCTCATGTTAGAGTATACCAATCGTAGTATTGTGCTTGCGAATGGTAAGATTCTATCTGATTCTACGCCTGTAAAGGTACTGTCTGATCCAAGTCTTACTAAAGTAGCTTCATTAAAAGAAACTTCTCTTTATACTCTAGCTGAAAGGGCAGGTTTATCTTCTGCAGAAGCATTTACACAGGGGTTTATACATTATGATAGAAGGAGGCGCACATCATCATGTCAACCATGCTAGGATATATCAAAGTAGATTCACCTATCCATAAACTAACTGGTGCAACTAAGCTTATCTGCCTTTTACTTTATTCGGTCGCAGTAATGCTTACTTATGATACTAGGGTACTGATAGGACTACTCCTTTTTGGATTAATCTGTTTTAAGATTTCTAATATAAAATTCAAAGATGTTGCCTTTGTTGTTTATTTTATTTTAGTCTTTCTATTTCTTAACGCTATTGCTATTTTTATCTTTGCTCCCTATGAAGGATGTAAGATTTATGGACAAACTACTGTCATTTTTAATATTGTGGGGCCTTATTCATTAACTGTAGAGGAGTTATTTTATCTCTTAAATGTGATATTAAAATATCTTTCAGTGATTCCAATTGCTTTACTTTTTATTTTGGCTACCCAGCCAAGTGAGTTTGCTGCTTCTCTTAATCGCATTGGTGTTAGCTATCACTTAGCTTATTCTGTGGCTATAGCCCTTCGCTATATTCCTGATATTCAACGTGACTATCAAGAAATTAGCTTTGCCTCACAAGCTAGAGGATTGGATTTATCTAAAAATGAAAAGTTTTTTACCCGTATAAAAAATATGAGTGGTATTTTACTTCCTCTTATTTTTACCAGTTTAGAGCGTATTGAAACCATTAGTCGTGCCATGGAGTTACGTAGCTTCGGTATTAAAAAGAACCGTACTTGGTACAGTTATAAAAAATTTAGGCTTGCCGATTATCTATGTATTTTACTAATGGTTTGCTTTGTAGCCTTATCACTTTATATGACCTCTCTAAACGAAGGGCGTTTCTATAATCCATTTATTTAACCAATAAAATCTATCCACACCAAAATGAGCACTTACATTTTTAGTATCCACTAAACTGTAAGTGCTCATTTCGTATATTGATTTATTCACATTGGACGTTAATAGTATACGTATTTATCCACATCTTATTCCTTTTTCCACAATCTTTATCCCTATACCTTTAAAATTAAACCCTATCACTCCTATTTTAAAAATAAATGCTATAAGCCCTGTCTGTTGCTTGATTTTGACTTGATAAATTCCACCATGGGGCATAATGAATCACAACATCTGCACCGGTTAAGTTCAGACCTGTCCCTCCTGCCTTAAGTGAAATTAAGAAGATTGGTATCTCTGAATGATTAAATTCATCTACCATTTGAATCCTATCTTCAGCCTTTGTAGAACCTGTTAGCATAAGATGCTCTATCCCTTCTAAACGCAATCTTCTACTGATAATATCAATCATAGAAGTAAACTGAGAAAAAAGTAGTATTTTATGCCCCGCATGAATGCTATCGTGAATAATTTCCATACACTGTTCTAGTTTTCCGCTTCCTTCTTCATAATCTTGAAGATACAAAGAGGGATGACAGCAAAGTTGACGCAACCTTGTTAGTAGTGCAAGCATCTTAATTCTGCTATTTCCATTTCCTTTTTCCTTGATCTCTCGGCTAATTTCTTGTCTAGCTAGTGCGAGGTGTGCAGTATAAAGTTTCTGTTGTGTTTGTTCCATGGTATTATAAATAAAGGTTTCTGTTTTATCAGGAAGTTCTTTTAAAACATCTTTTTTCAATCGCCTCATAATAAATGGTGCTGTCAGCTTTTTAAGTCTATTAGTTGATGCCTCATCTTCATTCTTAACAATCTTTACATCCTTTAAATGCTAAATGCTCTGTAATATGAACTTCACCTTTATCTCTCATTGCATACTTTTTATTTTATCACTTTTACTATCTTGTATCTAATCAGTATCTCAAATATTCATCATTCAATACGATATTTTTTACATATTTTTTTGTTTTTTCTTGACAAATCTATTCATATCCTTCTATAATGCAAATTAGAACAAAGGTGTTCTAAAAAAGATATAATTAGATAGTATCTTTTTTAGAGCACCTTTTTTGCATGTATATTGAATAATAATTGCCAAAAGGGGGATTTTCAAATGGATAGTGATTTACTTTTCGTCTTAAACACCATGTGGACATTAATTGCTGCAATTCTAGTTTTTATTATGCACGCAGGATTTTCTCTTGTAGAAGTTGGATTTACACAATCCAAAAACGCTATCAATATTATTATGAAAAACTTTATTACTATTTGTATCGGAGTTATGTCTTTCTACTTTGTAGGCTATGCATTTATGTATGGTGGTGAACCTAGTGATTTTATAGGACTTTCAGGTTTCTGCCTCACAAATGTGCCTAAAGAAATGTGTGGTATATCATTCGATGTTTATTTCTTCTTCCAAGCTATCTTCTGTGCTACATGTGCTACTATTGTATCTGGTGCCATGGCAGAACGAACCAAATTCTATGCTTATATTGCTTTTTGTATTGCTGCAACTTGTATCATTTATCCAATGATTGGCCGTTGGATTTGGAATAGTGGTGGTTTTTTAAATAAAATGGGCTTTATTGATTTTGCTGGTGGAACGGCTGTTCATGCTTTAGGTGGTGTAGCAGCATTGATTGGTGCTAAAATGGTAGGTCCTCGTAATGGTAAATATAAACAAGGTAAAGTTAAGGCTATTCCTGGTCATAACATCCCACTTGGAGCATTAGGTGTTCTTCTTCTTTGGTTTGGTTGGTTCGGCTTTAATCCAGGTAGTTCATTAGATATTACTTCTCCTGTTACAGCTCATGCTGCTATTACCACATTATTAGGTGGTGCAACGGGTACAATCGCAGCTATGGTATTTAGTTCTATCCGTTATGGGAAACCTGATGCTGGTTTAACCTTAAATGGTGCCCTTGCTGGATTAGTTATTGTTACAGCTGGTGCTTCTGTTATTTCTTATCCAGGTGCCATTATTATGGGCTTAATAGGTGGTTTATTAATGATTTTAAGTGTAGAATTTCTTGATACTAAACTTAAAATTGATGACCCAGTTGGTGCAGTATCTGTTCACGGACTTTGTGGTTCTTTAGGAACGATCTTCATAGGAATATTTAGTCAAGAAGGTGGCTTAATCTATGGCGGTGGATTTAGTCTATTAGGTATCCAATGTTTTGGTCTTATCACTTGCTTAGTAACTGGTGCTATTCTATTCTTTATTACCTTTAAAATCATTGATAAAACAATTGGTCTTCGAGTAGATACAGATGAAGAACAAAATGGACTTGATGTCATGGAGCATAATGCTTCTGCTTATACTATTCGATAACTATTTAATTCTGCTATAAGACTATCATTTATAGTTTTATATAAATCAATATATAAACTCTCATCCTAATGTATAACAAATCAAAAAAGGAATTTATCTAGAACCTCATTCTAAATGAATTTCTTTTTTTAATTTAATTATTACTTGGGAAATAAAAGTAGCGCAAATTGAATCCTTTTAAACTGACAAATAAAAATATCCTTAGACCAAGCAACCCCTTTATGCCTATTCTAAGGATATTTTTTCTCTTTATCTAATTTAACCTTCTCTCAAAAATTCTTCTTTAATTATAGTATAAGCTAATTCAAAAATGAATAATTTTCCCTAAATGTTTGTTAATTTTTATAACTTATTAGACGTACGCCTAAAAATACTATCAATGTTGCAATTATAATAATTGCTAAACTCAATTTTCCTCTCTTCATTCATCTCGAATCACCTTCTCAAATTTTCTCATGGAATACCTTGTCCACCATACTGTAAAACTGCCCAGCAAAATAATTAGTAAACACACACTCACAGTGTTTAATTTATAAAGCATCCTCTCTATAAAGCCTTGATCAATTTGCTTTAGTCTAATACTAATAACGATTCCAATAAGTGCGCCGATTGCACATTGATAGATAAACTGTCCTTTATTATCATCTACTATATTCTTTTTAAATTCAGGACTAGCAAATAAATAATAGTGCAAGTTACATCCCATAACCTCTGCAAGGAAAATAAGCAAACTCATCGTAAACCCTCTATTTTGTCCATCTAAGAAACATCGTAAACTAACCATTGTAGTTGATAAAAAACTTGCAAGAATAGTATTGTAATAAAGCATATGTAATCGCCTCTTTGTGGAAATAGGCAAACAGTAGTTGATCACATACTTATTACTATCAAAATCAGACATATAACCAATGCTTGATAAAATAAAAATTAAACTTTCTAGAGTTGCCCCCAAATACTTACCCACTAGAAACATAAAAGTTGTTATGCCAATTAAAACATACTGGCTATTTCTTAATAAGCCAGACTTAGATAAGCATCTATACTCTTTAAAGTATGATTTTATCATGTATTTCTCCCCTCTAATATTTTAGGTATCTTTACATAATTAAAATAACCTAACACGACCGAAATGAAAACCAAAATCAGTCCTCTTATTTGACTTAAACTACAAGTCCATTTAAACCATAAACATTCCTCATATTGCTCAATTACCTGAATGATAAATGACCATCTATCTCCCTGTGTAAATAAAAATACTACAAACCATATAACAATGAGTAATAGATATCCAGCTTCTCTCACTCTTGGATCTAAATAATAGAAAGTCAATAACCCTCTTCCTAAAGCACTCACCACATAAGTAAAGCTAAATATCAAGATAATAAAACCTATCTCAAACTGTAATAGTTTAGCATGTGATAATAATATATTAGTTACAATAATACCTATAATCAGTAAAAAAACCGGAAAATATAAACAAAAATTTTCCATATACTGAGCTAATACAAAATCCATCTTACTTATAGGTAAATGCATTGTAATTGCACTTAAATCTTTCTTTGTTCCTAACCTTCTATCTACTGAAAAACTCGTGTTAATACTTCTCATTATAAGAATAATCATAATAGTACTTATATACGAAATCACTTTATTATGACTCATTATATCTATCTTATTCCCTGCTATCATCTCAATGATTGTCTGTGCACTCATAATCAACATAATGTACATTATGCACTCCATAATACGTGAAATCATAATAGATGAAGGATTATTTAGTGTATTACAAGCCTTTAATAATTTCCAAGCTCGCTTCATCCTTATCCCCCCATATTGTATAAACCAACAAGTCCTCTATATTAGGTCTTTTGATATAATTCTCACTGAAAAGTATTTGAGCTGTACTTCTAAGCATAAGTCCCTGAAATCCAACATTTCCTTTTCTTAATCCAATAAATGCTTCTTCTTTGCCTTCTACAGCTTGTACATCACCTTGTATAAGGGCATATTTTTCTTCTATTTGGTCTACAGACAAACTTTCTTTTAACTTACCTTTATGTATCAATGTAATATAATCTGCTATCTTATCCAAATCTGCTGTTGTATGTGTAGACAATAATATAGAACGTTCTCCATTCTCTACAAACTGCCTCAAGATATCTAGGATTTCAATTCTAGCCACAGGGTCTAATCCAGCAGTCGGTTCATCTAAAATCAGAAGTGTTGGTCTATGTGCAAGTGCTAGTGCTAACATAGACTTTGTTTTCATTCCTTTTGAGAATTCGTAAATCTTTTGATTTAATGGCAGCCCCCAACTCTTGCATAATGCATCAAACAATGTATCATCCCATGTATTATAAAATACTTTTAACATTTTAGCGTGCTTACCTAAAGTTGAGCTTGCTGTAAAGTAATCTTCCGCAGGCACATAACCTAATCTTTCCTTAATGCTGATTTCTTCCTTGTCATGATTCATTCCAAAAATAGTAATATTGCCTTCATCTTTTTCTATTGCATTTAAAAGCAATTTAATCATAGTCGTCTTTCCGGCACCGTTTTCCCCTATAAGTCCCATTATGCATCCTTTTTCAAGACTAAAATTTATATCCTTTAAAGTAAACGTAGGATACCTCTTTATAAGACCCTCAATTTTAAGTAACTCCTCCAAGCTACTTCCTCCCCACCATATTGTATTCATCTATTATTAACTGAATAACCTGCTCTTCGGTAATTCCTGCTGCTTTTAATTCTCCCACTTGTTCACGAAGCCTTATTAGCATATCATTTTTTCTATTCTCTAATATTAAGGAATAGTCCTGTAAACTAATAAATGTTCCTCTACCAGACACTGTGCTCACTAATCCTTCATACTCCAAATCAGAATATGCCCTTTTTACAGTAATCATACTAACATTTAATTCCTTAGCTAATTGCCTTATAGAAGGTAGTACTTCTTTGTCCTTAATCACTCCATTATAAATATTATCCTTAATGGCACATTTAATTTGCTGATACATAGGAATACTACTAGTATAATCTAATTTTATTCTCACAAATTTCTCCCCCAAATTATCAATTGTATCTAGTGTATATATTTTATATACACACATTACCACTTACTGACTATTTTTTCAATACATACACTATTTTATATAGTCAAATGGTACACAAAAAAACACTGAGTGTGTGGGGTACTCAGTGTTTTTTTCTATATATTATTGAGGGTTAAATAAGAAGTTTCTATATATAGAATACTTAGTATGTATGTTTTTTATGTGTTGAATTTATAAGTAAATTATAAAGCATAATCTTACTTTCTTAACGTATTTTAAGTACTAATTATATAATATCTTCACATGTATGATCTTCTTTGCTACTATAACCTTTTAGAACATAGGTATTTAACAATAAGACTCTTTTACAATATACGTGTTCAGCTTTTCCTTAATGTTCTTAGCATTATCAGAAAGTTTCTCAATAGATTGAGAAGTGGTACTTGCCATGTCTGAATTGCTAGTTGCTACTTGAGCAATTTGATCAACACCAAGGGTTACCTGTTTGATAGAATCAGATTGTTCTTTAGAGGCATCAACAATTTCACTCATTAACTTATTGGTATGTTCAGAATCCTCTACTATTACATTTAATAAATTAGCTGTTTCTTGAGCTAGATTTTGACATTTAAGTGTAGCGTTTATAGAGGATTTAATAATTTCAGTAGTGTTCTTAACAGCTGTAGAAGATTGAACAGCAAGCATGCGTACTTCATCTGCAACTACCGCAAAACCTTTTCCACTCTCTCCTGCTCTTGCAGCTTCTATTGCTGCATTTAAAGCCAATAAATTAGTTTGTGCTGAAATACTTTCTATCGTCGTAATAATTTCTGAAATAGCATTAGATGATGCTGTTATATCATCTACTGATAACAAAAGCTCAGACATTTTTTGATGACCTTCATTAATAATTGCAGTCGTATCATTAAAAAAGTGTTGTGCCCTTTCAGCATGCTCAGAATTTAGTGATACTCTTTCAGCAATCTCACTAAAACTTGCTAGTAATTCCTCAACAACAGAAGCTTGTTCTGTAGCGCCACCTGAAAGATCCTTTATTGAGGTTAAGACTTGTTCGGAATCATCTGAGATAAAACGAACAGACTTAATAATTTCACTAAAGTTATTATTAAGTGTAGAAATAATCTTCTCAAATGAACTTTTAATTGGTACAAAATCTCCCCTATATGACACATCAGAATTTACTTGTATGTCTAGATTTCCTTGAGAAAGTTGATTTAATATTTCTGTCTCATCATTTATACACGAAGATATCTGTTCAATTGCGACACACAAGTCCTTTGACATTTCACCCATTTCATCTGTTTCTAAATAAGTATTATTTGCATTAAATATGCCCTTAGATAGATTCCTAGATATCTCTTTAATATTATTAATTCCCTCCAAAAGACTTTGCCCTAATGCATTACCAATAATATAAGAAATAATGGTACTAAATATTAGGATCAATATAATAATTATAATGATAACAACCTTAAGTAAATTAAATCCATCTAAAAAGCATCGTGCTATAATCTCTTCTGTATCAGAAACATTGGATAAATCCTTTTCTACATATGCAATTTGATTTGCATACGACTTATTAATTTGATCAATTGCAGCCTCATTGTCATCACTTAAGATTAGTTTTTGAATATCTTCTCTCAGTTTCTGTTCTTCAGCTATGCTTTTGGAAAGTATTTTTAAAAGTCGTTCATCACCTGAAAACTTTTGCTCTAAAAATCCAAAGTTCTCATTTAATATTTCAGCTTGACTTGTAGCTTCATTAATGTAATTTTTTTTCTTCTCCATGTCACTTACAAGGAGTGACTTATAAATATTTTTTTCAATCAATTCAATACTAGTCGTCATGTCACCAATTGTAGTTACCTGTTGATATGGCCCTTTATATAATGCCGTTGTCTTAGAGGATAAAAATATTAATGCAAACATTAATAAACTAATACAAATGGTATTAATATAAATAATGAATCTAAAACTTTTCTTTATCTTAATAAATACAGGATAATTTTTCATTCTATTTTTAATATTATTAACCAATTTATTATACATAGAAACTCCCCCCTTATTAATTGTCCTTGACTTTATCACATATCTCATCAAATTTGTCTAGGATTTTTGTATCATTCTCGATAACATAATTCACATCAATATCTATTGTCTTAATAGAATCAAAGTCTACAAAATTATCAGTCTTAACATCTGTTCTAACAGATCTTCTAAAACATTCCTTTGAAATATACGTTTGTATTTCTTGACTTGTTACAAAATCTATAAACTTCTCTGCATTCTTTCTTTGTTTTGCATTCTTAATAATAGTAATTCCATCTGCATTTGCAATGGCACCTTCTTTAGGATAAATTAGTTTAATAGCACTATCTGGCTCAATATACATAGCAGCTCCTTCATAAGTAACACCAACAGCATATTCACCATTAATTACTTTATTAAATACAGCTGAGGAACTACTTAAAATCTGTCCATCACAGTTTTCTATAAATTTTTCTACATAATCCCATCCATTATCAGGATTTCCATCGCCCATAACATAAAGCATATTGGTTACACTTTCAAGAGCTGTAGAAGATTTTCTAGGATCACACATCGCTATTTTGCCTTTGAGTCTAGGATTTAATAAATCTTCATATCCATTAACTTCTATACCATCTAACAAATCTGTATTGATAATAATGGCGCAAGGCATAATATTAAAACGAGTAAATAAATGATCTGTATTCTGGTATTGTGGATAAAACGCAGTATCATTTACAGAGGTATATTTCTCCCATAAATCCTGATTCTTAACCATAATAGAATAAGAGCCTCCCCATAAAATATCTGCCAATGGCTCATTTCCTTCTTCTCTAATACGCTCAACAAGCTCACCTGTTCCAGCCTTAACTATATTAACGTGAATATTAGTTTTATTTTCAAATTCTTCAATAATTGGATCTATGAAAGAAGGAGCGTGCGATGTATAAATAATAAGATTATCCTTAGGATCAATCTGCAAATTCGAAGCACATCCTCCCAATTGTAAACATAAAATTATACCTAGTATAAATGCAACTACTTTCTTCTTCATCAAAATCACCTTTCTTAAAGCAAATAGATTAATAATAAAAAATATATTTATTCATTTCTATGCTAATTAATATTCTAAAACATATCTTCCTTCCGTAAAAGAGCTATTATTATATACAATAGTAACATAATTTTTATTTTTTTGTAATATATATGTACTTTTTTTGTTTTTATTTTTCAATATTTATTAAAAAATTACTCTTTATGAATAAAATTTTATATATATGCCATTAAATCACACTCCGGACTTTGCCTCGTTACAAGAATATACACATAAAAAAAAGACATTGTAAACTTTATGCTTACAATGTCTTTCTTCTTCATCTCTAACGCAGAGACTGGGATTCGAACCCAGGGAGGTGTTACCCTCGCCGGTTTTCAAGACCGGTGCCTTAAACCAACTCGACCATCTCTGCAAATGGTGCCCGAGACCGGAATCGAACCGGTACGAGGGGTTAGCTCGCAGGATTTTAAGTCCTGTGCGTCTGCCAGTTCCGCCACTCGGGCAAATAAGCTAAAAGCTTATTGCTTATTTATTATAATATAATTTCCAGACCTACGTCAAGACCTTTTAATAATATAAATTAACCTCTGTAAAATTTTGTATTTTTAATACCTTTTCCCTCCCCTGCCTATTTCTTATCCTTAACCCTATACCAGTATTGATGGCAATCTTCGAATAGCAACTTATGATAAAATTTAATAGCAGGTGTATTTATCATCTACTACTTGAATATATGCCTTCTCCCACTCTTTTAGTTTGGTTTAAAAGTGAACCACAAATACTAAATCCAAGCCCCTTCTTATGATAATCTTCATGAACTGCAATATCATAAAGACCCACATATTCTCTTTCAATAATGCCCAGAGCACAAGCTACTGCTTTTCCATCTTCCAAAATTACTGCACATATTACATCATTTATTATATTTCCTTGTATTTGCTTATCAGTTTCTTTTATAAATGAATCATTGATATGATTCACATCAAAATAACACTCTTTAGTAATCTTATGGATAATAACAGCTTATCTATTTAATGTCTAATAATCATTTAGTGTTTTTGTCATAATATTAGTTGGTATTACTATTTTATACCTTTTTGCTTCTAAAACTGAATCCAAGTTTGATGCAGATAATGCAGTTAGTTTATACACTGTTGGCAATCCCTGAGATTCATAGATTTCCTCACATACACTTATTTTCTCTTCTAAAGGTACTCTCCAAAATATGTCGGATTAATAGAATTCGTTCTATTTGTATGTTCATTAGCAAAACGTAAAATCCATTCATCATATACTACCGTCTTCAATGCAGGATACGCATTCATTGATATTTCTTCAATTAGTGAAATCCCATTCATTAAATATAATTAATTCATCAATTAAAAAATACCCCTTATCGAATCTTAAATTCAAAAAGGAGTATTCCAAATCCTAACTGAGCTAGCAGGATTCGAACCTGCGAAGTGCCGGAATCAGAATCCGGTGCCTTACCGCTTGGCGATAGCTCACTATTATGTTTACATATAGTATTTTACCTGTTTTATGATAAAAATTCAATCCTTTATTTTAAATAATCTCAATATTTATCTCTACTTTTACGATATAAATATATATATTACTATCGGAGGCCAAGCTAATGACTGATGCTGAAAAAAAACTAACACAATTGCAAAGTTGCATAGGTGAAAAAAAGCTTAAACAACTTGGCTTAATACCTTGTTTAACATGTAGACAAATTATGACACAAGTTATGAATATCTCTTTACCAATAGACTTACAAAATAAACCTTACTTTACTTCTGAAGAAATGTCTACCATTAGCCAAACCATTCTAGAATCTGTTAATTATTCTTTGAATGATTTATCTTATAATAAGTCTTACGAACAAGATATACATAATAGTCAAGGTGAAAACTCTTTGAAAGAAGACCTTCCTGAACATAATAATGATCTTTCTGAAACTTCTTCTTCAAAAGATATTAATACCGAAAATACTACAATCACTTATTCTCCTGGTTCAGAACAAGAACTTGTCAATAAACTTTTATCTATCTTAAATCAATCTCATCATCTTACACAAGAAGATCTTGGTATTGGTTATATATATACCCCACCTGTTATTTCTCCATTTACACATACCTTAAACTGCACAGAATGTGGTCGTATGTATACTATTTCAACACAACCAAATCTTAGATTAATACCACTTCCTGTTTATTTAACAGATACTGAATATGAAATGATCAAAGGTATTTATGTAGATATCTTTCTTTAGATATCTTGCATAAATATAATAAATAAGTAGCTTATTTAACTTACACAGCTCTTGTCCCTTTTATATTTATATAGACAAAAGCACCATGAGTCTTACCTCATGGTGCTTTTCACACACAAGCGGGTGATGGGAATCGAACCCACGTAGTCAGCTTGGAAGGCTGAAGTTCTACCATTGAACTACACCCGCATTCATTTATATTAAACTCTGTTTTAAGAGATTGCTTTTACTTAGTGCCAACTAAGTAATACTCTAATAAACATAAATTTTAATAGAATTTGGCAGCCACCTACTCTCCCAGCCAGTCTCCCGACAAGTACCATCGGCCGCTTAGGTCTTAACCTACGTGTTCGGTATGGGAACGGGTGTCTCCCCTAAGCGCATCGCCACCAAAAATTTTAAGAGTATTTATATATTAACAACATATCGTTGATTAAACGGATAAATTATTATTTGCACTCTCAAAAACAAATACTACATAAGTTTGCTTAACCGTATGGACTTTAGTCCATTGTGAACTTTAGTTCATTTATTAGGTCAAGCCCTCGAACCGTTAGTACTTAGTACCTTAATGTATTACTACACTTACAGCCTAAGCCTATCTACCTCATAGTCTCTA
>CAKVCL010000040.1 GCA_934725855.1 uncultured Cellulosilyticum sp. | reverse complement strand
ATAACCCTTGAAGAACTTGTAAAAGACAATGAATTTAAAGATTTAGTTCAATAGTTTTCTTGTAAAGTGGTGTAAATATAATTTAGTAAAAAATATATCAAATGATTATTGGAGTTGAAAAATGTCCCGTATTCCTAAAATTCCTAAAGAATTAATTTTACAAGCTTCACTTGACTTATTAATAAGTGAAGGCTACCCTAACATTACCATAAAAAGTATTGCCAAAAAACTTAATTGTTCTACTCAGCCTATTTCATGGCATTTCGGCAGCATGCCTGCACTTAGAGAGTCATTATTAGAATATGCTTTACAATATGTGAAGGAAACCTATTTTATCCCAACAGTAAATCCATTTTACTCTTTTTATCTAACAGGTAGAAGTCATATTGATATGGCACTTAAAATGCCTCATCTATTTCGTTTTCTATATATGGGTGAAAGTGGTATGCAGTTTAATGAAGAATATCCTAATTCTAAATATTCCGCTTCACAAATAGCGCAATACTTAGGCATCAGTGTTCCTAAAGCAGCTGAGTTCATTCAGATTATGTTATTTTATACGCAAGGTGCTTCATCAATGATTGCTACGCATACTATCACTGAAACACCTGACTCTATTTTTGAATCACTTGACCGTGTATCAGTTAAGTTACTTGTTTCATATGGGATTCCGCTTGAAACTGCTGTCGGGCTTATTAAAACTCCAGCAAATATTTCATCTACTACACCTACTTAATTCGATACTGGGATATTATTATACACCACGTTTCATTATAAAATGTATATTGTTTTCGATTTCAAATGCAATAAAAAAACTAATTAGTCCTTTTATTGCATTTAAATAAACTAATTGGCTTCCTTATCTATTTTACTTCATTATATAAACATTTTCCTGTAATACTCTTTTCTCTGGCGTCTGCAAGCTCTGTAGGTGTACCTACAAACATAACTTCTCCTCCCTCTTTCCCACCATGTGGTCCAATATCAATCACATAATCGACTTGTTTGACCACATCTAGATTATGTTCAATCACAATGATTGTATTTCCTTTGTCTACCATCTCGTTAAAGAGTTTCATGAGTTTTTCAGCATCTGACATATGAAGTCCTGTGGTTGGTTCATCTAGAACATAAATATTTCCTTTCTTATAAATCTCCTTAGCCAGTTTTATTCTTTGTCTTTCTCCACCTGATAGAGTACTAAGAGGTTGTCCTAGTGTCATATATTCTAGCCCTACATGATTTAGTGCTCTTAAATCCTTTTTAATCTTGCTACTTTCAAAAAAGTCTAGTGCTTCTTTAACCGTCATACTTAAAACTTCTAATATATTCTTCCCATTTAAAGTATGGCTTAGCGCTTCTTTAGAGAATCTCTTTCCTTCACAAGCTTCACAAGTAGTTACGATAGGATCCATAAAAGCAAGTTCTGTTACGATAACTCCTTTACCTTTACATTCAGGACAAGCTCCAATTGAATTGAACGAAAACAGTCCAGCATCCACATTGTTTTCTTTTGCAAAGAGTTTTCTAATTTCATCCATAAAGCCTAGATAAAAAGCTGGTGTAGAACGGCCTGTTGCAGTAATCGCACCTTGACTGACTTTAATCACCTCTGGACATACCTTAGGTAGTTCATAAGAAATAAGTGAACTCTTTCCAGAACCAGCTACTCCTGTCACAGCCACCATAACCCCTAACGGAATGTCCACATCTATATGTTTCAAATTATGAATATGTGCATCTTTAATATGAATAAAGTCTTTTGGTATTCTTACTTTTTCTTTAAGAGGAATATAACGTGTCATTTCTCTTCCTGTTAAGGTATCAGCTTTCTTTAGGTCTTCTACCGTTCCTTGAAAAACAATTCTTCCCCCATCTACTCCAGCCTGTGGTCCCACATCAATCACTTCGTCTGCGATACTAATCACATCTTTATCATGTTCTACAACTAGTACGGTGTTTCCTTTATCTCTTAACTCTAGTAATAACTTATTGAGTTTCATGACATCACTTGGGTGCAAGCCTGTACTAGGTTCATCAAAAACATAAGTCATATCAGTTAAGCTGCTTCCTAGATAGCGTACCATCTTGAGCCTTTGGGCTTCTCCACCTGAAAGGGTTGTCGCATCACGATTAAGATGCAAGTACCCAAGTCCTATATTGACAACACGTCTAAGTCCTTCAATAATTGTTTCTACTAGGATACGTACTTTAGGTATTTTAATTTCTTCTAAAAAGCTCATTAAATCAACAATATCCATTGCCCCTAGTTCTACAATATTTTTCCCATTAATCTTAGAAGCAAGTGCCGCCCTGTTTAGCCTTGCTCCATGACACTCTGGACACTCTTGATCCGTTAGAATGCGGTCAATCTTGGCTTGCCTTGTGCCACTTAGATTGCTTACATCTCGATTTAAATACCATTTCTTCCATCTATTAATGAGTCCATCTCTACTTTTATCTTCTGGTTCAGATACTCCATCTTCACTTCCATAAAAGAACCTATTATAAGTTGCTCTATCCCACTGGCAGATTGGTTTATTTTCATCATACAGACCTGTCCCCATATAGAGATTCCAGTGATAACTTCCTCTTTTAAAGGTCGTTTCTTTGATTGCCCCATCTGCTATGGATTTACTTTCATCAATTAACTCTGCTAAGTTAATTTCTTTTACTTTACCCAGTCCTGAACACTTTTGGCACATACCATAAGGATTGTTAAAAGAATAATTTGAAGAAGGGCCAGCACAAGGTTCGCCTATTCTAGAAAATAATAATCTGAGCTGTGAAGATAAGTCTGTCATTGTGCCTACTGTGGAACGTGCATTCCCTGAAAATTGTTTTTGATCCACTACAACAACAGGTGTTAGATTTTCTAATCGATCAGCTACAGGCTTCTCATACTTAGGCAGTCTTGTTCTTACAAAAGTCGGATACGTTTCATTCACTTGCCTGCAAGACTCTGCCACAATCGTATCAAACACAATACTTGATTTTCCTGAACCTGAAACCCCTGTAAACACAACTAACTTATGCTTTGGTATTTCCACATCAATGTGTTTAAGGTTGTTTTCTCTTAGTCCTCTTAAAATCATTTTATCTTTCATGTCTTCCTCCTCCAACTCTTCATCTGTTTTGTAAGTTCAGTATATACCTATTTCCCTTATAAAACTTGACTTTTTTTGCCCACTTTGGATAGGTTTTTAACTCACGTTGTTCTATAATAATATCAAACTTATACTACATCCTTGAGGTGATTTATGCGTATATTAATTGTTGAAGATGATAAAGACCTTTGTTTAGGGATTCAATTTCATTTAGAGCATGCAGGCTATACGACAGATATTTGTTTTAATGGGGAGGATGCGCTCCATTTTATTCTTCAATCGGCTTATGATTTGATTATTTTAGATCGAATGCTTCCTTCTATAGATGGGCTTAGCATTTTACAAAAAATTCGAAGACAAGCTATCACAACCCCTGTGTTAATGGTTACTGCCTTATCTACTTTACAAGATAAAGTCGATGGGCTTGATTCTGGTGCAGACGATTACCTAACTAAACCTTTTGAAACAGAGGAACTTCTAGCTAGAGTACGTGCTTTAGCAAGGCGTCCTGTTCAGTGGAAAAATGTAAATATCATCACTTATGAGGATACTTCATTTAATACAGAAACGCTTGTCTTAAAAGGTCCTTCTTCTACTTGTAGTCTTTCTAAAAGAGAAGCTACCCTAGCAGAAGTTTTTTTACAAAATCCAAATATGGTCCTTCCTAGAAATGTGATTCTCTCTAAGGTATGGGGCCCTGATGCACCTGTTGAAGATGGCAATATTGATAACTACATCCATTTCTTACGTCGTCGCTTTAAAAATGTGGGCAGTACGTTGCAAATTAAAACACTGCGCGGCATTGGTTATAGACTGGAGGCGCCTAATGCTGAAGAAGCTTAGATACAAATTTACTTTAATTTGCACCTTCACCACTTCGAGTGTGCTTCTTATTGCTATGATAACGCTTTTTCTCATTTCCAAACGGCAACTTATAACTTCTACCGAGCAGGATTTAGATACGCACATGAATACCCTTATTTATAACATCCAAAATTCTTACTCTCATTCTACTGGTCAATATTCTTTAAGCTTCTCCAATCTTGCTCAGTTAGAAAATGATAATGGTTTCATCATCGCTATTAGTGAAAATCAAAAGCTTCTCCGTTTTAAAGGCTCTTACCCCACAATAACAGATAGGAAAGCTCTAATAGAACTAGCACTGAAAACAGCAACAATTGACTATCATTTTAATCCTTATGTCTCTAATGCTTTAAATTCGTTTTTATTTGAATTAAAGCCTTCTCAAAAGGAACATTATTTGGTCAATATTTCATCCTTTTCACTTCATTTTAGTACCATGCAGATTATCCTTTTAAAGGATTTAAAAAACTATGACCATTCTTTACGATATCAATTACTACTTTATATCATCATCTTTCTACTCGCCACTTTGCTGCTTTGTGTGTTTAGTTATTGGTTTGCAGGACGTGTCATCTTGCCTATTGCTCAAAATGAAAAAGAACAAAAAGCATTTATTGCGGCAGCATCACATGAGCTTCGTTCACCGCTTGCCGTGCTTACTACTAATACTTCTGCTTTATGTACACAGTATCCTATACTCGAAAACTCTTCTTTTTATACTTCTATTAAATCTGAGTGTCAAAGAATGTCTAAACTGCTTGATGATTTATCTCTTCTTTCACACGCAGATACTCAAATCAATTGGCGTTTAGAACCGACTTTAGTTGAGGTGGATACCTTACTGCTAAACCTTCATGATACATTTTATCAACTGGCATTTGCCACAGGTCATACTTTAGAGCTTGAGCTTCCTGATGATAGTATTCCTCCTTGCCTAATGGATGCCCAAAGACTTACTCAAGCCATCAGTATTCTTTTAAATAATGCCCTAACCTATACCCCTAAAGGTTCTACTATTACTCTTAGCCTAGCAAAGCCTACAAATGAAGCACTTTGCATTTTGGTAATAGATGATGGACCAGGTATCTCCGATGAACATAAACCTTATATTTTTAAACGCTTCTATAGAGTCGATACAGCTAGACATACCAAAGAACATTTCGGTCTTGGACTGAGTATCGCTTATGAAATCATTTCTTTACATAAGGGGAAACTGATTCTAGAAGATACATTGCCTCATGGGTGTACTTTTAAAATCTTACTTCCTACTTAAGCTATAATATCCACAAATAAAAGAGGTAAAGCAGGATGTTTTCCACACTTTACCTCTTTTATTGTTTATTATTTGCTCTCTACTTCTCCCTGCTCTTCATTTTGTAAGTTAATCACTCTTTCAAACTCCTCCAGATAACTACTTGTTGATTTTCTTGACTCTATGCTTGGAATAATAACCTTTTTTATCAGTTTCACTGAGCTTTTATCTCCTGTATCACAATAAAGGCTTGCCTCTTTCCAATAAGCTTTACACTTACTATAAATATCTTCTACTTCACCATCCACCTCTACACTACGTCTTGTATCATCTTCAATCGTTGTTCCAGCAATTGCTTTAGCAAAATATTCTTGCCTATTAACATCACCCTCATTTAATGGCAGTCCTTCATAGCTTACTTCTTCTTGTACCCCCTTACCTAACGCTGTTGTAATAATCTCTTTCACAATATCTTGGTGCTTACTATTTGAATTGATTCCCATGATACCACTTAACATATAAACAATTTGACCATTTACTTCTAGAGGTACCACATCTCCTTTTTCCTCTCTTGCCTTCAAAATAGCAGCTACCTCTACGATATCCCTTATATTTCTTGGTGCCAGGATAAAGGTATTGGCTTTCCCTTCTACATAATCTAATAACTCACTATATTTAGGGGATTCCATACTAATGTACTCACCTTGAGTTTTTATACTTTCTTTATCTTCACTTACTATTTCAAGACATTCTAAATAACGTTTGACTTTATCAAGATTTACTACTCCTTTTTCATCTTTTAGGAAAGGCGCGCAAATCGGATAAAGCTGCATCGCCATCTCATACTGATTCTTATTAAACAGCCGTTCATCTGGATGCGCTTTCTTATAAGCTGCCAGTGCTTCTAAACTATGTGCATTATTTACAATCTCACTTTTTCCCCACAGCATAGGGACTTGAAATCTTATAGGAATGGCATATACATGACCATCTACTGTAAAAGTATTAATCACATTGCTATAACTTCTTTCCTCTTCACTAAGAGATTTAGCAATATCCGATAAGTCTACTAAAAGCCCTTTTTTAATATAGTTGTCTATAGATAGCTTATCTAAAATCAATAAATCAGGTCCTCCACCAGCTAAAAGCTGCGTATTTAACGCTTCTTCATGAATGCCATCTTCACTGGCATAGTACTCTATATTAATCTTTACATCCTTATGTTGTTCTTGATAAATAGCTAGTGCCTTTCTAATGAGGCGATGTTCATCATCCATAGCCACTGTAATTTGAGCATTTATAACATCTTCAGCCTCTGCATCATATTGATATTTTATGATTTGTAAATCATTAAAAATGACTATAAAACACTCACTATTTAATACAAATGCTCGGCCAATTCCATTGGTTGCATCCGCTAGTTTATTTCTATCTGCAGGCATGATTTCCTGCCATACCTCTCCTGAAGCATTAAGATATTGGATGCCATTTGCGTTAAATAAATAGATGCCCTCTTCATCTGCATCCACACAGTTTGTATTACTTAAAATATTATATGCCACACTGTTTACTCTTTCGCCACTTTCAATATTATAAGTATATATCTTAGCTTCATCCCATGCTGTATTATAGACTACCTTATCGCCTACTAGGTTAAAAGACAATACTTGCTTACTCAATGTATCTTTTAATCGACCTGTCTTGCCATCAATAGATACCAATTCTCCATCCCAAGCCTTTTGAATGAAATAATCTCCATTCTTAGCTTTTAGTATTCTTACACTATCCATATAAGAATCAGTATTTTCATCTAATAATGTCAGCTTGCTTACTGTCCCGTCAGCAAAATGCTCTTCAATTTGAAGCTTTCCATTCGATAAAGTTTGGAGTATGTAAACACTTTCTTCGCTAATATCCAAAGTAATCCGTTTCACACCTTTAACTCGGTTTACACTTAGCCTATTAATTTCTTCCCAAGTGCCATCTTCTTTTAAAATATAAATTAACACGTTATCTTTCCTATAAAATCCTGCAAGTATTCTTCCATCATAGCTTCTATTGAAATCAACTAATTTTGCATCTGTAGGCATTATTAATACTTCTTCAACATAGCACCCTTTAACCACCTTACTTGTGTTTTGTTCCACATTACTTTGGCAGCCTGTAATGGCTAGGGTTAAAACCATCAAGCAGACAATATATCCCTTTATGTTATGCACCTTTTTATCCCCTCCCTTCTTTAGCTATTTTAACTTCTTTATTTTAGCTATTAGTTTTTAAACTTACTCCATCTTCTGAACCTCTGTAGACTTTTCATAGTCATCCAATGCCTTGTCTACTGGTGTGTCCTTTACATAAATATTATTTATTACACTTTGGATCAGATAAGGCGTATTCGTTGAAGCATTGCAACATAAACTTGCTTCTTTCCATATTTGCTTACATGTATCGTATACTCTGCTTACATCATTATCAATCGTTACGCTACGCCCCTGTTCATCTCGTATTTCTTGTGAGTAATATTGTAAGAATTCTTCTTGAGTCTTTACATCCTTTTCTGTAATCGGTACCCCTAAATAATTAATCTCTCCTTGGACTTCTTCTCCTAAAGCGATTTCAATAATCTCTTTTGCAATATCTTGATGCTTACTGTTCTTGTTGATTCCCATTATGCCATTTGCCATAAAGGCTGTTTCACCATTTATTTTAAGAGGTACAATGCCTAAATCTTCATTCTTCCTTGCATCTAAAATTCCATCAGCTCCTGCAATATCCCCTACATTTCTTGGTGCAAGGAAAAAGATATTAGACTCACCATTAGCAAAGTCTAACAATTCCTTGTATTTACTTGGTTCAACTTCTAATCGTTCGCCATAGATTGCATCGGTGATTTCACCTTCTTGCACACCTATCGTTTGGAGATTGTTAATATACTGTTTCGTTTTATCTCTATTATAAACTTTGTTTTCATCCACTAACATAGATTCTGAAATATATCTAAGCTGAAAAGCTAATTCATCCATATTCTTTTTAATGAGTACTTCATCAGGATGTGCTTCTTTATATTGCGCTAATTCATCTATGCTCTGTGCCTGATTAATAATATCACTTTTACCCCATATCATTGGGACTTGGAATCTCATAGGAATAGCCCATACCCCATCTTTTTGTTTATAAGCTTCAATAACATTTTTATAGCAGCCTTCCTTTTTACAACATTCGCTTGCAATATCTGATAGGTCCACTAAAATTCCTTTATCAATATAGGTCTGAACAGGTAAGCCATCTAAAAGTAAAATGTCTGGACCTTCTCCTGCCAATAATTGAGCATTTAAAGCATCTACACCATTTTCTTCATCATAATAAGAAACCATATTAATTTGAACATCTTTATGTTCTTGCTGATAAATAGTAATTGCTTTTTTAAATAATGGATTTTCAATTCCTACAGCAACTGTAAGTTCTGCATTTACTACATCTTCTGCTTTCGGATCATAATCATATTTCTTTAAACTTCCATCATTAAAACTCACTAAAAAACTTTCTGTACCTAATGTCCATGCTCCCATAATGCCTTTAGAAGAATCTGCTAATTGATTTCTTTCTGCTTTGACTAAGGTTTTCCATTCCTCATCATTTTTACCTTTAGAACTAACCCCAGCACTATTAAATAGATACATTCCTTGTTCACTTAAATCCACACAATTAGTATTGTCTTTTATGTCATACAGGACACTTTCTATGACCTCTCCATTTTCTACACTACAAATAGAAATGGTATGCGTTTGCCAACCACTATTACAGATGACTTTATTTCCTAACACATTAAAGCTTAAAGCTTCTTTACTTAGATTGTATTTGAGTGCTCCTGTTTGTCCATCAAATGAATTTAAGCTTCCACACCAATCTTCTTGAATTAAATAATCCCCATTTTCCGCTTTCCCTAATTGATACCAATGGTCACCTATAAGATAATCTTCTCCCTCCTCTGTTAAAGAAATCGTATGTGCTACCCCATCTTTTAGGTATTCGCTTATTTCTGCCTTTCCATCCTCTGAGCAAGCTAATAGATAAATGCCCTCCTCACTCACTCCTATACTTTTAACTTCTTTGCCTTCTGGATATGTAATTGAGAATCTATTAAGTTCTTCCCAAGTATCATCTTCCTTTAAATTATATATAGTAACGTTTTTTTCATCCTCATTATACGTAGCGTATAAGAACTTTCCATCATAACTCTTATTCATTCCTAACTCACCTTGTGCATTAGGAAGTTCAATCTCTTTTTCCACATAACCTCCTTTTGTCACCTTACTTTTTCCACCGTTTTGTGCACAACCTGTGACAAACAGTGTTAGAATTAATAGACTACTTATGTACTTTATGACTCGCTTCATTTTCTCCCCATCCTTTTATAATTTTTTTCAAATTTATTCTACCAAGTGATTCTCTAAACTTTCTCTAAGCAAAAAAGATAGCCTTCTTAATTGGCTATCTTTTTTGGCTTGTTCTCATATTTATACTTGCAATACCTTATCTTCTCCATCTTCACTAAAACCATATACTGCACAATATTTATACTATGAAGGATGAGTTTTAATAAATAGGTAGCTTGTTCAAAATGCGTTAAATTGAGCTTTATAAACTGATTATGTCTAATCCACTCCGCCTTTAAGGCTTTCCAATAAAACATAAAGTCAAATATATTTTCCTCTGGTAGTCTGCTTGCATTGATATAAACTTGCCCAAAGGTCAATTTAGACACTAACCCAATAAACCCTAAGACAAGTATAGTTTTGCCTATTGTTAATAATATGTATTTACATTTTTCTTTTTTTCTATTTTCCTGCCTAGTTCTTCTAAAACATGCTATTCCTTCTTGATATAGATAGTTTAATCCAATAACAATAACAGCTATCCATAATACCATCATAGGTATCTG
Organism: uncultured Cellulosilyticum sp.; assembly: GCA_934725855.1. GTDB lineage: Bacteria > Bacillota > Clostridia > Lachnospirales > Cellulosilyticaceae > Cellulosilyticum. The sequence continues at coordinate 9,816 of CAKVCL010000040.1, read as the reverse complement.
CCCTATAGTTGTGTACTCTTTAAACCATTTAGACTGGTCACTTTTTAAGTCAGTACCTAGCTGCATCTTTTGTAAATCCTGCTCTTTTGGCATTTCTTCTATGTAAGTTCCATCTATACATACGGCTTCAATCTTTTTATCTTTCATTAAGGTGGAGGTAATGGGTACAAACACTTTTTCATACCCATCATCTAAGATAAAATCTCTTATTCTACTATATTTTTTATACACCCCTACAATCAAATAGTCTTTGCCCTGTAAATTTACTGTATTATAAACGCCCTTATTAGACTGAAAAAGTGCATTAGATAACTCATCACTGATGACAGCTACATTTCTTTTTTCATTCATTGCTTCATTTCCAAAAAATGCACCATCTACCATTTGTATATTTTCTAATTGGCTATAAGCATCATTGGTTCCAATAATTTCAATCGATTTAACCCCAACCTCTCCTGCATTTTGGATTCGACTGATTAGGGTTGGCTGATAAGTTAGATAGGCTTCACTTGAGTCCACTTCATTGTAACCAAGTGTACTACCTTCTCCTAATGAAATCTCCATTCTACTTTTACCATAGTCCTTTGCATAATCACTTAATAATAAGGTTTTAAGGAGCTGCAAAATAAAAAACATCACACAGTAAACAATTACCCGTCTTTTCATTTTCTCACCTCACTTTATTCCATATTAACCTCTGCCTCATCACTTAGTGCTTTTGTTGTGGTTTTTACAATCGTATCATTTTCATGAATGGTGCCACTGATAGCACTCATAAAATCTCCTTCTTTTTCTACGGTTACCATGATTTTATGAACGATATATTTCTTCTCAAATAAGTTTTCTTGTTCTTCAATGGTGTAAATGAAGTATGAAACTCCTTCTCTACTTAATGCGGAGTTTGAAACAATAAAATCATAGTTTCCTGATGAATCCTTTGCCTCTACCGTAACACTTTTATAAGTTTTATAGTCTGTAACCATATCCTTAGTCAGTTCCTCATCCACCTGACAAGTCACTATTGTATCACCTGTTTTCTCATCATAATTTTTCTTCATCACAATAGCTGGTTTGAAGGTTTCTTTATATTTCCACTGTACTTCTTTTTCTACCCCAATCTTATCTGCCTGTCTATCATTTACATTAAAGCTTAACGTAATAGGAATATCGGCTGGCACGACTACCATTAACTTATCATTCATCAGAGCACTTGCTCCCTCAGCCACATTGATTTCATAAACCACCCCATTAATAGGACTTGTAATCACCTCTTCACTACTTTTTGTTTCTAGCGTCGTGAGTCTGGTTTCTTCTATTGCCATTTTCTCATCCACGCCTTTAAGCTGACTTTCTAGCTCGCCAAGCTTATCTTCTAAATCACTAATCTCTGTTTCATATTTCTCAATAAGGCTTTGAATCTGATTATCTTTTTGCTCATTTAAAAGTTTAAGTTCCTCTTTTGCCTTATTGCAATCATTTTCAGAAATAGCCCCTGCTTTTAGTAAATCCTCATTTGCTTTGACCGTTTCTTCTTTAGCTTCAATCTGACTTTGCAAACTAATCACTTCATAACTGTTATTAACGTCTGCTAGTTTCTTTTTCTTATCTGAAATCTTTGTAAGAATTTGGCTTTGTTTCTCTTTATTTTCTTCCTTTTCTCTTTTATAGGCTCCTTGATTAATGCTAACTTGCTCTCTTGTCTGCTCATCATTTTTAGCTGCATTTTCATCAACTTTTCCCTTAATCTTAATTAATGGGTCTCCTACACTCACCACTTGATTTTCAGTAACATAACATTGTACTATTTCGCCTTCTTTTGTAGCCTTTACTTCAACTTTTCTCGCATCAATGGTTAATTTGTCATAGCCAATTTTACCCTCTGATAAAATTTTAGTTTCTATTTTACCTGAACTTATTCTTTCAGTCGATACCACAGGTAACAAAAAGGTATAGATTGTCTTTGAAGCAATCGTCATCACCAGCATCACGCCTAAAAAACCTATTCCCCATTTGATGATTTTCTTTTTTAATTGATTTTCTGTTTCCACAGCTCTCCTCCACCTTATTTTAAACTTGTTATTCTAAGCCCCTCTGTGAGGTCATTTTGTGCATAAATCGCTAGTCCGATTGGCAGCACCATATAAAGCACACTACTTGCAAAACCAATGTCCTGTTTTACCCCTTCAATGACACTTAAATAAGCTGAAAGTGGCTGTTTAAGTGCCGTCTTAATAAAGGTAATAGGCTGTTCCACCATACTCCAATAATCAATAAAGACAAACATTACCACGCTAATGAGTATCGGTTTGCATAGTGGCAAAATAATATGGACTAAAATTTGCCTTTCACTTGCACCAAGTAATCTTGCTTCCTCTAAAAAGCTTTCATCAATGCCTTCAATAAACTGCTTTAAGAAAAACACACTAAAGGTATTAAATACCCCTGGAAAAATAAGTGCCCACTTCGTATCGAGTAACTCTAATCGACTGAGCATAATATAGTTAGGTACTAATGTAACTTGAAATGGCATAAGCATAATAATGATATAAATAAAAAAGATTATATTAGAGCCTGGAAACTTTAGTTTACTCAGTCCATAAGCTGCCAAAAAAGCAATTCCAATCTGCCCTATCACAATAGGCACGACAATAAAAATGGAATTCCAAAACATATAAAGTAACTTAGGCGTTCTAAAAAGCACCTGATAATATTGTTCTAAGTTAAAGTAAAAGGGCTTTAGCCATACTCTTTGCCATATCGTCGCTTCTTCAGAGTAATAAATAGCCTGAATAAAACCTATTCCCTTAAACGAATGGGAAACCACAAATACCACTGGCAAAAATACCATTAGAATAAGTGCCATCGCCATTAAATGAGAAATTCCCTTTTTCACCATCCTTAACATCACCTCCTAACCCACACTTTCTGTGTAACGCTGTTGCCACCTTGTTATAAAATAGATAATAATAAAAATCACCACATATAAAATAAAAGCCGCAGTCGTTAACATTTCATAACTTAAATTCTTAAAATTGTTATTCATAAAATGCTGCAACATATAAATACTTTTGTGTGGATAATCTCCTTGCAATAAATACACCTCTCTAAAGATTTTGAGACAATTTAGTAAGGAAATAATCCCCATAAAAAATAACATCGGTACTAAAAGTGGTAATTTGATAAATAAAGCAATTCTAACGCCACTAGCTCCCTCCACACTTGCTGCTTCCTCATATTCTCTTGGCAAAGTCAAAAGACTGCTTGTAATCAGTAAAATATCATAACCAAGGTTCTTCCAAACCATTAACCCGACTACAATAAAAGGGGCATAGTCACTACCCAGCCAATCCACTTGCGTTCCTAAAAGACCATTTAGTATCCCTCTTGTTTCAAACACGGCACGCCACACAAGCACCATAGAAGCTGTAGGTAGTGCCATAGAAATTAATAGCCATCCCTGCAAAGACCGATATTTATTTAGATTTTTTTCAATCACTAAGGCAAGTATAATCGCCAGTGTGCAAAGTATAGGTAGCCCCATGCCCATCATGATACAGGTATTTTTAACTGCTAGGCGGTAGGCTTCATTATGAAAAAGGGCAATAAAATTAGCAAATCCAACAAACTGCCTGTCCACTACCCCTGTCGTAAAACAATAAATCGCACTTGATATAAAAGGAACAATATAAAAAATGACCACTCCGATTAAGCTTGGCAAAACAAATATAAGTCCCTTCCATTTCTTTAATTTTTTCATTTTCATCTTCCTCTTCATTCCATCCTTCATTCTCTTAATGCAATGGGCAAACTTCTTATAGTAGGACTATAACAGACTAATCTTTAATTAACCTCTAAAAATAATAGAAATTAAAAAAATACGCTGATATCCACGTATTTTGAATATCAGCGTATTTTTATTCCTGTCTTTATTTGTTTTTTAGGCACATGCCTTGCCTTATCTGTTTTATAAATTAATCAAAGAACTTCCCCTTATAAAAATTCTCATTTCCAAGTTTTTTTGCAGTCATCTAATATATTTCCCTTCAGGCACATCCATTCCTAAAAAGTAACGGTCAAAAGGTGTAATCTTAGTACGAAGAACAAAAGGTATCGGCTTCTTGCGATATTCACTTGGATTTATGCCATAAGCTTCCTTAAAAGCCCTTGTAAAAGCTTCATGAGAGGAAAAGCCATAATCTAAAGCAATCTCTAAAAGATCTCTTGTGCTATCACGCACCTCAATGAGTGCAAATGCTAAACGTCTACGCCTTAAATACTCTCTAAACGACATATGCGCTATTTCTTTGAATTTCCTAGTGGTAATTTACTATCTTATCTGATAAACGGCAGCTTCATAAGGTCTAATATTCTTTGCATCTTCCTTATAATTGCTAATAAGTTTTTCTTGTGCTGAAGCTACTTTTTCTTTAATACATGCTGGTACTTCAAGTTCTTTTTCTGTAAAGTTACATATAATCAATAACTCTTCATCCTCTAAGGTTCTAGTATAAACAAATAAATTCTCGTCCTCTGGTAAAAGTAATTTAAACTCACCGTATACAATGATTTCTTTTTCATGACGTAAAGCGATTAGCTTCTTATAATAGTTGAATACTGAATCTGGATTATTGATTTCTTCTTCTGCATTGATTTCTGTATAATTAGGATTAACCTTAATCCAAGGTGTTCCTTTTGAAAAGCCTGCATTTTGACTTGTATCCCATTGCATTGGCGTTCTTGCATTATCTCTACCTATTTTCTTTAAATAAGTCATGACTTGTTCATGTGGCAAATGTTTATCACCTGTTAATTCTTTATATGCATTTAAGGCTTCAATATCTTTGTAGTCTTCTAGGTTTTCAAAATAAACATTCGTCATGCCAAGTTCTTCACCTTGATAAATATATGGTGTTCCTTGCATCATATGTAATACAGTAGCTAACATTTTAGCAGATACTTCACGATAAGCCTTACTATCATTTCCAAATCTTGATACAGAACGTGGTTGATCATGATTGCTAAAATACAAACTATTCCACGCTGTGTTTTCTAATCCATTTTGCCACTTAGCTAGAGTTTCTTTTAGTTCAGTAAGCTCCATAGGTTCGGCATCCCACTTACCATATTTATTCACATGGTGTTTACCACCGCATACATGCTCAAATTGAAAAACCATATTTAATTCGTTTGATTTTTCTCCTGCATATTTCTTAGCTTCTTCAATGGTTACACCAGATGCTTCACCCACTGTTATCAAATCATATTTTGAAAGTACTCTTTCATTCATTTCTCTTAAATATTCATGAACATGTGGTCCATTTACACAGTATGGGCTACTATCTGCATACTCTCCTTCAGGCGCATTCCCATCTGGAAGTCCTGGTACTTTTGAAATCATACTAATAACATCCATTCTAAAGCCATCTATTCCTTTTTGACACCACCAATCCATCATATCAAAAATGTTGTCACGTACCTTCTTGTTATCCCAATTCAAGTCTGGTTGCTTTTCTGCAAAAAGATGTAGATAATACATATCTGTTGTTTTATCATATTTCCATGCAGAACCACCAAATATTGAACCCCAGTTATTCGGCTCTTTATTTCCTTCTTTTCCTTTTCTCCAAATGTAATAGTCTCGATATGGGTTATTGATACTTTTTCTACTTTCCACAAACCAAGCATGCTCATCTGATGTATGATTAACCACTAAATCCATCATAATTTTAATACCTAATTCATGGGCTGTTTCTAACATTTCATCAAAATCCGTCATTGTTCCAAACTCAGTCATAATGTTTCTATAGTCGCTAATATCATACCCATTATCTGCATTTGGAGATTGATATACTGGAGATAACCAAATAACATCTATGCCTAACTCTTTTAAATAGGGAAGTCGTTGTTTGATTCCTTGTAAATCACCAATCCCATCTCCATTAGCATCCATAAAACTTCTTGGATAAATTTGATACACAACTGCTTCTTTCCACCATACTCTATTCATATTCTTTCCCCTTTGACTAACTAAGTAATTTCTATTCCCTTTGATTTTATTATCTAGCAGCTAAACTAAATTCAAATTATTTTTATCATTTCTAGAATTGGAAGTCAATAAGTTTTGCGCATAACCAACTTAATACTCAATTTTTATAAGTTATTTTTGTAAAATATGTTCAATTTGTTGATTCACCAATAATTAGTTTTACAGGTAACTCTCTTTTTTTGTCTTTAATTTCCTTTTGCCTTATCTGTTCCAAAAGTGCATTAACTGCCATCTCTGCTTTTTGATCAATTGCTTGATGAATAGTCGTCAATCTAGGATGCAGCAGTCTTGCATATAAAAGATGGTCAAATCCTGCTATAGATAAGTCATTTGGAATATGTATCCCCATACTCATAAAAAATGAAGATGCCTCTAACGCATAATAATCAGAAGCAAAAAATAGCGCTTCCCGGCTTCTGTAAAATGCTAAATGATTTTTATACTCTTCAATTCGTTCCTCATAGTCAGTTGAAATAATAATACGACTATCCTTTGTAATTTCTAACTTTTCCTCTACCATTGCCTCTCTAAATCCTAACCATCTGTAATGATCTACACCATAGTCATTATCTGCAACCATAGAAATTTTCTTTTTTCCCCTGCTTATCAGATATTTTGCCATTTGATAACCACCACTAAAATCATCCGTCATGATATGAATAAAATCCACTGGATGGCTTAAGTAAGTATCTACTGATATGAGTGAACCATTATAGTGTCTACTTAAGTCAAGCAATTCTTCCTCACCTCTATTGCATACAATAAGCCCCTCTAAATTCCAAGAATATGCTTGTTTGATAATTTCCTCCTCATCTTGCTCTGCTATAATTAACATATAACGCCCATTTTTTCGAATAAAATATTCTAAGTAACCTACTAAAGAACTAAAATAAGGGTCCTCTAGTGTAATACTATCTGAATCCTTCCTCTTGTTAATAACAACCCCTATCATGCCAGAATGATCTCTAGCCAACATTAAGGCACTCATCCTCGGCACATAGCCTTTTTCCTTTAAAGCTCTTTCAATCTTTTCCTTTGTATCCTTTGAAACACGCTGATCCTTTCCATGAATAACGTTAGATACTGTTGTGGCACTAACTCCTATTTCATCAGCTATGTCTTTTATCCTTATCACATTTATTTCCCCCTAACGTATTACCATAAACTCACAAAATTATTACTTATGCTCTCTTTCTTCTTGCTCGTTATTCCTTTTTTCTTGACCATGTGCATATCCAATAACGTAATAACTTGCTGCCATTTTGTCAACTCTTCCACCACAGTTTCTGCAGGTATAAGTAAAGCTATAGAGTCCCTCACTTTCAGGTTTGAAAAAGTCATGATGTGAGCATTTTTTAAGTCTTGCTTCGTTTTCCTCAACAGCTACTTTAACTGCCTCTAAATCTTTATAACGACTCATCTAAAGCACCTCCTCAAAAATCTCTTTTACCTTGCCTGCATTTCTAAAATAAAAAGTCATCTTACGCATACGATCATAGTAAGAAGCATACATTTTGCCTTGAAAAATATCATTCTCATGCTCCATAAATTCTTTTTTGGATTTATAAGCAATCCCTATTTTTTTAAAAGCTGTTCGAATCTCACTGCTACTCATCATCAGCTCTTCTTGCCAACTGTCTCCTGCTTTATAATAGCCATGTTCACAGGGTTCCATAAATTTGTAAAAACTCTTTCCACCAGTTACTTTAAACCAAAACTCAAGCTGTGACATCAGTAAAGCTGCAGTCACACTTCCCGTTATCGTTGTAAACTCTGGGTAATAACAGATTTTTCTCATAGGTAAATTCCTCCTTGGATTTATATAAATTTTTCTCCTTTACTTGTATATATGTGTCCAAAAAGGAAAAATCCTTCACTTTTTTTATAATACATACATTTAATTTAACACATTCTTTCTTATGAAGTTTCTATTAGAGATAGCATCTTCCTATAATAGTAAAATTAAGTTCAAAAAATAGACTGAAGAAAATAAAAATTATTTAAAAAACTATATATCGACACCAAATTAAACAGATAATATTATTATATTAAGCATAAAAATCTCTCTTAATCCCTTTTGAAATAGACATATTAACCAATTTTCCTTTTGTTACAATATTATACATAAAATAATTCAAAAATATGACAACACACTAAAATAAAAATAGTGATGCACAAGACTACTTATGTCTATGATTGCATCCATACTAAGGAGGAATAAAAATGAGTAGAAACGAGCAAGCAAATAAGCATGTTGGGAGAGGTGTAGAAGTATTACTTATATCACTTGTTATTTGGGCATTAATGGATTATTCTATGGGCTGTAGTATTATCACAGTTGTATGGGCTGTAGCCTTTCTTATAATAAGCGTTATAAGCATAGAAACACTTTTAAGATCCAGAAAAATTGCAGAATCACCATTTATGAGATATTATGAATGTACTTTATATGGATTAGGTTTTACAGGTGTATTTTTCTTTACACAAAATCCATTGTTATTAGCATTCGCCTTTGTATGTAATGGTCTAGTTATAGTTTGCCATGATATAAAATATACCATTTTTTCACTATCTGCAATTACTGCGGTTGTTATTGCAATATTATCAATTAGAGTTAAGCTAGGAACGTCAACTTTTAAGGATTTTACAATAAATATTTTTATTTTACTTAATTATATTGGAATTTGGTTTACCACCAATAGAAGACAGGCAATTTTTTCTAAAGAAGATGAAACAATCATTAATAAACAACGTCAAGCACAAGAAGATAAAATTAATTTCTTAAGTTCAACTTCTGCAACATTACAAGAGAACATTATGGAAGTTGACAACTTAACCAATGATTTAAAGGAACAAATGGAATGGAGTAAAACTGCTGTTGAACAGATTTCTGAAAGTACAATTGATACAGCAACAAGCATCCAAAAACAATTACAATATTCAGATAATATTCAAAATATTATTAATGAGTTACAAGTAATGTCTGAGTCAACTACAAAAGGTGTTTCAGATGCCGTTGAAATTACAACAAGTGGTCAGCAAGGAATGAGTAATTTAAGCAAAGATACAAAAGCCATTGTTATGCAAAGTCATGAAATTGCTACCAACATGGAATTATTGGGTAAAAAAACAGAGAATATAGGAAATCTAACAGATGCCATTCGTAATATTTCAGCGCAAACAAATCTTTTGGCTTTAAACGCTTCTATTGAAGCAGCTAGAGCAGGTGAAGCAGGTAAAGGCTTCTCCGTTGTAGCAGAAGAAATCAGAAAATTATCTGAAGGAACTAATGAATTTACAACACAAATAGAATCTGTCTTAGGGGAACTAGTTAAAGATATAGAAAACATGGTATCAAAAACAAAAGATACTTTTGATAAAATAGAAAAAGAAGAAAATCAAATGAAAGAAGCAGAAAACAATTTTGCAAATATTAAACAGTTCCTTGAGACTACACATACAGTTACTGAAAAGCTTGATAAACAATGTACTGTTTTAGCAGATGCAAATAAAGGTATTATGGAACATATTAGTAATTTATCAGCTATGACAGAAGAGGTATCTTCACAATCAGAAAAAACAGTAGATGTTCAATCAGAGAGCTATAATACTTACCAAAAGATTCTAAAAGCAACAGGTGATTTATTAGCCGCATCTAAATCTATTACAGACTAATACTGATTATAAAAATAATGTAAGCGTCAATTCAAGCACACCTATAAAAAATACGCCACCGCTAGTATACTATTACTAGTCTTGTGGCGTATTAA
>CAKVCL010000039.1 GCA_934725855.1 uncultured Cellulosilyticum sp. | reverse complement strand
TTTTTAAAGAGCAAAAGTGGTGTTAAACCGCTTATTTATCCCCATTTCGGCTTATTACCGAAATGGGAAAGTCGAGTAAACATTTTAAATTAAATTAGCATGTCCATAGTAAAGTCTTATTCATTCCCAGAGGGAGATATTCGAGGGGATATGTTCTATATCAAACATGATTCCCGAAATTTTACTGTTATTGATTGCTATCTAAAAGATGGTGATGGGAATAATGCCCGCAAAGATGAAATTATAAAAGAGATCAAAAATGAGTCTGCTGGCAGAGTTTGTCGTTTTATATCAACACATCCGGACAACGATCATATAGCAGGCATAGAATATTTGTATGATAGTTGGAAAATTACAAATTTTTACGCGGTAGATAATAATCGTCCGACAGATGATAACGATGATAGTTTAACTCGCTACCATTTGCTACTTGCTAATAAAAATTTTGCCATAAAGCGTGGCATTAGACGTGCTTGGCTCAATGAAACAAATGACGAGAATGTGGGTTCTGGAATAGATTTCATGTGGCCCGATTTAGAAAACGAAAAATTTAAGCAGGCACTTAACCTTGTTTCCGAAGGCAAAGAGGTAAATAATATTTGCCCAATTTTCACATATAGCATAGAAAATGGTGCTACTTATATGTGGATGGGGGATTTGGAAACAGAAATGCAACAAGCATACTACGATGAATACAAAAATAATATTCCATAAGTTGACATATTGTTTCAGCCACATCATGGTCGCAAATCAGGAGCTGTTCCTAATGATTTGTTAGAGGCATTAAACCCTAAATTAATCATCATAGGTAATGCGCCATCCGAGCATATTGACTACGGTGATTCAAGGCAGACTATTACTCAAAATGCAGCTGGAGATATACGTTTTGAAAATGATGGCAAAGAAGTGCATATTTACACTAAAAATAAAATTAATAATAAGCCCACATGCCTAAAAGCTAAACAAGGAAAAGGAAATATTACGCGAACCGTTGATGGATTTTCTATTGTAGATTGGTATTATGCGGGAACGTTAGTAGTTTAAAGATGAAATACTTATGGATATAAAATACTACGATTTATTATCAAATACTATAATAGGTGTAACTATTGTGGCCACCATTAATTATCTTTTTATCGGAAATATAGAAATAGATGGTGTTGTATATCTGGCATTAGGATATTTAGCTGGATATTTTATTAATGCTATCGGAAGCCTGCTTGAAGGCTTTTATTACAAAACAATAAATGGTATGCCATCAGATAAACTGCTTACATTAGTGAATGGACAAAATTGGACAGGATGTAAGCGTATTAAATTCTATGAAGCCGAAAAAGCAATAGCAACGTTGAAAAAAGAATTGAATGACCAACATGCCTCTGAACGGAAAATGTTCGGATGTGCCATGAGAAAAGTCAATGGATGTGAGGATTGTAGAGTTCCAGCTTTTAATGCCCAATATGCTTGGGCACGAACAATGCTTACAACAATATTGATTGCAGACACTCTGTGTGCTTTTCGTTTTTATAACGAATGGCAGTTTTGGCCGATTGCAATGATACTGTTGATTATATCATGGAATAGATTCAAAGAAAGAGGCTATTATTATGCAAGAGAAGTTCTTAATGAATATTTGAAGCGAACTGACAAAAAAGAATGATTTTCACACATAGGGCTAAGGCTGATTTCTGTTATTTCACTGCAATGTATGGCAATGTTTGGTAATCTTATTATGATAATATTAGTACGGCAACCTGATGAAACGATAAAGATCACACTTTTATAGATTTCGTTGGGTTGTCAAATAGTTAAACAAAAGGACTTAACGTCCATAGATGTTCTTTAAAAATTAGGTATGAATTAACAAGGTACACAATCTAAAAGTGTGACGAAATGATCAAAACCGATCACAAATCCACCCAAAAATGTGAGCTATCGATCACGATTTAAATTCTTGCTTGACACAAAAGCGTGAATCCGATCAAATAATGATAAATTTGGTTTCACGTTTGGAAGATGATATGCAGGAACAGGTGGATTTGATACGCTTGAGGGAGTTTATCAAAGCTCACCCCAAGTTCACCGTGCCTGCTCCGACATCAGATGATCTTGATAATATGTTGCTCCAATACCGTGAGTACATGGAGACGCACGGATATGATCACAACATCATCGAAATTTACATAGCCCGAGCCAAATGTGCCTTTGAGATCTGCGGATATCTGGATCAGTATTCACCTGAATACGGTTTGCTCAGAGAGCTTATGTTTAAATATGAACAGGCCTCGTTGTCAAAAGACAAACGCAATCCGAATTACGTTGTCTACTCCGTGGATGTTGTATTGACGGTAGTAATGCTGGCCAAACTCTGCGGCTGTAATAATTGCACTGAGTATGCCAAATTCTGGTTTACGGCAAATCCTTACCTGCAGTGCCTAATTCCCGGTATGCCTGCTCCCTCATATATGATCTCAAGTGAGACGATTGCAACCTGTTTAAAGCTCGTTCCGGATGATTGCTATGAAGCAATCTTTCATGAGATGTTCGCTGAGGTTAAGCTCAAGCTTAAGGACATGCTCTTAAACGAAGATCCAAACCCTGATAACAAGGACTACCGTCCGACCATAGGAGGAGACGGACAAGAGCTGCGTGCAAGCTACCGCAAAGGAGAAAGCAGCCGTCAGAAGAAGGGATGTCATGCAGTTGTCATTTTCAATTGTGACGAGAGGGTGGCCTTAGGCTATACCGGTGTAAGACTTAAAAACCATGAGATTGACGGCTTTGAGAAAGTCTTAAAGAAGAGCTCAGTTCCTAAGGACGGTATTTTTTACGCCGACGCCATCAACACCCGCAAGAGCTTCATTGAGTTTCTCAACGAGCGTGAATTGGATTGGCTTTTGGCAGTAAAAGGACAAAAATCCACCAAGCTTATATACCAAGCCATAAAAACACGCTTTAGCTCCGACACCAAGGCAACATTCAGCAAAAGCCTTCCGCCTAAACTTGTCTCAGGACGTATTGAGGAGAGACGCTTTGAGGTAGTCCCCATCTACGAGCTGGAGCTTGAAAACGACTTTACCGCCAAGACCGCCGTCAGGGTTGTAAAGCATACGACTTTCAAATTAAACACTGCAGAAAAGACTAAGAGAGAAACCACGGTTACCCGTTATTTCATCTCCTCTCTTGAATGTACTGAGGAAAACTTCGAGCAAATCATCCATTCTGTTTCTGTGCGCTGGTACTACGAGCAACACCACAACACAATTGATGAGGTGCTTTTACAAGACCGACAAGCCGTATGCGATGAAGAGCACCTAGCAGCCATCATCGGGCTTAACAAGTTTGCCTTCAACGTTTTAAGCTTTGCCAGACAAAAGCTGTCTATGGAAGGATATGCGGGTATAAGACACCGTTCCAAAAAACATCGCCCCATGTCCTATAGATCTACGGTAGACAGCCTAAGACAAGATCCGTCCTTAGCTTTTAAGATCTTGCTCCGGTATCTGGCAACCGACAGTGTCGATGCAGAATAAAAAAATTCTGCCACCCCATCCATGCCCATGAGCTAATAAAACCGCTCTGACATCCCCTAATCTACTAAATTCATACCAAATTTTTAAAGAACACCTTCGACGTTAAGCCCAAGGTTAAAATTAAACTGACACGGCTTCCTGCGCCTTATGACAAAGTGTGATTTCTGTCGTTTGGCTTGGTCGCCGTAACTTAAAAGTGCAAAACGCATGTTACATATGCTTTTAAATTCTTGGTTCAGGAACATGATTGACTACGTTAAGGACATATTTGATTGCAATCCCCAAAACAGAAAACTACGCTCCAGAACAAGTAAAGCGCATACATAAGCGTTCCACTTCACATTTAGTCAATTTTTAAAGAGCAAACTCGTTGGTGAACAACGGCATTTATTCCACTTTTAACAGTGGAAAGTAGAGTTATTAAGACCTTGGATTGATTTGGAAGGGATATGTTAGATAAGATTTTTGTTACTCGACCTTTTTTGCCTCCGATAGAGGAATATGTTGAAAATGTTAAAAAAATTTATGAGACCGGCATTTTAACGGGGCAAGCATTTTCCGGTCCCTTAGGACAAGAGCTTGAAAAAAAGCTTTCTGACTTTTTAAATGTACAAAACTTCCAAATTGTAACCAATGGAACAATAGCTCTTCAATTTGCACTAAAGGCTTTGGGAATAGAAGAGGGAGAAATTATAACAACACCCTTTACATATGTAGCAACAACCTCCAGCATTTTATGGGAGCGTTGCAAGCCTGTTTTTGTAGACATAGAGCCCGATAATTTTACGCTCGATCCTTCTAAGATTGAGGCCGCAATCACATCTGATACAAAAGCGATTATGGCCGTACACGTGTTTGGTTATGCGTGTGATGTAGATGCTATTCAGAAAATTGCTGATAAGCACGGTTTGAAAGTAATTTATGACGCTGCGCACGCATTTGGTTCCATTTACAAAGGAAAATCACTTACATCTTACGGTGATGTTTCGACACTTTCTTTTCAAGCAACAAAAATCTTTCACATGGCTGAAGGCGGAGCCTGTATCTGTAAAGATAGATCAGTACATGAAAGACTGGATCAGGCAAAACATTTCGGTTTAAATGGAACAGAACATGTTTGCCCTGGTATAAACGGTAAGCAAGAGGAATTTAATGCAGCTTTGGGGTTGGCTGTTTTTAATCATATGAGTGAGATTTTTGAAGCCCGCAAGCATATATGTTCCATTTATGACGATCTGCTTGAAAACAAGGTTCAGCGCCCTAAGCCTCAGAAGGATTTGGTTTTCAACCATGCGTACTACCCGATTCTGTTTGAAAATGAAAAAGAACTACTGCCGGCTTTAGAACGGTGGAATAAATGCAATATTTTTCCTCGCCGTTATTTCTATCCAAGTTTGACGGAATTACCGTATATTGCGGATAAATTTGATTGTCCCGTCAGTAAGGAAGTTTCATCCCGTATTGTTTCGTTGCCTTTGTATGTAGGTATGACTGACGGCGATGTGGAACGTGTGTGTCAGGTAATTTAGGGGTCATCTAAAATGTTGTCTGTAGCGGCCAAAATACTTGATTCATGGAAAAGATTAGAAAGTCCTGAGAACAATATTGACGATATTATTACGTGGGTTGATGATTTGAACAAAGAAACCCATGTCAGAATAGAGCAAATTCCTTTTTCAGAGGGAGAATTTTGGTTCTACGATAAAGCTAAAGGAGAAATTCTAAACAGTAAGAGGAAATTTTTTTCTGTCAGAGGTCTTTCCTGTCAAATTGACAATCAAATTGTAGTTCAGCAGCCGATCATTTTTCAGGACGAGATTGGTTTTTTGGGGATTATTGCTAAAGAAATAGACGGTATCCTGCATTTTTTGATGCAGGGTAAAATTGAACCCGGCAACGTTAACGGTGTACAAATATCTCCGACCATTCAAGCGACAAGAAGCAACTTTAGCCGAGTCCATGGCGGGCAAATGCCTCAATATTTTAATTGGTTCAAAGATTCTAAAAGGCACGGAACGGTTCTATATGATCAAATTCAATCGGAACAGGGAAGCCGTTTTTTGGGGAAAAGAAATCGTAACATCATTCTTCTAACAGATGAAGAAGTTCCAGTTTATCCGAATTACAAATGGATGACTCTCGGCCAGATCAAGAAACTGATGAAAATTGATAATTTGGTCAATATGGATGCTCGTACTGTTTTATCAGGCATTATGACTGTTTTAACCGGAGCAGATGAATTAGAACTAAAAAGATTCTTTTGTGACAGTGCCTTGTGGCGTTCAATTTTTACAAAAAATACCGAACTTACAAAAACAGCTTTTTCCATGCTAAACGATTACAAGATGTTTAGAGACATCACAAAGGAATTTGTATCTCTGGAAAGCTTACCTGCTTGGGTTGTTGACGAACAAGGTGTTACACCGGCAAAAAATGCAGATTTTGACATCAGATATTACAACATTGAAATTGAAGGCCGAGAAACTCATGCTTGGAAGCAACCTTTATTTAGGGCCAAAAGTAAGGCTCTGTTCGTTCTTTTTACCTGTATTAATAACGGTGTTCGAGAATTTTTGATTTCATTGCGTCCTGAAATTGGTTGTTTTGATAAGGTTGAATTCGGTCCTAGCATTCAAATAGCCAACAGCTCTGACTACAAAGGAAAAGATGCAAAATATAGTCTTTTTTGTAAGAAGGACAAAACAGGGGAAGGTTTTTTAATTGATGTTGCTTTGTCCGAAGAGGGCGGTCGTTTTTATCACGAGCAAAATAGAAACGTCATTGTCGAAATCAAAAAAAATGAATTATCGGTCTCAGATGATTCCTTGTGGGTTGATTATGCGACGCTCAATGCATTGATTTCAAATAATAACCTATTAAATATTCAACTGCGGAATTTGCTTTCGTTATTAGATTTATAAAAAAAGAGTGAGGATTTATGCGCATAGGAATAATTTGCCCCTCGGAAATTGCTTATCGACGTTTTTTACCGGCTTTAAAAAAAACAAATATCGAATATGTAGGTGTAGCTTATGCCTCACTGGAGGAGTGGTTCGGTGATAATGTAAATGATGCATCCTCTGCCATTATCGAGAAAGAGCATAATAAAGCAGATAATTTCAAACAAACATACGGTGGAAAGGTATTTAACGGCTATGATGCCATGTTGACATCAGGAGAGATCGATGCCGTTTATCTACCTTTACCACCTGCCTTGCATTACAAATGGACAAAACGTGCTTTGGAAAATGGACTACACGTACTTGTAGAAAAGCCATTTACAACATCCATGGCAGATACAGAAGAGTTGATTCGTTTGGCAAATGGAAAAGAACTTGCTTTACATGAAAACTATATGTTTGTTTTTCATTCACAGATTGAGACGATTAATAATGTAATTCAAAGTGGTGTCATAGGTGAAGTACGTTTGTTTCGAATTGACTTCGGTTTTCCTGATCGAGGAAAATCAGATTTTCGATACAATAAAGCTTTGGGCGGCGGAGCTTTGTTAGACTGTGGAGGCTATACATTAAGATATGCCAACATTTTACTGGGAGGAAACGCCAAACTGTCAACAGCAAATTTACTATATACCAATAAATATGATGTTGAAATAGCAGGCTCTGCAACGCTTGTCAACGATAAGGGACAGGTTGCACAGGTCTCGTTTGGTATGGACAATGATTACCGTTGTTCAGTTGATATATGGGGGAGTTTGGGATCTTTGCGTAGTGGACGCGCTTTGACTGCCCCCGACGGCTTTGTTCCTACCTATGAAATAACCAAAAATGGGCAGTCAGAATGTTTTGAGATGCAATCTGATGATGCTTTTTTAAAGTCTATTTTGAACTTTAATCAATGTGTAGAAGACAAAAAAAATCGACTGAATAATAATGCATCTATCCTTAAGCAGGCTTCATTGGTCGAATATTTTAAAATGTATGGCGGTGCCACGATCTGAACTTGATTACATATCCAAAATGCTGGACATGGTGTTTTGAACTCTACTTTCCACTGTAAAAATTGAATAAAACCGTTGTTCACCAACGGGTTAGTTCTTTAAAAATTGACTAAATGTGAGGTGGGGAAATTATTGGTAAATTTGTTGATTTATCAATAAGTTGACTTGAAATAATGGTGTTTTTCTGTTATAATTCAAAGTGTTAAAGATCATAAATCATAAACAGGAAAACACCATGAGCATTATATCCTCCAAAGGCACCGATTTGCTACAGTTCAACCTCGGAAATTTTGCTCTTGAGGCTTTGAACCTTAAACAAAATGCTTACAGGTGTCGACTTCCCAAATCCGCCATAGGATTAAAGCGCTATCAGTCACAAACCATAAGTGCCATAGATATGCTGGCCGGTATTGTTAATTCCTGTCTGCTCGGAAATAATTTCTCTCAGGCCAGTACATCCGTCGTAGCTTCAATCTTACCTGCCCGTAAGAGCGCTATGTACAACTTCATGAGCGAACCTAAAGCAGATTGGAACAAACTTACCATGCTCACTGCATGGGAGGCTTACCGAGAGCTTGAAATGTTGACTTCAACAAAAGAGCATTGTCTCATCATCGACGATTCAGTGTTGGAGCATTCCGGTGCCAAAAGAATGGAATTGGTTACAAGAACCTTCAATCACAACAGCGGCACCGTAGTCAAAGGATATACCTGCTTACAGATGGCTTGGACCGACGGTCGCAGCTGTTTCCCGCTTTTATCAAAATTGGTAGCATCAGATGAAAGTAAGTCCAAACGGAAGGCTTGCCCCAATCCCAAGGAAAAAGACTTTGACCGCCGCCGACACGGTGCTTTCATTCGTCAGGAGGCCTGTAAATCAAAGCCTGAGTTGGTGCAAGGTATGATCAAGGCCGCTTTAAGACAAGGCTTCGATTGCTCTTATGTCTTAATGGATTCATGGTTCAATTATGAGCCCTTGCTGAAATGGATCACATCTTTAGATCTTGATGTCATCGGTATGCTTAAGCTCGACCACCGCTCCTATCACCGTTTGGATAGAAAGGAACGCTCCGTAACCTATAAGCCGCTTAAGCAACTGTGGTTATCCTTCAAGCATAAGCGCTCTAAAGGAAACAATTCCATAGCCTGATGGGAAATTGTCAAAGCCTGTACTGCCGATGAAGCATTTGAGGATGGGATCAAGCTCAAAATCGTTGATCTGCACAGCTATAGCGATCCAGATAAGATCTTAGTTTTGGCTTCTACCGATTTAAGTCTGTTTCCTGAAAGAATAGTGCAACTGTATGCCAGACGATGGATGGTTGAAACTGGCTTTTTCAATCAGAAGGAGTTCCTAGGCTTAGGCTCTGAAACCCGCTCTGTAGATTTTGACAACCAAAATGCCTTCATGTGTCTTGCCGCCATACGTGCAACCATCTTCGAATTTCACCGACGCATTCATAAAGATATACGCACCATGGGTGAAATAGCTCGGTATTGTGAGGAAACCATGCGCATTATCCCAATTGCAGAAGCTGTTAAAGAATTACTCATGCGTCTTGAAGAGTTTCCGGAGAAACTTTACAAGACCGGAGTTATTGTTAACGGCAAACTTAAAAGTGCAAAACGCATGTTGCATATGCTTTTAAATTCTTGGTTCAGGGACATGATGTCCTACGTTAAGGACATATTTGATTGCAATCCCCAAAACAGAAAACTACGCTCCAGAACAAGTAAAACGCATACATAAACGTTCCACTTCACATTTAGTCAATTTTTAAAGAGCAAACTCGTTGGTAAACAACGGTTTAATGTTCATTTTGAACGATGGAAAGTAGAGATCTAGATGTCGATTAAGGTAATGGGCTGTTTTAAAGGGTAAAAATGGTGTTAAACCGCTTATTTATACCCACTTTTGCTTATAACCGAAATAGGAAAGTCGAGTTAGGAGTATTAAATATGATTATTCGCCTTCATCACATAGGAATAGCATCAAAAAACATAGAAAAAGACCAAAAATTCTTTGAATTGTTTAGTTATAAAAATAAAGGTCAATTAAGAGAAGATAAAAAGACGGATATTAGTGTCCAATTTATGTCGGGAGATCTGTTACCGGATATAGAACTTGTTTCGAATCTAACAAGCGGTGAAGGTCCTGTAACACCTTATTTACAAAGTAGAAGAAAAATTTTTCATCTTGCTTTTGAAACGGATGATATCAACGCTGATTTAAGAGAGTTTGTTGATAATAACAACGCTGTTTTATTAGCTCCCATTACATATGTGAAGGATAATAACACTGATATTAAAGCTTGGTGCTATTTAATGTTCAGAAATGCGATGATAGTTGAACTTGTTGAAATAAAGAAGGTTTGATATGTATTCATCAAATGACGTTTTTTTGGTCACAGGTGCATCGTCAGGAATTGGTCAGGCTGTTGCATTGCGATTAAGTGAGGAAGGCGGTACTGTTATTGCAATAGGACGATCTATGACATCTCTTGAGATTACTAAAGAATTGTCTAGACATCCGAGTACTTTTTTTTGTGAAAAAAAAGATTTAGTTGAGGAGATTGAAGACTTGCCAAGTTATATTTTATTCCTGACTAAAAAATACGGAAAAATCAGAGGTGTAGCTAATTGTGCAGGTGTTACAGAAATTCTTCCTTTAAGAGCTTTAGATCTGTGTGAAATGAAGAAGATTTTTGATATTAATTATTATGCGCCCATTTTTTTAGCAAAAGCATTTGTTAATAAACGGGTTAATATTGGCACAGGTTCCTCATTTGTTTCTGTTGCTTCGATTGCATGTGAATATCAAGTAAAAGGGGTTATTTCTTATTCAGGTACAAAAGCAGCTCTTGTTGCTTCTATGCGTTCTATAGCTAAGGAGTATGCTGAGAAAGGAATCAGGTTTAATTGTGTTTCCCCGTCAGATATAGATACTCCAATGACAAGAGATATTCCCGAAATAATGGATAAAGTTCGTAATTCATATCCGCTTGGATTTGGAAAACCGAAAGATGTTGCCTCCATGGTGTGTTTTCTTCTTTCTAAAGAGACTGAATGGATTACTGGGCAAAACTATATCATAGACTGTGCAAGTAGGTAACTGAATTTCTATGTCTAAATCTGCATTTGATCATGTAAAAATCTCAGGGATTACTTGTGTTGTTCCCGACAATAGAATTAATATCGATGATGAGCTTAATTATTTTAATAATGATATTAAGTTACTGGAAAGAAATAAAAAAATATTAGGATTGGGAACAAGACATGTGGCCGATGAACGAACCTCAAATTGCGATTTATGTGAGGCAGCAGCGCAGGATCTTTTTAATAGTTTAAATCTCGATATTAGTTCAATTGACTCCCTAATTGTTATATCGTCCTCTCATGACTTTCATTATCCCGCCTCTTCCTGCATATTGCAGGGACGCTTAAATCTTAATGAAGAATGTACGTGTTTTGATATATCAGGGTTGGCGTGTTCTGCCTATGTTCACGGCCTTTGGGTGGCGCATTCGCTAATTTCAAGTGGTGCTGCAAAAAAAGTTTTATTACTTGCTGGCGATATAGTTAGTAGACATTCTGATCGACGTAATCGCAACTCAAACATGCTGTTTGGTGATGCAGGAACGGCTACTTTACTCGAGTACTCAATAGAAGAAAATAAAGCATGGTTTCTAACGGGTACGCGCGGTTCTAAATGGGATAAATTAATCGCTCCTGCAGGTGGGTATGACTTGCCTATAAGAGAAGATATAGCTTCAATTGAGGTTATAGATGACTCAGGAAATGTCTGGCATTTGTGGGATGATATCATGAAAGGCTTGGATGTTTTTAAGTTTACTACTGACGTTGGTCCAAAAGGAATAAAAGAAATTTTATCTTTTTCGGGGAAATCGATTCAAGATATAGACTATTTTGCATTCCATCAGGCAAACAAACAGATAGTAAGAACTGTTGCAATGTATACCAATTTACCCATAGAAAAATATTCAACTGAAACGTTTTCTCAATACGGAAACTGTAGTTGTGCTTCTGTAACCACAGATATATGCCGTCAGCTAAGTAAACAACCTGCAAAGAATATATGTTTAGCAACTTTTGGTGTAGGTTTGTCCTGGGGATTTGCTGTTCTAAATACGAGTAATACTTTTGTTGGAGAAGTTAAGAATTATTTTACACCCGAAAATAAAATGACAAGAGAGGAGAAAATAAAATATTGGATAGAATATTATAAAGGTGGTAACCATGCTTAAAGGTAAAAATGTTCTAATTACTGGGTCTAATCGAGGAATAGGTTTTTCAATTTTAAAAGAATGTGCCAAAAATGGAGCTTATATTTGGGCACATGCAAGAAAAGAAAGTTCTGAATTTTTAGAAAAAATTATGAAACTATCTTCAGAATTTAACGTAACAATTAAACCTATTTTTTTTGACATTTCAGATAAAGAAAGTGTAAAACGAGGAGTTAAAGAGATTCTATCAGAAAAAAAAAATGTCGATGTTCTCATAAACAACGCAGGAATTTTGTATAATGCGTCCTTTATGATGAGTTCTGAAAAGAAACTTTATGATGTTTTTAATGTGAATTTTTTTTCAACTTTTATCCTAACACAATATATAGTAAGAATAATGGTGAGAAATAATAGGGGCAGTATAGTCAATATTTCTTCAATGGCGGCAATAGATGGTAATTTAGGAAAGTCCGTTTATGGGGCATCAAAATCTGCCATTATCACGATGTCTAAGGTTCTTGCAAACGAATTGGGGACTGTCGGTATACGTTCAAATTGTATTGCTCCTGGGATTATTAATACAGATATTCTCGAAAACATGCCCTCGTATGCATTACAAAGTACAGTGGAACAAACATCATTAAAGAGACTAGGTGAACCTAAGGAAGTGGCAAGTGTTGCTGTCTTTTTAGCGTCAGATGAATCGTCGTATATTAATGGTCAAGTTATTAGAGTTGACGGTGGATTATGATAAACAATATTACGAATGAAGAGTTTAGCAGAAAAGTTCGAGTTGATATTATCAAATCTGCTTTTAAAGCTGGCGGAAACGGGGCTCATGTAGCTCCGTCATTATCCTGCGTCGAAATTATATCAGCAATTTATTCCAAAATAATAGAGAGCGGGAATAAGGAACATTTCGTTCTTAGTAAGGGACATGCAGGGCTCGCACTTTATTCTGTACTTTATGAGGTAGGTTTAATTTCTGCCAAGGATTTTGATTCCTTTGAAGTTAATGGGGGGTTATTTCCAGGGCAACCGTCAAAAAATCTTTCCAAATTTATTGAGTTTTCCAGCGGAAGTTTAGGAATGGGGCTTTCATATGGGTTAGGTCTTGCCGTTAGTGCAAAAGAGAATGTGTATATAGTAGTAGGGGATGGTGAATTAAACGAGGGCGCAATTTGGGAAGCTGTAATGTTTGCAGGCTATCAGAAATTAAAAAATGTTAAAGTGATTGTCGATTTTAATGGAATGCAAGCAGATGGTTTTTGTGAAGATATTTTAGGTTTTGATGCTGGTAGCATGTGGCAAGCATGCGGATGGGATGTGGTTGAATGTGATGGTCATGAAGCAAACAATCTTTCTAAGGAGTTAGCAAAACCAAGGGCTAAGCCCTTGGTCATTTTTGCAAGAACAACCAAAGGAAAGGGTATCTCTTTTATGGAGAATGATGTTAAATGGCACCATTCTGTTTTAACTGAAAAACAAATGAAGGAAGCTTTGGCGGAGTTGGAATAAAAAAATGGAATTCAATAAAATTACTGTTAGAACTCTGTCGATTCTTGGGCAAAGAGGAGTATTTGGACAGACTCTTGTTGAATTAGCTTCTCAAAACCAAAATATTTTTGCATTAAGTGCTGATCTTTGCAATACATCGGGTTTGGATAGGTTTAAAAAAAAGTATCCAGCTCGCTTTATAAATACAGGAATAGCCGAGCAAAATATGATTGGTATTGCGGCGGGTCTCGCTGCATTGGGAAGGATTCCTTTTGCAACTACATTTGCGAATTTTGCTGCTCTCAGAGCATGTGAGCAAGTAAGACACTATATGGGTTACATGCAGGAAAATGTAAAACTTGTTGGATTCGGTTCTGGTTTCTCTTTTGGTATGTTTGGTACAACGCATTACGCTTTGGAAGATATATCAGTGCTTCGTTCAATTAACAACTTAACAATTCTCTCTCCAGCAGATGGTGTATCTGTTGTAAAGGCCGTGCAACAGGCTTCACTAATTAAAGGTCCTGTTTATTTGAGACTATCCGGAACGCAAAATAACCCAATAGTTTATACTAATGATTTCAATTTTAATGTAGGAAAAATGGTTGTTCTTCGTGAAGGTAAAGATATAGTTATTTTTGCCACTGGAACGATGGTTTATAATTCATTAAAAGTATCAGATAATCTTGAACAAAAAGGCTTGTCAGTCGGTGTGGTTGACGTTCATACAATAAAGCCTATTGATTCAGATGAAATAAAAAAAGCGGTGGATGCTAAAATGATTGTGACAGTTGAAGAACATAGTCAATACGGTGGTCTAGGAGCTGCGGTGGCGGAAGTACTGGCAATAAAACAGAACAAACCTCCTCATCTTATAATAGGCACTAAGGATGAGTATTTACATGCTGGTGATTACAATTACATGCAAGATATTCATGGTTTAAGTGTCGAAAAGCTTGAGGCTAAAATTTTTAACACATATAAGGAAATTGTTGAATGAATAATATTGAAAAGTATGAAAATGCATTTTGTCAGGCTTTTGAAATTGATGTTGAAACTGCAAGAACGCTTAAATTCCAGGACATTGATGCGTGGGACTCTGTGGGACACATGGGACTTGTTGCTCAGATTGAAGAAGCTTTCGATATTATGTTGGAGCCTGATGATATAGTTGATTTAAACAGTTTTGAAAAAGGAAAAGAGATCCTTGCCAAATACAATGTGGAATTTGCTTGAATTCAAAAATAATACAGCCGTTGTGACGGAAAGTGGAGAAGTATTTTCCTACGCACGGCTTAACGAAGAAACGGAATCACTGGCGGCGGTTATTCATAATCGCTGTCTTGTTTTTAATTTGTGTTCAAATTCGATTGGTTCTCTGATTGGGTATGTTTCGTTCCTGAATCATGACATTGTCCCGCTGATGCTGGACGAACACATTGATCGGGAACTTTTAAATAATTTTTTAAGTCTTTATAAGCCAGATTATCTTTGGTTGCCGAGTTGTCTAGTCAGAGAATTCCATGGAGAGGCTGTATATAACTCTAACGGATATACCTTGTTAAAGTGTTTTGATGAACACGTTTATCCGTTATACGAACAACTTGCTCTACTTCTGACAACATCAGGTTCCACGGGGTCTCCGAAATTTGTACGGCAAAGTTATAGAAACATAGCAGCCAATACACGATCGATCATCAGCTATCTCTCAATCGATCAAAATGAAAGAGCGATCACGACTTTGCCGATGAACTATACATATGGACTTTCGATCATCAATACGCATCTTGCTGCTGGAGCAACCATCCTTTTAACAAGTAAAACTTTGATGCAGAGGGATTTTTGGGATTTCTTAATGCGAGAAAAAGCAACGTCCTTTGCCGGAGTACCATATACCTATGAAATGCTGGATAAGTTAATGTTTTTCCGTCGTAAAATTCCATTTCTGCGTACTATGACACAAGCAGGCGGAAAAATTCTTCCGAATTTACAAAAAAAATTTGCAGAATATGCTTCCAAGGAAGGTAAGCATTTTGTTGTGATGTATGGACAGACTGAAGCAACAGCACGTATGGCATATCTACCAGCGGAAAAGGCTTCGAAAAAATGTGGTGCGATTGGTATTGCTGTTCCGGGAGGCAGTTTTAATTTGATATCTGCAAGCGGAGACAAAATTACGACTCCGGAAACTGTCGGGGAACTGGTATATACGGGTAAAAATGTAACACTTGGCTACGCCACATGTGGGGAGGACTTAGCAAAAGGTGATGAGCGTGCGGGGATATTGAAAACCGGAGATTTGGCAAAGTTTGATGCAGACGGATTTTATTATATAGTCGGAAGAAAAAAACGTTTTTTAAAAATATTCGGAAACAGAGTTAACCTAGATGTAACTGAACGTCTTATTAAAATGCAGTTTAACGATTTGGATTGCGCCTGTACTGGGGTAGACGATGCTATGAAAATTTTTATAACCGACGAGAATAAAATAAAGCAGGTGCAGAGCTTTGTTGCAGAAAAAACGCATTTAAATTTTACAGCCTTTCACGTCGAATATATTAAAGTAATTCCTAAGAATGATGCCGGAAAAACCCTCTATTCGGAACTTTGAAAATGAATAAAAGTAGGAGCGAGTACATTGTTTCAGCGACTGATCCGACAAACGAGATCTGTATGCAAAGAAATGCCTTCCTTTACGTTGAACGCACTGTTAAAACAACAATTCGTTTATCAAAAATTACTGTAGATCTGGATAGATTTATTCGCCTGCCGATCATTGAAACAAATAAATATAAAGAGGATATTTTGCGTATTGCTGAATCCGCATTTGTTTATGATAGACGCTTTCACGTTATGCCGGATCTGAATTCAGCTACGGCGTCTGAAGTTTTGAAAGAATGGATAGGAGAGTTGGACAGGACTCTTATTGCGTTGTTCAAAGGGATACCCGTTGGATTTCTTGCCTTAAAAGAAACAGATGAGGATACACTGTTTGTTCATTTGGCTGCGGTAGAAAAGAAATATCGCATAACTGGAGCAGCAATGGCCTTGTATGCAAAGGCTTGCAAGATTGCTCTAGAACGCGGTTATAAAAAGTTGGAAGGCAGAATCAGTACGCAAAACACGGCTGTGATGAATGTCTATGCTACTTTCGGTGCATTATTTTCTGAGCCGCAGGACATTTTTATCAAAGAGGTTAAGAATGACTCTTGAGGATTTGTTTCAAATCGCCCCGTATTCCTTAGTAAAAAACGATAAGGACAGGGTACTAAAAGAAATTCTAAATGATCTGACTCGTCATCATTATGAGTTATGTAGAGAATATGCACGTGTACTTGATGCCTTAAAATACGATATAACTCACAAGCACAATTTATCTGATTTGCCCTTTTTACCTGTTCGTCTTTTTAAGCAATTCGAGTTGCGTTCTGTTCCAAAAGAGGAGATCACTAAAACATTAACGTCTTCAGGAACATCCGGACAGGCTGTATCAAAAATTTTTTTGAATGCTAGTAATGTAAGGGCTCAGACAAAAACTTTAAATGAAATCATTTCTTCCTTTATAGGCAAAAAACGTTTGCCTTTACTACTACTTGACACAGAAATGATCAAAAAAGATCGTTCTATGTACTCGGCACGTGGAGCAGGTATTATTGGCTTTTCGATTTTCGGACGTAATAGCACTTACGCACTTGATAGCGAGATGAATATCGACCTTAATAAAGTAGAGGCCTTCTTTCAGGATCACGAAAACGAACCCATTCTAATGTTCGGATACACCTATATGATATGGCAATTCATTGTACGCGCCATGGAAGAAAAGAATATTTCTTTCAATGCAAAAAATGCAGTTTTATTTCATATAGGTGGATGGAAGAAATTAAAAGATCAGGCCGTCGATGCTTTAGAATTTAACAGACGTGTCCAAGATCGTTTAGGAAATGTTAAGGTATATAACTATTACGGAATGGCGGAGCAGTTAGGGTCTGTTTTTGTCGAATGTGAGTTCGGTCATATGCATTGCTCTAACTATTCTGATGTTATTATTCGCAGGTCAATTGATTTTTCCGAAGCAAAAATTGGTGAAAAAGGTTTGATAGAGCTTTTGTCGGTATTACCTATCAGTTATCCTGGCCACGTTTTGTTGACCGAAGATGAAGGCGAAATTCTTGGTGTGGATGATTGTCCCTGTGGAAGAAAAGGAAAGTATTTTAAAATTCACGGTCGGATCAAGAGTGCAGAGTTGAGAGGGTGCAGTGATACCTTTGAAAAGCGTTGATTATATAGTTGGAACAGCGAATATCGTAAATACACCGTTACGCGTGTATGATGATGTGACATGTGCATTTATCGCAGAACTTTCAACGGAGATTTTGAAGTCTCCGTTATCGAGGCTTTACCCAGATTTGACAGCTTTAGCTTTTTGGGGGCGTAAGGCGAATCTTAAGAAGCAAAAAGAATTGTTTGGGGACACCTCAGGCCGAATAGGTCGAGGTTTGTGCTTTCATATAGCACCTTCCAACATACCAGTGAATTTTGCTTTCACTTATCTATTCGGTTTGTTAGCTGGTAATGCAAACATAGTTCGTTTACCGTCCAAGATTTTCCCGCAGATAGATGTGCTTTGTGGTCTAATAGAAAAAATTTTAACAAATTATCCAGAAATTGAAAAAAGGACTTGCTTTGTTCGTTATAAGCGGAGCGACGAGATCACTGCTGAATTTTGTAAAAATGTAGATGCGCGTATGATTTGGGGGGGAGATAAGACAATCGAAAACATAAGGTCCATACCAACGTCTCCACGTTGTGTCGATATCACTTTCGCAGACAGATATTCAGTTGCTATTTTAAACGGTGAAGCTGTTTTGGCCTCT
The DNA here is from genome assembly GCA_934725855.1 of uncultured Cellulosilyticum sp. Taxonomy (GTDB): domain Bacteria; phylum Bacillota; class Clostridia; order Lachnospirales; family Cellulosilyticaceae; genus Cellulosilyticum. The sequence goes on along the minus strand of CAKVCL010000039.1, from coordinate 2,273 downwards.
GATGATAATCAGATTAAACGTCTTGCGGAAAATTTTTATAATGACACTTGGTTGATGGATCAGAATGCATGTTCTTCTCCACAAATCATCTTGTGGCAAAACAGCAATGATATAGCACGGAATAAATTTTGGGATGCTGTATTAGAAATTGCAAAAAATAAGTATGTATTGCAGGATGCTGTTTCTGTTGACAAATATACGTTGTTATGTACAGAAGCTATACTTAATAACAATGCTAAGAACTTTATTCGTAATGGTAATCTTCTATACAGAGAAGAAGTAAAGAAATTAACTCCTGATATCGTAAAACATCGCGGCAATGGAGGATACTTCTTTGAGTACAATTTATCAGAGATTAGTGAACTCTGTACTGTTATTACGGATAAATATCAAACAATAACGTATTTTGGTATTGAACCTTACAAATTAAGGGATGAACTGATTGCTACAAACATTCGTGGCATTGATCGTATTGTACCTGTCGGTAAGGCGATGGATATTGATGTTATTTGGGATGGACATGATTTGGTAAGAGAACTTTCTAGGGTTATAAGTGTACTCTGATTATGCCCATTACCTTAAGTGACATTTAGGCCCCATTTGATAATGGAACGATTTTAAACAAGTAACTATTCAGAACTTTGACCAAGAATGACCTCTGTTTGGCAGTTGAAGGTGGCTGTAATTCTGTAAAAGCATCGACATCGACATAATGCTTACGAGCAGTACTGAGGGAAACTCGAACCTAAGCGACCATCTTCTAGTATCCTGATGGATCATCTTGCGGATCCTTAACAATGGGACCTAAATGTCGCTTAAGGTAATGGGCATGATAATATGTTATGAAAAGAGTTTAATTCTGGTTAACTAATTTTTATTATGGATAAAAATAGTAAATTTTATAATAATTTAAAAAAAATTACTCAAGGTTTTTTAAAGGTTTTGGTTCAAGTTTTTGTTTCTTTTATCCCAGTAAAAAAGCTCCGAAAAAAAATAAGAAGAAAATTATTTTATAAGATTTTTGGAGAACCAGAACCGACATGTGTCGTATTAGATATTAACTCAAAATGGCTTGAAACATATATATCAGAAGTGATTCAAAATGAATATGATTTAAGTGATGCTTTAAAAGCAGAGAAAATCGTAGTTTTTTTTGAAATCGAATATAACAGAATCTGTGGAGGTCAATTTGCTTATTTTTCATATTGCATGAATTCAAAATTGATTTTAGGTAAAGAGTATGCTGTATTAATGTCAACTTTGCCAGGAAGTTTTACATATTCACATCTTCAGTATTTTAATAATAATATAGAAATATGCAGATTTGAGCAAATCTTGGATATTATTAAAAATAAAAGAGAAGTAATTATAATGTTACCAGAGGCTGATGTTGTTTCACCAGCTGACGGTTCTGAACTTTTTAGAAATAGATTGTCTCCACAAGATATAAAAATACTAAAGAGCATTCCAAAACTAAGAATTAATATTTTAAATGGTAGAATTGATTATCAACCTCATAAAAATGCAATTAACTGGCTTAGAACATTGACTAAAAATGTTACAACCTCCGTTGGTAATTTTTCTGCATGTAGCCAAGAAATATGTAATTTCATAGGTATGCCTTTGTATTTAATACCTGCAAAGATTGATATTTCAATGTATAAAAAAGTTGAATTTTCAAAAAAACGTAAACTTATAATTTTGTCTTATGATTTGTATGGATGTGATCTTCTGTTTAAGATTGATTTTATAAGAAAACTTAATAGAGAACTTCCTGATTATCAAGTTTGTGTTCTATACGGTAAAACATTTGATGAATTTCAAAGATTAATGGCTGTTTCTATGGCTGTTATTTCTTTTGGTGAAGGATTTGACGGGTATTTCTTTAATTCTAATTATCTGGGTACAGCGGGATTTGCTGTATATAACGATGTTTTTTTTCCTGATAAAAGATGGAAAGACTATGATAATGTTTATTCCTCATATCAGGAATTATATGAAAATTTTGTAACTGACTTTAAAAAAATCACTAAAGATAAGGAAATCTATTACCATTTTACAAAACCTATACATGATGAGTGTGATAAACTTTACAATATGACTGCTTATTTGAATTCGCTAAGAAAATTTTATGAAGAAACCCCAGACTACGTTCCTACTAAAAAATAATAGATACTTCTAAAGTATTAATAGGAAACTCGACTTTCCCATTTCGGTAATAAGCCGAAATGGGGATAAATAAGCGGTTTAACACCACTTTTGCTCTTTAAAAA
>CAKVCL010000038.1 GCA_934725855.1 uncultured Cellulosilyticum sp. | reverse complement strand
ATAGGCTTAGGCTGTAAGTGTAGTAATACATTAAGGTACTAAGTACTAACGGTTCGAGGGTTTGACCTAGTAAATGAACTAAAGTTTACAATGGACTAAAGTCCATACGGTTAAACGATTTTATGTAGTATTTGTTTTTCAGAGTATAATGAGTAAAAATAAAAAGAAGGCTAGATTTTACTTTTCTAGCCTTCTTTTTATTTTTAAGTATAATTATTAGTAATAAAATGGACACAAGAATAAGCTAAGAGAGGAGAAGAGGGCATGGATTTTGAAGCATTTACGAGTGATATTATTAAAAATGGATGGAATGTTTTTGGAGTAGAGGTTTATGAGCATGGTAGGCTTATTCATGAATATGGTAATACAATTAAATCTAAGTTTCCTATTTACTCTGCTACAAAGACAATTATTTCAATTGCAACTGGAATGGCATGTGATGAAGGAAAATTCAATATAGAAAAGGGAATACTTGAGTATTTGCCTGCGGAAATAGTAAACCAAATGTCACAAAAGCAGATAAGCAATTTTAAGAATATAACAATACAGCGATTATTAACAATGTCTGTAAAGGGATTTCCATTTAGACCACAAGGAGAAAGTTATTTGAACTATGCACTTTCTTACCCTATAGAAGATGTACAGTCACGAATTTTTAATTATAATAATATAGCTGCCTACCTAGTTGGTGTAGCATTAACAAATGTTATTGAAGAAGATTTATACGAGTATTTAGATAGAAATCTCTTTAAACCTTTGAATATTATAGAACCGGGTTACAAAAGGTGCCCAGATGGATACTTTTATGGTGCTTCAGGTATGGAACTATCAGTTCATGATTTAAGTCAGATTGGAACATTGCTTTATAATGGAGGAACTTATGAAGGTAAAAGAATTGTGTCAGAAGAATATATAAAGGCAGCAACTAGGGTTCAACAAACAAATCCACAAGGTGGATATGGTTATTTTATATGGAAATATAGAGATGGATTTAGCATTAACGGAAAGTGGAAGCAAAGGTGCTATATATTGCCAACGGACAATTTAATTATCACTTATCTTGCTCATATAGAAGATGAAACCCATGATTTATTAGAAAGCATGGAGAGGAATATATTAAATTTAAGGTAAATCAATACTCTGCCTATATTTCATTTTTTAGGATATCAAAAAGGCAGGAAATCGTATGAATTTCCTGTCTTATAAATTGCAATTTTTATTGCTAACAATTTTTTTATGATACTTGTATAAAATGTGTAATATTTTCATGTTTGCTGAAAATAAAACAAGAACGCTTGAAATATCATTCGATATAGTGTATTTTATAAGTAGGTTCTGTATGACTGGCGGATAAGTGGGAGCACCCACAGGGAGTACAGTGGATTGAGTATAGTGCTCATGATTAGAAAATGCCGACCGCCTGGGCGACCGTATTTAGGTTGCTCAGGTGGTCTTTTTATTTGTAGAAATGTGATTATCTAAAAGTATTTAAATGAGTAGCCTCATAAAAATAAGATACTTATAAAGGAGAATGAGCATGATATCATTAGAACAAGAATTATTAAGTAATCCATATCCAGGTAGAGGTATTGTAATAGGTCACTCTGAGGATGGAAAGAAAGCAGTAACTGCTTATTTCATTATGGGAAGAAGTGAAAATAGTAGAAATCGTGTTTTTGTTGAGGATGGAGAGGGTATTCGTACACAAGCATTTGACCCTTCTAAATTAAGTGACCCAAGTCTTATCATTTATGCGCCAGTTCGTGTACTGGGTAATAGAACAATTGTAACAAATGGAGATCAAACAGATACAATTTATGAATTAATGGATAAAGAATTTACTTTTGAGGCAGCACTTAGAACAAGAGAATTCGAACCAGATGGACCAAACTACACACCAAGAATTTCTGGTATTATGCATATCGAAAACGGAAAATATGATTATGCAATGTCTATTTTAAAAAGCAACAATGGGGATCCATCATGTTGCAGTCGTTATACCTTTACATATGATAATGCTAAAGCTGGTGAAGGACGTTTTATTCATACATACAAATGTAATGAAAATCCATTACCAAGCTTTGAAGGTGAACCTAAAGTAGTTGAAATCCCAAATGATATTGATGGATTTACCCAAATGCTTTGGAGAAGCTTAAATGAAGAAAATAAGGTTTCTTTATTTGTAAGATATATTGATATTGAAACAGGAAAATATGAAACACGTATTGTAAATAAAAATAAGTAAGTAGAAATAAAAACATAGTTAAGTGAATGAAAAACAATTAAATGGAGGAATTAGTGATGAAAGAATTAGAATTAAAATATGGATGTAATCCAAATCAAAAACCTTCTAAAATTATGATGAATGAAGGGGAGCTTCCTATTGAAGTACTAAACGGGAAACCAGGATATATTAACTTCCTTGATGCTTTTAATGGTTGGCAATTAGTTAAAGAATTAAAGAAAGCTACAGGACTTCCAGCAGCTACATCTTTTAAACATGTTTCACCAGCTGGTGCTGCAGTAGGCATTCCACTTAGTGAAGTAGAAAGAAAAATTAACTGGGTAGATGATTTAGGAGAACTTACTCCACTTGCTAATGCTTATGCAAGAGCTAGAGGGGCAGATAGAATGTCTTCATTTGGTGATTTTATTGCATTATCCGATGTATGTGATGTATGTACAGCAAACATTATTAAAAGAGAAGTATCTGATGGTATTATTGCTCCAGGTTATGAACCAAAAGCTTTAGAAATTTTAAAAAGTAAAAAAAGAGGAACATACAATATTATTCAAATTGACCCTAATTATGTACCAAACCCAGTAGAGCATAAAGAAGTTTTTGGAATTACCTTTGAACAGGGTCGTAATGAATTAGATATTAATAAAGATTTTATTAGCAATATCGTAACAGAGAATAAAGAGATTCCTGAACTTGCAAAGATTGACTTAATTATTTCACTTATCACTTTAAAATACACACAATCTAACTCAGTATGTTTTGCTAAAGGTGGTCAGGCAATTGGTATTGGTGCTGGTCAACAATCAAGAATTCACTGTACACGCCTTGCAGGTCAAAAAGCAGACAACTGGTTCCTTCGTCAATCACCACAAGTTTTAAACTTGCCATTTAGAGACGATATCAGACGTCCAGACCGTGATAATGCGATTGACCTTTATATTGGAGAAGAATATATGGACGTATTAGCTGATGGAGAATGGGAAAAAGTATTTGCAGCAAAACCACCAGTATTTACAAAAGAAGAAAAGAGAGCTTGGCTGGATCAAATGCAAGGTGTCGCATTAGGTTCAGATGCGTTCTTCCCATTTGTAGATAATATCGAAAGAGCTTATAAGAGTGGGGTAAAATACATTGCTGAGCCAGGTGGTTCTAAAAACGATCAACTAGTAATTGATGCATGTAATAAACATAATATTGCAATGTGCTTTACAGGTATTCGTTTATTCCATCACTAAGAATTGATAAAAAATAAACAGCATTAAAAGGCTACTGTATGAGGCAGTTTACTTCAATACAGTAGCCTTTTTGCCTCAGCTATAATAATTCTTATTGACTTAAATTAGTTTAGATAAATCTCATAGCAAAATAAAAATATATAATACTCATATATATAAAAATCAATGTTTTAAGCAATTTGGCTAGGATGATTTAAAAAATATATATTTACATAATGGATACTTGGAAATGGATAAATTAGGTAAGTTGTTGTGAAATTTTCATAATAAGTTAATAAAAAATATTGTTTTACAGCATAAAACTGTTTATAAGTTTATATATTTTTAGAAAAAAATATTGACATTTTAGAAATACAGATTTATTATATACATATAATAATACATAAAGAAAATATTCTTGGAATCGGTTTCTATGTATAAATTGTACTACTAAAAATCTGACTTTTTTATTTATTAAAAGCTGGTAACGATTCCGGTAATAATGGTTTTTAGATTAGAGATATCATTCAGGAGGTGACAAGATGAAAAGGGCAAGTGGGATATTGATGCATATTACTTCATTACCACAAGAAGAAGGAATAGGAACCTTTGGAGATAAAGCTTATCAATTTGCAGACTTTTTAGCTGCAGCAGGTCAAAAGTACTGGCAAATCCTTCCGTTAGGACCAGTTGGATACGGCAATTCACCATATCAAGCATTCTCAGCATTTGCGGGTAATTTATATATGATTGATTTGAAAAAATTGAAGGAAGAAGGCTTTTTACCAGAAGATGAAGATATTATTTTAGACAAGACTGGTAACGATACCGGAAAAGTAAATTTTGAAGGTATTACAGCTCTTAAAGAAAACTTGTTAAGAAAAGCATATGAAACCAGTAAGGAAAAAGGGTTACTTAACGAAGCCATTAAGGAATATGTAAAAGATAACAAAGATTGGTTACCAGATTATAGTTTGTTTATGGCACTAAAAGGGGAGTTTAACCAAGTTAGCTGGCAAGAATGGGAACCAAAACTTAAATGTAGAGATAAAGAAACACTTGAAGAATATAAAGTGAAACTTGAAGATGAAATAGGATTTTGGAATTTCGTTCAGTATGAGTTTTCTAAGCAATGGTATGAACTAAAAGATTATGTTAATAAATTAGGAATAGAAATTATAGGGGATATACCTATTTATGTATCAGCAGATAGCAGTGATACATGGTCACATCCAGAACTGTTTAAATTAGATGATGCGTGTCAACCTATAACAGTGGCAGGTTGTCCACCAGATGCTTTTACAGAAGATGGTCAACTATGGGGAAATCCAATATATGATTGGGATTATCTAAAAGCGACTCACTATAAATGGTGGGTAGAGCGAATGAAGCAAAATGCAAAATTATATGATATGATTAGAATAGATCATTTTAGAGGTTTTGAATCCTATTGGGAAGTACCTTTTGGAGAAGCAACAGCGAGAAATGGAAAGTGGAGTAAAGGACCAGGCATTGGACTATTTAATGCCATTAACAAGGAACTTGGTGACATAGCCATTATTGCTGAAGACTTGGGCTTTATCACAGATGAAGTGATTGAACTTAGGGAAAGTACAGGTTATCCAGGAATGAAGATTTTAGAATTTGCATTTGATCCGAAAGGTGATAGTGAATACTTGCCACACAATTGTCCACAGCAATCTGTAGCATACATAGGAACTCATGATAATGAAACAATAGTTGGTTGGATGCAAGATCCAATTAACAAGAGAGCATTTAACTTTGCTAAAAAGTATTTAAGACTTACCAAAAGAGAAGGCTATGCTTGGGGATTTATTAGAGGCTTATGGGCAACGCCTTCCAACATTGCTATTGCTCAGATGCAAGATATATTAGGACTTGATAATCATGCTAGAATGAACATTCCATCTACAGTAGGAGATAACTGGAATTGGAAGATGAAAGATGATGTCTTAACGGAAGAAATCAGTAAGAAACTTAGAGATTTAACCAAAATATATGGAAGAAAGGTTGGAAAGAATGCAAAAGGAACTACTAAAAACTAACATTGAAAAATACTGTAATGTAAAGTATGGAAAACCACTTAGTGAAGCTGAAAATTATGAGGTATTTAATGCAGTTTCATTAGCACTCTTAGAAGAAATTGTTCCAGATTGGAATAAAACAACTAAGTTATATAACACGGGCAAGAGAGCTTATTACATTTCAGCTGAATATTTAATGGGGCGTGCATTAGGAAACAACTTAATTTGCATGAACAACTATGAAGAAGTTAAAGAAGTACTTAATGAACTCAACATTGATCTTAATGTAATTGAAGAAATTGAGGAAGATGCTGGACTTGGAAATGGTGGACTTGGAAGACTTGCAGCTTGCTTTATGGAATCAGGGGCTGCAATGCACTTACCACTTGTAGGATACGGCCTTCGTTACCAAAATGGTTTATTCAACCAAAAGATTATTGATGGAGCTCAAGTTGAAGAAGTAGATACTTGGCTTAAATATGGTGACCCATGGAGCATCAGAAAAGATAGCGAAGCGGTTATGGTAGACTTTGAAGACTATAGTGTAAAAGCTGTTCCTTATGATGTACCAATCATTGGTTATGATTCAAAGAATATTAATACCCTTAGACTCTGGCAAGCAGAAGCATTAGTACCATTTGATTTTAATCTTTTCTGTGAACAAGAATATAGTGAAGCATTAAAATGTAAAAATGAAGCTGAAAATATTACTAGAGTATTATATCCAGCTGATTCAAAAGATGCAGGTAAAATGCTCAGACTTCGTCAGCAATACTTTATGGTTAGTGCATCACTTAAAGATATGGTTAGAGAATTTAAGAAGAGTGGACATACAGATTTTAGTGAATTCAGCAAACTTCATGCTGTTCAACTTAATGATACACATCCAACACTTGCAATTCCAGAACTTATCAGGATTTTAGTAGATGAAGAAGATGTATGCTTCAAAGATGCAATGCAAATTGCAGTAGATACATTTGCTTATACAAACCATACAATTTTAGCAGAAGCACTTGAAAAATGGGATGTAAAACTTATTAAGAGAGTTTCACCACGTATCTATAACATTATTGAAGTGATTGATCAAAGATTTGTAAAAGAACTTGAAGCTAAAGGTTATAGTAAAAAAGCAATTGATGAATTTAAAATCATCAACTATGGTCAAGTAAGAATGGCTAATTTAGCGATTCACATGGGGCATGCTGTAAATGGTGTAGCTGCATTACATACAGAAATACTGAAAAATACAGAGCTTCATAACTGGTATGAATTATATCCAGAGAAATTCCAAAATAAAACAAATGGGATAACACCAAGAAGATGGCTTAAACTTTGTAACCAAGAATTATCAGCACTTATTACGGAACTTCTTGGAAGTGAAGCTTGGGTGACAGATCTTAGTCAATTAGAAAAACTTGAAGCTTATGTAAATGATGAGTCAGTATTAAATCGCTTAATGGCTATCAAACATACAAAGAAAGAGCAACTTGCTAAGTACATCAAAGAAACAGAAGGAACAGTAATAGATCCAAATTCCTTATTTGATATTCAAATTAAACGTTTACATGAATATAAGAGACAATTGCTTAATGCTTTCTATATTTTAGACTTATACTACCGCATTAAAGAAAATCCAAACTTAGATATGCCAAAAACAACCTTTATCTTTGGTGCAAAAGCATTCCCAAGCTATAGAAGGGCAAAATCAATTGTTAAATTTATTGGGGCTATTAGTAAACTTGTAGCAAATGATCCAGTTGTAAGTCAAAAAATGCAAGTACTATTTGTTGAAAACTATCGTGTATCTTATGGAGAAAAATTATTCCCAGCAGCTGATATTTCAAAACAAATTTCTACTGCAGGTAAAGAAGCTTCTGGCACAGGAAACATGAAATTCATGTTAAACGGAGCAGTAACTTTTGGAACTTACGATGGAGCAAATGTTGAAATCGTACAAGAAGCTGGAGAAGATAATAACTTTATTTTTGGTCTTAGAGTTGAAGATATTGAGAAAATCCAAAAAACTTATAAAGGCCGTGCTGTAGCTGAGGCAAATAAAGATATTATGAGAGTAGTATCTTCACTTGTTGATGGAACGTTTGATGATGATGGATCTGGTGATTTTGAAGATTTATATAACAGTTTAATGACAGAAAGAGACACATACTTTGTACTAGAAGATTTCCTTGCATTTAGAGAAGCAGAAGATAAAGTATTTATGGCTTATAAAGATCAAAAATCTTGGGCTAAGATGAGTTTAATGAATATTGCACATGCAGGTATTTTTTCAAGTGACCGTACAATCATGCAATATGCAAATGAGATTTGGAATATTGAACCAAAAACAACAAAGTAGTGATATCAAATATGTCATGCTAGTGAAAATCTAACATATAGGTTTTCTTTAACTGATATGTATGATATAGATGTTAAATTTAATTTAAATTAAAAAGCATTGGAGGAGTATATAATGAAGAAACAATTATTTTCTAAAGCTATAGCAATGATGATGATTAGTGCAATGGGGATGTCAATGGTAGGATGTGGAAATAGTTCGGCATCATCTACAAATACATCAACAGAAACAGCAGAAGAAGCTCCAGCAGCAACAGAAGAAGCAACAGAAGAAGCTTCAGCAGAAGGTGCAGCAGCTGAAGCTCCAATGTTCCAAAACACAGAAGCATCTTTAGTAGTATGGGGATCACAAGATGACCAACAAATGTTAAATGAAATGGTTGATGCTTTTAAAGCAGAATACCCAGAAGTAGCATGGGATATTACCGTTCGTGTAAATGGAGAAGATCAAGCTAAAACAGAAGTTCTTAAAGATACAGAAGCAGCAGCAGACGTATTTGCTATCGCTCATGATCAATTAGGTGAACTTGTTCAATCAGGTGCTGTATACAAAAATACAAAATATGCTGATGAAATTAAAGAAAGATCAGTTGAAGCAGCTATAAATGCAGCTACATATGACGGAGAACTATATGGATACCCAAGTTCATCTGAAACTTATTTCTTATTCTATAACAAAGCAATCTTCAATGAAGATCAAGTAAAATCACTAGATGCTATGCTTACAGCAGATTTACCAGATGGGGTAACACCATTTGCTATGGATATTGCTAATGCTTACTATTCTGGACCATTCTTCTTATCTAACGGATGTGAATTATTTGGACCAGACGGTTCAGATGCTAAAACAGTAACATTTAACAATGAGCAAGGTTTAGAAGTTGCTAAATTACTTGGTTCATTAAAATCTAAAGGTGTAGTAGCATTTGATGATACAGTTGCATCAGCTCAATTTGAAGCAGGTACATTAGGAGCTTATGTAGCAGGTCCTTGGAAAACAGAAACATACAAAGAAGTTTTAGGAGATAACTTTGGAGCTGTTGAACTTCCTACACTTAACTTTAATGGGGAAGAAAAACATATGGCATCATTTGCTGGTTTCAAAATCTATTGTGTAAAATCTAATACAAAATATCCTCTTGAAGCTATGGCTCTTGCAAACTGGTTAACAAATGAAGATAACCAACTTAAGAGATTCAAAGATAGAGCAGCTGTTCCAGTAGCTAAAGCTCTTGCAGAAAGTCCAGAAGTTACTGCTGAAGAATCAACAAAAGCAATACTTGCACAACTTAACTATGCTTATGCTATGCCAGCTATCCCACAAATGGGTAAATTCTGGGATGCAACAAAAGCATTTGTTCAAGAAGCATTTGATGGAACAATTACTGAAGCAGATTATCAAGCAAAATTAGACACATTAGTAGCAACAGTTACTGAAGGTGCAGAGTAGTAAGTAGGTAATCAAATTTAGAAAGAAAGCAAATGTAGACCACGACAGGATACATCTTACGGAACTGCTATATAGCACTATAGCAGCTCCTTACTTTCTTAAATATAAGGAATGGAGGGAACTTAGTGAGTGAAATAGCTATTAATAAAAAGGCCAACAAAGCCAAAAGAGATAATATATTTACAATATTTATGAACGGTGATATATTTACCAAATTATCATTTTTAATCATGGGTCTTGGAAACATAGCTAGAAAGCAGTTTGTAAAAGGACTTGTATATCTAGGAATTGAAATAGGCTTTCTATATTTCTTGGTTACAACAGGAATTCAAAAACTACAAGGGCTCATTACGTTAGGTACGCAAACACAAGGTTGGGTACTAGATGAAACACTAGGTATAGAAGTGCTTTCACAAGGAGATAACTCAATGCTCTTCTTACTGTATGGTGTATGTACACTTGTAGCCACAGTTATATTTTTAGTTGTGTATGTAAGTAATATTTACAGTGCAAAAAATGTACAAGATATTGTGCAAAGAGGGGAGCATGTTCCTACACTTAAAGAAGACATTAAAGATTTATTAGATAATAAATTCCATATAACTTTAATGACACTTCCATTAGCTATGGTAACTATTTTTACAGTATTACCACTGATATACATGATCTTAATTGCATTTACCAATTATGATAAAGACCATCAACCACCAGGGGCATTATTTAATTGGGTAGGTCTTGCAAACTTTAAAGATATGCTTTTTAGTTCATCCTCATTTAGTCATACGTTCTTCCCAGTACTTGGATGGACGTTAATATGGGCAGTATTGGCAACCTTTACTTGCTACTTTGGAGGAATTGTTCTTGCCATATTAATTAATAAAGAGGGCATTAAACTTAAAAAAATGTGGCGTACAATCTTTGTTATCACAATGGCTATCCCACAATTTATTACTTTATTAGTTGTTCGTCAAATGCTAATGGATTATGGTCCATTAAATGGTGAGTTAATAGGATGGGGCTTAATCTCTAAGTATATTCCATTTTTAACAAAACCAATGTATGCACGTATTGTTGTTATCGTTGTTAACTTCTGGATTGGTGTACCATATACTATGCTGATTACATCAAGTATCTTAATGAATATTCCTAAAGAACTTTATGAAGCTGCAGAAATCGATGGAGCATCTCCAATTAAAGCCTTTATTAAGATTACAATGCCATATGTATTCTTTGTTACAGCACCTTATTTAATTACTCAATTTATTGGAAATATTAATAACTTTAATGTTATTTATTTCTTAACCAAAGGAGAACCATTAGCTTCAGATTATTATTTCGCTGGAAAGACAGATTTACTTGTAACGTGGTTATATAAATTAACTGTTAACTATAAAGATTATAGTAGAGCATCTGTAATTGGTATTGCTGTATTTGTTATCTCAATTATTATTTCTCTTGTAACCTTTAACTTAACAGCATCATCAAAGAATGAGGAGGACTTCCAATAATGAGTACAATGTCAATGAAAGCTCGAAAAAAAGCAAGTAACACATTAGTATATATCATTTTAAGCGTATTAAGTGTAATATGGTTGTTTCCTGTTCTTTGGATTGTACTTACTTCATTTAGAGCAGAAGGAACAGCAAATGTACCTTACTTTATTCCAAAGACATATACCTTGCAAAATTATATTAATTTGTTTACTTCAAGTGTATTCAAGTATAAACAATGGTTTATTAATACATTTATAGTTGCAGTAGGAAGTTGTCTGCTAAGCACATTTATTAATGTATCTGTAGCATATGTTATGTCTAGACTTCGCTTCAAATTAAGGAAAGTTTATATGAATGTAGCACTTGTATTAGGTATGTTCCCAGGCTTTATGTCTATGATTGCTATTTACTATGTATTAAAAGCATTCGGACTTACACAAAGCTTAGTAGCACTTATGCTTATTTATTCTGCAGGTGCAGCCACAACATTTTATATTGCAAAAGGTTTCTTTGATACAATTTCTAGAGAAATTGATGAAGCAGCTCGTATAGATGGAGCTAACAATGCACAAGTTTTTACAAAGATTATTATTCCTTTATCAAAACCTATTTTAGTATATACTGCACTTCAAGCGTTTATCTCACCATGGATGGATTTCATTATGGCTAAGATGATTATGGGTGACAATTACGATAAATACACTGTGGCGATTGGTTTATGGTATATGACAGAAAAAGAAAACATTGAAACATGCTTTACGATGTTCGCAGCAGGTAGTGTATGTATTGCAATCCCAATTACCATTTTATTTATTTGGTTACAAAAATATTATGTATCAGGTATTACAGGTGGATCTATTAAGTAATTAATAGATCCATAAGTAATTGCCTAGGGGGTTTGGAGGGAGTTAATTGAATATGAAAAAAGGCAAACTTCAGACACAACTTGTAACTATATTTATACTAATCAGTATTGTATCTGCATTAACTATTATGCTAATGAGCATTAATTTTACAAGAAAAAGCACTAAGGATTTAGTCAGTAGTTATACAGAACAAATTGGAGAGCAATTACTCTACAATATTAATGACTATATTTCAATAGCGAGAGGAGCAGTAGGAGATATACTGGCATCAGAATATGTTAAAACTGCTGTTTCTCGCTATTATAGCTTACAAGCATCAGAGCAGTCTGAATTAAGAGCCAATATTAATGTAAAGGTTCAGTCTGTGATGAATGCACAAGATATGATTAGTGGTGTATATATATGTAGTGAGGACAAAGTTTGTTATAAAATTGTAAAGGTGAAGGATTGCTTTAATATTGATGAGTTTAAAGCAAGTCAGGCATATACACAGATATATGAGCAAGAGCAAACATCATCTATATGGTTTTACATAGGGGAAGGTAATGAGAGGCAACTGTTTTTAGTGAGGAAAGCAGCAGGGTCTAACGGATATATTATCATTATGATGGACATGCAAGCTTTAACTAAGTTATTAGACTTGGCTAATGTAGACACATGTACATTCATAACCATTTTAGATGAGAATAATGAAATTGTGGCAACAACTGATCATGATAAGACGATAAATGATGAGATATTAAAACAATTAGACGAAGAGGAAGAGCACTCAGTTAGGATAATAGATGAGAATATAGTTAACTTATTAGAATGTACAAATGGGTGGAAAATAATAAGTGTAGCACCCATGTCTAACTTAATGTCAGAGTTTACAAGGTCTTGTAATAAAATAGTGCTAGTGTTAGTAGTATTAGTTGTATGTGTAGCTTTACTTAGTATAGTAGTTGGTAGGCGAGTCACAAAACCCATAGTAGCAATGGCTCAATATATGAAGAGAATAGAACAGCAAAACTTCTGTATAGATGAGGAACTTAAGTTGGATATTAGACCTCAAAATCAAGAAACCCAAATGCTAATAGTGGGATTTACTAATATGCTAGAGTCACTCAAAGACATGATTAGTACAAGTAAGCAAGTGACCCTTGACGCAAAACTTAGTACTAAAGCATTGCAAGAGCAAGCAGAAACGACAAGTCAGTCAGCCAGTGATATCAGTAGTACAACAGATAATATCGCACAGGGCACATTAAAACAAAAAGAAGCAGTTGAAGAAGCCGTTAAACTTGTGGGTGTTTTATCAGAAAAGGTTAATAAGGTAAACGATATCATTCAAGGAATCAGAGATGTGTCTAAAGAAACAATGATTGTAAGTAGTGAAACACGCTCGTGTTTGAGTGAGCTATATAGTGAATCTGAAAAAAATATATTAACCAGTAAAAAAGTTTCTGAATCTGTACAAGAATTAGGTGAAGAAACAGAAAGCATTAATAATATCTTGGATATGATACAGTCTATTAATAAGCAAACTAATTTATTAGCAATTAATGCTTCTATTGAAGCAGCAAGAGCTGGAGAAAGTGGTAAAGGGTTTATAGTAGTGGCTAGTGAAGTGAGAAAGTTATCACTAGAAACAGATAATGCCATCAAGCGTATTGCAATGGTTGTAGAGAGCATTGAGGAAAAGAGAAAACAAACATTGGTAGAATTATCAGAAGCAATGAAGGTATTTGATAAGCAGTTACCATTAGTAAATGGCATCAATCATACATTCTCTAATATATATAATAGAATGGATAATATTGATGTGCAAATTAATGAAACCAATAAACTTATTGGAGTAGTAACAGATACCAAAGAGGCTATCGAAAGACAAATAAAAGATATTTCACAGATAGCAGAAGAATTTGTATGCATTATTGAAGAAGTTAATGCACAAACCATAGAACAAGCACAAGCTTCTGAGAAAATTAATGATTTAGCCATTCAGTTACTTGAAAGTGTGACAAGCTTGCAAGAAAGTTATTAGAATCTGCTTCTGAATGAGCCCCAAAATAGAACAAAGAGATGAGAGGTTAGTTTTATGGAAGATATATTTAACTCTAAAGTCTTTAATCGCCAATATAATTATTATGGAAGTGACCTGGGCGTAACATATGACGCACAGGTTTCTTTTTTTAAGGTCTGGAGCCCAAAGGCGTTAAAGGTAAGCTTAGTCTTATATCGTAATGGAGATGGAGACAATAAAATAGAAGAGATTCCTATGCAAAAATGTGCAAAGGGAGTTTGGAAAGTAAGTGTAGAGAGAGATTTAAAAGGTGTTTATTATACATATAAAGTAAATAACGGAAAAGTAATAAAGGAAGTAATGGACCCTTATGCAAAAGCGTGTGGTGTAAATGGCAAAAGGGGCATGATTATTGATTTAAGTGAAACGAATCCTGTGGGTTGGGAAGAACAAAAAAACATCTCCTTAAATAATCCAACAGAGGCCGTTATTTATGAAGTGCATGTAAGAGACTTATCTATAGATGCTCACGGTAATATGAAGCATAAAGGTAAATACTTGGCTTTTACAGAAACAGAAACAACAAGCGATGAAGGAGAAACAACAGGTGTTAATCATATTAAGGAGTTAGACGTTACACATGTACAGATTTTACCAATTTATGATTATTTAACAGTAGATGAGTCAAAGGATGATTGCTCGGAATATAATTGGGGCTATGATCCACTCAATTATAATATTCCAGAAGGTTCTTATTCTACAGACCCTTATCATGGAGAAGTAAGAATTAAAGAACTTAAGGAAGCTATCATGAGCCTGCATAATAACGGGCTAGGCGTTATTATGGATGTGGTCTACAATCATACGGCAAATAGTGAAAACTCAGATTTAAATATCTTGATGCCTAACTATTACTATAGAACCAATAAAGATGGCGTATTTTATAATGGCTCAGCATGTGGCAATGAATTAGCTTCTGAGCGACATATGGTACGCAAGATGATTATGGATTCTGTGATATATTGGGCAAAAGAATATAAGTTAGATGGCTTTAGATTTGATTTGATGGGTGTATTAGACATTGAAACGATGAATCGTATTCATGAAGAACTTAGTAAGATAAACCCTGATATTATCTTATATGGAGAAGGATGGGCTGGAGGGACTTGTGGACTTTCAGAAAAGAAAAGAGCCTTAAAAGTCAATACGCCGCATCTAAGACATGTGGGCGTGTTTAATGATGACCTTAGAGATGGAGTAAGAGGAGATGTCTTTGTTAACGAGGCAAAAGGATTTATAGCCGGCGCATCAGGTATGGAGGAATCTGTTAAGTTTGGAATCGTAGCATCCACTGACCATCCTCAAATTGATTTTACTAAAGTGAATTACTCTGACGCACCTTATGCGAAGCTTCCAGGACAAACCATTAATTATGTATCAGCTCATGATAATTTAACATTATGGGATAAAATTGAAGCAAGTTGTAAAGAAGCTAGTAAAGAAGAAAAAATTAAAATGCAAAAACTCGCTAATGCCATTGTGCTAACTTCTCAAGGGGTGCCATTTATCCATGCAGGAGCAGAATTTGCTAGAACGAAATATGGAGATGAGAACAGTTATAAGTCTAGTGATGAGATTAATAAGTTGGACTGGAAGCGTAAGTCAGAATTTAAAGAGGTATTTGAGTATTATAAAGGGCTTATTGAGTTAAGGAAAAAGCATCCTGCATTTAGGATGACAACAGCAGCAGAGATTAGCCGAAACTTAAGTTTTATGGAAATGCCCGTAGCTAATATGGTGGGGTATACTCTAAAAAATCATGCAGCTTATGATGAATGGGAAGAAATTGTTGTTTTATTCAATGGAAATGAAGAGATGCAAAAAGTAGAACTACCGACTGATAATTGGGAAGTAGTAGTAAATGGCAAGCATGCAGGAGTACAGGCATTAGAAGTTATTAAGGGAGATGAAGTGGTTGTAGAAGGCAGAAGTGCTATGGTGCTTGTAAAGGCTTATTAACCAATCAGTTAGCAATAAAGATAGTAATTATAGAGTAGTGTATAACGAGGGGGATGAAAGGTGAATTTTACGAGTGTTTATCATAGAAGTTCAGACAACTATTGTTATCCGTTAAATACGGAAGACTTAATTATTAACTTAAGAACAGGATATGAAGTAGAACAAGTATTTTTACATTATGGAGATCCTTTTACAAATGGGATTTTAGGTTCAGAAAATCGTTGGGAAGGTAAGAGAGAGGAAATTATTTATAAGAAGAACCTGAAATATGGATTATGGTGGACGACCACTGTACAGCCAGAGTTTAAAAGGTGCCGATATTTCTTTGAACTGATTACAGTAGAGGGTGAAATTTATTATTACTTTGAGGATAAACTATGCACCAAAGAAGAATTAGAAAAACTTCACCATGAGCCGGGATGCTTTGTATTTCCATGGATGAATGAGGCAGATATCAATCAAACACCTAAATGGGTAAATGATACGATTTGGTATCAAATTTTCCCAGAGAGATTCTGCAATGGGGAGCAAACGATTGATCCTGAAGGAGTAAAACCTTGGGCAGGGCCAAAAGATAGAGTAAAAAACAATGAGTTTTATGGTGGGGATTTAAGAGGAATCATTAATAAATTGCCTTATTTAAAAGAACTCAATATTTCAGGAATTTATCTTACACCCATCAATGAAAGCCAAAGTTCTCATAAATACGATACCATTGATTACTTAAGTATTGATCCACATTTTGGCACTAAAGAAACCATGATAGAGTTAGTGAATAAAGCGCATGAATTAGGTATAAGGGTCATGCTTGATGGCGTGTTTAATCATACAGGAAAAGAAGCTAAAGAGTGGAAGGATGTTGTAGAAAAAGGACCACAGTCAAAGTACTATAACTGGTTTATGGTAAATGAGTGGCCATTTGACCCTAATAAATGGAATACAAAAGAAGGAAAATACTATAGTTTTGCTTTTAATGATAAAATGCCAAAACTTAATACTAACAATCCTGAGGTAAGAAAGCATATTATAGATATATGTGAATATTGGGTAAAAGAATACGGCATAGATGGGATTCGTTTAGATGTAGCTAATGAACTGTCACACCGCTTTTGCAAGGAATTAAGAACACGAATGAAAGCATTAAATACAGAAATCTATATTTTAGGTGAGGTGTGGAATGATTCAATTAACTGGCTTAGAGGGGATGAATTTGATGCAGTTATGAACTATCCCCTTGGCAATGCAATTTCTGATTTTTGGATAGAAGAGAGCTATACAAAAAAAGATTTTGAAGAGGACATTAATAGATGCTATACATTATATATGCAACAAACAAATGATGTATTATTTAACTTACTAGACTCACATGATACGATTAGATTAAGTAGTAAGACACCAGATGTTAATAAGGTGTATCAGCAACTTGCTGTTTTATTTACCATGCCAGGTAGTCCATGTATGTTTTATGGAACAGAAGTATTACTTGAAGGAGCTCATGACCCGGATTGTAGAAGATGTATGCCTTGGAAAGAAATTGAAGAAGGGTTATACGATGAGCATTTGTCCTTTGTAAAGAACCTAACAAGATTAAGGAAAGAAGAAGCATTATTTAGAAGCCGTAATTTTCATTTTACTAACGGAATAGATAATGAGCGAGTAATAGAATATATCAAAATAGATGATTATGATTCTGAAAAAATGGGGATTGTATTAAACTGTGATAAGAAAGCGATAGAAGTAAAAATAAAAGGAAATGAAATGATGAGCCACTTATACCAAAATGAGCAATTGGAACCAGGTGGAATCGTTATCTGGAAAATTGAAGAATAAACATTAAAATAAAGTTGGATTTCTTGCTAACAATCTATCATTTGTTTGTGACACTTAATGCACGATAGTGGCAAACTGGTGATGTATGATTTGTATCATTCAACTACGGCAAAACGTCGTAGTACAAAGGCTAAGAAATCCAACTTTATTATTATTCATAATGGGCAAAGGATAAAACACAATGTAGCACCTGAAATAATGGATTTACCTTTAATAAAGCCATGAACTTCATGTGAAACAGTGAAATTTTCAATAGACGTTTTGACACTTTTGTGACACTTCCCTGACAGTTTAACGGTAAATTTTTCATTGAGATTTCGGTAAGATAAATACAGATCAAGCAAGAAAACAAAAAACAAATAAATATAAAGGAGAAATCAATCATGAAAAATTTTGGAAAATTAGGTTTAATTTTAGGAATAACATTATTAATGGGAAGTGTAGCAGTACCTCATTCAGTAAAAGTAATCAATGCAAAAGAGATAACAGTTAGCACAGAAAAATCTCAGGGAAATAAAAAGCAAAGTAAAAATAATCAGGTCAAAGGAATGAGATTTTTACGTGGAGAAACCAAAGATTTTATTCGTTATGTAGAGGCTCAAAATATTTTAGATGAAGAGGAACTTAAAACATTAGAAGATGTTGAGCTTAAAGAAAAAAAACTACGTGCTGAGAGAAGAAGCATAATGAAGGAAAGTAATAAGAAATTTGACGAGGGTGCTTCTAAAAAAGTAATGAATGCGTACGATAAAAAAATAGATGAACTGAACGATAAGATTGAAAAGTTATATAAAGATAATGAGGCAATCTATCAAAAGGTTAAAACAGTTATTTCAGATGATATGGTAGCGGTTAGTAAGGAAGGAAAGGCATTAGATTTTAAACTATATTTAGTGCAAACTCGTCTTTTTACAGATAAAGAAATTGAGGAGCTTGTGAAATTTAATAAGATGGGTGATGAACTAGGAAACAAGATTGAGGAAAATAAAGATGCCATTACACCATCTATTATGAAAGATGTAGAGGAATTAGAAAAAGCAGAAACAAAAGTAACTACTTTATTGAATAAACTAGAAGACTGTGACATTATGATATACAGCAAATAGGATAGGGCAGGTTGAGTTAAGTTGCAACATAATGATTTGAATATTATAATAATTAAGTGAAATTTACTTAATTATTATAAGGAGAAAGGGGCGTATCTTTGGATAAGCTCTTTAATTATACAATGAGCGATTTAATTTATATTGCAGATGATGAAGAAGACATTCGTAATTTAGTTAAAATGTTTTTAGAGAATGAAGGATATACTGTAAAGAGTTTTGAAAATGGAGATTGCTTGTTTGAAGCATTTAATGAAAAGGAAGCAGATTTGGTTATTTTAGATATTATGATGCCGGGAACAGATGGGTTAGTCATATGCAATCAATTACGCAGTAAGTCAGATGTACCAATTATTATGCTAACTGCAAAAGATAGTGACGCGGACTATGTGGCAGGTATTACATTAGGAAGCGATAATTATCTAATTAAGCCTTTTCATCCTATTATTATTGCTCATAGTCATTACCAGTAGTGGCTTATTAGTATTAGCAATTAACCTAGGGATGAATTTGTATATCGAGCAACAATCTAAAATAGCTATATCAAAAGCCGTATATATTAACAAGGTAGGTAGAGCATTTTCAAAAAATGATAGTTTTTCAAGTTTGGAAGCACTTGATGAGATGTATGAGTCCTATATGAATAAAAATACAATTTTTGATAGAAGTCAAGAAAGTGTTGTGGTAGATTGTTTAGAACAAGACCCAGAATATGATCAGGTAGAAAGTAAGATTTACGCCTTTTACAAAGAACATATAAATGATTTACCAATAGATCAGCTAGAGTTTGTACAAGCAAAAGGCAAAAAGATATATTTTGCTTTTATAGAGAGTGAACATGAGGGAGAAGTAGAGGTTATATATATTTATTTAGAAGCCATTTGGATGATAATGAAGCTATTAAACACGTTGTTTGCTATTGCTATTGTAGTCATTACTATTGGAGCAAGCTTTATAGGAATCAATACAGGTAAGAAATTAGAGGATTCAGAAGAGAAGCTTAAAAGATTTTTCTCTAATGCTTCACATGAATTGAAAACACCATTAATGTCTATTCAAGGTTATGCAGAAGGCATTTATATGGGGGTTTGTACAGATACCAAGCAGGCAAGTAAGGTTATCTTAGAACAAAGTAACCGAATGAAAGAATTAGTAGGAGGATTATTGCTTTTATCAAGGGTACAAAGTGGACAATTGAAACTAGTCCTTGAACCGATAAATATATGTGAAATTGTAGATAGTGTGGTCGCTGTAAATGAAGGAATTTGCTTACAAAAGAAAATACATTTACAGGTGAATTTCCCAACGACACTGCCTGATATACAGGGGGATGAAAAGCAATTATTTAAGGTGATTAATAGCGTTATGAATAATGCCATTAAATTTACAAAGGATGAAATCAACATTGATGTATTTAATAGTGGAGAAGAAATCAAAGTAAAGATTGCAGATAATGGAAAGGGAGTAGCAGAAGAAGATAAGAAACATATCTTTGAAAGATTTTACTATGGAAAGAATGGAAGCACAGGGATAGGGCTTTCTTTAGCAAAAGAAGTCATTGAAATGCACCATGGAAAAATCAAGTTCTATAACCAAGATGGAGCGGTATTTGAAATTAGTATACCATTACATTAACATATACCAATTAAAAGGCCCTTATTTATTAATATTCCTAACTAGCTTTGAAAATTAAACTAAAAAAAAGGGTTGACATATTTTTGAAGTTCATGTATTATTAATTATGTCGTCAGGTGACGACATAATTTTTGGTGACGATGCGCTTAGGGGAAACACCCGTTTCCATCCCGAACACGTAGGTTAAGACTTAAGCGGCCGATGGTACTTGTCGGGAGACTGGCTGGAAGAGTAGGTGGTTGCCAAATTTATGCGCGAATGGCTCAGTTGGTAGAGCATCTCCTTGCCAAGGAGAGGGTCGCGGGTTCGAGTCCCGTTTCGCGCTCTCTAAATCCTTTGAATTTCAAAGGATTTTTTATTGCCTAAAAATATATAAACATATTTATAAATAAAGTCTGCTTTTAATAAAAATAAAAAAGAAAAGAGCATTATCAGTGGTTATTCTATAGTATGTAGAGATACTTAAGAATACTGATAATGCTCTTTTGCATTATTTTAACTTATTAAATACTTGTATTGATAAAAAGACCTGTTTGTGCTACAGCGAAATAGTAATTTCTAAGCAATAAAGAATTACTAGCAAGCTTATTTTGATAAGATGCAGCAGATGATAGATCATTTTCTACTTTAGAAGATGAAGCACTTACTTTCTCTTGTTCTTTTAGCAAGGTTGTCTTAGAAACGGTGTTGCTCATTTTAGTACTGACATTAGTAAGGCTTGAAAGAAAAGATAAAGTTCTTTTTGCATAAGAGCCTTGGGTAGAAAGTACTGAGTTAAGTTTGTCTTCATCTAAAGAAATTTTACCATCAGCATTTTGAGAAATACCGATACTAGATAGATTGTTAGAACTACTTACTGCATTGAGTAATGAATTTTTTAGGATATTCATTGTAGAAGTAGAAGATGAACTGTTATCTGAAAGAAAATCTACAGTCTTATTATATGCGCTAACATATTCTTTTACTGCTTTTTGTGTGTCAGTTAATGAAGCCTTATCTGAAAGAGCACTTTTTAAATTAGTATTAGCGGTTGTAAGTGATTGATAAGTATTTTCATAGTCAGATAGGAAGGCAGTTTCCTTTTTCTTTTGGGCAGACGCAGCTTCCTCATTCTTATTAGTAGTTTTTAGTGAATTAGTCGCGGATGAGCTTGTGTATTTCTTTGCAATTGCAAATTTGGCTAGAGTATTATAGTGATTAGCACCAGCAAAAAACTTGTACATATTATTGGTAGATTGGGAATTAGAAGCTGAAGTAGAATTAAAGAGATAACTGTAATTGTTGATACCGTACATAATTATCACCTCCTTTCATATATATATCGTATTATTATAAGTTAAAACAAAGAGGAAATACTAATGATGAGGTAAAAATGTGTGAAAGGTAAAAATAGAGGAAGATAAAACGAATGAAAAAAAGATAAAAAGGTTACAATAAAAAAGAAAGTATTGATAAATTAGTCTTATAAGAGCGATTAAAAGCTTGTATTTTCAATGATATTATAGAAAATTGAATTTGTCTGAGAAAAAATAAAAAATATGTTGACGTGTGTAAGTAATTAGTGTATTATATTACTTGTCGCTGAGGAAAATATAGCGAATATAAAAAGTAAGGCCCATTGGTCAAGCGGTTAAGACATCGCCCTTTCACGGCGGTAACACGGGTTCGATTCCCGTATGGGTCATTGTT
>CAKVCL010000037.1 GCA_934725855.1 uncultured Cellulosilyticum sp. | reverse complement strand
TACCTCCTAAAAATATTTAAAGACAGTATACTTGAAAATCAAGGGAGTGAATAGGCGTGCTTGATATGACGCTTACGGAAAATATAATGCACATTTATATATAAACCTATAATAATCATAATTTATTGACACCTAAGTTGGACAACATGGAATAAAAATTAAGGAGGAATTTCATGTGTACTAACTTTGATTTTTTAAAGTTTAAGAAAGAGTTTAATTCATTTGCAGAAAGCAGCATTGAAGCGGAGAAGAGCCTTGCTATCTCTCCTGCTACTTGCGCTATTTTATCAAGGCGTGCTGCAGAACTTGCGGTAAAGTGGATGTATAGTTTTGATAATGATCTTACTTTACCTTATCAAGATAATATTTCAACACTTATCCATGAACCTACTTTTAGGCAGATTATTGAGCCTAGATTGTTTCCACTTATCAAGTACATTATTAGATTAGGAAACACGGCAGTTCATACCAATGCAGTGATTACAAGAGATGAAGCAGTACTTTCTCTTAGAAATTTACATGAGTTTGTAAGATGGATAGATTACTGTTACTCACAGGGCAGTGCGATTGGGGACTTTGATGAGAGCTTATTAGAAACTGGTGAGGAAAAGCGAGTAAGGCCACAGGAGTTAGAAGATCTCTACGAACGCCTAAGCAGTAAGGATAAACGTATTGAGGAAATTCGTAAGGAGAATGAAGAACTCAGAAGGGCAATGACTGCTCAAAGAATGGTAAGCTCACAGAATTATGACTTCCAAGTAGATCAGATTAGTGAAGCTGAAACAAGGAAGAGATATATAGACATTGAACTTAAGTTAGCAGGTTGGGAGATTGGTAATGACTGTGTAGTAGAAGTACCAGTGGAGGGAATGCCTAATGCTTCTGGAACTGGAGCTGTGGACTATGTACTCTATGGGAATAACAGTAAACCTTTAGCGGTAGTAGAAGCAAAGAAGACCTCTGTTAATCCAATAGTAGGCTCACAGCAGGCTAAGCTTTATGCGGACTGCTTACATAATCAATATGGTCAAAGACCACTAATCTTTACTACTAATGGCTTTGAAATCAACTTTACCAATGATGCAGAGGGCTTTCCAGAAAGAACTGTGGCGGGGATGTTTACTAAAGAAGAATTACAACTTATAGTGGATAGAAGAACGAGTAAGAAGCCATTAACAAATGTTCAGATTAATGATAATATCTCTAATCGCTACTATCAAAAAGAAGCTATTATGGCAGTATGTGATGCAGTGATGATGAGACATCGTAAGATGCTCTTAGTGATGGCAACAGGAAGTGGTAAGACAAGAACAGCCATCTCAATTGTGGATGTGCTGATGAAGCATAACTATGTGAAAAACATTTTATTCTTAGCTGATAGAAAGGCACTCGTTAAGCAGGCAAAGAAGAACTTTAATAATCTGCTCCCTAATCTAACACTTTGCAACCTACTAGATAACAAGGATAATCCAGAGCAATCACGTATGATATTTTCAACCTACCCAACGATGATGAATGCTATTGATGAAGCTAAGTGCAAAGATGGGAGAAAGCTTTTTACGCCTGCGCATTTTGATTTAATCATTATTGATGAGAGCCATAGAAGTATCTATAGGAAGTACCAAGAGATCTTTAAATACTTTGATGCCATGCTTATAGGGTTAACTGCTACACCAAAGGATGAGATTGATAAAAATACCTATTCTATTTTTGAATTAGAAAGTGGTGTGCCTACCTATGCTTATGAGCTTGAGAAAGCAGTTGAAGATGGCTATTTGGTAGATTACAGAACTAGAGAGATTAAGACCAAAATTATGGAAGAGGGTATTCATTATGATGACCTTAGTGAAGAAGAAAAAGAGAACTTTGATAATGAGTTTGAAGGTGATGAGAACATAGATGATACTATAGGCAGTGAAGCCATTAATGAATGGCTCTTCAATGCAAATACCATTGATAGGGTGCTTAATGAGCTGATGGAAAATGGCATTAAGGTTGAAGGCGGAGATAAGCTTGGTAAGACAATTATCTTTGCTAAGAGCAGCCGTCATGCTGAAGCGATTGTGAAGCGATTTAATACCATTTACCCAGAGTATGGCACGCATTTTATCAAGCAGATTGATTACAGCATCAAGTATGTAGATACACTTATTGATGATTTTAGTACTAAGGAAAAGATGCCACAGATAGCAGTATCAGTGGATATGTTGGATACAGGAATTGATATTCCAGAAATACTTAATTTAGTCTTCTTTAAGAAAATTCGTTCAAAGTCTAAGTTTTGGCAGATGATTGGTCGTGGAACAAGACTTTGTAAGGAGCTACTTGGAGCAGGAAAAGATAAAGACAAGTTTTTGATTTTTGATTTCTGCAATAACTTTGAGTTTTTTAGAGCTAATCCAAAAGGAATGGAAACAGGGATTACAGAGAGTTTAACAGAGAAAATCTTTAATACTAAGGTAGAAATAGTTAGAGCACTTCAAGAGATGAAGTATCAAGAAGAAGAGTATATTGAGTATAGAAAACAGACAGTAGAAGAACTGTTGCAAGCGGTTAGAAATCTTAATGATGCAAGCTTTAGGGTAAAACTTCATCAGAAGTATGTGGAAACTTATAGAGCAGATGAGCCTTGGCAATGTCTTGAAACTAAGGAAGTCAGCGAGCTAAAACAGCACATTGCGCCGCTTATCACATGGTTTGAAGAAGATGAACTGGCTAAGCGTTTTGATTATCTTATTTATACCGTTGACCTTGCTTATCTTGAGAGCAAGAATGCAAGTAAACCGATTAAAAGCATTGTAAAGACGGCAGAGGAGTTATCAAATCTTGGCACCATTCCACAGGTTATGGAGCAAAGGTATATCATTGAGAAAGTACAAACGGATGAGTTCTGGGAGAGTGCAGATATCTTCGAGCTTGAGGAAGTAAGAGAAGCACTTAGAGAACTAGTTAAGTTCATTGATAGGACAGGACGCCAGATATATTATACAGACTTTAAGGATGAAATTGTTGAGTACAATGAAAAAGAAGCAATGTTTAATAGCAATGACCTTAAAGATTATCGAAAGAAAGTGGAGTCTTACCTTAAAGTACATGAAAATGATTTAGCCATCTATAAGCTTCGTAATAATAAACCACTCACAAAAGAGGATTTAAAGACCTTAGAACACATCCTATGGGAAGAACTTGGTAGTAAAGCACAGTATGAGAAAGAGTATGGTGAGATGCCCGTAGGAAAGCTTGTGAGAAAAATAGTAGGTCTTGACAGAGGCGCAGCTAATGAAGTCTTTAGTGCATTTCTAAGTGAAGAGAGATTAAATAGTAATCAAATTCACTTTGTGAAGCTTATTGTGGACTACATTGTAACAAATGGTATGATTGAGGATAACAAGGTACTATTGGAGGAGCCATTTAGAAGCCTTGGAAGTATTACAACGCTCTTTGGTGATAAGATGCAGGATGTAAGAGAACTTATGAGTGTGATTGCAAGTGTGAAAAGCAATTGTGAGAATATCATATAGTAATGAACCTTAAAACTACAACTTGCTATAAGATAAGCTAAATCAGCAATTTGTAAGGCGCTTTTGATGCTTGCGGAACAATATCGACAGACTAATAGTCAATATAATGTTTTAGAGGATTTTTAATTCATATGGATGAGTTAAAAATCCTCCTTTTTTAATGGAGATTTTGATCGTTCACTGAGAGGCATTTGTGATGAATATTTTATTTTTTGATACTGTTTTGGAGTCATAGACATTTGTTTTTTAAAACATGAAGTATAATAGCTTTGATTAGAAAATCCCACCAATGAGCAATTTCAGCAATACTTTTTTGTGTATGAGTTAGATAATACAAGCTTTTATGAATTCGATATTGAGTGATATATTGAAATAAGCCTTGACCAGTACTCTTTTGAAAGAAACGGCTGCATTCACTACGACTAAGGTGAACCTCTTGGGCAATTGTATCTAATGTTAAAGCATTAGCATATCGAGTTTGAATTATTTGGAAAATATTGCGTAGTCGTTCATTACTTTTTATAACTCTTGAAGAAGAAAGAATGGATAAATTAGTATTGAGATAGGTGTTTTTCCATATTTTGCATATTGCACTCACTAAATCCAGTTCATACGCAGGTTCTTTATTAGTGATAATAGTTTTAACATATTGTATTGACTCTAAAATGGTGTCATGTGCAGTATTACCTTTGTGCAATATAAAAGCTGATTGGATTGGATGCTCTATAATAGGTAGAACAAAGGATTGATATATAAAACTATTGTAATCATTATAAAGTAGATTTGGGGAGATTCAAAACAGTAGCAGCTTCCCATATGGGGGTGAACAGGGACAGATGTATGAACCTGACAGGAATTAATAAAGATGCCATTCCTTTCTGAAACGATATAGCTTTCATTATTAACTTTAAATTGAATCTCTCCTTTTAGGACAAAACAATATTGCACCTCATCATGCCAATGCCAATCGATATAATCATATACACATACATGAACAAGCAAAAGAGATGCAGGTAGATGTCATTCGTTTGGATGCGTTTTCAAAAAATCCATTTGCTTTAAGGATGTACAAAAAGGCAGGCTACAACAACGTAGGGATAGCACAGCTACGAAAGGGAAAATTCTATCTTATGGAAAAGCTTCTTACAAAGAGCAGTTAAAGGATGCAACGTTAGCTATTGAAATACTAGATTGGCAATCAAGCAGAAAAAGATGAGGCATGTGCCAAATGCCTCAAAATAAATACTTATGATGAAGAAATGTACGGGTCAGAATAGAATAGGGTAAATTATATACGAAGCATAATCTTAGCCGTAAAGATACCGTTTTCATAGGTAAAGCTACATGCTCCTCCATTTTTTTCTGAGATGCGACGAACGGATTGAAGGCCTATGCCATTTGCCATTCTTTTAGAGGATTTAAAAATACCATTTTTTTCTTGAATCTTGCCGTCAAAAGGATTCTCAACTTGAATTAAAAGGAGATGCGTAAAATGTAAATAAACTTGGACGTTAATTCTTTGCTTTGATTTTGCAGTTTTTAGACTAGCTTCTAGTGCATTTTCCAAAAGGTTAGAAAGAATGAGACACATATCAATTTCATCTACAGAAATTTGTGCAGGTAAATCAATTTGTGCATTGAAAGGAATGTTTTCTCTTCTGGCTAGACCACAGTAGTAACCAATGACACTATCTACGGCTTGATTTTCACAAAAATGTATATCAAGATTGGGTATTTTATTGGTTGCACTAAAGAGATATTCTTTTATTTTTTCAAGATCACCATTTTCTGCCATAGAAGATAACTGGACAAAGTGATGGCGCATATCATGGCGAGCCTGTCTGGCTTCTTCAATCGATGTGCAAAGGTTATCATATCTTGCCTGTTGAAGAGAAAGAAAATGGTTTTCTTGTTGAAGCTTGGCATTTTGATTTAAACTATTTGCAATCATTAGAAACATAGCGTAAAACAAAATTAAAATGGCGAAAAGTACAAGACTAAAAACAATATAAACTTGCAAAACCCTTCCAATATATAAGGTGCTACGATATTTAGGCACCATAAATAGATTTAATCCGATAAATACAAGCGGTAAAATCCAGAATACATACCAAGTCTTTGCAAAGTTTTCATCTTCTATCATCTCTCGGGTGGCATGTGAAGCAGGATGCCATGCTGCAAATACAAATAGTAGGCAGATTAGATTATAGAGAAATCCAGCACCAGTACAGAACCATAATTCATTTTCTGTGAGATTCAAATCTGCAGTCATAAGAGCATGGATAGCTCTTATAAAGCTATTAAAACAAGCAAAAGCTGCACAGATTGCTAGGAAAATGCTGCCTGATTTCCAAATGGAAATATAAAGCGTTTTGTGGTAAATTGTTATTAAAATTAGTAAGATAAGGAAAAGAAATGGTGCGGTTGAAAGATTTAATATGTAACACAAGGTGCCTAATGAAATACAAATGACCATAAGTAAAGGAAGCAGCCAGCTAATGAGTTTAGACAGTGACTGTTTTAGAAAGGGTTTTACTGGCAGATAGGCAAGCAACATACCAGGAATAATGACAGTAAGTTCGAGAATAGGCCTAAGTATATTAAGCATTATTGATGCCCCCTTTGAAAGAGAAAGTCCATAAAAGTTTGCCTAGCAGTTTTTATGAGGTCACGACTGACAGGAACATTATTGCCATCATCTAGAATAAATACTGTACCATCAAAATCGACCACATGTTCAAAATTGACCACAATTCCTCGAGTACAAAGGAAAAATCGTGCATCCATTTTAAGCGGAGTCGTAAATGCACCAAACGACTGGCGGGTAAGTAGCACTTTTTTATTTGTGGTGTGAATATAAATCATATGGGAAAAGTGTTCGGCGTAGACAATACTCTTGAAAGGAATTTGCACATCACTTCGGTTTACCTTGACTTCTATGTATTTTTCTTGCTCTGGAATGCGAGAAAGAATTTCATCTATTAATAAGGAAATATCATCTTCTGTGTATGGCTTTACAAGATAGTGCATGGCACGAACTTGAAAACCTTCTAAAGCATAATCTGTGGAAGTGGTCGTAAAAATCAATAAACAATTCTTGTCAGACTGACGGAATGTCTTGGCAATTTCGATACCATTTGCGCCATTCATATAAATATCCAGAAATAAAACAGTAAAGCACTGCTTTTTTGCAGCAGCAAGAAAAGCTTCTCCATTTTCATATTCAAATAAATCTGCATGGACGTTACGCTTATTAAGTTGGTGTTCTAGCCAGCTGCGTAGCAGTTTTCGTTCATCTGTAATATCATCAACGATTGCAATTTGCATAACAAAATTCCTCCCTCATAGCATCAACCACCAATAGTATAGCACCAAATTTAGGGACAGGCTATGATGCCGCTTACAATTGGTGCTATTTTTTAATGGCTCGTGACAGCCTAATTGAAAAAAACTCTGTTTTTTTTATAATGAAACTAGTAAAATTTTAGAATTCTGACATAAGAGGAGGGGGTTCGGTGTATCGTATTGCTGTATTAGCAGATAAGGAGCAGATAGGCCATAATTATGCAAATCAACTGATAAGTTTTTGCAGCAAGAAGGGCGTATTTCCACAAGTTGAAGTTTATCGAAATGAGAAAGAATTTTTTTATGAGATACAAATCTCCCCCCCCACCAGTGCACTTATTTCATTATGTGGTGTGGCTGGACTGAATGTGGTGGAACATCTTCGTGCACTATATCCTAATTGTGGCATTATCTGGTGTAGCGATCTTGATTTTTCACTTCAGGCGTTTAGATTGCGTGTTGAATATTTCTTTATGGAACCTGTGGAGAATGAAAAATTTCAGGAAGGGCTATCTGTTTGGTTTGAACGTAGAAGAGCAATTTAGCATTACTAATGAAATTATCTGATAAGATTATAGAATTACGAAAAGCAAAGGGAATGACTCAAGAAGACCTAGGAGCAATCTGCAAGGTGAGCAGACAGTCTATATCTAAATGGGAAGCAGATATTGCACTTCCAGAAATGGAAAAGTTGTAGCCCTATCAATGTTAGTGTGAGAGGAATGACAAAGAAAATGCAGTATACTATGTGATAGAAAATGATTTTGAACATGTAACTAGACATCAGTTTGAAGCGTAAGACTAAAGATATTTTAAAATATAGAAAGTAATAAAAGGCAGGAGCGAACCTTAGGTTCTAAGAAGCTCCTGCCTTTTGTATGTGTGGATAATAGAAATGTAAAAAGCAGGAAGTGAGAGGGTATAAAAAAGACTTGACTTAGAGTGAACTCCAAGTAGTACAATAAGGAAAATGTGAAGGGAGGGATTTCAACTGACAATCAAAGAGGTTTGTGAAAAGTATGATATTACAGCGGATACACTAAGATATTATGAACGAGTAGGGGTAATTCCACCAGTTGAGAGAACCTCTAGTGGTAACCGTGTATACTCAGAAGAAGACCTAGGCTGGGTGCGAAATGCCATTTGCCTAAGGGGAGCAGGTGTGCCAGTGGAAATGATTATTGAATATGTTAAATTATTTCAGCAAGGAGATGAAACTTTTAGCGCCAGATGTGGATTACTTAAGGAAGCAAGAGTAGAGGTGTTAGCAGCAAAAGCAAAATATGATAAAGCTTTAGAAAGACTGAATTATAAAATTGGAAAGTATGAAGAAGCTATAAAAACGGGAAAACTGGAATGGGATACACCTAACAAAGAATAAATAAAAGGAAGGTAGTAGATAGAATGTTTTTAGAAAATATTAATGGATCAGAGGATATTAAAAAATTAAAGAAAGAAGACTTACAGACACTTGCAGATGAAACAAGAGCTGCGCTGATTAATAAGATTAGTCAAGTAGGTGGACATCAAGGACCTAATCTTGGGGTTGTTGAGATGACGGTTGCACTTCATTATGTATTTGATTCTCCAAAGGATAAAATTGTATGGGATGTATCGCATCAGTGTTATCCTCATAAGATTTTGACAGGTAGAAAAGAGGCTTATCTTGACCCAGCACATTTTAAAGATGTCACAGGCTATACCAATCCTAAAGAAAGTGAGCATGATTTCTTTACGATTGGGCATACGTCAACCTCCGTATCTCTTGCTCTTGGACTTGCTAAAGGCAGAGATGTATGCGGCAAAGAAGAAAATATCATTGCAGTGATTGGGGATGGCTCTTTATCAGGTGGAGAAGCATTAGAGGCACTTGATTATGCAGGTGAGTATAACAAAAATCTGATTATCATTATAAATGATAACGACCAAAGTATTGCTGAAAATCACGGTGGGATGTATAAGACATTGAAGGCACTTCGTGAATCCAATGGAGAAAGTGAAAATAATATTTTCAAGGGATTTGGACTTGACTACAAATATCTTGAAGAGGGGCATGATATAGAAAAGCTTGTAGCATTATTTGAAAGTGTAAAAAATACGGATCATCCAGTTGTACTTCATATTCATACGATTAAAGGTAAAGGGCTTGCCTATGCAGAAGAAAATCGAGAAAGATGGCATGCAGGTGGTCCATTTAATGTGGAGGATGGTTCTCCTAAGTTTAAGAGTGGCGTTAATGATACCACTGTATTTGATAGCTTAATAGATTTATTAAATAGAGATGAACGCTCTGTTATTTTAAATGCAGGTACACCAATGGGACTTGGATTTGTTGGACAGGTAAGAGAAGAATGGGCTGCAAAAGGAAGATTTGTAGATGTTGGAATTGCAGAAGAAAATGCAATGGCAATGAGTAGTGGCATTGCAAAAAATGGTGGGACACCAGTGTTTGGAACCTTTGCACCATTTTTGCAAAGAACTTATGATCAGTTATCTCATGATTTGTGTCTAAATAACAATCCCGCTACCATTTTAGTCCTTATGCCAGGAGTATATGGGATGAACTCTGACACACATATTGCACTTTGTGATATTCAATTCTTTGCCCATGTGCCAAACCTAATTTATCTTGCACCTACAAGTAAAGAGGAGTATAACCAGATGTTTAAATTTGCTACCTCACAGAAAGAACATCCAGTAGCTATTAGAGTACCTGCAAGCTTTATGGAGGACGGCGAAGAAGATACAACGGATTATTCTCTCTATAATAAAGCTAAAGTGGTATGTAAAGGAGAGGATGTAGCAATCATTGCAGTAGGTTCACTTCTTCCTAAGGCAATTGAAACAGCAAAGCAATATAAAATGCAGACTGGTAAAGAAATTACAGTCATCAATCCAAGATTTTTAACAGGTCTTGATGAGAAGCTACTTGAAAGGCTAAAGGAAAATCACAAGTTTGTTATTACCATTGAAGATGGTGAAGTAGAGGGTGGATATGGACAAAGAATTGCATCCTACTATGGTGAAAGCAATATGAAAGTAAAAAATCTTGGCTTAACAAAAGCTTATCATACAGATTATGTTGCAGAGGAATTACTTGCTGAAAGTGGTATATCAGTAGAGGGACTTATTTCTTTAATTAAGGGATAGCCTATGAAGACGAATAAACTCAATCTTGGTTAAAGACCAAAAAACTTTATATTTGAGCTACCCTTCTAAGTTTTTCCTGAATTGATTTGGAGTACGCCCCGTGAGTTTTTTGAAAATCTCCGTATAATGACTCGCACTGTTAAAACCAACCATAAAATGTATGGGGAAGCTTTTAAATAATCGGGATGGGTAATCGCACAATACAAAACACAAGGGAGGCCTTGAATAGTTTCATTAGAGTGGATCCTTCTCCTTGAGAAGATATTGTTATAAAAATAAAGGATTTTCATGTATTTTTTATACAAAATGCACGCTATTATTATATTATAAATAAAAACAGCGTCAAGGAGGAAAGGATATGTGTACAGGGTTTGTTAGAAAAGGTAAAGATGTGATTGTTGGGTTTAATATGGATATCAATATTAGGGCATTTGATTATGACATAGTTGCAAATAAAGAACAGTTTTATGTGGAAATAAAGAGTGGTGAAGTAACAGTTAAGGCACATGGAATCAATCATTTAGGGAATTTTGCAAGTCAGTTAAATAATATGGATTTCACGAAAGCCCCTTTTAGATTAGGAAAGAATGTGGTTCCATTATATGAAATCGTGGATGACTATATTTCCGGAAAGATAAGTTACAATGAGATATTAAAGATGGCAAGTGAAAAAGAAATTGTCAATATGCCAGGACAGGCGATTAATATACCATGTATTGCCATGCATTCTCTAATTGCAGACAGACAGGGGCATATAATGATTCTTGAACCAGGAAATGGGTACTGTGTGCTACAGGGAGATTACGCAGCACTTAGTAATTTTGCTTTTCTCGAAAATCCTGCTAATTTGACACCAGAAAACTATGGGTACTATGGCAAAGACCGTTATGATAAAGCAATGAAGCTATTAAGAGAAAGTAATGATGACTTTTCTATTCAGGATGGACTTGAGCTATTAAAGGCAGTTAGGCAGACAGGTGAGTGGGCAACTAGAGTTTCTTTTGTCTATTCTAACAATGAAAATGCAGTATACTATGTGATAGAAAATGATTTTGACCATGTAACAAGACATCAATTTGAAGCATAAAAATAACTTTTCAAAGAACTTTATATCAACTTGCAGTTGATATAGAGTTCTTTGTGCATATAGGGAAAAGGCGTAGTATAATGGAGGTAATAAAATGGATAGACTAGCAGAATATAAACATAATAATAAGGGGAAATGATTATGATTAATGTCACTGTTTGGAATGAAAATCGTCATGAACAATTATACGAAAACATTAGAGCGATTTATCCCAAAGGCATTCATGGGTGCATCGCTGACTTTTTAGGACAAGAATCAGATTTTTTGGTACACACGGCAACTTTTGATGAGATGGAGCATGGTCTTACAGAAGAAGTATTAGAACGTACAGATGTCCTTATTTTTTGGAATCATTGTTTGCAAAACGAGTTTTCAGATGAAGTCGCCGAAAGGGTGCAAAAGCATGTTTTAAGAGGAATGGGGCTTATTGCGCTTCATTCTTCTCATATTAGTAAAGTGATGAAAAATTTATTAGGGACTAGTATGACTTTAAAATGGAGAGACGGGGATCGTGAAAGGCTTTTTTGTGTAAATCCTACTCATCCGATTGCTAAAGGAGTGCCAGAGTCTTTTGATATTCCACAGGAAGAAATGTATGGGGAGTATTTTGATATTCCTAAACCAGATGATGTTGTTTTCACAGGGTGGTTTGCTTCAGGGTTTGTCTTTAGAAGTGGTTGTACATTTACCCGTGGACTTGGGAAAATCTTTTATTTTCAGCCAGGACATGAAGAATATCCGATTTATTATCAAAAGGAAATCCAGCAGATTATAAAAAATGCAGTGAGATGGTGCTATGCGGAAAATAGATTAAAAGAAGATTTAGGATGTCCAAAGGTGGAGCAGACGCCTGAAGAAATTCAAAGTAGTGCTAAAATTTCTGTTTTCTATGACCATATTAAAGAAGCAAATGAGCAGAGTCATATTGAAATAGGTGCTATGATGAAGCAGTTTGCAAATGCAGGAATAAAGGCGATGGAAGCCAATTATTTTGAAGTAAAAGAACATAAGCAAGTCTTCAAAGAATATCAAAAAACTTATGGCATGGGATTAAGCTGCTTATATGCCAATATTGATTTAGGCAAAAATCCTCAAGATGAGGAAGCAAAAAAACTAATTGACCTTGCAGTAGAGTTAGGATGTAACAAAGTGTTGATGATTCCGGGTTTCCTTTCAGATAAAGAAGCATTAGAGTTAGCAGCTAGAAAAGAAAGTATGGAAGATACCTTTAGTTTTATGGAGCGCAGCGTACAGATTCAAAATATGAAAAAAGGATTAAGTGACCTATGTGAATATGCACTTGAAAAAGGGGTAACGGTTACACTAGAGGATTATGATGATTATCATGCACCGTTTGCCACAAAGCATCAACTTTTATGGTTTATGCAAAATGTCCCTAAACTAAGATTGACTTTAGATATGGGAAACTTTGCATACAGTGATGAAGATGTAGTGGAAGCGTATGAGCTATTAAAACCTTATATAGTTCATGTCCATTGCAAAGATCGTGGACAAGAAGAGATGAAAGGGCAGCAAGAGTACAATAAAGGACTTAAAAGCGTGGCAACAGGTTCAGGCTATTTACCTATTGATGTGCTTGTTACGGATTTAATCCAGAAGGGATATTTAGGTTACTTTGCGATTGAGCATTTTGGATTTAATGAGCAATTTTTAGGTATTCAACGGTCAGCTGCGTACTTAATTCAGTTACATAAAAGTATTTAGCTCCCTGTAGAAATAAAAAACGGACAATTTAGAGCACATAAAAACGGGCAGCCATTAAAAAAATCTAAAGAGATAGAGGGATAAGGCACTATCGCTCGTTCCTAAACTGAGAGGGAGTCATCCCGACATATCTTTTAAAAATTTTACAGAAATAACTTGTGGTGCAAAAACCAATCTGCTCAGCAATTTCATCAATGGTTTTAGAAGTACCAATTAGAAGTTCTTTGGCTGCCTGTAGTCTTCTTTGGGCGATATATTCCATAGGACGAGTATGGAGGGTGCTGCGAAAGAGCAGACACAGATGCTGCTTTGTAACGTGACTGATGGCACATAAGTCGTCTAGAGTAATGGTTTCTTTGTAATGGGCATCAATATAACTGATAGATTTCATTAGAACCGCATTGGAGGCAATATGAATATTATTTTTTTCAGAAATAAGTCTATTGAATTCAATGATGAATTCGTATAGATATCCAGAAGCAGAGTAATTGCCATAGAGACTATCTGTACGAAGAATTTCATGCATGGCATGAAATAGGTTATTGAGTTTGCTGATATCTACTAATTTGAAAATGATGGGCTTTGTAAGATTAAAATGGTTTAATAGATTAAAAAGTGCAAACCCCTCTGGAACGACCCAATGAATATCCCAAATATTTTCTTTAGCATAATATTCATGAGGATAATTAGCAGGTAAGAAGATTCCAGTATAGGCAGGAATGTCATAAGATTTTCTATCCAATAGAAGGGTACCACTTCCCTTAGTGCAGTATAAAAACTGAGGGGAGGGGTATCCTTCTTTTCTTATAACGTGATCTTGGCAATGTTGCAATCCCATATTCAAAAGGTATAATGGCAAATCTTTTTCTAAGCCGATAATTGGATAATCACTAAAAAACATGGTAGCACCTCAAATATTCATATTGTTATATATTATTAGAATATCGTTTAATGACGAGAGGGTCAAGCTGTAATAAGATATAGCTATAGGTAAGGAAATTCAAACGCGTAAGCAGAGACAACGCTGTAGCTTACAAGTATATCAATTTATAATCAGAGCACTTAAAAAGAGAGGAAGTTGTATATGAATATTGAAACAATTGCACGTAAAAATTCTCCCAAATCAAAGATGATTTACCATGAAAACCCTGAGCTTTTACATATTAATACGTTAGAAAGACATGCATATTTTATTCCTTTTGAAAAAGGTCAAAACCCTTATCAGGAAAGAGAAACCTCTAAGCAGTTTGAACTCTTAAATGGAGAGTGGAAATTTAAGTATTATGACAGCATCATTGATTTAGAGGATGATTTTATCTCTATGGAATTTAAAGATAAAATTCAAGTTCCAGGAAACTGGCAGCTTTATGGATATGATAAACCTCAATATACCAATGTCCCTTATCCGATTACCTATGATCCACCTTATGTCCCAGATGATAATCCAGTAGGTATTTATCAGACAGACTATATGTATGGGGAGGATGGGAAAGACAGAGTGCTAGTATTTGAGGGGGTAGACAGTTGTTTATATCTTTTTGTCAATAAGGAATTTGTGGGCTATTCTCAGGTTTCTCATAGTACCTCTGAATTTGATATCACCCCTTATTTAGTAGAAGGATGTAACAAGATTACCGTAGCCGTTTTAAAATGGTGCGATGGAACCTATTTAGAGGACCAAGATAAAATTCGTTTATCAGGTATTTTTAGGGATGTTTATGTATTAAGTCGTGAAAAAGAAAGAATGACTGACTTCACCATAAAAACCATTTTGTCAGAGAATTACCATAAAGCGCAGTTACTCGTAACCGTAAATGGATGTGATGCAGAAGGAGAATTGTGTGATGAAAATGGTCAGTGCATGACTACTTTTTCACTTCAAAAAGATGTGACTTGTACGATAGAAATAGAAAATCCTAAGCTTTGGTCAGCAGAGCTGCCTACACTTTATAGCCTAACGTTATATGCAAACAAAGAAGTCATCGGAGAAAAGGTAGGATTTCGTGAAATCTGCATCCATAAAGGCGTGGTAAAAGTCAATGGAAAAGCTGTAAAATTCCATGGGGTAAACCGTCATGATAGTTATCCAGACACAGGCTATTATGCTTCTCTTACTCAGATGACAAAAGATATTGTTCTGATGAAACAGCATAATATAAATGCCGTAAGAACATCACATTATCCTAATTCTCCTCTGTTTTACAAGCTCTGTGATGAGTATGGGCTTTATGTGATTGATGAAGCGGATATAGAATCTCATGGCTGTGTGGAAGTATACAATGATTATAAATGGAGCGATGAAAATAGTTATAATGGGATTGCACTTTTAGCCTCTGATAAAAGATTTAAAAAAGCTATTGTAGACCGTATTGAGTGTTTAGTGATGAGAGATAAGAACCGTCCAAGTGTTGTATTTTGGTCTCTTGGAAATGAAAGTGGTTATGGCACCAATATGCTTGCAGCAGGTCAGCGTGTCAAAGAATTGGATGATACCAGATTGCTTCATTATGAAAGTACACACCGCCTAGATGATACTTCTGATGAAATTTTGGATGTGGTATCACAGATGTACACTTCACCTGAGGAGATGATTAAGTTTCTAAAAAATGAGAAAGAGCAAAGACCATTTGTGTTATGTGAATATTGTCATGCCATGGGAAATGGTCCAGGAGACTTAGAAGACTATCATGAGGTATTTTATTCCAATGAGCGATTTTGCGGAGGCTTTGTATGGGAATGGAGCGACCATGGTATAGAATTAGGAAGAGCTGAAAATGGCAAGGTCATGTATGGTTATGGAGGCGATTTTGGGGAAAGGCATCATGATGGTAATTTCTGCATGGATGCTTTGACTTATCCAGATAGAACGCCACATACAGGCTTATTGGAAGTTAAACAAGTTTATCGTCCCGTTCGCGTAAAAAAAGGTGAGCATGAAGGTGAGTTTGTATTTAACAATATGCTTCAGCATAGAGATGTGGGAGAAATGTTAGAATATTCTTACGAAATAGCTTATGATGGATTTATAAGTCGTAAAGGAGCATTTGAATTTCATGTGGCGCCTTTTGAGAGTGTAAGTATTAATGTCCCAGAAGTAAAGGATTATAGAGGGAAAGAAGCTTATATTCGATTTATTTTTAATGCAAAAGAAGAAAATGGCTATTGGAAAAAGGGGGACGAAGTTTGCTTTGACCAAATTAAGCTAGAAGACTGTGAATATGAAAAGGTTAATAATACAAATGCTTTAGAAAATGACAAAGCTTATGATAAAGTGAAGCTTCATGTTACAGAAGAGCCTTTATTAATTTTTGTAGAAGCAGGAGAACTTTCTTATCGATTTAATAAGAGACTTTCTGCCATTGATTCCATTCAACATAACCATAAAGAATTACTACAAAAGCCATTAACCTTTAATTTCTTTAGAGCACCTATAGACAATGATGTGATGCGTGGAGATTGGTATAGAGCGCATATGAATGATTATATTACCAGAAACTATGGGGTAACGATTGAGAAAAGTGATAAGAATGTTAAAATCCTGCTTAGACAATCATTTGGATGGAGCATTCATCAACCTTTTGCTTATATGGATGTGGCTTATTCTCTTACAGAAAAAGGCATACAAATTGAGTGTCACATGGAAGGAACGAATAAGCTCACGTTCTTACCTCGATTTGGCATCAGATGGTTTATGGACAAGTCTTTTGACACCATTTCTTATTATGGTTATGGTCCTTATGAAAGCTACATTGATAAACATCAGGCAAGCTATATAGGAAACTTTGAAGCAAAGGTTTCACAAATGCACGAAGATTATATAAAGCCACAGGAAAATTCATCTCATTTTGGATGTAAATATCTAAGCGTAACAGATGGCATACATAAAGTGACATTTACATCAGAGGAAGGATTATCTTTCAATGCTTCTGAATATACACAGGAAGAATTGGCTTCTAAAAAACATAATTATGAACTAGAAAAATCAGAGTATCATGTAATCTGTGTAGACTATAAAATGGCTGGCGTAGGATCTAATGCATGTGGACCAGCATTAGCAGAGAAGTACAGATTACCACTTCCTAAGCTTGAAGCAAAATTCCATATCAAAATTGGAGAATAAATTATTATAAACAAATTGATAGTTTTTATAGGGTTATTGACAGGATAGAGAGGATGTGATAAAAATAATTATCGACTAATGGTCGACAGGAGGCGTTATGTCAGATATAAAGTCAACCAAGGAAAGACAAAAAGAAATATTGGATGCTGCGCAGTTATTGTTTGCCTCTAAAGGATATGATGCTACTAGTGTTTCAGACATTATGAAAGCGGTTGGGATCGCAAAGGGAACTTTGTATTATCATTTTTCTTCAAAAGAAGAAATATTAGATGCTTTAATAGCTCGAATTGTTGAGCATATGGTTGAGCGTGCCAATAAGATTTTGGATGAGCATAATTTATCAGCACCTCAGAAAATGATTAGGATAATTTTGGCTATAAATGTGACTTCATATGGTGAGGAAGAAATTATTAAGACGTTGCATCATCCTCAAAATGCACTACTTCATCAGAAATCCTATAGGCTTTCTGTGCAGCGAATCTGTCCTATACTAACTGAAGTTGTGAAAGAAGGAATTGAAGAAGGGGTATTTATAACGGATTTTCCTGAGGCAGCAGTTCATATGGCACTTACTTATTCAATGATAGCGTTTGAGGATATTCAGGCCATTGAACTGACACTAATCCAAGGCTTTATTTATAATCTTGAAAGACTACTTGGTGCTAAGTCAGGTACTTTAGATGAATTTTATCAATGTTTTTAGCAAGCAATAGTTTTGTAATTTAACCACGCTAAGAATAAAAGGTCTAGCGTGGTTAAAAAATAAAAATAATCGACTAATGGTCGAGGGGGGATTTTATGAAAGACAATAGAATAAGAAATTATGTAGCTTGGAGTTACGGTATATTCTGGAGTATGGTTCTTGGTATTTGTGGGACGGCCAGTATGGTATTTCACTGTTCACCTGTTGTGATGAGAATTTTATCTAATGTTTGTGCATGGGCACCAACGATTGTATTAATTTGTGGATTTCGTTATTT
Source organism: uncultured Cellulosilyticum sp. (assembly GCA_934725855.1). Taxonomy (GTDB): domain Bacteria; phylum Bacillota; class Clostridia; order Lachnospirales; family Cellulosilyticaceae; genus Cellulosilyticum. The sequence continues at coordinate 10,058 of CAKVCL010000037.1, read as the reverse complement.
TTGTCCCAATCAGACTATTGGAGGATTTTATAAGAAAGCGTTTGGAGGAAAGGTTAATGTTTTATCTTTATTGGCTGCTGTAATAGTGACACTTGGAGCAACCTTACTAACTGTATTCATTATGACAATGATTCAAGGAAATTCATTTAAATCTTACTGGAATCTTGGCACGTATCCATTTTGGGCATCTTTCCTTTTTTCTATTACCACTGGTCCAACGGGTGAAGAGGCAGGATGGAGAGGCTACGTAAGACCATTACTCAATAAAAAGTATGATTTTAATAAATCTTGTATTTTACAAGGTGTGATTTGGGCGTTTTGGCATACGGTCTTATGGTTTGTGGATTCAGACTATATGGGATGGCAGATGCTCCCTTATGTGATTTCAAATGTAATCGTTATGGCGGGGTTATGCTTCCTAATGAATTTCTTTATGAATAAGAATGACAACTTAATTTATGGTATTGTGATTCATTTCTGCTTCAATTTCTTATATTGCTTTTTGTGTGTAGATATTTGGTTCTATGTTGCATTGTCATTAGTATATCTAGTGATTATTGTAGCTGTATGTAAAGTAAGAAAACGTATGAATATAGAAGGGAGAGCAGTAATTGAATAAAATAAAAATTAGAAAAGAATGCAAAGAAGATTATAGAAAGTGGTAACAGCAGAATTTATCTTGCTACTTTAAAGGTTGCATGGTGCAATTTGAAGTGTCTATACATAAAGAGTAGAACGGTTATAATTGTCTTATCGAGGTGATAAAATGACAACTGGTGAAAAGATAGCAGTTTTACGGAAAAAAGCAGGCATCACACAGGAACAAATGGCAGATATCCTTGGAATATCTAGGCAATCTGTTTCAAGATGGGAAATAGATATGGCATTTCCTGAAACAGAAAAACTCATTAAGCTTAGTAAACTTTTAAACTGTAGTATTGATTATCTTTTAAATATAAGTGCAGAGAAAAAAGAGGAGGATGAATTTTGTCCTTCCATCTATAAAGCTTATGAGTTTTTTAAAGAATGTGGTTATTTTTTCTTAGCTACATCTAATGAAGGGGTTCCTAGTCAAAGACCAATGGGGATGATGTATTCAGATGAAAAGTTCCTGTACATAGCAACAGATAGACGTAAAAATTTATTTTCCGAAGTTCAGAATAATACCAATGTAAGTATTGCCAGCTATAATCTTCGCACACGCAGGTGGGCACGAATAAGTGGCACTGCAGAAGAGGAAGTATCGATTACTATTTATCGAGAAATGACAGATAGGTTTCCAATATTAAAACAAAAGCGTGCAGATGAAGAAATGTATTTTGTTATCTTGAGGATTTCCGTAAAAGAAATAGAGATGAATTAAGGAGAGGGTACAACGGACATAATAATTTTAGTGATAAAAATACCATTATTTTGAAGATTAAATTAGAGGAAGGTGTTTTGTTTTCTCATGGTACAAGGTATGAGATTGATTTTAGAAAGTAAAGCATAAAGGGAAGCAAATCATTAATAGATGGTAAATAAGAGGTTCTAGGTTGGATTAAATTCTAACTTAAAACCTCTTTATTTATAGGTCTGTTTATCTTTATATTTAGAATAATGTGTCAATGTGGTATTTAAAGAAATATATGTAGAAACTTAACTGACTTCTATATTTGGAGAATTACTCTATAAAAAGTAGAATGAAAAGAGAATAATTATAGAATGATTGTTTGTAAAATCCTAAGGTGATAAGATGGTTATAATATAAAGCTAAGATAAAAGGTGAAAAAATGAAAAAAATATTACTTTTAGAAGATGATATGATGATTACATCTGGACTTGTTTATGCATTATCTAGTGAAGGTTATGAAGTGGTGCATTGCATGAACGTGAAAATGGCGCTAGATACGATAGAAAAGCAGAAATTTAATCTGGCTATACTGGATATGCAATTGCCAGATGGTATAGGGTTTGATGTAAGTGCACCATTAAGAAAAATGGGTACTCCTATTATCTTTTTAACGGTAGTAGATGATGAAATGAATATTGTTCGGGCCTTTGAAGATGGAGCAGATGATTATGTGGTAAAGCCATTTAGAGTGCGTGAATTTTTGGCTAGAGTAAAGCGCACCCTGCAAAAGCAAGAGGGTAATAGTCAGGAGGTGCTTAATATTGGGCAGGTTTATATTGATGTCAATGCGGCTAAGGTAATGGTAAATCAAGAGCCTGTAGAACTTACAGCACTTGAATATAGACTTCTTTTAATTTTTGCAATGAATAAGTCAAAAGTATTATCTCGCAATCAGATTCTCGCAAAAATTTGGGATGCGGAGGGAAATTTTGTGGAGGATAATACACTTACCGTTTATGTAAAAAGGCTACGTGAGAAATTAGGGGATGCGGTTAATATTGAGACAGTAAGGGGTATTGGATATCGTGTGGATTAGTAAGAAAGAAATAGAGCAAATAACCGATTTTGTAAATGGACAAGAAATAGATATCCGTGATAATAAAGAAGGCGCTTTAAGTGTATTAAAAAATGATATTTATGCACTTATACATACAAAGAATGAGCAACTAGCACAGGTTGAAGCAGAAAGAAATATACTTTCTGAGTACATGGCAGATATATCTCATCAATTAAAAACACCTATTACTTCGATGATAATTATGGCAGATCTTTTAGAAGAGGCAGAACCAGAAAAACAAGCTGAATTTATTCAAAGTATCAAGTTTTCTTTATCCAAAATGGAATGGCTAGTTGGGGCATTACTTAAGATGGCAAAACTAGACGCTATGACGGTAGAATTCTCTAAGAAAAAAGTTAAAGTGTCTCAATTAGTTCAATCTGTCCTTTCCTCAGTGGAAATTTTATTAGATGTTAATGATCAATCTATCCTTATAGAAAATGATTTGGAAATTTACTGTGATGAGAGATGGACAGTAGAAGCACTTACCAATATTATTAAAAATGCTATGGAATATTCGCCTAAGGGTGGAAAAATCATAGTTAATAGTGGGGAAAACCCTGTATATGAGTGGATTTCTATTACAGATAGTGGTGAAGGATTAAAGACAGAACAATATGCAGTATTGTTTAAAAGATTTAAGTATTCAACAAGTGAAAATGGTTTTGGAATAGGAATGCCACTAGCTTTGTCCATAATGAAAGGACAGAGCGGAGATATTGATGTGGATTTTGGAGGAAAAGGTAAAGGGGCTACATTTATTCTTAAATTTTTTAAGTGAATAAATTGTCACAATAAAATAGTAGATAGTCACTAAACAGTCATTTTAGCTTGCTATGCTCATATTAAGAATAGTAAGACAAAGGAGAAAACAGATGACTGTATTACAAGTGAAAGACTTAACAAAGAAATATGGAAAAGGGGAATCAGAAGTGATTGCTTTAGACCATGTTTCTTTTTCGGTAGAAAAGGGTGAATTTGTAGCCATTATTGGGGCATCAGGCTCAGGAAAATCAACTCTTATGAATCTGATTGGTGGAATTGATGTACCAAGTTCTGGCTCTGTTGTGATTGATGGAAAAGAGATTGCCAAGATGAATGAAAGTGAGATGGCTATATTTAGAAGAAGAAACATTGGAATGGTCTATCAATTTTATAATTTAATGCCAACACTCACAGCAGAGGAAAATATAATGCTGCCATGGCTTTTAGATAATCGAAAAGAAAATAGGGAGAAGTTAAATAATATATTGGAAATTTTAAAGCTTGAAAAAAGAGCCAAGCATCTTCCAAGTCAAATGTCAGGTGGGCAACAACAGAGAGTATCAATAGGAAGAGCACTTATTAATAACCCAGCTTTTATACTGGCAGATGAACCTACAGGAAATCTAGATAGTAAAACCAGTCAAGAGATTATTGAACTGTTAAAATACACTAATCAAAAGTGTAATCAAACCATTTTACTCATTACCCATGATGAAAAAATAGCTTTGCAAGCAGAACGGATTATTACCATCGGTGATGGCAAGATTATAAGTGATGAGGTGATGAAGCCATGAAAATTACAGCAAAATTAGCATTAAGTGAGGTTAAGCTGAATCGGTATAGAACATTAGGAACGGTAATGGCAATCGCTTTATCAACGGCGCTTTTGACAGCAGTATCTTGCTTTGTTTCTAGTGGGAATGCTATGTTAGTTAATTTTATTGGAAAAGATTATGGTGAATACGGCAATGCTTATAGTTTATTGCTACTTGTTCCAGCTGTCATTTTTGGATTACTTATCTTTTTTATGTCAGTAACGGTTATATCGAATGTATTTGAAACCAGTGCGAATAAGCAGATGAAACAATTTGGTATTATGAAATGTGTTGGGACGACGACCAAACAAATAAAGGAAACTGTTATATGGGAAAGCCTTTGGCTAAGTATGATTGGAATACCTATAGGGCTCATTCTAGGGATTGGATTAGGTTTTCTTGGTATATTAGTCACAGGTAAACTTGTAGAGGACATGAATACGCTCCAACAGAGCATTATTATGAGGCCTATTAGTTTTTCTTTATCTTTTGTGGTAACCCCACTTACCTTGATATGTTCAGCATTATTTTCATTTATAACTGTACTATATTCTGGGTATAAACCAGCGAAAAAAGCAGGAAAAATCACAGCACTTTCATGCATTAGGGGATTGGGAGATATCAAGGTAGAAGAAACGCTTGTGAGAGATAGAAAATGGATAAAGAAGTTACTTGGCTTTGAGGGAATACTAGCAGGCCGAAATTTATCTAGAAATAAACAGAGTTATAAAGCAACTATTCGTTCATTAGCACTTGGAATCATACTAATATTAAGTACAGGAAGTTTAAGAGAACAGATGAGCAAAATACAAGAGTATATGATGCCTAAGACTCAGGAGATTATGATAGATTATTGTTCAAGCAGAAAGCGCAATATAAATGAAACGACGGGGAGAATTGAAGAAACATCACTTAAGCCTATTTCTAGCCAGAATGCCGAAAAGGTTACAACGAAACTTAAAGCGTATGGCGAGGATATATTAGGGATTGGCCGTGATAATGCCACCTACTTTACATTATTAGAAGGAAAACATTTAACAGAAGATATGAGAGAAAAAACTCAGTGTGTAGAGAATGAGTTATGCGAATTAGACGTTGAAATCGTAGTATTTGATGAAAAAAATTACGAAAAGCTTTGCAAAATGGCAGGTGTTCCTGTAGGGGGAACCATTCTTTTGAATCACTATTCGTATAATGATAATGGCTACTTAAAAGAGATTGTTCCTTTTTCTAAAACGTTATCAGAAATCAAGTTGCAAAAAGCTAATGGTGAAAGCTACCAGTTAACAATTGATGGATTCCTTCAAAAAGAGTCCATTCCTTTGCAGGCTTTTGGTGTTAATGTAAAACCTTTGTGTATTGTTGTACCTAAGGCAGATGTTAGGTTTTATGATTGGTATAGTAAGCCATCAAATGAGCAGGATTATATAACTTATGCAAGAAAAATTACAGATGAGTTTTTTCCAACGTATACAGATGATTCTTATGTGAAAGAAGGATTCACTGTAAGAATTAGCCGAACAGATACAATGGTGAAAGTTTTGAATATAGCAATTGTTATTGCTGAAGTAATATTGTATGGATTTGTAGTTTTATTATTACTTATAGGTTTAGTAAGTGTTATGAGTACACTTTCAACCAATATATTAATGCGAGCAAGAGAATTTGCAGTTTTAAAAAGTGTGGGAATGACTACGAAAGGTATTCAAAAAATGTTATTAAGCGAAAGTATTATTTGTACAATGAAAGCCATGGTTTGGGGAATTCCAATTGGAATTTTCATACCCTATATGATTAATTTATCTATTCGTAAGTTATTTCCAGTTCGATATGAAGTACCTTGGGGACTCATTTTAGTAAGTGTTATGAGTGTTTTCCTATTGATTTTGTCTATTGCATTTTATACTATTCATAAACTGAAAGAGCAAAATGTTATTGAATCGATTCGTATGGAAGCCATATAGGGTAATGACAAAAATTCGAATATATTATAAAAAAGGCATTACATTGTTGGGCATTGGCTAACAGTGTAATGCCTTTTTACTATCAAGAAATAATCCTATATAGTTTTTAACTGTAGTACCTATATTCTATAAGATGATTAGTTATAGATTTTAACTATAGCACATCATAAAATATGCGTATTATACAAAATAACAACCTCATAGTAAGATATGAACTATCAAAAGCAAGAAAAAAGAAAGGAGAACCCAAATGGCTGAGATTGTAATTGAAAATTTGAAAAAGACATTTCAGATTAAAGATCGAACCGTACAAGCATTAAAGGATGTCAATTTATCTATTGAAAAAGGGGATATCTATGGCATTATTGGAATGTCAGGGGCTGGTAAATCTACTTTGGTTCGTTGTATGAACTACTTAGAAAAACCTACAGAGGGCAAGGTTCTCATTGAAGGAAAAGATCTTGGAGCGTTAAAGAAGCAGGAGCTTCAAAAAGAGAGAGAAAGTATTGCAATGATTTTTCAACACTTTAACTTACTGATGCAGAAATCTGTTTTGGAAAATATTTGTTTTCCACTTTATATACAAAAGAAAAGTAAAAAGGAAGCAAGAAAAAGGGCAGCCGAGTTATTAGAGTTAGTAGGTTTGTCGGATAAGGTAAAAGCCTATCCAGCGCAACTATCTGGAGGACAAAAGCAACGTGTAGCCATAGCTAGAGCATTAGCCTGTAAACCTAAAATATTGCTTTGTGATGAGGCAACGAGTGCATTAGACCCACAGACAACCTCTTCCATTTTAGAATTACTTAAAAGTATCAATGAGAAATTTGGCATTACGATTGTCATTATCACACATCAAATGTCAGTGGTGAGAGAAATTTGTTCTCATGTAGCCATTATGAAGGAAGGATGTGTGGTAGAAACGGGAGCTGTATCGGATGTATTTGCACATCCAAAGTCAGAGGTAGCCAAAGAATTATTAAGAAAAGATACCTTATCAGATAAGGATGATGACCTGATACATACTGCACAAACCATTGAGCAGGGTGAGAAGATAAGAATCGTTTTTTCAGAAAACTCAGCGTTTGAACCAGTCATTGCTAATTTGATATTAACCTTTAAAGAGCCAGTCAACATCCTAAAAGCATCTACCAAAAATATTGGAGGAATTGCTAAGGGTGAGATGATATTAGAGTTTCAAAAAGAGAGTACACAGATAGATGCCATGAAAGCTTATATTAGGGAGCGTGGCATTGAAATAGAGGAGGTGGTAAACAATGTGGACACCAGAAGTTAATGAAATGATTCTTAAAGGAGTTGGTGAAACATTATATATGACACTGATTTCAACCATAGTAGGGTATGTTTTTGGACTGCCATTAGGTGTTTGCTTAGCCATAACCGATCAGGATGGCATTACCCCTAACAAAAGTGTATATAAAGTATTAGATGTGGTGGTGAACATTACACGAAGTATACCATTTTTAATTTTACTCATTTTACTGATTCCCTTTACAAGATTTGTGGTGGGAAGAAGCACAGGATCAACAGCCACCATTGTGCCACTAGTCGTAGCAGCCATTCCATTTATTGCTAGAATGGTGGAATCTTCTATTAAGGAAGTAGATCAAGGGGTAATAGAAGCGTCTAGATCCATGGGAGCTGGAAACATGCGTATCATCACAAAGGTCCTTTTAGTAGAAGCAAGAACGTCGTTAGTAACAGGCATGACGATAGCCATTGGAACGATTTTAGGTTACTCTGCAATGGCAGGTACCATTGGAGGCGGGGGGCTTGGTGACATTGCTGTTCGCTATGGCTATTATCGTTATCAATCAGACATTATGATAGTTACCGTTATTTTATTAGTTATTTTAGTTCAAATTTTCCAATCAACAGGAATGGTGATTGCAGCAAAAATTAATAAAAGAAAGCAGAGGTAGAATATTATGAAGAGAAATACATTATCATTTATTTTAACAGCAGCATTAGTAGTAGGAGCAATAACAGGATGTGGAAAAGGAGCTGGTGCAGCAGCAGATAGTAAAACGATTAAAATCGCAGCATCTCCTACGCCACATGCAAAAATTCTAGAAAAGGCAAAAACAATTTTACAAGAAAAAGGCTATGATTTACAAATTACAGAGTTTGAAGATTATGTACAGCCTAATGAAATCGTAGAGAGTGGAGAATATACAGCTAACTATTTTCAACATGTCCCTTATCTTGACAGCTTTAATAAAGAAAAAGGAACACATCTTGTTAGTGTAGGAAAGATTCATTATGAACCATTTGGGATTTATCCAGGAACTAAAAAATCATTAGATGAAATTGCAGACGGAGATCGTATTGCTGTGCCAAATGATACAACCAATGAAGCAAGAGCATTATTATTACTACAAGATAATGGCATTATTAAACTAAAAGAAGGTGTGGGCTTAGAAGCAACGGTTAATGACATTTTAGAAAATCCACATAACATTAAGTTTGATGAGTTAGAAAGTGCTCAAGTTGCTAGAGTTGTTAGCGAAGATGCATTTGTTGTACTAAATGGAAACTATGCGCTTGAAGCAGGCTATTCTGTAGGAAAAGATGCCTTAGTTTATGAAGCATCAGACTCAGAAGCCGCAAAAACTTATGTAAATATTATTGCAGTAAAAGAAGGTAATGAGAATAACGAGGGAGTTAAAGCATTAGTAGAGGTCTTAAAATCAGATGAGATTAAAGATTTTATTAATGAAACTTTTGATGGCGCTGTTATTCCATATGAAGAATAAGCACTGTAAAGGGATAAAATTTAATAGAGAAGTGAGTTAGCAAAAAACACCTGAAAGGAAATTCAGGTGTTTTTTGCTAAATGAAAGGAAAAAAGAGATAAAAGGAGAAAATTTTTATTAAGACTGCTCCAAAAGTCATGGCAATGGCTTTTTATGCACCTATTTTTTTCTTACTAAGTAAATATTCAAGTGATCAAGATAAAGAAGAGGAAGCGTTAAAGAGTTTAGAAAAGCAGGTTCGAGAGTTTTATAGAATCTATAAATATTAATGATATTTTCTCTTTATTATTTCAATGAATAATTTAAGTTTACAGTAATTGTAGCTGTTTTTAAGCGAGAACTTGTGTTAAAGGTTCCACCATAGCTGTATTCTTCAGAAGCAGAATTTTGAGCTGTAATTTGGAAAACACCTAAATTAGCGCTAAGGAGTTCACCCTTGGTGGCACCAGAATTTTCAATGATGATATCAACACGTTGTTTGGCATTATCAGTTGCCCGCTCAATAAGCTCTAGTTTTAATTCATCAAGCTTAGTGTAATAGTATTCAGGTGAATTAGAGGTAAATTCAACCCCAGATTCAATAAGTGCAGAAATATCTCTAGAGATTTTTTCAACTTTATCAACGTCATTTGAAGTGATAGATACTTCTTGGCTTAAAGTGTAACCAGCAGCAATATCACCCACATAATCCCCATTATCATTATAGATAGGAGAAAAGTTTTGACAGATATTAACAGATGAGAAGACAATTTCTTCATTCGTAACGTTGTTGTTAAGTAAATATTCTTTAATCAACTCAGAATCCGTTTTAATGGTGTCATAAGCAGCGGCACTTGTATCTCCAGTAGCCGAGAAGCTACCACGCCATACAATTAAGTCAGATTCAAAATTGCAACTAGCAGAACCTGTAGCAGTCACCCCAGAGGTGTTTCGTGTCTTAGTATAAGTTAAGAAACTGAAGGATAATATGGAAGTACAAATGATAGCACATAAACCTAAAATGGATGCTATAAAAATACCCTTTGAATTATTCATAATATTCAAAACCTCCTTTGGGTTTATGATATCATGTAGCGCAAAGTAATACAATTCTAAAATAGATAAAAATAAAAGTGCGGATATTTTTTAAATTAAAAATATCCGCACTTACTACATAACTCTAACATAATGCCAATAAAAAGTCTAGTTTTTTCTGGAAACTTGGAGCATATTATGTTACTATTCAGCCTTGAGAGCAATTTTAATAAAAAATGACTTTGAATTGAAACTAGCATATTTTCTTAATTTTTG
>CAKVCL010000036.1 GCA_934725855.1 uncultured Cellulosilyticum sp. | reverse complement strand
ACGCTTACTGCTTTTGTTCCAAACGCTAAGTCAATTAGCATTGCTGAAATGATATAAACTATCTCAGCTAGTTTTTTGCCAATTCCGTCACGCATTTTCGACGATGATACATCACTTTTTTTCCAAGCATTATAATAGCCAGTGATGAAATCGAAAATCATAAAGATTAGAGGAAGTAGAATCTTCCAATAATTATGTGTAAATCTTAAATCTTCTAATAATTCCATTTTAAACCTCCTCTACTAACATTCCACCACGTGAGAATGACCTTGCGGTATCTCCATTGATTCCAATACCGAAATTAATAATATCGCCTTCAACCACAGGTATTATTGTACCAGGCCATGATAAAGTTACGTTTTGATTAGACGCTGCAGTGCTATACCAAGATGTTAATATTGCATTTCCTTGCGTTATTGTTTGACCATTTTTAAAAATACCCATAATAAATCCTGAGCCACTAGTATTTGTATTGTTAAATGCCCAAGCCGATACTTTTACATAACTAACTCCTGCACCAACCGTAACTCCTGTAGCAGATGCCGTCAGTTTAGTTCCTCTAGATTCCACCGATTGCCAATTGTTTATTGGAGCTATATTTCCTGTGCTTTTATAGTTAGTAAATGTTAGCTCACTAAAACTTTTTTGATTTGCTTCATTAATGGCTTCTACCAAACTGTTTTTAGCAGTTGTATTTAATGTAGATAAATCTCCAACCAAATCATCATTACTATTTACTACCCCTTTAATTTCGTTCAAATCATCTGCTCTGCACTTTTGATTATTAGGAATATCTGGGTTTGTTTCTAAAGTGCTCTTATCTGCGTATGTTATTTTCATAATATAACCACCTCTTGATTTATTCTATAACTCTTGCTTATCTCAAGAGTCAAATTATTTATTTGTTGATAAATTGTCTGCTCATCATTTGATATAATTTCAATCGTATTAATTTCTTTTGTTACATTAACAACAAAAGAATATATAGCGCTCAATCCTGTTGTTTTTATTTGAGTTGTCGGATCAAGCGTATTTATTAAGCTTGTTCCATCTGCAAAATTAATTTTTATTTTTGTTGCTTTCATATTATCAAAATCATTTGTTATTGATATACTATTATTTAATTTAGCTGCTGCTACAGGATTGCTAATTGATTTACTAGTATTTTCGTTTGTAATGTTTAAAAAATTATAAAAATTTATATTTAAAGTTTCATAAATGTTTTTAGTTAAATTTCTTGAATTGTTAATCAATTCAGAATTAGTATCACTTACAAGCACTTGATTGCTTATATTAATATCATTAAGCATTGTATTTGGTACCTCAACACTACTATAAGTCGTATTACCGTTTGCGGTTACGTTTGTTAAGTTTCTCGAGAAGATAATATCATCTCCCGAATATAAATTTGCATATTTTGGTTTTAACGAGTTAATATTCTCATAATCTAAACCATTATAATTAAATTGATTATATATTTGGTTGGTTGTATAAGCATTATCTCCGATTTGAACAGATAACCTAAATAGATTGAATTGGCTTGACACATAAAATAATAAATATGTAGATGTATCATCAATTGATATTGTAGTCAAATCGTGAGGATAAACATTCTCTTGCACTACTCGGCCTACTTCTACATTAAACTCGTTAGCGTCTTCATCGGCAAGATAAACAATATAATAAAGCATGTTTGTAGATTCAACAAATAACCCAAATCCTGTCAATTGGTCAAAATCTCCTGCTAATACAGTTTCTTTTCGATAGATTCTATCTAATCTGTTAGCAGTAGAATTATATCTGTAAATATCATAATTATCATTACTGCTAGTTGAAGAAACTAACGCACAATAACTGTACACATTCGATAAAATTTTAAAATAGAAACCGCTTATATCACTAATAGGCATAATAGTTTGCACTGTGGTTAAATTATCTCCACTGTTGTTTATCTCGGTATATCTAATCACATTATTTAGCGTGAAATAACCGTTTAGTTTAAATGTGATGTTATCCTCGTTGCCCCACTGAGCCCACGTATCTCCATATGTCCAATTACCTAAATTAGTAGTTGTCTGCCAATTCTTCCACTCATTTTCAGAACCAACATTTACAGTAAGTTGAGTTATTAAAGGGATATAGCCTAGTGAGTTTGAAGAATAAGTTGAGCTTATCAGGTACTTTGATGACCCTGGGTTTTTAATTATTCCATTGTAAGTATGAGCATCTTTAATTGGACTAACTAAATCATAAGCTTTTGACAACACGGCTTGATAAGTGTTACTAACTGCCGATTTTAACGCTACATTATTTAGCATAACGAAACGCCTTCTATTGCCACCAGTACTAACTACTTCTTCAATTATAAATAATTCTCCATCGTCACCGACATTACCTGTTAATATTATATTAATTTTAGTACCACTCGAATAAGAGCTAATTAATTGAATTGGATTAAAATTATTGTCTAATAACAATATAAACCCATGAAATGTGTTGTTGCTGTCTAGCGCATTTCCTAAAAATATAAGGCTATCCATATTCTGAACTTTTGAATTTTTAGCTTGGATTATCTCAATTACATTAATTCTTGTTATTTCTTCTGTGAAGCTATTTCTAATATACGGAAATATATTGTTTGTAACTTTTTTAACGGTTGAATATTGAGGGACATTAACAACGCCATCTTTACTCAAATTACCTGTTAAATATTTTAGCAATTTTGTTTTAAATTCTTCTGTCATATTATCCACTCCTAATTATTGAACGGTGCGTCTAATACGCAATCCAAAATATTTGTTCCAACGTCTCCACTAATTTCACGAACAGTTAAATTTCTAAAGATTATATTAGCTGTATTCTCAATGTCTATATTTCTTGAGATATATTCTCCTGCCGATAAATTGCCTGCATTTTTACTACGCTGATTATCAAAATAGTTAACTGCACTCTCACAATTGAAATTACTTGATAATTCATATTCATAAAATATATAATCGGCTTGTGGTAGATATTTGATAGTTCTTTTTGTAACTAGATAATCTTGCTTTAATGCTTCAATTGGGGCATCGAAGTAAGTAACTTGACCTACCTCAAATAAATTCTTATTATATGTCTTTACTGTCAATGTGATATCAGCATGTCCTTTAAATTTAATATACGTTTGAGCTATCAAATTAAGCTCCAAGCTAGATGTAGTGTCATTTCTGTTTTCATACCTTGCAACAACACCTTTAATTCCAAGTTGTCTATTAATTCTATTTACTTCATCATTATTATACACTATTTGTCTTCCCATTACAAGTGCTACATATTTAATGTATATTTGACTGCCGCTTGATATAGTGTCATTTGATTCAATAGTGCTTTCTCCTGGAGTATAATAGAAATCAGCTACGAATCCAACCTCTTTATCAGCATTTGTAACAAAACTTTTGGTAACATCGTTGACTTTAATTTCTACTATTTTACCAATGTTTCTAGTCAAGCTAAAACTTGTATTGTATCCATCGGCTAGTACTATCTCTTCACTATCAATGTCTGCATACACTTGGTCTGATGTTATAATTTGCTTATTTCTATAATCGCTGGTACTATAATTAAACGTAATATCTTGTATATTGTTTTCTTCAAAATACTCGGTTGTATATTCAATATTATCCGTTCGTGGTAGTAATGTGGTGTCATAGAAATCAATTGCTATCTTATTAGCCTCTAATATTCTAGTACGCCAACGGCAACCTGTTATATCCGAAATGTATTGGAATACATCATACGGACTTTTATCTACCGTAGAGTAAGCCCCAATGACATCTTCGGCATGAAAAATATTAATAGTACCTAATTCAAAGCCATACGGCTTAATTGTATCTATAATCATCTCAATTGCTTCAGTTACTGTTTTATTACTTATTACAAAATCTAATGTTTCACATTCACTCAAAAAAGTTTCAAAGCCCAATATTTGTAAGGAACAGTAATGAGGATAGCGAGGGTTTAAAGAAATATCTCCGCTATTTTTAACAATACCAGCAAAGATTAATTGGTCTTCGCCTTCATCTTGTGGCTCAACGATAGTGCATAAAGAATAATCTTTTGGAAAATAGAATTTGCTCACATAATCTTTATCATCATCCCAAACCTTTGGAAAGCAATTATTAAGGATTGTTGAAGAAGTCTTGAGCATCTCTTCACTAATTGTAAATTGACTCTCTGATAAGACTTCCTCGCCATTTATATACATATCAGCTCTCATATTTACACACCCATTCCATAATTGTAATCATTCTTAGAACCACCACTAAAGGTTTTTATTTCTTGAACCATTTGACCTAATGGGTCTTGTTTCATCGAAACATTATTAACAACGTTGACTTGTGGACTCAAATTAGTACTTGTACTTCCATATAAAGACGGATTCAAATCAAACATGCCATCAATAGCCTGTTGTACTTTAGGCTGCATGTCTTCCATCCCATTATACAATCCTGTCATATTCATTTCTCCAATCCAACTAAATACCCTAGATGGACTGTGAACTTTAAATGTAGATTTAAAGCCATCAATTACACTTTTAGCAAAATTTTTGCATTTATTAACAATCCAATTCTTCATGTTAACAATTCCATTCCACAATCCCTTAACCAAATTCGCTCCAATGTTTTTAATAGTATTTGGCAGATTCTTAAAACCATTTACGATACTATTAGCAACATTTCTAATCCCTGAGACAGCATTTTGCTTCATCAACCCCAAAAATCCTTTTAATTTTGTAATAATGATAGAGAAATAAGCTTGTATCTTTTGAATAATTAATGTCCAATAAGTCGCAATATTTCCTACTATTTCTCCGATTTTTTGACCTATTTCGTAAGGGAAATTTTTAAGGAAATCTTTAAATTTTTGAATAAATATAGGGAATTGTGTTGTGAAGAAATTATTAACCGTAGTCCAAATATTAGTTATCGCTGTTATCAATGCAGGTATAAGATTAGTTAACGCATCTAATAGCACTGATTTAGCCATTGATGGCACTTGACGCCAATAGTCAATTATTGATTTTGCGATAGTTGGCAAATAAGCAATCAAAACCGGTAATGAATTAATAAGCCCTTGTACTATGCCTCTTAATAATTGAAATCCGGCTTGAATAAATAATGGCAAATTTTGCATTAATATTGGTATTATTTGTAGTATAGCCTGTATTACTTCAGGAATTATGGTCGGTGCCATCTCTGCCAACGCTTGAGTAAGCATACCTGCAACTTGAAGTACTGCAGAAATAAGTTGTGGTAAAGCCTGAGATAAAGCTTGAATGAGTTGAGGGATTAGAGTTTTTGCAGCAGTTATCAGTTGTGGTAATGCACTTGTTATTGCGGAAATAATTTGTGGCAGTGCTTGTAATACGCCTTGAATCAAGCTTGTTATTAATTGTATCCCCACCGATAGTAATTGAGGCAATGCACTAGTAAATTTATTTAATAATGTATTTATGATATTGCTAAACCCACTATTGATCTTGTCAGATGCTCCTGCCGTACCATTTACAACGCCCCAAACTCCTTCTGCTACATCTTTTAAGCCTGGGACTAGCGACGTTAATAAACCTGCTCCAGCAGATTTTATTGCTGATGTAAATGGCATTGCCAATTGACCAACTTCTGCCATGGCTGAGTTAAAATCACTTTGCGCCTGTCTAGCCTCAATTAAATTCTTATTTACCTCTTGATATTTTTGTCCTGCTTTTTCATAAAGACCATTCAATGTATTAGTAATTAATGCAGACCTCTCTTGTTCAGAATTACATACAGCCAATTGTTGATTAAATTTATCTTCACTAACTCCAGCCCAATTTAGAGCATCGGCTAACGGTCCTGTTACTTGACCTACTTTAGCAGTCTCATTCGCAGCCTCTGTTAATCCTTCGATTGGCAAACTATCTCCAAAGGTTGCGTAAACACCTGCAGCGATAGTACTCCATTTACTTAATTCGGCTTGGCTATTAGTTAATTTAGCTAAATGGTTTACTGCCTCTACTGATTGGTCTGTTTCTCCTAAGATTCCAACAAAATCTCGATAAGAATTTTTACCAGCTTGGACTGCTTGTTCCATTGATCCTAAGCCCTTATTAGCATTACTGAATCCTGTTGTAAGCTTACCCATGTCTTCGGTAAATTCTTGGCTAGCTTCTCCTGCACCAAGAAATGCAGTCGTTAATCCTGCTACCGCAGCACCAGCTACTGCCGTTCCTTTTACAAAGGCTCCTCCAATCGCAGACCCTACGCTTTTAAACTTAGAAGCTATGCCTTCGGTTTTTTTATCTAAATCCTTATCATCGCCTTTGAAATGAAAAACAACATTTCCACCATTCATATAACCACCTCCTTTATAAAAAAATAAGGGTAAGGGCTACTGCCCTCGCCCCATTAAGATACTACCGTGCCTTTTCCTGTTATTACGATTGTTAAACTAAATTCTGATGCATCTTCTGCTGCTCCTCCAAGCTCACTAAAATTCAATACGCAAGGCACTTGATATTTAGTGTATTCAAGCACTCCTTCTTGAACTCCTGAGAATAATTCAAATTGTACAATTTGATTATTAAATTGTGCTACTGTTCCATCTGTTAGCAAAGTATGAATCTTATCAATTATCTTTTGAATTCCTGTATTATTAGCGTCTAATTTTACTGTTGTTTCGATAGATAGTGCAGCTCCTGTGATTAAACTTCTTTGGATAGCATCACAAAATACGTAAAAATCCTGTTGCTCTAAGTCAGTACCAAACGTTGCTTCGGTTAAAGTGCAAATGTCTGTAAACGCAGGTACTGCACTCGTTCCTGTGTTGATTCCAAGATTTTTTAAAATCTCTCTATTATTTGTATAAAATTCCATTCTAAGCATCCTCCTTTTTTTCAAATATTTTGTTTACCACGCATTTAAACGTAGCATTATACCCAACACGCCTAATATCTAAATATTCAATCGCTTGCGGGTTAGTCCACTGAATAAACATCAACTGCCATTTTTCGATATAAACCCCATCATCTCTAGTATCTTTGACTTCTCGAATAATATTATTGCCTATCAGATAACCAAGCATAAGTGCAATGTTCTTGCATTCTTGGATTGATAAACCATAGATATCAAGCATGTAGTAGTTAAACATTGGCGTTATATCGCCATAAAAGACAGTCTTTTCTCCAGTCTGTTCTTGGACTGTTATTACTCTTTTATCATTATCATTTGTCGAATATTCAGCCTTTACCTTCCACTCGTTAGATGAATAATTACTAACTAATTCTTGTATATAATCAATTAATATTAGTTGTTTCTTTTCAACTTCTTTTTGTGTCATTTTAATTTATTCCTTTCGACAGCTTGCTTAACTATATTATTATATTGCTTAGTATATACCTCTTCGTACCACTTGCCAAAAGTGTTAGGAGTGCTCCAATTAGTCTCTGGTCCAAAGTTCCATACACGCTTAGCATAGCTAACGTAAGAACCTATGTAATAACCATTACTATCTTTTTTTACGCCTCCAGCAGTGGAAGAATTACGAAGTCTACCGCTATTTACCTCTTTTGAAAGTGGGATATGAGGTACTGTTAAATCTAACGTTACTTTAGCAATATCATAAAGCATATCATCGGGTGCCTCTTCAATTTCATCTCTTGCGTTAGGCTCCCAATCAAAATCTACGCTTGTAGTTACTTCCATTATTTTACCGCCAAAATTTTATTTTCAACACGATTGAACAACCATTCATCTTGAACCGTAAGGATTGTATGAATTCTATCGTTGATTATTTCTCCATCGGGGCCTAAGAACATTATTTGATCCCCTTCACGGACATCTACCCATCTATGGACTTGATAATATCCTGTAGCCTCAGGCACTGTATAAATGCCAAACCTAACTCCCTCATCTACATCATAAGGGCAGCATTTAATCATAACTTCTGTGAAATTTTGGTCATCAAATACATCAGTATCAGCCTTACGATTAAATTTTCTAAGTTTGGCTCTCATTCCATTAACCAAAAACATTAGCAACCTCCAAACGGTATAGTTAAATTCATATTGTCATTCATACGATTGCCTCTATACAAGTAACCATTATTAGCTAATATTCTAAGCGATAGAGTTGAATAATCTGTTAATATGTCAGCGTCCATACTTCCAGCTTTAATTCGCTTGTCATAATCGATAAAAGGTATATCATGCTCACGCATGAATCTTAACTGCTCCATCGCAGCATTTTTGATTGACAAAGGGACACTAGTGCTATTCCAACTCGTGTCCCTATAAATCAAGCCAACCTGTGAGAAAATCATCTCACTAACTGCCTCTATTTGCCAAGTTGAAATATCAGCCTCTGCGAAGTCAGGATATTTCGCATGAAACTCCGCTATTGTGAAAAATTGCATTTTCCCACCTCATTTCTAACTATGCTTGTGCAATTTCAATCGTTCCATTGAATGCATTAGAATAGTTACCGAATTTATCTACACCATAAATTGATACGTTGAATGAACCTGCCTCAGTAGGTGTACCTGTTACTGCACCTGTGCTGGCATTTAATGATAATCCTGCAGGTAATCCTCCTGCCTCGAACTTCTCAACTTCAGTACCACTGAATGCAGTAGTTTGATTATATTCTTCTCCTACTTTTCCAGCATCAAAAGTTCCAGCGTCAACTGTAGGAATGCTCTCTACTAATTTAATTATTGCCTCGGATCTTACAACGTCTGCTCCGAACATTACGTTACCTTCAACGACGAAGTATCCTGGGTAACCTGGGAAGTTTCCATTATATTGAGCAAATGAACTCCAAAACGTGTCTCCAACGGCTCCAACTTCATTAGCGAAGTAACCAACAACTCCTGTATCTTGCTTATCAGCATCTTTTAATACGTTAGAATTGATTTGGAATGCTGATACGCCATATGCCTCAGCAACTTGTCCCATGTCAACTCCTTCAACTCCTGCTCTAGTTTCATACTTTAAGATTGAAGTTAAGCTTGAGATAAAGTAAGAATAAGCATCAGAACGTAATCCTAAAAGGTAACCATCGTAAATGTCTCTGTCGAATAATTTAGCTTTTAAATCGTTAATTAATTCGATTGTTTCAGTACCATTACTTGGTGCCCATTTTGTAATTTGTCCTTCTGTGTAAGCCATTGTTCCATCTTCTGGTCCTACGATTTTAGTATTTAATTTGTTAAAACCGTAAACATCTATTTGTTTAGAGATTTGGCTTTCTTTTAATTCAATTTGTCCTTCGATAGCTCTTTCAATTCCGCTACCCATAACAATTGGACTGATTCTGAATGAGTAGTCCATGGCTAATTCTGTTAAATCAACCTTAACTGAATTGTATGTAGCTAGCTCGTTTGTTAATCCTCCTTGTGCAATTTCAACATTGTTTCTAACGTTTAAATTAGTGTCTAATTGCTTTACAACTTCAATTATTGGGGTTTCTGTTCTTCCAACTTCAAAAAAACCTCTGTTTAGCATTTTATAGAATTGTGAATTATAAAGCAAATTAGCGTAAGTTCTTTTCATTAGACCTTGTAAGTCTAAATTTACTCCTGTAAAATTCATAATTTTTAACTCCTTCCTCTCCTATATATTTAACTAAAATTATTTAGTTACAGGTATAAATAAGTCTTTAATCGACGTACTTCTTGTGATTTTAATATCTTGCTTTTTAGAATTGCTATTATTACCACTGCCTTCGTTTGGTGCTTTATTGTAAGTTTGAGTAGTTTTTTCAACAGGAAAATAAGTATTTTTAAATTTTTCTGCTATTTGGTCTACTGCCTTTTGGTCATCTTTCTCATCGGCGTATAAGCTCTTTCTAAGCTTTACAACTTCATCAAAATTTTCTTCTTTAAAACCTTTACGAACAAGCTTACTCTCTAGTGATACTCTAGCCATTTTGTCGTTAGTATCGCTAAGAGTTCTGACGGTTGTGTTATAGTTATTCTCTAAAGCTGTATAATCTGTTTGCAACTTATCAAAGTCTGTTTTAGCAACGTAGCCTGAGTAGTCTGGTTGCTTAATCTCACTATTCTTAGTGTATCCTTTGTAAACATCTTTTTCAATTGCACTCAAATCTAAATCATCATTTGTGATTTTAATGTCTTTATTTTTCAAGTATTTTGTAATATCAAAATTCATAAAATCCCTACTTTCTTAAATTTTAAAGTAGTGCAAAAAGTGTCGAATAAGTATAGTTTATAGACATAAACTTATTGGTCTATCCCATTAATTTTTTTTGTTCTCTTATAGACTGATTAATGTTTTTAATTTGGCCATTAATTTTATCTACAGTGCCAAAGTCTCCTAATTCTTCATAAATCTTCTTATCAGCAATTAAACGTTTCTTTTTCAACTCTAACGCTTGTTTTTTTTGTCGAGCCTCGTATCTATCTTCCCACGCCCCCGAAGAATAATCAGAGGTTTCTTTTTGGCCAACATCAGTTGTTATATTATGTTTACAATTTGGGTGTTTTAAGCCACCACGATATGCCTCTTTGATATTATGATAGCCTTTAGTCTTTCCTGTAAGGCTATAAAACTTTCCTTGCCATTTTTGGCATAACGGGCAACTATAAGGATGAGGCTCTACGTAAACAATGTCTATATTTCTATTGTAACAATAATCAATTGTTTCATTCCAAGCACTACTAACAAGATTAGTGTTATAAACCATCGCGTTATAGCTAGCTACATCAAAGTATGCTCTTATCTTTCCATTTTTTGAGAAATAAGGGACTACTTTTTCAATCTTTGTATAAGTCTTAATTTTTTCAGCTAAATATGTCTCAACATTTACATAATCTTTTTTGACAACTTTATATGTTTGTTTGTAGAAATAAAGTGTTTCTTTAATAAATTTATCTCTAGCTTTAACTTGGCTACTTTTATCCAAATCAAATACTAAATCTTCTTTTTCTTTTTTTGAAAATTTTATTTCATCTTCGCTAGATGTTTCTTCATTTTTTTCATTAGTTATTTTTTTAACTTTCTTAAATCCTTTTGAAGAATTTTTGTTCGTAATCTTTTCATATTTTTTGTTTAAGTCATCAAATTTCCTTTTAAACGAATCGTACGTAAGCTTAGCTATTAGACTCGTAAATACTAAGATTTTAACCTCATTTAAATAGTCATAACTCTCATTCGAATAACGTTGAACTTCTTGGTTGATTAGTTCTGATATTTTGTCCTTCATTAAATCTCTCCGAATTCAACCTTCATATCATCACGCTCTTTTTGATTCTCTTCGATCAACTGTTCTAATGTAAATTTATCTTGGCCATAGTCATCATCAATTAATTTTTTCAAAATAGGCATCACGATTTTAGCTTTTACCGAATAAGGAACGCTAGCCACGCTTTGAACTCTATTTAAAACTTGTATCTTTTTCATGTCCGTAAGTTTTTCGTTCAAACCATAATCCCAATTTAACTCGCTAGGTATCAAGTTCTCTTGAATGTTATTACTCTGTTGAGCCCTGACTACATTCTCTAATAAATTATTTATTTGTGGTTCTATTTGAGTTTTGATTGCTTCAACTGTCATGTCCGAATTATTTTTACTCAAGTCGATACTATCAACGTTCTGATAAGCGTCCTTTTCGTAACCAAAACTTGCAGGGCTCAAGCCTGCCATTTGAATGACTTGATAATCGCAGAATTTAAACGAGCTAATATAATCGCCAACTCTTATATTTCCTTGCAAGAATTCAAACAATTGATGGTCTTTATCGCCCGGCAACAATGTGAAATAATCTTGAAGTTTGCCAACTGTCAATGTATCGACTTTATATCTATTGTTCGAAGGTTTCCAATTAGTGACCAAATCGCCACTCTGATAATGTTGGCTCGTAACAATTCTTGTTTGCGTTTTCTCGATTTCATCAACAAAAGTGTTAAATATTACCATTTCTTCGTTCAAAAACTTCTTACTATCTTTAAAGAAATTCTGCCCAATGTCAACATTTATTAAAACCTCGTAAGGCAAGATGTATTTTGGTAAGAATTCGCTATCAGTTTTATAATTAAATGTGTTTAAGTCAATTGGTATTAGCTTACCTTTACTGTCAACCTTGTAAGCGTTAAACGTCATGTAAGTTGTGCCATTTTCCATCAATAAATTTCTGTGCAACTCGTAATTGTCATCAGATGTGTTATATTGTTCAATAATAGTACCACTAATAATCTTGTCGAATTTCTGAACCAAATTATGAATGTCTTTCTTCTGAATACATTCCAAATAAATCTTATTGTCAAATTTTCGAATCAGAATAAAACTCTCTTCTTCATAAACGGCCAACTCTAACGATTCTTTTAATGTAGGCATTAGCCAATTAATAGATAAGCCTTCTGTTTGAGTAACTAAATCACTACCAAAAATTTGATTGACTATATATGTAGCTATCTTTTTAGCACTCGGTGCAACCACATAATCAAATTTTTTAAAAATGTTAGGTTTACCGTTTGTCATACCTGGCTGAGCTACGATAGCTTCAACTTTGATATAAGGAGCTTGTAAATAATCATACGCAGGTTTTAAATTTAATTTATTCATTTATCTCAACTCCCTCAAACGGTATTACTTCAATGTGTGCCTCTCTTTTAGCCTCTTGAGTATACTTATACTTGGAGCTCTTAAACACCATCTTTGTGGCTCTATTAGTGCCTATAAGATGCCTCTTCCCAACTACATTAACAACGTAAATTTTATTCATCGGTGCGAAGTTCTTATCAATTTTTATTTTTTTTATGCATTGATTATTTAAGTATAAAAATAATTTCCATTTTTTATTTTCGATTCTTTTCTTGTTTATTTTATCTAACCCATCAAATAGATTAGCAAACATTTTTTGAACATCATCTATAACTTTTTTAAAAGCTTGTAAAATTTCTTTCATGTATTATGCCTCCTTTCGCACAAAAAAGGCACAGAGTCATTAAACCCTGTGCTTTCTCATGTTTCGACACATATTTTTTGCACTTTTTTGTAAATTAAATATACTACTAATTTACTATTTTGTCAACTTCTTTTGTAACTTTTTTTGTGAATATAATTTTTGGGGTATATTTCGTATTCTTCAATCATCTTGCATCGTTGGCATGGTATCTTGATTATCAGAGGTGTAGTGACTTCTATACCCAATTTTTTTAAGTTGCGATTATACTCTTCAATATTAATTTCAAATAAAAATCTTTTCGTTGCTTGACAACGTATTTCCATTCGATTACCTCCTAAACAACAGGACACCTGCCTGTATTGACCCACTCTTTTATCAGATATCTTGATGCATCTACTGAGTGGTCGAATTCTTTTTTATAACAATTTTTGCCTGTTTTCAAGCTAGAAACGCTATCATATTGATAACTCTCGTACTCAATCAGCCCTTCATCTTTAGCAGAACAAACAGGATTTCCATCAGGCATAAAATAACGAATACTCTTGCCTTTGTAAACGTATAAATAATCTTTGTCAAATAACGATTGCATGTGTTGGACACCTTCATCTACTCCATCGCTCTTGTCCGACAATGTATGAGCTATATTATCAGTAGTTAGCCTATTATCAAAGTGGGCTGCTTCGCTATCAATAACGTTGCTCGTTATAGGCACATGCGAATAAACATTCTTCAAATAAACCAAGAATAATCTCATTTGATTGCTATAGAATTCGGTTGTTGGAGTATCGCCTTCTTCTTTAGGGTTATGATAGTAAATCGGCAACCTAACTAAACACCAGTGCTTGCTTATTTTATGATAGCATAATGCAATTGGCACAAACGTAGTCGGATTAACGCTTCCATAGTCATTTCCTAGCCCTATTTCACGGAAAACGAATCCGTCAAGACTGTCAATGACATTAATTTTGTTAAAGACTTTACCCTCGGCAATGCACCACTCATTATAAACCTTTTGCCTTTGCAACGGACTTCCATTTGGAAACATTGCTAAAACCTTTTGAATAGCACTCGGCGTATTAATTTTAGGATTATCGTAAGGAAAAAAAGTATAATGCTTAGCTAATGGCTTATTATCAATATACTTTATTTTGTAAGGATGATTTTCGTTACCTTCGACATTAAATGAGTGTATCGTTTTTAAAAACGGGTGGTTAGCGTAACTCATTTGTCTACCTGGCAACTCATCAAATGGTTGTTGGAGTTGAAATCTTGAGTAAATTCTAGCAGATTCATCTACCCACTCAAATATTAGTGGCTTACCTAAAATTTTATTGAAGGATAAAATATTGTTAAACCCGAAGAAGTAGAATTTTACATTATAAATGTTTAAGAATTTATCTTCGTCTCCACTCCATTTAATTTCATAATCTCCGTTTCCTTTGCTATCTTTCCTTTTAAATCCCATTTTTTGCAAATCACGATCCATAACATCAGCTATGTTGCCTCGAATAGTAGTAATGCTCCAACCAATAATAGCGCCATAATACAATTCATTTGGATCATATTCATATAATTTTTGAGCATATAGCGAACACGCTAAGCATATAGCAAACGTTTTACCACTTTGGGTCGAACCCAACACATAAATTTCATTGACATTCTCAGATATTATATCATTTATTAGTTTTTCTTGTTTTTTTGATAGGCTCAGATTCAACATTTGCTAACTCCTCATCGATCTTCTTAATTAATTTGGTTGTTTCGCCTTGACAGCCACAACCTTCTACATCTTTAATGATAAGTTCTTTTTTTTCAAGCTTTAATTTTTCTTTTTTATCAACTATCACACCGTTACTATTTTTAACCAAGTAACGATCTTTTCCTAATTCTACAAATTCCATTTCATCCCTCCAATTTAAAGATGCTACCATCATCAGCATACATAGCGTAGCCATTTGTTAATTTTTTATAAACACGCCCATTATTAGTGTTAATTGTCTTTTGTTGTTCTATCTTTTTATCTGGCATTTTTACAAATTGCTTAGGTATTTTTATTTCTTCTTTTTGAATATCATCATTGATTGGTTTATTATCTAACGTCATTACTTCTATATTTTCTTTTTCTATTTGTTTCTTTTTTCTAACCATAAATAAAACTCCTTTCTCGGTATCTTTAATAGATACTGTATCAGCAATATAAACTTCCCACCGGCTGTTTGATATTACATCTTTTATTACTCTTTATTATCATACAATACACTCTCCAACTCGCTATTATCAATTATTTCAAGCTCTATCTTTGGCGTTATTTTGGCTTCGGTAGTAGTTTCTACTTTGTCTGTTTGTCCTAGATATTGCTTGCCTAACCAAATAGCCATACTAGCATTCTTTTCGGCTAATTTCCACTGAGTTCTTCGCAAGCTCATTTTGCCACTTTCTTTTCCTTTTTTAAAAACACGGCAAAATTCTTTGTCTCGTTGAAGAGTTCTGACATTACAATCAATAATCGATGCTATTTCCTCTTGGGTACACATAATGTTAGCTAGTTTACTTACTAAATTATAATCTATTATCTTCTTTGGCCTAGCCATTTTACCACTTCTTCCATCTTTCATTAAGAATTTTAGGCGAACAATTGTTCCAATTTACTTTGTGATGTATTCTTTTGTTCTCAGTATTCATAATAGCCACCTTAACACAACTTGGGCTATACATTACAGAATAAAAAGATTTTAAATAAGTACCACTCGCTAAATAAACATCAGTCATTCCACCTTTGTTTGATTGAGTCTGCAATTGATTAAGCATAAAATCTGTTATCGTTAGCATAATAACTCCTCTTTGGCCTAATGAAGTATATGTATTGACATCTTCGTTAATTCTGCCCACAAACGTAAAAGGTTTATCTACATCACAAAAAAACGAATTCATAGCCTTTCGTAATACTTTCTTATTAAACTGTCCATTTACTCCTCCAACGAAATCTCCACCTTGTGCAAAAGCTACGGTTGTAATTTTATCACATTGCAGAAACTTAATCATCGATTCAAATATCTTGTTAATATCCTTTGGCTCTTTGCTCTTCAATTTGTTATTCTCTATAAATCTAAACATAAATGATGTATAATCATCGTCTAATTCTAAGAAATATTTATAGCCTAAATCTTTAGCAATTTTAAAGCAAGCGTTACGAGCGTAAACAATTGTTCGCCTGTCGTCAAAATTATCTCCTGTGTCAAATTCTTTAGATATTTTTAGCTTATCAAACATAATAACTTTATCACGACCATATTTATTATAATATTCATCGGCTGTGCTGTCTTCATTATCTATAACTAAATATACGTCACCATTATAACCTAATTTTTTTAATGTTTCAAGCGTTATGACTTTTTCTGGACGACCGTGAGTTAATATAAATACGCAGAAATTATTCATCTGTCAACTCATCACTTAATGTAGCGTAGCCATTTACTATCGCTTTATCTACATCTATTATAACTAACGCACTATCTTCCATAAGATTTTGCATTTCTTCGTCTTGATGTACATAGTATTCTGCTATTTTTGAATAATCAAATACATAATGTCTGTATGCTGCCTTTATCAAAAAGTCTTTTTGCTCTTTAGAAACATTCGATTTATTTATTTTATCTATTAACTCATTAGTCTTTGTTTCACTTAATAATGTACTAATTTCTGGTTGCTCTCCTTTGATTTCATATTCGGGAATTGATATCTTTGAAGTATAAGGATTCTTCTCAAATTCTTCTTCAAAAATTTTGTCAATTTCTTTTGAACTAAAGCCTGTCAATTCCAAATCAAAATCAAGCTCTTTTAAATTCTCTAATTCTAATTTTAATAATTCCTCATCCCATCCTGCGTTTAGTGCCATTTTATTATCTGCAATAACATAAGCCTTCTTTTGAGCTTCGGTTAAGCCTTCTAATATGATACATGGTACCTTTTCCATTTCAATTTTTTTGGCTGCTAACAAGCGACCGTGACCTGCTATAATATTATCTTTATCATCAATTAAAAGTGGATTCGTGAATCCAAATTCATTTATACTTGCAACTATTTGATTAACTTGTTCTTCGCTATGCGTTCTCGAATTATTGACGTAAGGTATCAAATTATCTACATTTTTATAAACTATCTGCATTTAAGTTCTTTCATTTCTTTATAAAAGCTAACAAAAAGTAACAATGCGATTATTAAAATAATCATCGTTAATAACAACAGTGTTAAAATTAAATATGTAAAAATCATTTAACGCAACTCTGCCATTTCTAAATACTTATTGTTTAATTCTTCAACTAATTCTAACGCTTTATCCATACTATTAAATGATTTAGTTAATCCTATTCCATTTTTGACAACCCAAACCATGCTAACTTCTATTTCTTTGTCAACTAAAGTGCCTTGATCTGATTTACAATGTGTTACAGTTGCTTTATCTACTGTTCTCAAGGCTTTAGCTTTACTATAAACATCTTTAGTGATTATCTTCTCAAATAATGCTTTTTTAAATCCTTTCTCATCCAACTCTAGGTATTCACAACCACACATTAATTGACCAATGTTTAATAATGCTACATTGCCTTTATCATCTTGATATTTAGCAATATCTTTATTAATTTTAGTAATATTCTCATTAAATTTTATTAAATCTTTTTCCATTATTTTTTCCTCCTAAAAATTCTGAGCCTTTTGTTTCGCTTTTCATATTTGCGTATATTTCCAAAGTTGGTATATACAAATTGGGAATCTTGTTAATAGTTTTCATTCTACGCCAATATTTACGCTCTTCTTTATTTTTTATTTCGCTTAACGATATAGTCCTTGACTTTATTATGTCGAACAATGGTTCGCTTTTAGGTATTGATGCTAATTTCTTTTTAAATGTAAAAAAACCTAAGTTTAAAAAGCATTCCCACGAAACATTATCATATCTTGAACAATAAAACGCATAAATATTATCTATATCGCTATCATATGCAAACGATATTATTGTTTTATTATTTTTCTGTTTCTTCTGTGAAAGAGGGCTGTTTGGTTTCACCCTGTGTATTTATTAAAATAAATTTTTGAACAAATAATTGAGCCTCTGTTTCATTTAATTCTAATTCTGTCATTAATTTATCAACATTACCTAGTGAATTCCTCATCAAATCATAAGCAGTACGGCCTTGCTCTTCTTGAATGTATTTTTTTTCTATTTCATTTAATGCAGTTTCATCATACGTGATTTTACCTTTTCCGTCATCTTTTTTAGTAACTAAATCATCACGGCTAACGCCCATTTTTTGCATTTCAGCGTACATTCTCAATCTAGCTCTAGCTGTACACCCTTCAAGTTGCATCGCCATATCTACAGTGCGCTTGAATTCTTTTGTTTTTTTTGAACCTGATTTATCAGTATAAATTAGTTCAATAATATCAAGCTCTTTTTCTTTAAATTCGTATTTCATTTCTCCTCCTAAAAAAATTTAGCGTCAAACTCACGGTTGCAAACTCACGCTAACAGTCAAAGTATTGAGATGAAGAGATACCGTTTTTAATTTATTATTTAACTCTCTTATCACATCTCACGCAATATAATTCTTTATTTTTATTTTTCATAAATAAAGTTTTTCTTTTACAAACTGGACATTTTTCAATCAATTTTTGCCCATAAAGATTTCTCAATCTTTTTAATTCTTCTTTTTCAGCATTACGCTTTATTTTTCTTGCTAGCGACATTATTATTACCTACTTTCGACTTTAAGAATTCATTAACCTCAAAGCTAACGGAAGTTCCTTTTTCAATCGTGTATATTTTAAATTTCTTGTATAATTCTTCATCTAAATAAATTGCCTTCACAACTTTTTTATTACTTTTAGCCATTCATCCACCTCCTCAATTTTTAATAAGAATGTCAAACTCAACCACGGCAAACTCACTTCTTATTTTTTATTTTAATCAAGGAATAGATATGATAACTTATGGGTAAAATTTAAACAAAGTTTTGTGGTTTTTTAAATTATAAATAATTTTTATAATATCTACGGATAAAATCCTTAATTTCTTTATGGTAAATCAGCAACCATCGCTCTTCCATTTTTCTTTTTAATTTTAAATCAAGCTCTTTATTAAAATGAATGCCTTCATTAGATTGATTATGATGTCTACCGCACAAATACACACAGCATCCATCTTCTATGCTCTTTTTTCGATTCTTCCCAAAAAAAACTTCGTGAGTATGAATGTTAACTGTAGTCCCACACACGTAACATCTTTTTTCTTTTTGTAAAATTGAGTATCTTACCACGGACATTTTTCCTCAGGCAAATCATTATCTTTAACTTCACTTTTTTTGCTACTTAAGAATATGATTCTATCTGCTTCAACTTGAAGATATGATTTTGTTTTTTCATTTTCAATTTTTTTAATTTGCCTTAAGCAACCTTTAACCGCAACCATATCTCCTTTGTGACAATATTCTTTTATATTTTGCGCTGCTTTATTCCAAACAATACAGTCAATAAAATCCGTCTCATATACACCTTCGCTATTTTTAAAAGTTCTATTAACTGCTAACGTAATGTACGTATAATCTTTATCATTTGAGCTTTTACGCAAGTCTATATCGTTGACTATACGCCCAGCTAATGTTACTATATTTAACATATTTATTCTCCTCCTATCATAGATAATAAATATTTTTTATCTATTCTTTCTAATTTTACCAATTTACCTAAACGACCTTTAGGCAACCACATACAATACAATTCTTCAACAGGCTCGTCTGCTAATTCATAAAGACTATTTTGCCAGCTGACGTACAATTCGTCTAATTCATAAGTTGTTTTAATGTCTATTATTGCTATTTTTTTGTCAACCTTGCCTTTTAAATCAAGCCGACCTGCATATTTATATTTGTATGACACTGCTTTTTCGGTTTCTTCAATTTGTATATTATATTTTTTTTTCAATTTGAGATAATCCTTGATACTCTCTATTTGATAGATATTAGGATGATAGTACCTCTTAATATAAGCTAACGGTCTTTTAGGCTTTTTTGTCTCAATAATTTCTATAAACTTATGCACCTCTGTCCCATAGCTAGCCTTATCATTTAATATTTTTTCTGGCACTCCATCATACTTTAGAGGGAATAGTTCTTGAAGTATCTGAGTAACACTTTTTAAAACTATTCCGTCTTTTAAATAAGTATGACTTTCTTCTATAAATTCAAGCATTAATTAAATCTAATGTATTCTTTACGCTTTGATTCTTTAATGTATTTTTCGTAAAGCTCAGGATTATCTTTTTTAAAAGAAGTACTGTCGAATCTTTTTGAGGTAGATTCTTTCACATATTTAACTTTAAATGTGCCATCAGGGCTAATATAGTTATCAACATCACTCTCTTTCATTGCTATCATAAACATATCTTTTAGTCTATCTTCCATTTTGGCTAATTCAATTTTAGCCTTTTGCATTTTTTTAATAAATTTAATTCCATCTTTTGTTAATTTGATTTCATTATCTTTAACTAACATCAATTGATAATTCATTATTTCTGACCTTCTTTCATCTTAAATATTTTTTTTATTAATTCACTTGCTTTTGTCATTGGTAAGTCTTCAATACATTTAATGTTGTTTTTTTCTAATAATTTCTCTAAATTTTCATCAGTGTAATATCCTAATAATATGTCAATTTGCTTTTCAGTAGCTTTTTTTTCTTTTTTGTTTGCCTCAGGGCTTTCATTTTCAGCATCATCTCCAGTTGCTACCATAAAAGTATTTGCAAGATAGTATTTCAAAGCCCCTGTGTACGCCTTATATCCTGCTTTGTCGCCTTTATCAAAACCTTCTGATGTTATTTCAGTAGTTTCAAAAAAGCCTGTCTCTATGTCAAATAATGTAAACTTAATTTTAGGCATTCTTCCATTTTTTTGCTTTCCATCAAGCTCAAACATCTCGTAACTAACTTCATCGAATTTTAACTCTAAATTATTTTTTGAAAACAATTCAGTAAATAATAATTTATACTGTGCCTCACTAAAATAAGAATAATTATCGAATTTATTTTCTCCAGTTTTTTTCAAAATACCTTTGTCAAATAAATCTTTTCTTAATTGATTTTTTTTCTTTTGCAATTCGCTATTAAGTACTAGCAAGTCTTTAACTTCCATTTGTTCAATTGCCTTTTGCATTAAATCTTTTAAATTCATTTCTCTTCATCTCCTTTACATATATAATTATATAGCATTTTGCTGAAATTGTCAATATTTTTTAGATTAATTTTTATCCTTTCCCAAAATTAAAGAGTTAATTTTGGCTATCTTTCAGATATTCAGATTTTAGATTGATAACTGGGCGGACGCCGAGCCACGAAAGTGAGGTCCAAGTGTGGTGCAGAGAGCCGCCGGAATCGACGTACCACACGCGCGCACCAGCATTCCACGTATCGAACGGGGAAGGCGACATAGTCCAATAAGCTTTATCACACTTTCTTATTTCTTTTGGCAACTTTTCGGCGTTTCTAACGGTTAACAATCTAACATAATCTTTTGAATGCTTATCTTCATCATAGTTAGTAGTCATTTCATTAAGCTCATTTTTATTAAAATCCTTTAAAAATTCTTCATTTAAGAATCTTCTGATGTTACTGTCTTGCCAATCATTATTAGTTTTGTCGGAATTAAATTGAACATCATTATCTTCATCAAAAATTTCACTTTCAAAATTTAAGCATTCTTTTAAAAGAAGTGTTACATTATCTTCTTTTTTGCCAATTATGAACCACTCATAATTATTATATCTAACTGTATCATATAAATTTAATTCTTTAATCACTTCAACTTCATCATTTAGAAAATTTATACAATTTTTGAATTTATACTCAAATAAATATTTGCCATAATAGCGTTCATAATCTTTAGCTCCTTTATCATATTTAAGTGTTGAATTATTATACACTATTTTGTTTGGCATTTCTTCGCCATTTGCAAGTTTTACTAACAAATCTATTAATTTCATTTTCTCTTTCTCCTTTTTAATTTTCTAGGCACACCTTTAATATTACCTGGAAATGTTAACATATGTGGCTCATCTGCATTTATTTCATGGTCATGCCTAACCACTAACACCCTTGAATAAATATTATCTTGTGATAATATCTTAGCCACCTCTTCATCATTTGTTATTGTTATCAACTCGTATCCATCGTCAATTTTTGCATACACTCTATAACTATATTTCATTCTTTGCCTCCCTAATTTTCTTTTTTAAAATCTAAATATATAACGCCTAATATAAAAAATATTGTTCCAAATATGGTTTGTGTATCTTTAAATATATCTAAATGCAAATACATTAATATACTAACTATGATACACATTATTCCTACTATATATTTCATTATTTATCATCTCCTATTATTTCTTTACAATATTTATCATCTAATAATGCCCTGATACAATTCATTTTATCTTTTTGTATTCTTTCTA
This sequence comes from uncultured Cellulosilyticum sp., assembly GCA_934725855.1. Taxonomy (GTDB): domain Bacteria; phylum Bacillota; class Clostridia; order Lachnospirales; family Cellulosilyticaceae; genus Cellulosilyticum. The sequence goes on along the minus strand of CAKVCL010000036.1, from coordinate 7,219 downwards.
ACTTTTGTTTACATTGTTTTTCTTCAATCAATAGTCTTTTAATCGCTTTCATACATTTATCAAATGCTTGTTGTTCTTCTTTATTCATGCTTGCCTCCTATTATTTCTTTGTATTTTTGTAAAATCTGTCTAAAAATATTCTGTCTTAAACCACCATCTCTATATATTTCTTTGCTTTCATCTTCTAAATACTTTATAAAGTCTTTTTGTTGAGTATTATGTTTTAATCTTAATTTATCTATTGTTTTATTTACTTCAAAATTTTCATACCAATTAATTTTATCTTTATATTCTTCGACTTGTTTCTTTAATTTCTTATGTTCTTCTTGACAACTATTTACTAAACTATTTAATTGTTCTTTTTCAAACATAGTTGTTTCATAATCTGCTACTGCATTTAGATATTTTTGTTTTAACGCTTCATTTTCATTAATAAGTCTTGACATTTTTTCTTCTAATAAATTGTAATATTCATTCTTAACATCTCCTATTATTCCTTTATATTTTTGTAATATTTTTATATACCAAATGTCTTGTGTTTCTTTCCAATTATCTTCTAACCACTTTATAAACTCTTCTTTTTGTCCCTTTAAACTTTGATAAAGTGTCTTGTAATGTTCTAACAATTCAATCTGTTGTCTTTGCTCTAAAACAATATCTTCTCGGCGATTGTTACTCCTCTCAAGGTACTCTACTCTTTCTTGAAGTTTCTTGTTCTCATCTTTTACTTTTTCAGTACACCACATATACATCAAAGTCATATCATCAGGATTTTCGTATTTATCTAATTTTTCTTTTAATTGTTTGTTTTCTTTTTGCAATTCCCAATATTGAACTTCAAAATCTTCTAAATGACATATAAGCTTAAATACTTTTTCAGCTTCGGGATTTTTATAATGAATATTATCCCAAAAGCAATCATGTTTAACTTCTTCTTTTAATCTCGTTTCTTCTAAAGTTAATGGTTTCATTCTGACACCTCTTTTAATATATCTAATAATTTATATCTTCCAACTTTGTCAAAATCATATTGTTTTACTACTTTTATTTTCTTTTCTAATTTATCAATCACCTCTTTTTGCTTTTTACTTTCTTGTTGCAAATTATTCAACCATCGGTGAGTATATCTTGATTGATAATATTTTCCATCTTTAACATTATAAAAATATATTATTTCTTCTTCCATATTCTTATTTCTCCTTTTTAAAAATTTCTTTAATTGGTACAACCTTTCCATCATATTTATATTTATCATTAGCAGGAACTCGTGATAACTCTTCCCATTCCTTAATTAGTTTTGTCATTTGACACCTCCTAATCATAATATTGGTCATATATTTCAAAAGTTCCTAAACTTTGATGAACTTCATTATTAAACTTATTTGTAAAATTAACATCTAATTCTTTTTCACTATCAACAACAATATTTATCCATTTTTGTTTTTCATATTGACCTATTATTCTTAAAAAATCATATTTTTTGATATTCTCTAATACTTCGTTCAAATCATTTGGTAAAACTACTATTCTATATCTTTTATCTTTTTCTGCAAACATTTTTAATTCTCCAATCTTTTACATAAATTCTTTTAAAAGCTCTTTCATTTCTTCTTGTGATTCTACTTCAGCAGTATCCGATTCAACATCTTTATCAAACCATTCAAGTTCGTTTTCTTTTTTAGGAATTTTTCTGTTTTTAAATTCGGCATCTTTTTGCTCTGCTTGTTGCACAGTTTTGATTCCATTTTTGGAATAAGAGTAGATTATTGCATCTATGTAGCTAATATTATATTTGCCATTCAAAATAGATTTTTTAATAGCATAACGAGTTAGCTCGTTATCTTTCCACTGAGAAACTTTTTCTATCTCAATTGGTCCTAAAGTTCTGCCTAAATTTTTTTCTAAAAACTTAAATATGTTATCATTAATATTATTTGTGTTTATATTTGGTTTTATATTTGGTATAGGTTCGACATTTTTACATAATCCATTTGACAAATTTGATTCTTCCATTTTACATTTTTGCATAATGGAATCTCCCATTTTAGTAAATGCATACCACAAAGTACGATCATAAGCTGATTTATTGTAATTTCCTGTTTCTATTATGCCTTTTTCTTTCAATTTTTTTAAAGCATTTTGAATTTGCCTTTGCGTTAAGTATGGAAATAATTTTGTAAAAGCTTTGGTGCTATTGTATGTCCAATATTTTCCATCAAAAAAATTTTTTTCATTAGCTTTATTTTTTTCTATCCAAAACCATAAATTTTGCATTAATATAGCCTCTGCTATCCCAAGATTTTTAGCAATCTCAACATCAAATGAATGTTGCATACATACCTCCTTTTTTTCAAAATAATGGAAGGAAGTGTTTAAACTTCCTTAACAAACTTTTTTGTCTTTTCAAATTCTTTTATTTGTTTAATGACATCACTTAATTTACCTTTTAAAATCATCTCTTCATCTCCTTTCTTGATATTATTATATAACATTATATAACACTTGTCAAGCGTTTTCTTAACATTTTCTAATTATTTTTAAAATATTTATTATAAATAAATTCTGTAGCATATCCCCCTTCTACTTCATAAAATAAATCATTATTTTTAGATGTGTGTTCTAACGCCCAACCTTTTAATACTTGCATTCCTGCCATTTTATTACTCTTGCCACTTCTAGTATAGTATTCATTGAATAATTTCAATTCGCTATTCTCCTTTTGTAATTTTAATAATTCATTTCTTGTAATCTTTTTCATTTTATCTTTTCCTCTCTTTCTTACAATTTAATTATATAATATGGTAACCAAGTTGTCAAGCATTTTCTTAACATTTTTATAAAAAATTAAAAAGCCTCATTTAAAGGCTTATTCAAATTCTTCAAACTTTATGCTCTCCATTTTTTTCTTTAAAGCGTTTATTTTTTCAGATATGCTATTATAAGCATTTTTAAACCTCTTTAGCGAGCATTCTTTATCTGCTAGAGTATTTATATCAGATTGACAACTTCGCACGCCTAAAGCCTCAAAATATGCCATAGCAGGAGGCTTATCAGTATTAACCTTTAACCATAGTTTTCTTTGCTCAACCATTTCAATTGCTTTATTAATTTCAATTGTAGTTTTAATATTAATAATGTCTTTTGTCAATCTAGCTATTATCTCCCCAATAATGTAATTAAGATTAGAGTACACCTCAATGTTAGTGGCGTGCTCATACATACTATTTGGCTCTTCGATCATTTTAGAAAAAGTATTTTGATACATTGCTTGTAAATCTTTTTCGTTTTTATTTTTTATATTAAACGGATTAAATAGATACTCTTTCATTAAACCCCTTCTTTCTCTTGTTGAAGATAATCAATAATAATTAAGTCTTTTGGGCTTGGGTTCAGTTTTAAGTATTCAATCTTAATCGAAAGAGGGCAAGAGCACTTGCCTGCCTCGATCATACAAATAAATTGTCTACTAACCCCACAACGTCTAGCCATATCACTTTGGCTTAATCCAACTTCGTTTCTTTTCATTTTAAATATCATGCTTACACCTCCTAAACAAAATCGCTTTGACTCATGCCATAAAAATCTAAGTCTTCATCTATTCTTTTATAATTGCTTTCAATGTCGTCTTCTAAGTCTCTAATATCTTCTTGTAAAGAATCGTTTTCTCTACAAGCATCATCTAATTTATTGTCATATTCAATTATCTCCTTTTCTAATTTATTAATCTTCTTTACGGCAATTTCCAAATAATCAAATAAATCAACTAATGCTAAATTGTTTTTGCAACCTGTGAATTCTTTAACCTCCTCGCTTGCAAAAGACATGTCAATCATAATATTTTCTAAATTTAATTTCATCTCAATCATCCTTCCTTTCATTTATAATTATATACTATTTAATTTGCTTTGTCAAGTAATTTATTAACAATCTTTTGTAATAACAAGAATTATGATTAATATTTCAATAATAAATACACAAGCGTAATACTCAAATAGACTAAGCACTCCACATCACCCCCATAATAAAGAATGACATAGTTAATAAGAATATTGATATAAAAATTATTATCTTAGTAATTAAATTAATTTGTTTATAACTCTTAATTAATTTACGCTTATTGAATTCATCGTCATCATCATAAAGCCACTCGTTAAGTAATTCTCTTTCTTTTTTTATTTCTTTCAATTCATCAAACAATTGCTTTTTAGTTTTGTTCATCACAATACCTCCAGTTTCCACTTTGAATCTTTTCTTTATAAATTCTTATCTCTTCGTTTTGCTTGTTTATTTTATACTTTAAATCTTGATTATCACTATATACAATTAACCCCCAAATCACAAATACGACACTAACCCCCATTGCTATTCCACTAATCTTTTTGCTCATTTATAGACATTCCTTTCATAATCTTTAATAAATCTTTTTCGCTAATATTCTCTTTTTTTCTAAGCTGTGATAATTTCTCTCTAACGCTTATTATTATTTTTGTTCTAATGTTTTTTTCATTTTCTAATCTTCTGTTATCTTTTTGCAATTGTACTACATCAAATTTTTGTAAATTTATCGTTTCTTGTAATTTTGAGATAGTATCCATTTGTCTCTTTATTACTTCATTTTGCTTTTCTTCTGTCTTTGTCATTTTATCAATCCTTTCATTTTTTCTTTAAATTCAATTAAGTCATTCTTATAATTAAACCTTCCGCAATGCGAACATATTTTTTTGTTTTTTTCAAAGGCATAAAATGTAATCCTATGCCCGCAATATTTACACAATCTAGAATTTTCTAATTTTATATTAAGCATTTTACTATCTTCTACAAATGTAGCCATTTTATTCACTTCCTTTCATCTGATTGTAAAAACTTGTTACACCTGGCACCCAGTTTTTATTAATTCCTGTTGGGTCGTTTTTAGCTCCTACAGGGCAATATTTAGCTCCTATTTTTTCGATGGTGTTTAATCCTATATCAAAATAATTTTGTTTTAAATTTAATACAAATGCATTAACTCCTTCATCTAAGCTTTGATATTTGATAAATCCTCTGCAGTACATTCCTCCAACATTGTTGTAATTTTTATAAATTTTAGAGTTCCAACTTCCTGTTTCCCATTTTGAAATTGCTATACTTATCTTTATTTGTTCTTCATTTAGTCCTAATTCTTTGCCTTTTTTTTCGATTTTGCAAGCCGTTTCATGTTCTCTAGTACAATTACCCTCTGAATTATCTTTCGTATCAATACGGCTGTCAGAATTACTTGTAGTATTGTTTTTAGCTAATTCGTTAGCAACTATTTGCTTGGCACTAACCTCTATTTGTTTAATTGCAAACCCCACATCAAAATTATGAACTATATTGCTTATCACTAAAGCCCAAATTATACAAGCCCTGCTCCAGCGAGGCAATAAATTAAAAACTTTCACAAATAAATTATCAAAACTTCTAATTATCCAATAAGCTAAATACATCAAGCCAACAACCAAATATCCTAAATTTGCCCAAACTCCCTTTTTAACCCTTCTTTTTATTCTTCTTTTCTTTCTCATAATTTTATTTGCTCATTTGTTGTTGACAATAGCTAACTGATTGATTCTTCGAGCAGGTTTCAACTCCTTTCACAAAACAATTATTAAGTAATACGTAGCTCATCACTAGTACCAATAAAACCACTACCCCGAACATTACATCACTCATATTTGAATACTTAAATCTTTTCATTTTTTATCCTTCTTTCTTTTTTTAAAATTTAATTGAAACTAATTCGTCGCCACTATAAACAGGCACTGCCATATCTATATCAACTAAGAATCTTCTTATTTCTTTAAGTAAAATCTTTTTCATTTCTTCATCTCCTCTCTTATCTTGAACTAATTATATAACATTATATAACTATTGTCAAGTGTTTTCTTAACATTTTTGTAAAAAAATAAAAAAGAAAGATTTTTTGTTCTTTCTTATTCTATAGTAATTTGAAATTTAGTCGCATCGACACTAAGTAGTCCTGCGTAACCATCTTGATTATTGGTTTTCTCGCTATCATACTGCCAAGAGTAGCCATTAACTTTATATTTAGCTTTTTTAAAAGGTCTTATGTCAGCAGGGGTATTATAATAAACTTCAACTAAATCTATAGGCTTATTATTGCCTGCGTAGCCACTTTTAGAATCTTTTATATTATAGCCAGTAACCCAAGGTAACCATTTACCATTTTTAACGTGAACTCTATATCTAATAGAGCCTTTGTCAACCTTTATAGTTAGCCCTGTGATTGGCTCACTCTTGTAACCTGCGTAGTCTTCTAAATTCTTAACTTCACTAAGCCAACCATATTTAGCAGTTTTAACCCTATAATAAACATTTACTTTATTATTAGCAGGCTTGCTTATTGGCTTAGATGATATTAAAGATTCATTATATAAATAATTCATGTCTACGTTTCCGTTTATTCCATCGATTCGGCTACTATCACTATATTGCCACAAGTCATAATTTGACGTTATTTGTGGTGCTCGACTACTATATTTAGCACACCAAATGCTATAACCATAGCTTGCAATCGTGGAGCAATTTAAATAGTTTTTAAACCAATTCTCGTTAGCATATATTCCTGCTTTATAACCTGCTTTAGTAATTTCCTTGCAAAATTCTAACGCGAAATTAGTAAGCATTAATTTCTTTAAATATGTAGTGCTTGCATCTTCCATATCTAAATATACGCAAAACGGTTTTTGAGATAATTTGCTTAACAATCTTAAGCAATGATTAACCTCGCTAGCTATACTTTCTGTTCCTGAAAGATTTTTAGCATACGAATACAAATATACCCCAAACGGAATTCCATTCGCTATGCACCCATTAACGTTTGCTAAGAACGTGTTATCATCTTGGCTAGCTATATCATCGCCATAGCCCATATGAATAATAGCAAAATCAATATTATTCTTTGCTTTAGACCAATCAATAATTCCTTGATGCCTAGAAACATCAATACCCTTTTTCATTTTACTCACTTCCTTTTTTTTATTTCTTTATCTATATTTTCAAATTTAGATTTAATTTTCGCAGGCAAAGGCATGCCTAATTTATTACAATTCTCTGCTATGCTTACTAGTTCCATATAAACTATATAAATACTAAAGCATACGCTTACTGCTTTTGTTCCAAACGCTAAGTCAATTAGCATTGCTGAAATGATATAAACTATCTCAGCTAGTTTTTT
>CAKVCL010000035.1 GCA_934725855.1 uncultured Cellulosilyticum sp. | reverse complement strand
ATTACTCTTCTTAAAAAATACCGCCAAGGCTAGCCCCATAGCAAAATCTACACACATAAATAAGATTAATGTCTGTAGATCATTTGTCCATCCGCCGAAAAGACTAGCTATAAAACTTCCTATAATACCAATAATACTTGCAACTGTAAGTTCTCCTGTATGCATATTCGCCCTCCCTAAAATAATTTATATCGTGGTTTTTCCTCTCCAAAGAACCAATGCCGTAGCCAATCGTCCAAGACAATGGCCACAATTGCTAAGAAAAACCATGCTATCGTAAACGGTAAGCATATTTGCCCTAGCAGATTAAAAGGCATCTTAGAATAATCCCAGATGCCCAAACCTAGCCATATGTTTAGAACCAATCCAAAAGCAAACTCTAAGGACGTTATAATAAACGCTCCTATAATCCCTTGCAACCATAACGGGGTGTCCCAGCTAAGATACTCGTTTATAAATCCAACTAGTACAAAGCATAATCCCCCAAGTATAGCCATAGCCCAATGGGTATACCCTCTATACAGTATTTCTGTTAGCAAGTATAAAAAAGCACCTATCCCAGACAAGAATAAGTACTTAAATAGTATCGTATTCGATTTCAATCGCTCCGACCTCCTCTTCTGTATTGCAACTGTTAATTTCCACCTCTAACTGCTGCTGTTTCTTTACTCTTGGAAGCACGTAGCCAGCGATTTGGAAAGATAGCGTACTAAGCTGCTCGTACGTCCACTCCTCGCATATTCCCCCTGTGCTATTCCAAGTTAACTGCATTTCTCCACCAGCTTGTACAGATATAGAATAAAGCATAAGCAATTGCGTAAGCTGTGCCTGCTTTTCTTGTGTTACAGTATAGTATTCCCCCTCGGGGTTGTGTATCTCGCTTAGCATTGGGTTATTGGCTAACCATGTGGCCAACTGTTCCTTACTCTCTTGGATCTTCTTTTCTTTTAAAGCACAAATATCAATTTGTTTGTCCTTATTTTCTTTCCATTTTTTATAAACTTGCTCGGCTGTTTCGCCTGTGTTTTTATTGCTTGAAAAAGTTCCGTATTCCGTAACTATTTTATCCATCTGTCATCCCACCTTACAAAATATAGTGTCCACAAACTGTTAAAGATGTTGTATTTACTACTTCTTCACATCCGTGTATTGTGACTTCGCCACCTGCTGTTATATAAATTCTAGCTAAATTACCAATTGGTGCTGAAAGACTATTAAAAAACAGTTCTGCACCAATGCTTGGTATAAATGATGCTGGTAAGTTTTCGGATAGTAATCTTGTCCATCCTGTTACAACTCCACCTACAATAGTGCCAGTTACAAAAACAACATTTCCAATTCTCGCAAATCTTAAACTTTCACCAAATACTATAGTCCATCCATTTTGAAGTTTAGAAGACATATCAATAGATTCATACTTACCAGTTAAATTATTGATTTGTTGAGCTAAAGATGAGTCATTTTCTAATAACTCTTGAAATTTACTATTCATAAAGTTTGGTGTAGTTTCTGTTTTAGGATCATACGGTGCATCATTTCCTAAAATAGGAGTAAGTGAACTATGAGGTAAGTTAAAAGCCATGTTATCACATCCTTTCCTAATAAATTCCTATGCAAATGTCATTAATAAAGAAAACACGATCGTTAACACATGGAGTGTATCCTGTTTTTGGATAATTGTAAGACTTGTTTGATGTTTCCCCGTTGTCAAACTTAACAGTAATAGTATTATTTGTGCTATTTACTGTTAGTACTGTTGCCCATATACCATTATTCATCTAAATCCACCACCCTCCTAAGTGTATGTTTCATTAATGCACCAGCTTTTAAGTTCATACTCCATGATGTTTCTATGTACTTATTATCTATGTCATTAACTTTAATGCCTATGCAATTCATATAACCATGTTTTGCACTTATAGCTGTTTCAATCATCAAGTGGCTATAAACGCTTCTTGACTCACTAGCTTTTTTCTTGCACTTAGCGTATAGAGTGGCGTAGTCTGCCACATCTGTGACAGCTTCGCAATACACATTTGGCTCTCTGCCATCTATTGTTATAGGTTCTTGTCCATCTTGCTGCAATGGATAAGTAGCAACGATAGGCGGTACTATAGCATAGTCATTAGTGTACATGCTGAATATGTTAGGAACATTGTATAAGTCTAAATCCTCATCATAATCTGGTGTAATGAGTCTGCATACATCGCCGGAATCTGTTCTTCTTGGTTCTCCTTCTTCATAACGTATTTGTGTTTGCCTTAACGCTGGAAGCACATAAGGTTCACTAACAAAGTACCCATCATCATCAACTGTTAACGAGTTATAGTTAATAATGTCTAGCAGATCATTGATGATTGTTAACTTAGGTACGCCTATAGTAGTGCTTCTTTCACCATCTTTTTCAAGTTTACCGATAAAGTCAGTGTTTAAAGTTGCACTAGTTGGTGTTATTTTATAAGGTTTATTCCCTATTAAGTTAGTAATTGCACTATAAATATTTGCACCTTTAGGCAAGTAGTAAGTAGATGTTGTCTTATCATTGTCTAATAGTTTTAATTTGCTATAGCAAGTTAATACTCTAGTTTCCACATTGCCTCTAACGTTTCTTTTGCTTGATGTGATCAAATATATACCTTTATTATAAGTAACTCCATCTATAGTAATTTCAAGCTTTATACGGTCATTTAAGTAGTCAATATTTAGGTATTTGCTTACTTCAATTTCAATTTCTAAAGAGCTTTTTAAACGTCCTAGAGAGTCGTAAGCTATATTACCACTAATCACATTAAATAACTCATTCGTGCTACCTATACCTGTTTCTTTTGGATTGTCAAACTTATCTAACAAGTAGTAATGAAACTGTTCTATTCTCATTCCTACTCACCTCCGAATACGTGAGTTTCGTCAAACTTCCAACCACTATTCCAAGTAATAAGTTCTAGGTTAGTTCCTGTATATACATCTTCCTCTAAAAACTGAGATTGCGTAAACTCAATATTAACTTTAATGATCTCAACATCATCTTCACTAAATTCAAGCGAATTTACGATATTACCAAACCACTTATGACCTTTATTATCCTTGAATAGTAATAACTTAGTTCCTAGTAATTCATATAGTTTGTAAATATCATTTCTTTCGTTTAAGTCAAATGTCATTGAGCAAGTCCAATATTTCATATCATCTGAATGATTCGTAGGAGTACTTGCACCAGCGAATTTATTAGAAACTACATCTTGATTAATTTTAGGTTTAGGAGGTACACCAGTTTCAAATCTAATGAAGTTTTTACCTGTTAAGTCATAGAAATTGTATCCTATAACAACTGTACTAGCTTTAATGATTGAGCTTTCGCTGAATCCTCCACTTTTACCTATATTCCTTGCCTTATATTCATATTCAATACCACCAGCCACATAAAAATCTTGCCATAAGTCATTTGCTTGTAACTTATAAGCCATTCGTTTCCAATCTCCTAGTGGCTCACGTTTCCATATTTCTGTATTTTTGTATTCATCATCTTCTGTTATATCTGTTGCAACTGTTAATACGATACTTCCTGTTGTTACATCTGATATAGCCTGTATAGTTGGTATGTTTGGCATTGTAAATTGAATAGTAAATGTACCTAAAGCTTCGTCTGACCATATTCCATAAGCGTTTTTTACTTTGACAGATATAGTGTATGTAGTGTTATTTGATAGAGTAGTACCAACTAAGTAATATTTATTTGTACTTGGAACTTGTCCGCTGTCATCAATTTGAGTTAATACTTTTTTTATTACAACTTGATATGCTACTTGGTTTGAACTATCCCATTTTAATAAAGGAGTAGCACTATTGTAGCTGCTAGATATATTTAATATAGGTGTACTAGGCTTCCCATAACCTGTAAAACTAGAATTAGCTATAGCACTGTTGCTGTAATATTGAGAAGAATAATTTACTGTAAGTTCTACATTAATATGTCCTTTTCCAATAATACCACCAGGTACAGTGACACTTGTTTGAGTGTTTCCAGTATATGTCCTATCTCCAACTTTCAGAGAAAAACTAGTTTGATTATTTGATACCCATGTAATAGTAAATGCATTATCTGTATTAATGTTTGAACTAGGCAATTCGAGTAAAGATATAGTTGCTTTTGTATAATTTAGATTTACTGTGCAATTTTCTTCATGTGTTGCCCATGTATTAGAATAAGTCAACTTAAATGTAGTTTGTCCACCTTTTTTAAGTTCCCCAGGTTGGAAAATACAATTAATATTATTGCCTGTTCCTTGCTTTTCAGATTTTACAATATTGTCTTGTATAGCTTGCACTTTCCAATTATATACATTTGTACCAGTAGCATAAATAGATATATTGCTATCTATTGTATTTCCTGATACTGTATAGTCACTAATACTAGGCAAAGGAATGTATATTGTCTTTTGTACAGTATCTTGAGAGATACTTCCTTTTTTATAAATGGTCAATATAAAAATATATTCACCACTGTTTAGTAAAGTATCGTGTGGTATAGTATATCCAGCAACACTACCTGAGTAATTACAAACTAAATTATTATTTACATACCCTTGCAATGTCCAATAGTCTATAACTTGAGGTTGTGACCATTCAAAAACAAGGTTCTCATTTGCTTTGTCACCTGTTAAAGTGAAATTACTAACAAAAACAGATTCACACGTAAGTGTAACTTGCGTCTGTTTAATTGCAGTTCTTCCAGTGCTTGCTTCTCTAATTGTTACTTTTAATTTATATTGGCCTGGTTGTGGGCATTGAGCATAAGGTATATATACGCTTGTTTGAGTGGTTATAGGTATGTTTATAACACATGTATCTCCACTATAAAACTCTACATTACCACTAGTTTGTTGACCACCATTATTACCAAAAGACACTGTTATTCCTTGATCTATATTGGTAGTGCAACTTAAATCAACAACATCCATTGATCTAATTTGCAAATACTGTATTGTTTCAAAAGTTACATTTTCAAAATATACATGCACACCATATTGTTTAATTGTTTCCAAGTATTGAGTAGGAATATTAAAAATATAATTTGTGCTTCTTTCAAGTGCTGTTTTTTCTGATAGTAACACTCCATTTGTATATATCTTTACACATGTATGCCCTATTTTAGTTGATATTATATAAATAGGTATCTGTGCTTCGTATATACCATTAGTATCAAAACTTTCAACACTGAAATATATATTATTTTCAACTTCTGACGTTTTGGTTAGTTGTTTATTTACAAACTCCACATATATACCTCCTTTCTATATCCTAGCTAGTCTTTGTTGTTCACTAGGTAAGTTATTTATTGCATTCTTAACAGTACTTACCTCATTAATTAATGTCTCTAGTAGCTTGTTAGTCTTATCATCTTGTGCTAATGAGTTATCTCTTCTTGTTTGTGCTGCATTCTTAACTTGAGTTCCACGTCTAAGGAATGTTTCTGTCTCGTTTCCCTCGTTGATCTCATAAGTTCCATCTTCTTTTACGTAGCTGGTTCCACTTGCATATCCTTTTTTGTTCTTAGTACTATTTACTGCATTATTAGCCTTTTGTAATGCTTGTGTGCAGCTATTAGTTGCACTAGATATGCTTTGGTCTGCTTTGCTATTGTTTAATAAAGCTATCATTGCTACAACTAAAGCTATTGCACCAGCTATAGCTAAAATAACTGGTAATGAAATACCACCAGCCAAACCAATAGCACTCAATCCACCTGCTGCAATACCTCCACCAGCTCCTAATGCTATTAATCCAGCACTAACCATGCTTAATATCTTAGTCATGCTAGTAAAAGCTACAACTGCTAATGTAACTGGCGCTGGAATTGCTGCAACTATATCAACTATTTTTGCAATAACTTCAATAATAGGAGCTATTTTTTCTCCTAAATCAACTGCACTATTTTTAAGTCTTTCAAGTGCTTCTTTCCATTTGACTCCTGTTGTTTCGCTTACATTTTGCAAGTTATTGTCTAGCATACCACTGGAATCATTTAAGCTTTCCAATACTTCTTTAAAGTTCTTACCACCGTTCTCAGCCAGTACTGTTGCACCTGTCCATGCTCTAACATTTCCAAATAATGTAGCCATAGCTTCACTATCATTTTTACAAGCTCTTGTTATCTTATCCATAACAGTAGCAAAACCTTTGTTTTTCATAGTGGCAGCATCAAATTTGATACCTAATTCTTCTGCTTTTTGTGCTGCTGCACTTGTTGGACTTGCTATTGCTGATATAATACCTTTTAAGTTTGTTAATGCTGTTGCAGAATCAATACCTTTTTGAGTCTGCAACACTAAGGCTGCATTAATTTCATTTAAGCTAACACCTACTTGGCTACCTAATGCTGCTAAATTACCAATATTACTGTTATAGTCTTCCCAGCTTACCTTAGCTTGTTTCTGAGTATTAATTAATTGGTCATATACTGCTGGTAATTCATCTATGCTCATCTTATATGAGTTCATAATGGACGTTGTTAAGTCTACAGTAGTATTCATGTCAGTGAATGTGCCTTTGCTAAATCTAGCAGCTTGTTCTAGGAATTTTAAAGAATCTGCTGTTTGAACATTACTAGAAAGTGCTGTTGCTGCTGACTTTGCCATTTCTGCATCTGCAATTCCGTAAGCATCAGCAAGCTTTCTTACTCCTTTATCCAACTGGTCGTATGACATTACGCTTTCATCCATTAAGTTTCTTGCTTGTACAAGTTCTTCTTCATATGACATAAATGCTTTTCCTGTAATAGTTCCAAATGCTGCTAGTGCTGCACCAGTAGCAATAAAACCATTCTTTAAAGCTTCAATGTCAACTTCTGTTCTTTCTGCTCCTAGTCTAAAGTTTTCTAACTCTAATCTAGCTTGTCCAAAAAGTGTCTTTGACTTTTCAACTTCTTTGTTGCTGTTAGCATAAGCAACTTGCAAATTAGTTAGTTGTGCCTTTGCATTGTTTATTTCAATCATTTTACTTGCTATTGCTTTATTACTTTTTTCTTCAGCATTATTAAGCTTTACAAGTTCTTTCTCAAGTGTTGAAATCTTATCCTTTTGTAATTGCAACTGATTAGCGAGTTTTTGATTATTAAGAGTTAACTTGTCCATAGCATTTCCAGTAGCTTTTACCTGAGCACTAGCCTTATTAAACTCACTGTTGAGTAAAGCTATTTGTTGATTAACTTTAGGTACACCTTGTTTTACTGCATCATAGTTAAAATCTAACTGTATTGTACGTTTATAACCTATGTATCCAGCCATAACTTACCTCCTTCCGTTAAAGAATGTCGTCAAAACTATCTACAACTATATCTTTTTCTTTAGTCTTATTAACATTAATAAAAGGTATTCTTGCGCCTAATGATCTAAATAATCCTATTTCAAAGTTCTTTTCTTCAATTTCTTCTTCAATTTTTTTATTAATAACATAGAGTACTTTAGAAAGGCTTGAATCCCAAAATTCTTTTTCTGGCCTATTACATTCAATACAATATTCGTAAAAAAGAAAGTCAATATCTATTAATTCATTTTCTTCATTGCTTTTTCTATTTCCTCTTGAATTTTTTTTCCGTTTGTATCTCCACCTAATTTAATAATGCTATCTGTAGTAATTGATAATGTGTCTACTAATACATCTGTGCTTGAAGAAATAATTACTTTTGCTTCATCTAGTGTGAAATCATCATCTTTTACACCAGCCCATAGCATAATTGCAGCCATTTCAAACTTGTTTTTATTTTTTATAAGATCATCTATAGCACCGAATGTATCTTGAATTTTTGCAATAGCTTGCATATCAAAGCAAAAAGAAATAGTCCTGTCGATAAATTCTATTTCCATAACCTCTAAAGGTGTAACTCTATGCTTTTTCATTTAATCAATCCTTTCAAAAAGGCCCATTATTGAGCCTTTAATTATTTATTATTCTGTAGGTGAAGTGATGGTCTTATCTGTTTGAACCTTTTTGAAGAAGTCTTCAATCATTTGATCTGTTACGTTTGGATCAGCACTTGAAATCTTTACATATGCTCTATTTTCGTACTCACTTAATTTGTAAGATGTAACTGACAATGTGTCTGAGCTAATGTTAATATCACTTGTGCTTTGTTGATTCTCTTCTTCGATAGGATCAGCTTCACACCAGATGAACCAAATTTTTTCAACATTATCATCTGCTGTTACATGTTCAAATCCAATAGCAAAAGGACCACCAGCACATGAACCATCATCTGTCTCAACTCCTGCTTCATAACTAAGACCATTTACATACTGTTTTACATCCATTGGTAAAGCATTAATATCAATTCCTAATGTATATCCTGTTCTTCTAGCTAATTTCTTTCTTAAGATACCATCACCATACTTCTCACCCTTTGCAGTAATAGGTGTAATAGTAACTTTTTCAAGTCCTTGGATTTGTTGTACTGTACCCCATGAATAAGTAGGTACACCGTTTGTTACAGTTTTAGTACCTTTAGCAAAATGAGTATTTTGCACATTAATTATCATTCCCATTAGTTTTCTCCTTCCTTGTAGTTAAATCTAAAGACTACATGATCTAATTTACCCACTCCTTCAACTTCTTCTCCTGTGGTATCTATATCAACCAACTTAAATCCGTTTTGAGTAAGTATTGTTTCAATTTGACTCTTTATTGATAAGTAATTTTCCCTATGCTTTACAAATAAATCTACTTGCAAAGCCCCGCCTTTAGCTCTAATTTCTCCATCTCCGTACTTTAAAGCACCTTCATTGAAGAAATGATAGCTAATTACTTGATTTTCACTTTCTGTAAAAGAAGGTCTAAAATTGAGTTCAGTAGGTATACCTATTGTTTTTAATAGACCATCAACTTTACTAACCATCTAAAGACCTCCTTAACTCTTCATCTATGATTGCTTGAATTTCTCCTTCTGTCTCACTTATGGTTTTATCCATAAAATGAGTTGCCTTTGTACGATAAGTACCATCATTTATGATGTGCCAAAGTGTACCAGTATGCTTACCTCCACCTACTTTTGCATACTTATAACCGTATTTATCTTTTCCTGTCTTAATAACTACATCATCAGACAGATGTAGTTCTCTAGGTCGCTTTATCTCATATCCATTTTGATTAAAGTGCTTCTTTTGAATAGCTCTTAAATTTCCTTCTACTCTTACTTTAATAACAGAAGCGCATCGCTTCATAATCTTGTCACCTGCTTGGTCACTTGCATTAATAAGAGTCTGCAAATTTATACTATCTTCAATAACTCTCATTCTAAATGCCATATGTACCACCTACTTAATTAGGTCATTTCATAACATGATAGAATAGTAAAGCTATCATTATCTTTCAAAGGAACTGCAGACTTAATGTCATACAACTTATTTTTGAACTTAACAACCATCTCATTCGTTATATTGTCATTTCTGCGAATAATAAAGTTACATGGTATTTTGTTTGATTCACCCATAGCTTGGTATAATTGGTTGCCTACAAGCTCCTCTTTTTTTGCCCATATACTTGAAAATATTACATCTTCACTATTACCAAATGGGCCATTTTCATTGACCATTTTAATAATATCAACTTTATGTTTCATATCAGATATTTTCACTTTTATCCCTCAAATCACTAAGCTGTAATTGCTGAATCAATGCTCTTATTCCAAAAGGTATCTGGTCTTGTGACTTATTTTCATAAGATATACTTCTATTTGTATACCAATGTGAAATAAGTAGCTTAATAGCAAGTCCATATGTATTTTTTTCATAATTCTTTTTTATTCCGGCACTATCAAGATAATCTTCTGCTGCTAACTTTAATGATTCTAGTAAGCTATCTTCATCTGCTCCATCAATTTTTAGGTAAAGTTTAATTTCTTCTAATTTCATAGTCTGAACTCAACCTTTCTAAAAAGTGGCACTCAGATTATCTAAGTGCCACTTCATTATTTACTGTAGTTCAATTTGACCAATTACGATTGCTGCTTCATCAACTGATTTACAATCAAGTCTTTCACGCACCTTAACTCCAATTTGATCTTTTTTCCACATGTCACCTGCTTGATCAGAAGTTTCAATGCTCATATATTCTCTGTCAAATAATGTGATGCCTTCTTTGAAGTTACCACAATAGATAGGAACTAGTGTTTTACCTTCTTTTGTTGTTGTATCGTTTTTAATTGTCTTGTTTGATACAGTCATCACTGGGTATTTACCAAATAACAGCTGCTTTGTTTTATCCGTAGCATCTTGTTGTAAGATATATTTACCATCTGTAGTTTTTAATGTATCTAAAAAGTTGAATCCTGTTTGATTTGTAATAACCATTGCCCCATCTAAAAGTGCCGGGTCTAAATTGACATTGAAAATCTTTTTAAGATCATCAATGCCAGCAACAGCAACAGCATCACCAAAATTTTCATTGATAGTCTTTAAAATCAAGAAGTTTCTTGTAACCTTTGACTTCTTAGCAATCCATTTTTGAATGAATGCCATAATATTTTCAGCTGTATCAGCAAGTAATTCCTTTGTAACCTTTAAAATTCCGCCTTTTTTCTTAACTTGATAAGAAATGTTTTCAAATTGTGGTCCTTGAACATCTGGGAAATCAGCTTCTTCATCTACGTTATCCCATGGAGTAGATTCTGAGTCTTTTTCAATAACTCTGCTTCCTTTAAGCGTTGCAACTGGTTCAACATTTACAATTGTTTCGAGAGCATCAACTGTTCTTCTAAGCTCTTTTACTTTTGTTTGAATGTCCTGTGGAACTGTTAATCCACCATCTTCATCTTTTCCTTCTGTCATGTTAGTTACAGAATTAAGAACTTCAAGTGCCTTCTCAGGTGCATTTTTTCTTTTAGCCATTGCTTTGAAGCATTCAACAAATGCTTTTCCAACACTCATTTTTGTACCTTTTGGTGTGATTTCCCCTGCTCCTTCTGGTACTATATCCTCAATGCCTTCTAACTCAATCATTGCGTTGGCTTTATTCTGCATTTCTTTGATTTCAGTAATCATGTTATTTGCTTCAGTAATCTTATTTTCTACTACTAACTTTTGTGCTTCTGCTTTTTTAGCTGTGATTGAATTTAATAACTCTCTTAATTCTTTAGACATGATATGTCTCCTTTCGATTAATAAAATTTGCATCAAAAAAGACCTATATAAGGTCTAACTGTATCAATAAATTTGCTTTTATTTTTTCTTGTTCTCCATTTTCCTTTGTTTTTAAATAATTGTTTGGAGTATTTTTATAAAACTTAAACTGGTCACTTACACATGCCACTGCTTCTATTGTATTTTCAATAGAAACTTTGAAATACTGGCTCGTTTCTGATGCTGTAAGCCACGTTTCAGCATTCACTAGTTCATTAATAGTGTCAGCTGTAATACCCTCATTAACCTTTTCAGTATAAATACTAAGAATAGATTCTTGAATACTATCAAGGCATTCTGCATATTTTCTCATGTCATCTGCATTTCCACTACACCAACCCCATGGCTTATGAATCATCATCATACTACCTGTTCCCATAATAATTTCATCACCAACCAAGGCAATTACACTTGCAATAGAACCAGCTAAACCATCAATATATACTGTCTTTTTGCCTTTATACTGCTTTAGCATATTGTAAATTGCAATACCTGCAAAAACTGAACCGCCACCACTATTAATATGAATGTTTAAGTCTTTCCCATTTGCTTCTAATAAAAAATTCTTAATAGCATCTGGATATTGATCTTCATCTTGCCATGCACCCCACCAGTCACTTACGATGTCACCGAAAAAATATAAATCTGCACTTGTTTCTGTTAGGTTTTTAACTTCTAATAACTTTTTTAAGTTATCCTTCATCTTTATTCGTGTCCCCTTTCTTATATTGCTCTCCAACCATTGTGATTGGCATGTAATTACCATTACAGATAAGCACATCTCCACCTTCCTGCATTTCCATATCAAGCTTATCTCTTGCTTCATTAGGCGTATAAATCGCATTATTTACCGCTTGTGTCAGCGTTTCCATTTGTGTCTTGCTATCTGCTCTTAAGATAGCTAATTCATTAAACTTAAAGACATATCCATTTTGTATTTCTTCAGTTGATAATAACTTATAATTGATTTCTTCCTCATACTGCTTAAGCGTATATTGCATACTCTCAACATAAAAACTTAATTGTTGCATTTCACTATTTGAGTATGAGCTTTTCTCGTAGTTATTAATTTGATTAGGCTTAATCCCAAATGCTGAAGCAATTTCTAAAGCATTATATTTCTTAAGTTCAAAAAACTGACTATCAGTAAGCTTCAAATTAAGAGGTGTGAGCTTCATTCCAAGAGGAATAGGAATCATCCCACCAGCGTTTTCCTCACCAGTAGCTAATTCTTCCATTGTTTCTTTAAGTATTTTTCTCTTTTCTTTATCTAAATCACCTGTATACTCAAGAACGCAACTTCCTGTAAGACCTGTTTCATACATATTGTTCATAAAACCTTGACTGCTTAATCCACCATCAATTGTTGATTTAAGTATGCTTCTCACAGACTGTCCCATAATACCATTGAAACTTGTTGATGTCTTGAAATGCAATACATTATCACTTCTATATGTGTACTGCATACCAGTTTCAGAATCAGTATAAACATAGTAAAGAGCATCTTTTTTACCAAAATATCCTCCATTATCTACTAGTACCCTTACACAACTGCTAGGCATAATCCATAAATCTTTAAGCTCAACTAGCTTATTTTTAGATTTTGAATATCTGCAATATACAAATGCGTTTCCAAAATGATTTCTATTCATTTCTACGGTTGACCAGAATGTAGTAGGCGTCATATATGGATTAGGTCGCGTTTTCAGTACTATATATGCTGCATTGGGCTTTGCTCTAATAGTTCCCCTGTTTGTTTCCTGTTTGAGTTTTAACGGTAATTTACCAATAGTTTCAGACAAAAGCTTCATACATGTAAAATAAGTTGTCTGAGCCATTGCATTTTTCTTTGTACCACTTATACCTAACCATTTTAATAACTCATCAGATTGAAGATCTGCACTTGGACGTAGGAAGTTTTTAATTCTTTTCCATAATCTCACTTATTTTTCACCCCCTTTCAATGATTTCATCTTAATAGCCATTGCTAAAAAGTCATCAACTTCTGCATTAACATCATAGTTGTTGACTTCAACATCAATAGTTAATACATGCGCATTAATAAGTGCAGCCAACGGGTCAATCTTATCTCCTGATTTAGACTTATCCAAAAGAAAATTTCCATTTGCATCTTGCTTTGTTACTGCATTACCACATGCCCACGTTAATACAGGATTATCATTATGATATAAATTTTCCTTATACACTTCTTCTCTGAATGATTTAATAGGTTCACCTAGTGTTTTAATACCTTGCCTTATTTCAACCATGTTATAACCATCAGCAGACATATCATTAGCAAATTGTGAAGCATTCCAAGGGTCATATCCTATATCTTTTATTGTTAATTCAAATTCACTCTCCGTATCCTTTATATACTTTTTTACGAAATCATAATCAACTACTGCACCTGGCGTAACTGTTAACCAACCGTTATCCCTCCATAAATCAAACTTAATTTTTCCTTCTTTCATTCTTGATTTATATGTTTCTTCTGGCATAAACGAATGAGAAAATGTGTAATAGCAAGGTATTCCTTTTTCTATTATTTTTATTTCAAATCCAACACTTGTTAAATCTAGCTTTGCAGATAAGTCAACTCCAACATTGCAAAATTGTCCCTTGAATTTTTCTAGCGTATACTCTCGCTTTGCTTGTGCCCATTTAGAAAGATTCATATATCCTCCTTCTTTCATTTGCACCCACTTTCCAAAGCTTTTAGTAACTACTTTTCTGTAATCTTCTGGTTTGTCCATTGCTGTTTTAACTGCTGTTCTTAAATTTTCAAGACCTTCCTCATATGTAACAACTACTGGATTTGCCTTACCCCAACACGATTCATCTTTTATATCATCATCTTCCTCTAGTTCACATATCATAACAAAGTATTCATCATTCTCTATTGGATTAAATGGATTTAAAAGGTTCTTACAGTATTCATATTCTTTATGACAAGGTACATCCAAATCAAAACCAGGCGTTGTTATAATAACCATTAATGGTTCTGCTCTAGCAACCATACCAGAATATACAACATCATATATTTCAGATGTTTTGTGACAATGGTATTCATCAATAATCCCTAGTGTTGGGTTAGAACCATCTCCTGTATTCTTAGCTTCTCTTGATAGAGGTTGTATAATTGAACCGCTTCTTTTATGTGTAATGTGCCCATAGCTTGTCGTGTATTTGCCCTTAAGCATTTCACACCCACCTAATTGTGTGAGAATTTCTTTATAGCATTTGCTTGACTGCTCCCTATCCCATCCACCTATATAACATTCATTTTCCTCACCATCTCCTAAAAATGTTATGTATGATGACAATATGGCCATAAGCTGAGTCTTAACATTCTTTCTTGCTTTTTGAATATATCCTTTTTTAAATCTTCTATATCTATTTTTCTTTTTCTTCCATCCTAACAAATTGCCAAGCTCAAACAATAGCACATCCACAAGCTCTATGTATTGCCCTTTAAGTACCCCTTTAGTATGTTTAAACATACTTGCCCAAGTATTTATCCTATCTAATTCTTCTGTATCAAAAAAATAAGGCCAATCATTAGTTTTTGATTTACTCAAATCATCCAAAAACCTCTGACATGCCCACTTATTAGCTTCACATGCGACGAGTTCGCCACACAATATAGAATTACAATACTTGATTAGTCTTTCTAATAGCACTTCACCGTCTGTCATAATCTATCACCAAACATTCTTTCAGCTTTTGTTTCTTCTTTTTCAGGCTCTTTCTGTTGTGGTACTACCAATTTACCCCTACTACTAATATCAAGTCCAAGATCAGCACTTGCCATTCTGCATTCTTTAAAATAGGTATCCTTTATTTTAGATACTTCTTTATCTAGTATGTAATCTGGATTTTCATTGATTGCTTCTACAACATGCAAATAGCAGTCCTTAGCTATTATGTATCTGGCTAACGCATCACAATCTAAATTAGTCATTATGCCGAGTTCAAGTAGCTGCTTTGCTATTTTCTTAAACTCACTTTTTTGTTTTGCTTTTAAATAAGCTGGTGGCTTAACTTTATCCTGTTTTGGTTTAGCCTTCAGCTCTTCATTTTTTCTTTTTTCAATTTCAGCCTGAGTAAGATGTTTTTTACCTTTCATTTGTATCACTTCAAGTGGTTGCCTTGGCCTAGCCATATCAATTTCACCTCCAACCCTCTTAAAAAATTTGATTTAGGGATTTTTTTGTGAGGAAAGCTTCGCCTCTCGGTCTACCGTAGAACGTCTAAAACTTTTCCACTCCCCCCTACCTTTATGTCATTTCAATCAATGCCTTGTCGAGTATCTCTGTTAGCATCTTCTGAGTTGACTCCTTATCTCTTTCATACATGAGATGAATGCGTTTGTGATTACTGTTTGTTAATGGTATTAGGTTTGTTATATCATGTCTTCTACTCCAATCCTCTTTAAGTTCAACAATATGATGAACTGTATGAGCATATACAATGCTATGATTGACATAGTATTCATATAAGTCTAGCCCTTTATACTTGAACATAACTGCAACCCTTGTCTTTTCCCAACTGCTGCTATTATAAAAATCCTTTGACTTCTTGTCCCTCTTATGTTTATCATACTGCCTGTCACTTTCTCTTCTTCTCTCCTGCTTCTTAGCTTCACACTCAGGACACATCTTAATAGTATTTGGTATCTTCTTGCCACATCTACATAGCTTTAATAGTGCCATTTGTACTGCTCCTAACTATAATTCTCGTATCTTCATCACTTTAATTAATAACTTTCCTGATAAAGTTTCAATTAACTCTTCATTCAGTTTTTTTCTTTTCCTTTCATGAGCTTTACTCCTAACCGTTTCAAATGAAACTATTTTTTATTTTTACATTTAATAAGAAGAAAGCCCGATTTGAGTTTTACTCAATAGTATGTTTGACAACTAACTACATATTGCAAAACCATTGATATTACTGCATTTATAGTAATATCTAATGTTGAGTTTTACTCAAGCTTATGGAGTATATCACCTATTATTTGAACGGGTTAAAATCATTAAGTTTATTATGTAAATATTCTTGTTCTAGTCCTAAATATTTTATAGTAGTTGCTACACTCTGATGTCCTAATGCCATCTGTACTAGTGCTATATCCTTGGTTAATTCATACAATCTCCTAGCAAATGTTTTCCTAAATGAATGAGTATTAAAATTTTCTATATCGTATTTATCAGCTATACGTTTAGCAATCTGTGAAGCTCTTTGCCTAGTAATATGTCCACCCTGTCTTGAAGGGAATAAAAAATCAGTAGCATCTTTACCTTTGCAATACTCTTTTAATTCTTTTTGTAGTATCTTAGGTATCGGTACTTCTAATGATTTATTATTCTTAGTAGCTTTTATTTTCATTGATTCTTTATTCTTAACATCTACTACTCTAAGACATATCATCTCACTTATTCTAGGACCACAACATATGCCAACCATAAATAAAATATAGTCTCTACTGTTTTCTTGCTTTAAATCTTCAACTATTTCATTGATTAAGTTTTTGTCGCTTATTGGTGCAACTTTATTCATTATCTCACCTTCTTCTGCCATTCTTCTTATTGGCTTTGTAGATTCGATATGCTAAATCATTAACTCTTTCATCAGCACCATTTGCACCATTTATAACTAAATTCCTTATGTCATTCACTTGATACCGGTTCCCATTAGGCATTATAATATCACCTAATAGTTTTTTTGTTTTATTGATGCTTTCAGTTTGAATGTAAAATCTAAGTATTTTATCTTCTGTATTAACAACTGGAAGTTCAATTATTTCAATAAACTCTTGGATTGCTTTTATTTCTTCTCTTAGTCCTTCAACATTCAAACATCCACCGCCTTTCATCATTCCTTGAATCTTAATAACTTGTAATGATTAATCTTTTATCTTAGACAATGTATCTCTCAATAATCTAGCAATTGGTGGCTTTAGCATATATCAGCTCCTTAGTTATAATAGTTTGGGTCAATTTTCTGTACACCTAAGTCAAATAAAAAGAAGACCAACCCGAGGATAGTAGTTATATATCTACTTATTTTTTTACTCGAATTAATCTTCTTTTTATCAGTATTCAATTTTCTTTATCCCTTAATCAGCCTTTGGATGACTAAAGAAAACACTTTGGCAATTGCATACACACCGAATATGCTTTCACTACTTAATACTGCAACCAATATTTTTGATGAGGAGGCATCAATTAATTCATTGCATATTAATATAATACACCCTCTTTTATGATAATTGGTGCCAAAAAAGGGACAAAAATAGGACAAAAACGGGACATGATTTTTTAAACTATTTCTCTATAGTACTCATATATGGGTAAATCATATGAATCTTCACCATAAAATATATCCGCAATCCTTGCAATTGCCGCTTTTGCAATGCGTTTACATTGACGTTCTGAATAACCCACTTCGGCTGAAACAAGTCCCCACTCTAATCCATCTATATATCTTAATGAAATGACTTGTTTATAGATAGGTCTTAAGGATTCCATTGCCATGTCTAGCTCGTCTATCTCTTTAATAGTAAAGCTATATCTTGACATTAATTCTTCACTCTTAATCAATGCCTCATCCATTTTATTTTTAGTATTACTCACATGAGAACCAGCTGGAATCTGACTATAATCTGTGCTCATATTCTTATGTGGATCTCCTGCAGAAAGATATTTACTCATCATTACTCTTTTTCTTGCTTGTAATACCTTGTATTGCTTTAATCTATCTTTAACCATTTCAAAATACTTATTTTTCATAATATATGCCTCCTATCTTTAAATAAACACCAAAACACTAAAGCTAAATTGGTTAAAATTTAACTTTAGTGTATAAGTCTTTCTTTAATCCTCATCAAAGAAATCAACAGCTGCTTTAAATTCATCAGATTGGCCATTTTCTGATTGAATTTCTAACTTAGGCTGATATTTCTCCAAACATCTCATAACTATTTTTTCTATTTTACTTTCAAGCTCTGTACCATCCAATACTTTTGCTTCTTCCATCATCTCTTTTCTTATACAATATCTTATAAAATCTGAACGGTTTTCTTTTGATGATATGTAGTCGAACAGCTCTTTATCATTATCAAAACTAACTGTAATAATTTGTCTAGGCATTAAATTTTGCCTTTCCTATTTTCAGGAAGCCCTGTGCATTAGTCCATTGTGTATCATCTACAACCTGCACATGCGGTATATACTTTGGAATAATGCTATCAACTAGTAGGCTTGTGCCACCTGTTACGACTACATCTAACATATCTAAAGGAAATTCTTTCTTAATACCATTCACAACATCACTCACATAGTCATTGTAAATCTCTTCAAGTATTACTTGACTCTTTGGGTCAATCTTTCCTTGATATTTCAATCCTCCTTGTGAAAGTATTTCTTCAACATCCTTTGTGCTTAGTGCTTTCTTATACTCGGCTTCCATTGTACGCTTAACTTTTGCTTCAATATCCATACTACCCTGATTGGTAGTCATCATTGAGCTTGGTTGAGGCATTAAATTATCATAAATACCAAAATTCATGTTTCTTCCACCTAAATCAATTACTGCAACTCTCTTGTTCTTGTATGAAGCAAAGTGTTCTTTTCCAAACTATAGTCAATTTCTTCGCCTTGATCACCAACGATGAATGTCTTTTCTCCAAAAGTTACTTTATTGCTATTACCTGCTGCTTCAATATCTAGTGTTTTAGTAATTAGCGTGCTCTTAGTTCTAAAATGTGTTCTCCCACCATTGTCTGATACTGCCTTTGTTGCGAATTTACCTGCATCTACTGAAATAATCATTTGTTTTGCCTCCTCATTTTCTGTATTACAATGTAATACAACTTTTATTTTCTTGTATTACATTGTAATACAAGCCTAAATTAATCTAATTTGATACCAAATAATCTAAAAATCATTTCATTATCCTTTGGTTTCATATAACTTTTAGTCATATCAATGCTCTTATGATGCACAATAATTTGCGCTTCTTCTATAGTCAACTTTCTGCCTATCTTCTTACAAAGATAATGTGTCCCATCGCATAAGTTTTCTATAACGGTGTGACGAAAACTATGTGGTGTGAAATATGATATTGTGGGGTCTAATTTACTTAGTATGTTATACATATCCTTTACCCAATTTCTAAGTGTAGCTGTTTTAACTACCGGACCACACTTACTTTGCCAAAATGCTTCTCCATCTTGCTTGCCGCTTAAATGTAATGCAATGCTCTCCATTGAGTGCTCGTGTATCAATATGTACTGCTTTTCTCCACCCTTACATTCAACTTTAATGTACCCATGCTTTAACGTTTCTGTGTTCTTCACTTGAAGTATTTCATTAATTCTTGCTCCTGTATCATAAAATAAATCAAGTAAGCATAAATGCTGGTACATCTTATTTTCAAGTAAGTAGCTCCTTAGTAAATCTATTTGCTCCTGCTTTAAAAAGCTTGTTTCTTTAATAGGCTTCTTTTCAAGGCTTTTTACTTTAGCAGCTACATTTCGCATATAAAATTCATACTGATCGTCATCATCTTCAGCATAGTTCATCATGCGTCTTACCACACATAATAATCTATTAGCTCTTGCATTACTTACGTTTCTTTCATCTGTCATAAAAAACTTAAAGTCCTCAAAATTTCTTTTCTTAAATTCAAGTACATTCATATTGTTGTTATACAGTAAATTCCAAATAAGAAAAAACCTTAAGTCATACTGGTACTCTGAGCATGTATTAGGTCTTCGCCTATCTGCTCTAGTGCTCCTAAGAAATAACTTCATTAATTCTTTGTTTGCTTCATTAACCTTTTCCCAACGCTCTTTTGAATAAAGTACTGTACTCATATCAATCAGCTCCTTTTATGTGAAAAACTAATGGTAAACAATAAAAATAATGTTGCTGTCTCTTCAAAGTTCAAACTTAGTTTTCGTGTTATGGTGTAGAATTTGTCCACGTATCAATAAAGTATTTTGATGGATAAACTTCAAACTTCGCCATTATCAAGCTTTATTTCATTACGATTTATGACTTCCGCTCTGAATACATCTCCAATATTGTAACTTCCTATTTTCTTGATACATTTAACTTGTATTCTCCTTGTAACATTTTCTTTCTTATCTTTATTACTACTTAGAGCTATATACTGATTTCTATCTATCACATCAGCTATTGGAATAATAAACTCACCACAATAAGGGCAACCTAATCCATCAGCTTCAAACGATGTTCCAAAAATCTTACTACATACACCACACTTATATACTGTACCTTTCATACAATCATCCTTTCTTAAAAGTCGAATTTGTTTATAAATCTTCCTCATAGTCTTTTTTATCTATTAATTCAACCAGCAAATAGCCATCATGTGAGTTCATAGCTTGAAGTATAACTTTGTCACTTCCTTTTCTGAACACATCTTTTGCAAGTTGTGAATTAATGTGCATTCTATCAATGTAACTCTTATTATGAGTCTTTACTATCGTTCCACTAACTGCATTAATTTCTACTCTTGAATTATTATTTACGCTTGTATTAAGCATTTAATCATCAATCCCTTCTGGATAAACTAGCTTACTATCTTCTTCTATATCCTCTGCATAAATACAATCAATATTGTCAATTCTAGCATACATAGGCATTCCGCCTTTAATTCCTTTAGCCGAATACCCCTGTAATTCTCCTGTTATTGAATGTCTACTAACTTCAATTTCTTCACAATTAAACTGTACTTTTGCGCCACTCTTAAATAGAAAAGTTACTTTATTCATAATCATCACTCCTAAATTGGTCCCGACATTCCTGCCGAGACCCCAAAATCAGATTTGTTCTGTTATTTTTCCTCTGTGCTCCTATGTTGATAATCGCATATTTATATGCCATAATTTTTGAAATATTAATTGTAATATTGTAGAATTTAATAAGAAAGGAGGTGCCAAATATGGAAAAGAAGATAAAATTAAATAATATCATAGACTCTAGAGACTCATATCTTATCTATGAGGAAGAAAAAATTTGCCCGATTTGTAAAGCCAATATATCCCCAAAATTTATATCTTCAGTTTTACACAAAAACTTATCTGGCAACCCGCATGTATCTATACATAACTACTGTACTGGTTGTAGCTCCGCATTTATAACTGATTATGACGTTTACTTAAGTTCAAAATCTAGCAGTGCTTATGATTACTATTATGTGACTTGCGTAGTCTCATCTGAACCAAATCGCTTTAAAGAGAAGTTATTTGACGAACACATCAATAACTTGTCTCCATCCTTCGTGAAAATATACAACCAAGCTCTAGCTGCTGAATGTTCAGGATTAGATGAAATTGCAGGACTAGGCTATAGAAAAGCTCTTGAATTTCTAATAAAAGATTTTTCAACTTCTGAGCATAAAGATGAAGAAGAAAAAATTAAATCTATGCCACTTAGCGCTTGTATCAAAAATTATATTGACGATCCACGCATTAAGATATTAGCAGAAAAGTCTGCTTGGATTGGCAATGATGAAGCCCACTACATACGTAAGCAAGAGAATAGAGATGTTTCAGATATGAAAAACTTCATCACTGCCACTGTATACTTTATTTCAATGGTTCTTATTACAAAAGATGCTGAAACTATTTTTCCTAAATAATTTCAGTATGTGAGAAACAACATACTCTATCTGTAATTTGTTGAAGATCATAAAAAAATGCAAATGGTTCACCTGATACTGAGCTATAACCCACAACAACTCCTTTTCCTTTAGTTCTGTGGGTTATAGTTTTTCCAACCAACTCCAATCCAATCACGCTATCTTCAACTATCCTCACTATATTTGTATCTAAATGTTCCACTTTTACCACTCCCAAACTCTGATTTTATTTATCCATTTGCCACATAAGCCAAACCAAGTAAGCTACCATTACAGTCATTACAAATATAAAAATTAATAGGTTCACGCTCTCACCTCACAATTTTGGATTTTTAATCTTCATCTATATGCTCAATTTCATGATCACAATCTTCATTTCTTTTTGAGAATATACACTCACGCTCACATTTTTCTTTGCAATACTTACAACATTTAATACATTCTGGCGTCATAGCTAAATCACAATCCATAATACTCACCTCACACAAATTCGGTTTTTAAACTACAAAACAACTATTTCAGTTTTAGAAATTAAGCATTCAGCAATTTTCCTTGTTATATGAGTCATAATCTCTGCTGCTGAATTATTCCCTTCACTATACTTTTTTATAGAATCTAAGTCATAATTAAATCCTACATCATCAAGATATTGGCGTATAAATTTCTCATTATCTTCTGCTGTAAGTCTGTGCATTTCATGCTTTTGCGTAAATCTTCGCCTTACAGCCGTATCAACATCATCTATTAAGTTAGTTGCTGCAATGATTACATGGTCATTAGTAACAGAATCTAACATTTGTAATAAGCAAGTGGTACTTCTTGAGACCTCCGCACTTGCTCCACCACCTCCGTATTCTCTTTTTGCTGCTAAACTATCTATTTCATCTAACATCACAACACATTGTTGTTGATTTATATAGTTAAATAAACTTGTTAAATTCTTAGCAGTTCCCCCAAGATAACTATCTAGCATTCTTGAAAAATTTACATATAAGTATGGCATGTTGAGTTTATAGGCAACATATTTTGAAAATGCTGTTTTCCCAACCCCACTTTCACCGTATAATAACGTGGCATTTAAATAAGGAATCTGCTTTTCCATGAGTTGTAAACTTACAGTATTCATATTTTTTATCAGCTCAAAAAGATTTCTTTCATCATCTGTTAAATAGTATCTATCTTCTAAGTATGTATTAGTTAAATCTTCCAATGTAGCAAACATAGATATATTTGCAGGAAGTTCTATCATATTCATTCCTCCTGAACGTAAAATGTTACTATATTTTGCTACAGCCCAATGGTTCTTTTGAGTGGTATCTTCTGAACAGCAACATAAAGCTGCTTCTTTTGCTTTCTGTAAGTTGTTTTCTGCAACATATCGTACTAAATTAAGCTGATTACTGGTCATTCCCATATAACTGTGCTCCTTTCCTAAAGCTCACAAATTCTTATTTTTTATCCTTTTTTCTCAATAATATTTGCTATATAATTTACTTAATAATTATTCAAAGGAGGTGTCATACACATGGGTTCTCTTATTGATTATGATGAATTAGAATGTAAGTTCTGTGGACACATTGGCTTATTGCCAAATGGCGACTTCAATGTTGAATGTCCTGCATGTGATGCTGAATATTCACTAGTTGATGACGATGATAATGAATAATTATTAAGAGTAGGGCACGTATAACGCGTGCCTTATTTCTTTCAATTTAAAATCTAAAGTTTTTACTCCATCTGCCCCAAAAGCATTGTCATAGCCGTTATGGCTGTATCAAGATGCTTTCCAATCTCTTGGGCATCCTTTTTACCCTGTTTCACATTACGTCCATTACCTAGCATCACATTTCTTTGTAATATAGGCTTTAACTGGCTAAGACCTGCTAAAGAGTCTTCTAAATCTTCTTTTTTTACTCCTACTACAACAAATCTTTTTGTTTCCATCCAAATCCCTCCGTAATTTAAAAATTCATTTTTAAGCAATACGCCTAACTTTTAAATCATATCTTTTAACGTAATCATTAAAGTATGTATACTCTTCATCTACCTCAAGTGCTGCTATTTCATTAAGTACATCCTCTTGTTCACCTTTTGTCTTTATACCATTAAACTGTTCTTGTACAATTTCTCGTAAATCATACTCATTAAATTCTTGACCGTCTTCTTCATTAAATGTTACAAAGTACTTTTTCACGTTAACAGCTCCCCCTTCCACTAATTAAAAAGTTAAATTGTTATTCCATCTGCCCCAATAGCATTGTCATGGCTGTAATTGCTGTATCGAAATCCTTCCCAAGTTCCGCAGCGTCCTTTTTACCTTGCACAACGTTCTTGCCATTACCTATCATAACGTTTCTTTGTAAGATAGGTTTTAATTGGCTAAGACCTGCTAAAGAGTCCTCTAAATCCTCTTTCTTAACACCTACTACTACAAATCTCTTTGTTTCCATTTTCTTCCCTCCAAGCATTTAAAAAAGTTATTTTAACTTAAATTTGCTTGCCAACTCTTCATTTTCAAAGATATTTCCTAATACTTCCCACATTCCTACCTCATCAAATATAGGTACTGATTCTTGTTGTTTCTCATTATCTACAGTAAAACAGCATTGCTCAAACTTTACTATTCCTGTATATCCATCTTCTATTAGTTGCCCCATTATCTGTTGATGAAAAACAACAATATCTCCCTCAAATATTTCCTTACCATTTTTGTCCTTTAAGCCTGTATATTGCATAACTGCATCTGGCTCAGCTTCAAACATACCTTGATCAATACAAAATACATTTGACATACCTAATTCATTATTCCATGCTCTAAATTTGTATTCTCTCATACTTCACCTATCCTTTTTTGCCGACCTCGGCAATATGGTCTATTCGTTTTCTACTTGCTCAAGCGTTTCCTGCACCCATTCATCTACTTCTTTCTGGTTCATACTTCAATCACCCTCACTTTATGCGTTCCTAGCATATTTTTTCTTCTTACTCGCTTTATTTCATCTTTCTCTTTGTTCTGTATGTATTTTTCACGCAGTATTTTGTCTCTATCATGTCTAAATGCCTTATACCTTACAACATGTACCATGACAACCTAAAAACCGTTCTGTGCAGTTATAACACGCATTATTTGCCATTAGCACCACTCCCACTAAAAAAACACTTTTAAATCTCTTGTTCTTCTTTTATTGCATCCATAAGCTTGTACCAATAGTAATACTGGTCTTTACTTAAAACCTTCTCATCAAATGATTCAATAAAATCATTTAAAGCATCTTTAGTATTTTGTGAGCAATTCTTTTTCTCCTTCAATTTTTCTATGGTGTCCTCTAGCTCTGAATTTTCATCCTCTAATTCCGAAATATCATATTCTAAGCTAGAAACTTCATCTTCTAAATCACCAATCATATCTCGAAGCTGTTCAACTTTATCATTGCTTTCAACATAGTCATCAATAAATGCTTTTACCTGTTCAAATATCTCAGCATCAATAATCCCATTTAGATCATCAATCGTTCTTACTATATACGGCATGTCATTTTTCCATATAACCATGTGTTCACCACCTAAAAATCAACTTTGTTTAGTTTTCCCAAGCTATTGGCATGAACATACGCTCTCCTATAACTTTTTCTTTGCAATAAACGAATACGCCTTTCCCTAAATCTCCAAGTAATCCATTAACATTCCAGTCGCAAATCTTACCGTCTTTTCTTTTTATTCCGCTTGTACATTTATATGGACTATTACTTATTCCTCCACAACATGGACATCTAAATTCTTTTCCTACTGAGCTTCTTAACTCTTCCAGAGTATCAAACACTTTAACATTATCTGATTCTATTTCTGGCTGATTGCAATCTTGATAGTAATTCAAATACCAATAGCTTCTCTTTCCTTCCCATCCTGTTAATACTTCCTGCCATGTTAGCCCTGTTTTTTCTGCATAATGTTTTGCTCTATCAATAACCCATTTAAACTTATTGCAGTATTCACACTTAAAATCACATTCTTTTCCGCTTTCTGCATATTCCTTCATCTTTTCAATACAAGCCTCTGTGTATTGTTCACAGCATCTTGATTTGTCTCTTTTTTCTCTTAGTCCACTTACTGTAGCTTCAATTAATGTTTCTAAGCCTTTTACACTATTGCTCATTTTTCATCCGCTCCCTTACAACTTTTAAATTCTTTTACTTGCTTCTTTAACTCTTCAAGCTCACTAATTTGCTTTCTTTCACGTTCTATTGCTTCATCAATCATTTGCGTAAGCAACCACTTACTTGCATTGATGTGAGTTATGGAGTAATTCCTAAGCATATGATCTATTGCCTGTCTAGTTACTCCAAGTCTTTCAGCCATATCTGTATAACTAAAGCCTGTTAATTCTTTAAATCTTTTGTAAAGGCTTTTCATGTTTTCACCTCTTTTATAACAAATTGATTTACGTTTTTATTGTTTTTGTCAATTAAAAAATCGATTTGTTGTTAAACTGCTTTACCTGTCATCCTCATATACTTTATTTTTACAGCGCCTGCAGTCTTTCCTATTTTTTCTGCTATTTCATCAATGCTACAATCTTTTTCTTTCATCTGCATAAGAAGGGCTGTTTCATCATCTGTCCATTTTCTACTATCAATATATTTAGGTCTATATTTAATGCCCATTCTAATCATTTGACTCGTTATAGCCTGCTGTGATCTGTTAAGTTCCCTTGATATTCTAAAAATATCAAGTCCGTTTTTAAGTAATAGTATCAATCTCTCTTTTTCTTCTTCACTCCAAACCTTATCTTTCTGCTTATTTCTCTTTCTATCTTTATCAATTTTCTTTTTAGCCCATTCTGGCTCGTACCCAAAAGCATTATGTTCAAGGTTCTTGAAATTCAATCTATCTTGATGTTTTTCTGCCCATTTCCAAAATTGCTCTATTTCAAGGCCAAGCACTCTTTTCCCATTTATCTTAAAATAAGCAAGCTTTAACCCTAGACTTGTCCATTTATCTTTTAAGTATAAATATGATGACCCATATCCTAATTCATTTATCAATTCGTTGAAAGATAACTTGTCACTTGCTATAACAGTACTAAATCCAAGGATATTAGCTTTTTGATTTACTGCATTTAGTGACCTATGTAATTTATTAGCTATACTTTCAATAGGCATTTCTCCTAAATTGTCAATCAAAAATTGTATTTCATCCTTAGTCCATTTACCTCGACTAGAAAGCTTAAGTTTTGATTTTTTTATCACCACTGCTCTTTCTGTCCTCCCAAGCTTCAATGCTACCCATTCAGTAGATTTATTTTTATGCTTAATTAGAAAATTTATCTCATCTTGAGTCCAGTTTTTAGCCTGTGCCATTCTATACTTCTCCCCTCCTTAACTTACCTAATACACAAATTGTTTTTAGCTTTGCATTATCAACATCCTTGCTTTCACATAAAGCTTTATTAAATTCATCTATAACAGTGATAATGGATTGTTCATATGCATTGGCCATGCTATCTTTAACTACCCTGTAGCTTATCTTTTGTGGTGTAATTTCTTGAGAAACATTAGTACAATATTTTGAAGCATATACTATAAGTGCAATTTCATGCCTATTATCATTTTCATTCCAAAGCTTTACTGTGTTCTCAATCTTTTCAAACTCCTCTTTGTTCTGCTCTTTTGCTTTAATGTGCTGCTCAACCAATTCAGTCCACTCTTGCTTTTGCAGTGCTTGTCCTGAGCGTACGTGAAATATCCATGTCCCACTAACCTTTTCTCTGCATACTAATGTTAAATCCATATATTAGCCCGCCTCCTTTGAAGACTCTATTATCTCTTTAATGCTTTTTATTTTATCTTCAACATCAGGACTTATGTCTTTATGCTCAATTCTCAATGCTCTATCTACTTCAAGCATATTGTGTTCCTTCTGTTCAACCTCTAACTGGAATAATCTAATCTGTTCAAGTAATGGTGCCCCTAATGTTAATTCTGAACGTATTCGATTATTGACTGCCTCCATTGCCTTATTGAATTGTCCTCTCATGACATCTTCTTTTTCAGATTCACAAATTGCTTGAAAGCCACCACAATAAGCAACTGCTTTTTGAACCCTGCTTGGCAAACTATTCATTGCCTCATCTGCCCTAGCATATCCAAAATTACGTATTGCTTTTTTTACAAGTCCCCAACCTTCTTCATCATCAATCAGTAATGGTGCTTCAATTTCAGCGTAGGCTTGCTTAAGATTCTTAACAGTTACAAAATCACATGTTGAGATAACTTTTCTAGCAGCTAATACAGCCTTTTCATCGTTCATGTAATGCAATTCTCCTAACCAAAGTTCAACTTGCAGATCATCCTCCATATCGAACTTAAAGTTGGGAAAGAATTTAACTAACATATTCATAATTGACTCAAGTGTGTTGATTGTCATTACTATCGCCCCCATATTTTGCCCTTAATCTGTCAAAAGCATTTCCACCTGTTTCTTGTTCAACCGTAACCGTCCTGAACTCCTTATTGGTGTAATACCCTTCAAAAATCTTCGGGAAGTTATTTGGCCTAACAAACCAGTCAAATGTTAAGATAAACGGATTACCATTTCTGCCAATGGTCTTACCTTGCAACCAATCAGATTTCGATATATTATCAATTGCTTTTAATATGTCATCTAGTGAATAGTCTTTCATCCGAGCTTTTAACATTTTATAGCGATTAGTATCCGATGTTAGTTTTGTAATCTTAGCTAAATATTTATTGCTATTCCAACGCTCAATAATGAGGTCGATATCTGTTGGTGCTTCGCTAGTAGCACATACAATCTCTGATTGTATATTTTTATTGTCTGTAATCTCTGCAGTAATCTCTGTAGTAATCTCTGAGTAATCTTTGGTATTGGTTTGCTCATTTTGAGTAATTCCATTTGTTAATTCTGAACACTTGCATTTGCTCATTTTGGACTCTTCCATTTGTTCATTTTGAGCAAATGCATTTTTCATATCTTGTCCTATTTCTTCATCTTCTTTGGTGTATTCATATAATACTTTATAGTCAATTGTGTACCATTTTGTTCTATCAATTTTTGAATCATTATAGTTTGCAACTTTTACTATTTTTAGTTCTTCAAGCCTAGTAAATGTTCTTCTTAAAGTTGAAGCACTAAAAAAAGGGAATGTCTCAGACCACTTCTTAATGCTGTTATATGTCCAAAAGCAACCATCCTTATAATGCTTATCATCTTCTTTGTTTACACAGTTTTTTTCATTTATCTGAAGCCAATAATGAATTTGTTGTAACACTATTGCTTCATTTAGCCCAATCTTAGTTGCTAGTGTTTTATTAATAACCAACGGAGCTTCATCAAATAACAATTGGCCCATGCTCAACACCTCCCATACTAATAAAATTAATAGAAAATCTCTGAACTTTAAGTTGTTTCCTACAATCCTCAACAAGCATGCTAAATAGTTCTGAATCATCAGTATAATCTTTATAGATTTCAGGAAACTTTTTTATCTTAAGTTTTGCGTATTCAACTGCCTGTTCCATAGATACCCCCTGTTAATGTTCATCATCATACCTATCAGCCTCTTCTTCACTCATCATGTCAAAAGCTAGTAATAGGCTTCCTAGTAATTTACGCTTTTGTTCTGGTGTAAGTTCTTGGTCTGTTCCATCCAAATGGTGCATAGCATATTTTAGGTATCCTCTCGCTTGATAATTATCCATCCTTATTCCTCCCTTACCCAAAATACAGCATTAAAAATATATTTAAACAAACGAAACCAACTTCGGCTAAGCCAGTTAAAATCTCTTTTTTATTTAACATTTTTCATCATTCCTTCTAGACTAAAGCAAAGCAATGTGCTATACTTTAGCCATCTAATAGTAGTTTTTCTTAAGCTCTTACAAGGTTGCCGCCTTGTGAGGGCTTTTTCCTTTCAGTTCTTACATTTTTAAGAATCATTCCAGAAAGAATCATTTGATCAGCTAGTTCCATTCCTCTTTCCCAAATGTCCATCTCTGATTCTTCAATCACATTGTCTGATGCTACCTTTATCAAATCTCTAGACTGCTCCATTACATCTTGCATTACATCAAGTATTTTCATGACCCCTTCAGTAGGTGTTACGCATTTAATTTCTGCAAATCTTTGATCCACAAGCCTGTATAGCAATAATGGGTCATTGTATACTTTAGCCATGTTTAGCATTGCCTCTATACCGGGTAATGTTATATCCCTTTCATAGTCACTTATTGTCCTTACACTTCTTCCTAACAGTTCTGCTGCCTGTTCTTGACTATAACCAGCAGCTTCTCTGCAATTTTTAAAAATAATTCCAAGTCTGTATTGCATTCTCTTTTTTCATCCTTTCATGTAATATATACAAAGAAAAATTTATTTTTCTTTTGCGCCTCCTCATTTGCCTTAGGAAAACAAGCTTTTTTAATATTGGTTTGTAAAATTATTGTTTTCCAAATAATGTAAGTGTATAATATGGAATGAAATGTAAATTATAAAGAAATTATCTTTTCATACGCATATTGTCTTTGATTGGATGGTAGTCCATTTAAAAATCTATAGATGTTTCTTACATGGTATTGAATAACTTCATCATGAGCCTTTGCAAGATGCTCATTTTCTTTTGTAAGAGGTGTGCCATCTTCTAGAAAAAAATGAACATTATTAATCCAAAAAGGTTGTTTTTTTGATGCCATATGTATCCCCCCTTGCTGTATGTATATGAAATTGAAAAATTGTCCTATGATAAAACAACTTTATGTTGTTTCAAGTGTTAAAAAATATATCCTCTATTGATGTGTCAAAAAACTTAGCTAGTTTATAAGCTAATGACAAATTTGGTCTTCTATCTGCTTGTTCTAACATACCGTAGTAACTTGTTGATATTCCAACATTTTGTGCAACTTGTTTTTGTGTTAATTTTAGTTTATCTCTTAATTTTTTCAAATTATTCTCCATGATATTCCCTCCTTTCAAACAACTATTTGTTGTTTTAATACTATACAACTTTATGTTGTTTGTCAATATTTTTTCAACTATTTGTTGTTTTTATTTCATTTACAACACATTGTTGTATAATATAAATGTATAATACTAGTAGAAAGGATATCTATATGCAATCACTTTCAGATCGTCTAAAATATTTAAGAAAACAAACAGGATTTCTCCAAAAAGACATTGCACAAAAGCTAAATATTACTACTAGTGCATATGGATTCTATGAACAAGGAAAACGAATACCAGACTCAAATGTCCTAGAAAAACTTGCAGAAATATTTAATGTTTCAACGGATTATTTGCTTGGCAGAACTGATAATAAAGTTATTGATGTTGTTACAGATAATCCTGAGCTTTTAGAATTTACCAGGGAACTCTACGAAAGAGATTCTACAAAAAAACTCCTTGAACAATTAAAAAACAAAGATGACAAAACCATCTATAAAGTTATAAATATTATCAAGTTGATTGAGGATAACGAAAGTAATGAACATAATCATTAATTTTATTAGAACACTAAGAAAGGATGTGAATAAATGGAAAAATATTGAAACTTATACTGTAACCACTTAATGAATTAAAAGATGATGTTAATGGATTAAAGTCTGATGTTGTCAGTTTAGAACAAGAGCAAGCTGATATTAAAGAATTATATAAAAAACTTCTATCATTTTTGATTAGACTGCTGGACTTACTGAATTCCAAACAGATGTTAGAGAAGAATTAAAGGAACTCAAAAAAGACGCCTCTTTCATTGGTCATAAAGAGTACCAAAATGAAAAAACGTTTATTCTATCAAAAAAACAACTTGAAATTATTAAATAATTACTTAATTTAACTTCTAAGGGCTTGGCAAAACATTTGTTTTTGTCATGCCCTTGCTTACATTTAGGGAGGTAATATACATGGAATTTAACGATAAATTAAAAGATTTTTCTACTCGTATTGATTCAATCAAGAACTCATTAAAAACAGAAGAAGCTGTAAAAACTTCTCTTGTATTACCTTTTTTTCAGATATTAGGATATGATGTGTTTAATCCTTATGAATTTATACCTGAATTTACCGCTGATACTGGTATTAAAAAAGGTGAAAAAGTAGATTATGCCATTATTATAGACAACAACCCAACTATTTTAATCGAGGCAAAAGCTCTCGAGAAAGATTTAAATAAACATACCAATCAACTATATAGATACTTTTCAGTAACTAAAGCTAAGTTTGCCATATTAACTAATGGAATAATATACAGGTTTTATACCGATTTAGAAGAGACTAATATAATGGACGATATTCCATTTCTTGAAATTAATATGTTGCAACTTAAAGAAGCTTCCATTTCTCAAATTAAAAAATTCTGCAAAAACTCTTTTAATATTCAAGATATATTGGATAGTGCATCTGAACTGAAATATACCGCAATGATAAAAAATATTTTAGCTGAGCAACTTAGAAATCCTTCTGATCAATTCATAAAATTTATTTTAAGCAAAGGAGTTTATTCAGGCACTAAAACCCAATCTGTTATAGATCGATTTAAAAATATTGTCCAAGCATCATTTAATCAATATATAGCTGAACTGGTTAATGACAAAATTCAAGCTGCTTTAGACGGCTCAATTCAATTACCAGAACAACAATCAGCCACATTTTCAAAAAAAGAGTTTGCTATTACTGAAACTGAACTTCAAATTTTGGATTCAATTAAAGAAATGATTTCTTCTATACCTAATGAGAATATTGTCTATAAAAAGACCGAGCGTTATGTGGCATTGCAAACTGAAAACAATTCAAGAAAATGGGTGTGTAGATTATTTATTAAACAAAATTCACCTCATACATTGCAATTACATCAGTTAGGCGAAGAAAAATATGAATGTGAATACTTTTTTGAGGAAGCATATCAATTAGAACAGATTAAGCCACTTATAATATCTGTGGCTCAAATGTGTATGAATCTTTAACAACTAGTATATATATTTGGAGGCATACATCTATG
Source organism: uncultured Cellulosilyticum sp. (assembly GCA_934725855.1). GTDB lineage: Bacteria > Bacillota > Clostridia > Lachnospirales > Cellulosilyticaceae > Cellulosilyticum. The sequence continues at coordinate 1,719 of CAKVCL010000035.1, read as the reverse complement.
AAAATAGCAATTTACTCTCGTAAATCCAAATTAAGTGATAAAGGTGAGTCAATAGAAAATCAAATACATTTGTGCAAGGAATACGCTACTCTTCACTTTGATGAGTGTGAATTTAGTATCTTTGAAGATGAGGGTTTTTCTGGCGGTAATACTAATCGTCCTCAGTTTCAAGAAATGATCAAGGGAATAAAAAAAGAACTATATGATGTCTTAATTTGTTACAGATTAGACCGTATTAGTCGTAATGTGTCCGACTTCTCTACTACTCTTGATTTGCTCACTAAGCATAATGTAGGCTTTGTAAGCATTAAAGAGCAATTTGATACTACCACTCCAATGGGCCGCGCAATGATACACATATCTAGTGTATTCGCTCAATTAGAACGTGAAACCATTGCTGAACGTATAAAAGATAATTTAATGGAACTCTCAAAGACAGGACGCTGGTTAGGTGGAACTGCTCCTCTAGGGTATATCCCTGTTCGCAAGGAATATATGTCAGGAAATAAAGTTAAACATTATACTATATTAGAAATAGACCCAAAAGGAAAAGAAATAGTTACCCTTATATATGATAAATATTTAGAATTAGGTAGTATCTCACAAGTTGAAACGTATTTGCTTCAAAAACAAATTAAGACATTAAATGATAAGTATTTTGCTACTAATGTCATTCGAGGAATACTTGTCAATCCAACTTATTGTACTGTGGATACCGAATCATATGAATATTTTAAATCACTAGGTGTTACTATGCCTGAAATAGCAGACTCTATTGGTAAAGCATACATGCCATATAATCGTCACAAAAATGGGAAAAGTAACTTAAAAAATAATCCAAACGAATGGATACTTGCAATAGGCTCCCATGAGCCAATTATAGATAGTACTAAATGGATAAACGTTCAAATGCAAATAAAAAGTAATTCAGACAGTGCCATTCCTAAAGGAGCTGGTGCTCCTGCTCTACTCACTGGATTAATATACTGTAAGCATTGTGGTGCTGTTATGAAGGTGACTAATCAGGCTGTACTAGCAGATGGGACTATAAGCTATACTTATAGATGTACTAACAAATTAAAAAGTCGTGGGAAACTATGTAACGTCAACAATGTTAGCAAAGGCTATATACTAGATCAAATTGTTATTAAAAGAATTAAAGATATGGTAAAGAATAAAAATGAGCTAATTGATGCTATCAAAAAGCAGCATAAAGAACTATCTTATGAGCAAGATGATATATCTATAAATATCCAACAGCTAGAAGAAAAAATTAAGGATAATGAAAATATCATCAAAACCCTTATTATTAAGTTAGCTAAATTTGATGATCCACAAATGGAAAAGTATATCAAGGATGAGGTCAATACTCTGCATAATGAAATTGCTGCATATACAATTCAACTTAATGAAGCTAAAGAACTCTCTACTGCAAAAGATTTCGATATGGCTAATCTGGACATTATTTTAAGCTCTATGCAACGTTTATGTGACACTGTAGACAAATGTACACCACATGAGAAGAGGCAGCTTATACGTAGCGTCATTAAACGTATAGACTGGGATGGTAAAAACATAAATATTTCTTTTTTTTTAAGTAATATACCATCATCTACTAACCGTAATTATCAATATGGTAGCAAAATCTCTTATGCGAAATAATAGTCCTATTATCATTTGCCTTGCAACAAATGATGGGATGGGGGCTAACTTAAAAAA